>WRCA01000021.1 GCA_009784275.1 Alphaproteobacteria bacterium | reverse complement strand
AGCTTTGCATCGCCCAAATTGAAAATCACTTCTCCGGAAAGCTCTATCGGAACATCCGCCGCTGTGCCCGGTGTGAAATTTATTGTTGAATCTTTTAATACTAATTTGTCCGCGTTCGCGGCAACCGAACTTAAGCCGGCAAAATCTAATCCGTTTACGCCGTCGACAAGAACGGTAAAGGAAGACGAATCTTCGCCAAAGAATTGCGCCTCTGGCCGAGCGATATTGATCGCGCCCAGGCCATCCGCATCATTTACGACCAGAAACAAATTCGCCCCGACCCCGATCGATATGCCGCCCGAAATGGTGCCGCTGTTTTTCAAGAACAGGCTCTTTTGTGAATCTATAAAAATATCGCCGGAAATAGTTCCGTAATTTTCCAGAATTAACGAATCACGAATATATAAATTTTGAAATTCAAGAAGAGCTTTTTCCAAAACGACAGAATTCTCATAAAGATTACGATTTTCCCCGCCGTAGTATCCTTCGAAAACCTCGGCCGCCGCGGGATGGCAAAATAATGCCAGCACGAAAATTCTTGACAGGATGTTTCGTAATTTCTTCATGGCGAAGATTCTATCCTCATGAAAAGATTCCTACAAGAGAAATCTAGTCAATACAACGAGATAAAGAATCTGAAAGAATTCATTCCTATTGATCTAAAGTCGCGATTTTTTTATTGCGGCACGCCACAATTGCCATGCATACAAACATTATGTCAATAGTTGACAAACTAATTCGATGGGCTATAATGCTGATATTAATCAAGGGATTGAATATGAGCATATTAAATAACATCTGTAATTATGGCCGCCGCAGAGCCAACCTTCTAACGCTTGGCCTTATGCTGGCGGTGGCCGTTATCGCCGGCAGTTGCAGCAACAAACAAAAGGCCGAGGAAGAAGCCAGATTGGAAGAAGAGCGAATTGCCGCAGAACAAATCGCAAAAGAGCAGGCTCTTAAAAATGAAAAAGAAGAATTTCGCAAGACGAAGTATGCCCAGTTCAGCGAAGCACACGGCTATAACAGCACGATGATGTGGGGCGCCAGAAATAAAGTACAGGATTTTGAATATGAAATTTCCGACATTGAAAACCTGGGCCAAAAAGACATAATGCTTGGCAAAATGGAAGCCGCTGCGGCAAGCATTTCCGGCAAATATATGAAAATCTTGAACGACAAATTATCCGCATACGGCGTATCTTGCGAACGTAGAGATTATGGCCAGGGGAATGCAGAAACAATTGATCTGGAAGACGTGAATACCGAAATGCCGTACCCTGTCGATTGGCACCTTGATATCGTGATGCTCGGCCTTGATAAATATGGCGAGCCGCGTAAGAAAGAAATCAGGGACATTGCCCGAAAACAGATTGAAGCGATGATCGCTGAAATTAAGAGAGCATGCGCAGGAATAGAAAAAGATTATTATGTCTATTATCCCGCATTAAACCTGAATGCTATTCCAAAACAGCATCGCGAAATGGTTTATAAATATTGCACCCAAGGCGGCGAAGGCTCCTTTTATTACGAAGGCCAGTTTTATCCAAAGCTTATACAGGTAATCAAAGGCGTTTCAGTCTATGACTCAAAACTTTCCGTCGATTTCTTTAACGACAAGAATGCCAAGTACAAATTGCTTGACCTTGGGAATGGTAAATGGCAGGTTCAGAAGACCGATAAAAGCGGAAAAGTTTCAAAAACGCATGTATTCGAAGATAACAAGGAATGGAGCACCTGGGTGCGCATATACAACAAAGATGATTTGTCCGAGAATAATATTGCCGTTGATGGTTTCTCGTTCTCCCCAGGCGCAAACCTGGGCGTACGCGTGTCCATGAATCAAGTGGTTTGGACATCAGCGCGCGGGAAAGACGATCGCTATCCGGATCCGAACGGTATCAACAAAGCCAAGATTAAAAATCTGAACGATTCCATATTGTATTATAATGATGTTTATGAGAATCAAAGGATTATACAAAACATGGTGGACAGCCTTACGTGCGACGCCGTGCAAAAAGAGTACAATTAAAACCGCCCATAAAGGGCGGTTGAATTTTTGGTGGACGCGCAGGGATTCGAACCCTGGACCCACTGATTAAGAGTCAGTTGCTCTACCAACTGAGCTACGCATCCAGCTTGTCCGCCATAGCCTTGGCGTAGGAGGACGCGAGCAATTATATCCCAAAAATGGAGGCGCGCAAGATAAAAATTGACTTTTTAGGCATTTTTTGATATACTCCGCCCTGAAACTGGTCGCCTTTGGCGGCTCTTTTTTTATCTCAAAAAGGAATTCCCAAATGAACGAAATCACCCCGCAAGACAAAGTTCTTGCAACAAACTTATTGCTGCGCCTGGTTGGCGACGAAGTTCTAAACCCGCTGGAAAAGCGCGATATTCTGCAAGAAATCACACGCATGATTACCGGTTTTAACACCGCAGATATTGTGAACGATAAAAACAACCGTCGCAGATTGCAGCTGAAAAGAATCGCCTCGAACCACGCTTATGCCGGCCTGCCCGGCGAAATTGCCATGGATATGGAAGCAAAGACCTTGCGAATTTTCGACGGAGAAACCCCAGAGGGCATTCTGCTGGGCACCGGCGGAACAATAGATATCAAAACCCTGCTTGCAAATATCGATTATGTCGAAGAATCGGCATTCGGGCTGTCCGGCACGAACTATACCAACGGCTGGTACCGCAAGTATAAAAGCGGCTGGGTGGAACAAGGCGGGACAACCACCAAGGCAATACAAGTCGGATCAACCACAGTAAACGTTAATCT
>WRCA01000020.1 GCA_009784275.1 Alphaproteobacteria bacterium | reverse complement strand
ACCTCTTTTTGTGCGGCGGAAGAGTCGGCTTCCCCGCGGGTTCTTTTTTCTTGTGTTTTCAGTTTGCAATGATAACATAGAATTCCAAATAAACAAGGGAGATTTTATGACCAAAGAAAATCATGGTGCAATTGATAATAAACAGCTGATTTCTATCATAGAACGCGTTGAAAAGCTGAATGAAGAAACCGCCGCCATCGCAGCAGATATTAAAGAGATCTATGCAGAGGCAAAATCCATCGGATACGACCCAAAATACATCCGCCAGATGATACGCCTGCGCAAATTGGATCCAGATGAATTAGACGAAGCGGACGAATTAACCAAGATGTACCGCAGCGCGCTGGGGCTTTAAGTAAAATGAGATCAAAGAACTATCAAAATCTTTACCTAACGCATAACAAAGTCGATTACAAGTTAGACCCAGGGACAAAGATAGACAAGCGCAAGATTTTGTTCCGCGGCGAACCGATGGAATTATCAGTTAAGGAACCTATGTATTTCATCGTGCAAACTAATTGTATTGGTCTAACGAAAAAGCGTTACTTTGCCGGAGATGATGCCAAATCTGCCAATAAGAGTTCCGAAGCACTTAAATTCTCGGGGAGAGGCATCGATGGTTTCGAATATAGTTGGTTTGGCTTATACACGGATCGCAAAGAAAACTTGTCGGCTATAAAAAAAGATGGCTTATTAAAAGGCGCCCTGAAAGATTTCGCTAGATTGTTTTATCCTGAAATTGAATACCCCAGTTTAACCCATCTGCGAAAAATCCCGGCGAAGTTCTTGAAAGATGTCGGAAGAAATTAAATATATTAAATGAAAACCTTTACGCGCTGCATAGAAGATTTTGTTTGTCTGCATTGTAGCGCGGATGTAAAAGGTAATGGGTATACCAACCATTGTCCGAAATGCCTTTGGTCGCGTGATGTTGATATAAATCCCGGCGATCGGGCATCACAATGTGGTGATCTGATGATGCCTATTGGCGTTGAAACCATTCGCGACGGGTTTATCATTATCCATAAATGCGAAAAATGTGGCAAGATTGCGCGTTGCCGTTCCAATGAAAACGACAATTTGAATGAAATAATCCGACTTTCTAAAAATCCAGAATTTATATTTGGGAAATAATTCCGTTTGTGCCAGAATTTTTTTTATGACCTTGGCATTTTCTCTTTTCGCGTTCTGCGCAGGTATCGCAATTTATTTTGCCTTGCCTTTTGAACCCGTACTTGCCTGCCCTATTTTAATTTCAATTCTCTGCGCGACGAATTTCTTTATCTGGCGCAAACATAATATTGCCCCGATTGCTTTCGCGTTCCTTTTTGGATTTTTCTATACCGCCGCATATACCCGTTTAATTGACATTCCCCGTGTTTCGCGTCCTTGGCGGGACATAGAAATTTCCGGCACAATAAAAAACATAGATTACACGCCGGATAAAGTTCGCGCATTTATTAAAACCGTTGGCACAGAAAAATTACCATCAATGATGATCCGTGTTTCATTGCCAAATGATATAGCCGCGCCGGGCATAGGCTCTGAAATTATCGCGGTCGCCACAATCTTTCCACCAGGTGCGGCAGCGGCGCCCGGCGGATTTGACTTTGCAGAATGGTCTTACTTTAACGGACTGTCTGCAACAGGCTACCTAACCAAGCTGGAAATCACCAAAGAAGAAACTGCGAATAATATTTCCGCATTGCGGAACGAGCTGCATAAGAAAATGGATTCCAAGCTGTTTGATTCACTAGTCCTTGGGTACAAGCGTACAATGACGGAATCAGAATACAGCGCCTGGAAAGCCGCCGGCATCGCGCACGTGTTTTCAATCAGTGGTTTTCATATTACCTTGGTCGGGGGCTGGCTGTTTGCATTCTTTTATTTTTTCTTTCGCAGCATGCCTGCGATTACTCGTAAGTTCCCCGCGCGTTATCCAGCGATGGTTTTTGCTTGGTTTGGATTGTTGGGCTATTTATTCATCAGCGGCGCTGAAGTTGCGACACAAAGGGCATTCCTTACGACAAGTTTAGTATTCATAGCATTTATTGCGGGCCGCACTGTCTTTTCTATGCGTAATGCAGCGGTGGTATTTACCGCGTTGCTGCTGACCAACCCACATTATCTGGGAGAGGCAGGATTTCAACTTTCATTCAGCGCCATTTTTGGAATGATCTGGTTTTTCGGAAATTATGAATATAAAAAGCTTACCTTTTGGAAGAGGATGCAACGCAATATCTATTCAATACTGATGATTACAATAGTCGCCAGTATTTTCACCGCGCCTTTTATCGCATACCATTTTAACGATGCACAGATTTACAGTTTAATTGGAAATTTGATCTGTATTCCGATTTTCTCGTTATTAATTATGCCTCTAACTTTAACGGGAATGACGGGACTAGCCCAGCAAGTTTATAATTATACGTTTAAAATTGCCGAGTGGATTTCCGGACTGCCATATGCAAACTTTCAGACGCCCGTAATGCCGGGAATTGCTTTGGTATTAATGACGGTTGCATTGCTGTGTTTAATGCTGATTAAAAATATGAAGCTCAAAATTACAACAACAACTGTTTGTATTTTGCTGGCGGTTCTTGTTATCTGGATAAAACCAAAGCCCGTCTTTTATGCAACCGCAGACCATGAAGTAATCGCGGTCGTCATCGATAACGAATTGCATTTCAACAGAAACAAAGCCAGCGGTAATTTCTTTGCATTCGATACTTGGAAAGTATCTAACTTTGAGCCCAAAGGCACCCCGAATAAACGAATAAAATGTGAAAAAGGATTATGCCTTATTAAAACTGAAAATTGGTCATTAGCATATACTCAGAAATTTATGCCACTGCTGAATAACATGGATAAATTATGTGCGGAGAATGATT
>WRCA01000019.1 GCA_009784275.1 Alphaproteobacteria bacterium | reverse complement strand
CATATCAATAGTCGGCGGTACTTCAGTAAAATAAATGTCAGGTGTTAGCTTCATGCTTTGGTTATCTTTATTCCGAATTTATGGTTTTCAATTGTTGTTGAAAATTCTGATGCATCAGCAGATTTGCGCAATTCTTTAATCAGCGCGTTTTCTTTTATCATATCAGAGTGAGTTTCTATTGCTTTGGCAAGTTCTCCTTCTGCCGAATATTCCAAAACAATGCGATCAGAAACATCAAGGCCAGCTTCTTTACGTGAATCTTGGATAAAACGCAGAGCATCGCGAGCAAGTCCCTCAAGCGCCAATTCTGGTGTGATATTAGTATCCAAAACTACAACCGCAGTGTTATCCGGCAACGCCGCCCCAGTAATACCAGGTTTTACAGTCAAGCGAGTTTCATATTCATCAGGCAACAATCCCCAATCATTTGGATTAAAGCCTGGCTGTTTGGAGGCAACCATGATTTCTTTCAATTTGTTGCCCAGACGCGCTCCAATTTTCGGTGTGATAAGATATATAAAATAGTCTGCAAAATTAGTAATGTCATCAACGATGTTTACATCTTTAACGTTCAATTCGTCTTTGATTATGTCTTCATAGTCCGGCATTTTCGCACCTACTGCGGTCAAAGATGAAAGTGGTATACGATTGCGTAGACCTGCTTGTTCACGTAGCATTTTTCCGGTTGCGATAACCTGTTGCACGCGGCGCATATCGGCCAACAAAATGTCAACGCCGTTATAGCATTCGGTATAATATGGATATTTTTGTAAATGCACAGATTCAAGTTCCGTTAAATTGCGATATATGTATTCGCTGGCAAATGGCGACAGCGGTGCAATCACGCGGCAGAAATAAACCAGAACAGTCCACAATGTATTGAACGCATCTTGATCCTCGTCCCAAAACCGCTTACGATTCAGGCGTATATACCAGTTGTTTAAGATATCCAAAAAGTTCGTGATATGCCGAATCAAAATGTCGGGCTGATAATTATCGAGGTTCTTATTCGCAACATCAAACAACTCATTCAGTTCGGTCAAAATATATCTATCCATGATATTCGTCGCCGTGAAGAAGTCGGGATTTTTTTCCGCCTTTATTTTCCCCGCATTCGCATACAGAGTAAAGAAATGATATGCATTCCATAGTGGAGTTAGGATATTTTTAATAGGCTCGTTAAAGACTTTGCCTTCTTTATCCGTTGGAACAGGCTCTGCTTTCAAGAAATTGCTGCCCAGGATAAACAGCCGCACGGCATCCGCGCCAAACTGTTCTATTTGTGCCTCTGGATTTACAAAATTTTTCAGAGACTTTGAAAACTTTTTCTTATTTTCATCAACAACCATTCCATTTACAGATACGACTTTAAATGCAGGCTTATCAAACAATGCCGTCGCCAGAACCATCAGAGCATAGAACCAACCGCGGGTTTGATCTTGGCCTTCGATTATATAGTCTGCTGGAAATGTCTCTGCGAACTTTTCTTGGTTTTCAAACGGGTAATGCAATGAGGCCCAAGGCATGCTGCCTGACTCAACCCAACAATCCAAAACATCTGGAATGCGTTTCCAGCCATCTTTTTCCAATGCATCCAGCGTCGGGCGATGCAGGTCATTTATTTTCACTCCAAAGAATTTTTCTAACTCGGAAATACTTCCAAATACTTTGATTTTATCGCCGTTCGTCCATATCGGAAGCGGTACGCCCCAGAAGCGATTACGAGAAATTGACCATGGTCGTGCGTTCGCAATCCAATCGCTGAACCGTCCGCCTGCACTGGTCCACCAAACCTTGGCATTATTCGCCAAGAGCTGTTCTTTAATTTTTGGAACATTTATATACCAGCTTTCCGTTGCGCGATAGATTAATTTTTCCTTTGATCGGTCGCCATATGGGTAGCTATGTTTATATTGTTCTTTCTTAACCAGGTGTCCACGTTCTTTTAAATTAGCGATGATTTTCGGGTTAGCTTCAAATATATTCATTCCTGCGAAATCTTCCACTTCGTCGGTAAAATTCCCATAAGGATCAACATTTACGATAACCGGAAACCGTTGATCTATGTTTTTCACTGCCCAAAAGTCTTCCTCTCCGAATGCCGGTGCAATATGAACTATGCCAGTTCCAGAATCGTCTGACACATAGTCTGCCGCGATAACAGTATAAAATGCAGGATTTAAGGTTTCGTGTCGGTTCAATAACGGTTTATATTTCAGCCCAATCAAGTCAGATCCTAATAACTCTCTGACTTTTTCAGCCTTATCGAATTGTTTCTCATATGCGGAAAGTCGTGATTCTGCAACGATATAAACTGCGCCATCCGTGTCTTTCATCTCCAAGTATTTCATCTTTGGATTTACCGCCAACGCACTATTCGCAGGCAATGTCCAAGGTGTAGTAGTCCAAGCAAGGAGCCGTCTTCCATCACGTAATTCAAACCAAACTGTTATCGCGTCATCCACAACTTCGCGATAGTCTTGTGATGCTTCGGAATTGCTTAACACTGTGCCGTTCGTCCAATCAAATGGATTCACACGATAGTCTTTATACAGCAATTCTTTTTCAAAGAGTTCTTTGATTGTCCACAGCATGGATTCCATGTAGTCTTTGTCCATAGTGCGATATCCGAACTTATCGCCGATATCTACCCAGCGGCCGATTCTTTCGATAAACCGTTCCCATTCTTTTGTATAAACCTGGACATCTGCTCGGCACATATCACAGAATGCGGTCATTCCTTCACTTTCCACAATGTCTTTTGCTTTACGATTCTGTGCTTTTTCCACAGACATTTCTGCTGGCAGTCCATGGCAATCCCAACCGAGCTCACGCACAACATGACGACCCTTCATGGTCTGATAGCGCAAAACTGTATCTTTGACAGATGACACCCCCAAATGTCCCCAATGCGGCAGACCGTTTCCAAATGGGGGGCCGTCATAGAACGAGAACGGCTCGCCGCCTTTGGTTTGTTGCAGCGATTTATGAAAAATATCGTGATCACGCCAGAAGGTTAAAATCTGACGTTCCAGCTCTGGAAAGTTCGCTTTTGGTTCGGTCTTTGGGTATGGCATTGTCTTCTCCATAAAAAATGGGCGCTTGTAGCGCCCCAGCTTACGCATCGGCGCACTATACGGTTATTTTATAATAATTATTATG
>WRCA01000018.1 GCA_009784275.1 Alphaproteobacteria bacterium | reverse complement strand
TCCGCGGCCTCGGTCATCGCGGTGCCTGTCATGCCGGCCAGTTTTGGATAAAGGCGGAACAGGTTCTGATAAGAAATGCTGGATACGGTCTGATTTTCCGGCTGGATCGCAACATGTTCTTTCGCTTCCAAGGCTTGGTGCAGACCCTTGCTGAAACGGCGACCGGTCATAACGCGTCCTGTGAATTCATCGACAATTAGAACTTCGCCATTGCGGACAACATAGTTGACTTCTTTTTTGAACAAGTGATGCGCCAAAAGTGACTGTTGGATATGCATAACCAGCATGGCGTTTTCCGGCAAATACAGATTATCGCCAACCAACATCCCGGCTTCGCGCAGCATAGCGGTAGCGGTGTCACTTCCACGCTCGGTCAGCGTGACATGGCGGTCTTTTTCGTCTTTTTTGTAGTCTTCGGGCGAGAACTTTGCAACAATACTATCCACCGCGTTATACAGCGCCGAAGTATCTTCCGCAGGGCCGGAGATAATAAGCGGGGTACGTGCTTCGTCGATCAAAATACTATCGACTTCGTCCACGATTCCATAGAAGAAGGGGCGCAAAACCTGCTGATCTTTACCGAATTTCATATTATCGCGCAAATAGTCGAAACCCAGTTCCGAATTGGTAACATAGGTAATGTCACAGGCATATGCAGCCCGGCGTTCTTCGTCAGTCATATCATGCTGGATAATGCCGATGGAAAGCCCCAAAAACTTGTAAATCGCACCCATCCAGTTGGCATCGCGCGCCGCCAAATAGTCATTAACCGTGATAAGGTGCGCGCCCTTGCCATGCAAGGCCTTTAAATACAGCGCCAGGGTCGCGACAAGTGTCTTTCCTTCGCCGGTCTTCATTTCAGTAATCTGACCGTTATTAAGTACCATTCCGCCAATCAGCTGAACGTCAAAATGCCGCATCCCCAGCGTACGAATACTGGCTTCGCGCACCAGGGCGAATGCCTCGGGCAGAATATCGCGTTCTTTCGCGCCATCGGCCATTTTCTTGCGTAATTCCACGGTTACGTCACGCATTTGCTCGTCATTCATCGCGTGATATTTTTGCTCTAAATCATTGATAAAAGAAACGGTTTTATCATAAGAACGCACAATACGGTCATTGGCAGAGCCCAGAACTTTCCTGATAATCTTCTGAAACATATAATATATCCTTTATTGCAGGGCAGAGCGTAGCAAATTCGCCCCCGCCGGTCAAATTAAATTATGGAAATCTTCCTTTGGCTATGTTATAGTTGCATTTATGGAAAATTCAATAGAAGACATCATAAAAAAACCGACACCGGGTAAGTTGCGCCTGCGGCCAGAGCAGATTTCGTCGGAAGTCTTTGTGGTGGCGCCGACCCAGATTAACTATATCGCGGAAATCTTTGCAAATTCTGTGGCGGACGCGATGAATATGCGGGCTTTTGCGCCGAAAATCCGGACTTTGGCTGAAAAATCGCTGCGTTCGGCATTGACGACTGCAAAGAAGCAGGGCGCTTGATTTCCCCAAAAAAATCTCTATAATTATAAGGTCCCTTCGGGGAAGACGATGCTGAATGCTTTATGCAATAGGCTTTTTGGACCCGGGGGCGGTACCCGGCAGCTCCACCAATAAAATCTATGGGGCTGATTAGTATCGACAGAGGCTGAAAGATAAAGAGTGCGTCCGGGGTTGTTCCCGTAAAAGACTGAAAAAAACTGAATGGCGATAGAATCGCTGCGAACTCAAATGTTCGCCTTGCATTGGCTGCCTAATTGGCACAGGGCGCAAGCGGCAATTGTCGTAACGCCCATATAGCTTTTGCGGGGCCCGCCGGAGCCTGGCACCAGAATCCGGCACTTTTAAAAAATGGAGGGAAAATGTTCAATAAAATTAAAAAATATTTTTTCACGGGTGTTTTCGGAATAATCTATGTTTCGTTTATCGCTCAACTGATTTATGTTTTGACTTTGATGGTATCGGATACCGGCCAAGCGATGTTTGGATTAGGCTTGTTGTCAGTTCAATGGCTGGTTATCATCAGCGCCAGATACTTGTCCAAAAAGTCCGCAGGCGGCGGCAACCGTGAGCATTCCGGTGGATATAATAATTATCGTCGTTAAGATTCCCGCAACCGCGGGATTTTTTAATGGCTATTGACTATTAGTTAAAATGCTCTATATTATTACACGCTATGAAAGAATTTATTTTACCTTTAAAAGATTTGGTAGTCCAGCCTGGACTTACCGTTCCGATCTATCTTGATAATCAGATTTCAGTCGCATGCATGGATGCGGCGGCGGCCGGCAGTCGCCAGGTTATTTTGGCGCCCCAGCATAAATGGAATTACCCGACTAATCCCGAAGAAATCTATGACACCGGAACATTGGCGGATGTGATTCAGATTCTGCGCTTGCCGGATAATTCAATCCATACGATTGTCCAGACCAAGGCGGCGGTAAGAATTTCTGATATTTCCGTAGAAAATGGGCTGTTCAGCGGAACCCCAACTGAAATTTTAATTTTGGATGACAGCGAGTTTGAACAAACAATAGCATTGCGCGAAAAAGTAGCAGAGGAGTTGTCAGAGCTTGCGCTGCCGCGTAAGCTGCGCTTGGACAAGCTGAATGCGATTATAAATAATTATCCGATGCCGGCGTTTGTTGATGCGGTGGTTCAAATCACTAATATGGAAACCGCGGCGGCAGTAAAGATTCTTGCGGCGAAAACTTATCGTGAAAAGCTGATGCTGGTCCTGGAACAAATCGGAATGATGACCGAGATCGCAAAAATCGATGCTTCGATCAGCAAACGTGTTCAGCAGCAAATGGAAGGCGGGCATCGCAATGCGGTCTTGCAGGAAAAGCTGAAAGCTATTCAGAAGGAGCTGGGAGAAGACAGCGATGAAATGGACTCGGAAAGTCTAAAGCGCAGAATTGAAAATTCCGAAATGCCGAAAGATGCGAAAGAAAAAGCAATGTCCGAATGGCGCAGAATGCGCGGTCATAACGCGATGAGCACCGAAGGCGCGGTATTGAAAACTTACCTCGATGAATTGCTGTCGATGCCTTGGAATAAATCCGACAAATCGAAAATTGATTTAACGGCGGCACGTAAAGAGTTGGATGCCGAGCATTCCGGAATGCAGCCTGTGAAAGAAAGGATTCTGGAACATATCGCGGTTATGCGTAAAACTGGAAATACAGCGGGCAGCATACTTTGTTTAGTAGGTGCACCAGGTGTTGGCAAGACCAGCCTGGGTAAATCCGTTGCAAAAGCACTGGGTCGCAAGTATCACAGAATTTCATTGGGTGGCGTATCAGATGAAGCGCACTTTCGCGGACATCGTAAGACTTATATTGGCAGTCAGCCGGGTCGTTTGATGGATGCTTTGAAACGTTGTGGCGCAAATAATCCGGTGATTGTGTTGGACGAGATTGATAAGCTCGGGCGCGACCATCGCGGCGACCCGGAAAGCGCATTGCTGGAAGTGCTTGACCCGGAACAAAATAAAACTTTCCGCGATCATTATCTAGAGGTTGATTTTGACCTTGGCAATGTAATGTTTATCGCAACGGCGAATACTTTAAATATGTCGCCGGCGTTAAAAGATAGAATGGAAATTATTGAAATCCCAGGCTACTGCGAAGATGAAAAATTAGCAATAGCGAAAGAGCATCTGATTGCGCGTGCGGCGCGTGACGCGGGCTGGAATGCAAGAAATATAAAAATCACTGATGACGCGCTGCGGCATATTATCCGCAATTATACAGCAGAGCAGGGCGTAAGAGAATTGCAACGCTCATTAACCGCATTGTTGCGTCGCGAATTACTAAATAATAATGGCGAGGATAAAGCAACAAAATTCGATGCGAAGAAAATAGATAATCTGCTGCGAGCAAGAAAATCTGCCGGAATTTCCAAACGCATAGGCTTCAACGCAGGGATAAGAGTATGAATAATCTAGAAATCGCAAAAGATTTGATGAAAGAAAAAATATCTGACATTAAATATGGCTTGGTATTCAACTCGCCGGAACAGTTGTTGGAAAATAAAATCGGCGATTGTTTCGAGCAGACCGAGCTTGCGCGTCATCTATTCCTAAAACAAAACATTCCTTGCGACGCGTATTATATTTCGCACAGTAATTGCGACTATGGAACAACTTGGCATGACGCATCGATGCACACATTTTTAGTTTTCCAAAATGACGGCAAGTTTTATTGGTTCGAGCACGCATGGGGCGACGAAGCAGGAATCCATGAGTTTGATTCAATGAAAGAGTTGCTATTTGCAGTAAAAAAGATGTGTGAAGATTTCGATGAGAAAAAGCGCGGTGGTCGCAAGAAAAATTGCGTTTTGTTTAAGTATGATACTCCAAAGTTTCCATTAAGTCGTGATGAGTTTATTAATAATTATTGTGTAAACGGCGAATTTATAGACATAGAAAAACTATAAAATGATTCTGATAATCAATACATCTTCATCGGGAATCGGATTGGCGTTGCACAATGCCAATAACTCCCCCCTTGAGGGGGAGTCGCAGAGCGCAAGCGTAGTGCAGCGCGATGCGGTGAGGGGTATAATAAAACACATCCCAACCGAAAAACAATCTCTCTCATTGCCGACTGAAACTGAAAAATTTCTGATAGAAAACGGCGCGACATGGCGCGACCTGACTGCAATCGGTGTGGTCGTAGGTCCCGGTAGCTTTACTGGAATTCGCCTGGGAATCGCATATTCCAAAGGTTTATCTATAGGACTCGGCATTCCATTAATCTCGATTAATGCGTTTGAAATTTATTTGGAAAAAACTCCGGATGCATTTGTTGCAATCGATTCCGGTCGAGGAGATTTTTTTGTCGGCGCCCGCGACCTTTCGCCGCAAGTAATGACAATCGAAGAAGTCGAAACGAAACAATTCGATTACCCGAAAACAGTCGGTCATAAACCGTTTGATTTGCTGGATGCCTTGCCAATCATCACTCGCAAATTGTCCGCGGGCGCAAACGAACCCGTAATTCCAATGTATATAAAGCCCAGCTATGCTGAACAAAATTGCAAATCTTCATAAACTCTGCTTTCCGGATAAGCCTTGGGATGCAGAAGAATTCGCATCTTTGCAACGCAGCGGCGCGCAAATCATCGTGTCCAAAAATGGATTTATCGTGTGGCGTTGCGCAGCGGATGAGTGTGAAATAATTACCATCGGCGTCCATCCTGACTATCGCGGCACTGGTGTTGCAGATGCTTTATTGCAATTGATAGAAAAAGAAATATCGGCAAAAAAAATCTTTTTGGAAGTCGCGGAAAATAATCATGCCGCACGAAAACTTTACGAGCGTAATGGCTATAAACAAATCGCCACACGCCCGAAATACTATGACAATATTGATGCCATTATAATGGAAAAAAGGTTGTAATTTAAGGAATACAAACCGATACAATTCACAAATTTACGTGATATTATTTGCATGAGTCACTCAAAAAGGAGAGAGAAGATGAAGAAAGTTGTGTTATTTGCAGCTGTGTTTCTGGCCAGCGGCGCGGTTATGGGACCGGCAATGGCGTGGGGAAACAAAGAGGGCAAAAAAGAATGGATGGGACAGCTGACCACGGCACAAAAGAATTGCCTTGAAAGTCACGGATGCCCGAAATTCACAAAGGAAGAAAAAGAGACCAAGTCAGAGGCTGAATGGGCTGCAAAACGCGGCTGTAAAAGACAAGCATTCGAAGCTTGCGGAATTCCAATCCCAGAAAAATATATGAAAGAATAATGAAAACGGGGCAACACCCCGTTTTTTAACCGACGAATTCTGTAACCCGTTTGTCGAAAATAATATCGCGCGGACGCAAAGGCGCGGCAATATGCATGTCAGCTGCGCTACGCGTGCGGCTTAATGCAACATAAGTTTGTCCATGCGCGAACGCCCCGCGCGAAATATCAACAACAACAGCATCAAGGGTTTTTCCCTGCGCTTTATGAATCGTCATCGCATAGCCCAACGCCAGCGGAAATTGCTTATAGCTGCCGGTTTCGTTTTCAATCAGCTTTTCATTCTCATCATGGCTGTATTCAATCTTTCCCCATTTGTCTTGCTTTACGGTAACAATTTCTCGCTTATCCGATAACAGTTGAACCAAGATCTCTTTCGCACCAAGCTCTCTTACAATTCCCATGCTGCCGTTATGCCAGTCGCCGCGATCGGAATTTTTTACAAACACTACCAAAGCACCGACTTTGAGGGTTAAATTCATCGGCGCCGGCACGTCTTTTTCATTAAAGTTTCCGATTAATTCGCCAGTATAAACAATTTCCGGCGCAGCAATTTGCGCTAATCGATTTGCATTTATTCTGTCCGCAACCGCCCGGAAAGGTGTGATTATCACAGCATTAGCACGTTGTATCGGGTCTTCGATTTTCAGATTATTAAAATAGGCGAGGGCGTCAGCCGCATCAGAATCTTGGCGCAAACGGGAAAGATGCGATAATAATGCATCATCATTTTGTCTGTAAACGAAGTCGAAATTTGCACGTTCAAAATTCATGCGCTTGAATGCATGCGCATCGAAAAAATATGCATTTGGGATTCCATAATGCTCGGTATAAAATTTCTCTGCATCGCGGGTAATCACAGGCGGCAATTGAAATAAATCTCCAATGGCAACCACTTGCAAACCGCCAAATGGCGCATTGTTTCTTCTTGCGTTGCGCGCCAGAATATCCATGGCATCCAGCACGTCCGGGGATACCATCGAAATCTCGTCAATAATCAACACATCTGCGGCGGCCAAGATATTGCGGGGCTTTGATTTTAATTTTAAAAATTCAGGCATTACAAAATCACGCGGGGCGATTTGAAACATAGAATGTATTGTCTGCCCGCCGATGTTCAGCGCAGAAACAGCGGTCGGACATGCGCAAAGAACCCTCTTTTTCGAAGCGGATTTCAAGAAGTTTACAAAAGTTGATTTTCCTGTTCCTGCTTGTCCCAGAATCAATATATTTTTTGAACTGTTTTCAATTGCGTCAAATGCGCATAGCTGGGATTCGTTTAAGATTGGGGTTATTAAAGACATCGTGCCAGTGTTGCTGATAAGCATGAAAAAATCAATTGCTTTTTGCGAAAAATGGTGTACTTTTCATGGGTCAGATAGTCGAGGCATAGCCGCCCTTGGGCGGAGGAAAGTCCGGACACCACCAGGCAGCATACGGGCTAATGGCCCGGCGGGGCAACCCGACGATCAGAGCAACAGAAACGAGCTACG
>WRCA01000017.1 GCA_009784275.1 Alphaproteobacteria bacterium | reverse complement strand
TGGAATGGCCGTTATACACCCGCCCGTCAGTATGGCGTGGACATAGTGTCCCAGAAGTCCTGCTGTCCGGTCATCACGGCAATATAGAAAGATGGCGGAAACAACAATCGGACGAGATTACAAAGGAACGTCGTCCGGATTTAAAGGAAAAGAAAAATGTCTAATATCATTAAAAAAATCGAAAAGAAACAAGTCGAAAAACTGGCTGCGGATAAAAAAATTCCGAATTTCAAAGCCGGCGATACTTTGAAAGTCTATGTGAAAATCAAAGACGGCGATAAATTCAGAACCCAGGTGTTTGAAGGCGTGGTTATCGCCCGCGACAGCGGCAGCGGATCGAACGCATCCTTTACCGTGCGCAAAGAATCTTACGGTGTTGGGGTTGAACGCAAGTTTCCATTGCATTCACCTGCGATTGAAAAAATCGAAAAAGTTCGCATCGGAAAAGTGCGTCGCTCGAAATTATTCTTCCTGCGTGCATTGTCGGGCAAGAAAGCGCGTATCGTGGAAGACTTGAACGCGACTGCTGCAGAAAAAGCAGCGAAATAAATATAAAAAGTGAAAGGCAGAAGCAATATGAAATTTGTTCGAAATACATTTTGGTTTTTTCTTCTGCCTTTTGCCTTTTGCATTTCATCCTCTTTTGCTGATGAATTTGTAAATAAGGATATTGCTGTTGTACGGATTATGAACAAAGCTGCGGGCAAGGCTGTGACGGTATCCCTGCCTGTTGGAAAATCGGCGGGATTTGAAAAATTGGAAATATTAGCCAGGACTTGCAAACAGACCGCGCCGTATCAACCGGAAAATTTTTATATGTTCGCTGAAATCAAAAAGAATGATACAAAGATTTTCAGCGGATGGATGGATAAAAACGAACCTGGCGATAATCCACTGCAAGATGCGGATTATGATTTGTGGCTGGTTAAATGCGAATAAGGGGAACAAAATGAACTTCATAAAAGCGCATACTAAATTAGTTGTAGGAATTGCGGCGTTATTGCTGGTCGCTGTTATATTTGCCTTTAGCATGAAATCCACGAATCTTGAAAATGGAGAATTGCGTGATTGGGCCTCTAGTTCTAACGATCGGCGCACTGCTGCGGTGAAAATTCTGACTGGCAGTGATGAAAATTCCGAAATAATGGTCGCGTGCATTAATCGTATGACTACCCTGCCCGATGCATCAAATATGAAAGTGAAATATGCTGCATCGCTGTGTGCGGTCGGTGTCGCATTGCGTGAAGATAAATAAAAAATGAAATCAATCATTTGTCTTGGCATTGAAAGCTCTTGCGATGAAACGAGTGCCGCTCTGGTCGATTCCGATCGTAATATTTTATCTCATATAATTTATTCCCAAATTCCAGAACATAAAAAATATGGTGGCGTTGTACCGGAACTGGCGGCACGCGCGCATATTCTTGCAATAGATGAAGTTGTGCAAAAAGCCCTGGATGAAGCGGGTAAAACAGTCGAGGATATTGATGTGATTGCAGCAACGGCAGGACCGGGGCTGATAGGCGGAGTGATTGTTGGCTGGGAATTTGCAGTTGGGTTGGCCCAAGCAACAGGCAAGCCTTTGGTTGCGGTAAATCATCTGGAAGGGCATGCGCTTGTCCCACGGTTGACCAATGATATGGAATTTCCGTATCTTTTATTGCTGGCATCCGGTGGGCATTCGCAAATCCTTTTGGTAAAAGGTGTTGGCGACTATGAATTAATAGGGCAGACACTGGATGACAGCGCGGGCGAGGCTTTTGATAAAGTCTCCAAAATGCTGGGACTGGGCTATCCGGGCGGACCGGTTGTGGATGCGCGTGCTGTGGCTGGTAATCCGATGGTATTTAAGTTCCCTCGTCCTTTGTGCGACAAGCCTGGATGCGATTTTTCGTTTTCAGGAATTAAAACGGCGGCGCGTACGTTCCTGCAGAACAATAAATCTGAAATTAACGACGCATTCATAAACGATTTCTGTGCATCGTTCCAGGCAGCTGTGGTTGATGTAGTTATAAACAGACTGCATAATGCTTTGAAAGACGAGCGTGTTATTACAGCGGCCCCGAAAGCACTTGTAGTTGCGGGCGGTGTTGCGAAGAATTCTGCAATTCGTTCAGCACTTGAGAAAATGGCAGCAGAAAATAACATGCAGTATGGTGCTCCGCCGCTAAATCTTTGTACTGATAATGGTGCGATGATTGCCTGGGCAGGAATTGAAAATTATAATCTTGGACGTGTTGTAACAGAACCTGTTGCGCCGCGGCCCAGATGGCCACTCACGGAGCTATAAATGATTCCGAAACCGGAACCTTTTGTAAAACCAGATATGATTTTCAGTGTCTCTGATGCTGCGAATCTGCTGAAGACGGTTGTTGAAACCGCTTTTCCAATTATAAAAATCCGCGGAGAGTTATCGCAGATTACAAAGGCTTCATCCGGACATATTTATATGACGATAAAGGATGCAGGCGCGGCGATTAATGCGATTATTTGGCGCGGGACGCCATTGCCTTTTCAGTTGGCGGACGGATTGGAAGTCATTGTTTCCGGCAAATTCACGACTTATCCCGCGCGCAGCAATTATCAGATCATAGTTTCTGAAATAGAGATGGCAGGTACCGGCGCTATCCTTAAAATGCTGGAAGAGCGTAAGCAAAAATTAGCGAGAGAGGGTTTGTTTAATGCAGAGCGAAAGCGCGCCTTGCCGAATTTCCCATCTGTAATTGGAATTGTAACTTCGCCAACGGGCGCGGCTTTCCAAGATATTTGCAACCGCTTGCGCGAACGGTTTCCTGTGAAGGTTTTACTATATCCCGCGACCGTTCAAGGCGTAACTGCCGCTGCAGAAGTCGTGGCAGGAATTGAATTTTTTAATAGTTGCAAAAACAAACCTGATATCATAATCGTTGCGCGTGGCGGCGGATCGCTGGAAGATTTGCTGCCTTTTTCCGAAGAAATTGTTGTTCGTGCCGTTGCAGCATCGGAAATTCCGGTCGTAAGTGGCGTCGGACATGAACCTGACTGGATGCTGATTGATTTTGCCGCGGATGTGCGCGCACCAACGCCAACAGGCGCGGCAGAAATCGTGGTTCCTACAAAGATTTCGATAATAGCGGAGCTTGAAAACTTGGGGCACCGCCTGACAAACGCGCATATTGCAAAATTGAAAAATTTATCGGCCGCATTGAATGTTATTGCTGTAAAAAATCCAAAACAATTGATTATGGAACGCGCACAGCGCCTTGATGATGCAGGACGCACAATAAATATGATATTTCAAAATCGATTGAATGGTGCGCGGACAATGCTGTTGTACGCGGATCGCCTGCCCGTTTTATTATCGAATAAATTGACTTCCGCGCGTCAATCGCTTGAACATGCAGATCAGATGTTAAATTCTTTATCATATAAAAATGTACTGCAGCGGGGTTATGCGATTGTCCGGAATAATAATAAAATAATTTCACGCGCGGCAGACTTTGCAAAGCCTGCAAAAATTGAGTTCAGCGACGGGGTTGTAGAAATTTAATTTCTTTATTTTTTAATCAAAGTTTTTGCCATTGCGACGGATTCGCCGGTTATCTTGGCGCCGCTGATGATGCGCGCTATCTCTTTCTGCCGCGCATCGCCTGTGATTTCGCAGACATTGGTAATAGTATTATTATTCGCGCTGGTTTTCGTAATCAAAAAATGTTTATTCGCAAAGCCTGCCACTTGGGCGCTGTGGGTAATAACAAGGGCTTGGCCGCCAGCTGCCAGCCGCGAAAGCCGTGCTCCGACCGCGCTTGCGGTTGCGCCAGAGATTCCTGTATCGACTTCATCAAACACAAAAGTTCGCGATATATTGCCGCGCATCAGGACGACACGCAGCGCCAGCATCAGTCGCGCCAGCTCCCCCCCCGATGCGATTTTATGCAGCGGCGCAAAAGGCGTTCCTGGGTTTGTTTTTATCATAAATGTGACAGTGTCAAGGCCCGTGATCATTGGCGCGCCATGGTCGATTTGAACCATAAAGTCAGCCTGGCCCAGTTTCAAGTCCGGCAGTTCTTTTAGGATTAGTTCCCTTAAATTTGCAGATGCGGCAATACGTTCCTTGGTAAGCGCAGAAGCCAGCTTGTCATACTCGGTTCGATTTGCTTTTGCTGCTGTGGCCGCCCGTTTCAGCGCGGCGTCGGAATTGTCGATAGCTGTTAATTGCTCGGACATTTGAATCAGCTTTGCGGGCAGATCGTCCGCCGACACGCGATGTTTCCTGGCGGCGGCACGCAATGCAAACAAGCGCTCTTCTGTGATTTCCAGGTCAGCGGTATCCATCGCCAAGGGCGCGATTTGCTGGATTATTTCTGCAATTGCCCCCCCCGCTTCGTACAACCGGTCAATATGCGCGGCATATGGATTCGGGTCAGTTTTTATGCGTTCCAAGATATGCGCTGCAGAAAAAATCGATTCTTCCAGGTTTTTACCGTGCAAAGCCTCCCGCGCATCATTCAAAATTCCGGCATTCTTCTCCGCATCCATCAAGGCGGCGCGCCGTGATGACAGCTCCTCCTCTTCCCCTGGTTGCGGGTTCAGCGCGGCCAGCTCTTTTACATTATGCTCCAGAAATTCCCGCTCTGCCGCGCTGCGTTCCAGCAAATCCTGTAGGTCTTTCAGCTCTTTTTCAGCTGCGCGAAGCTCTTTATAGACGCCGGCAATTTGTTCCAGTAATTCGCCGTAATTCCCGAATTCATCCAATGAAGCGATATGAGTCGCAGGGTCCAAAAGGCTGTGGTTTTCGAATTGGCCATGAATTTCTATTAATTCATCGCCAATTTGCTTCAAAATCTTGACTGAAACGGGAATATCGTTAATCCAGGCCCTTGATTTGCCGTCTACCCCCAGGGTTCGGCGAAGGGTCAAGGTGTCATCCCGCTCTATCCCGTTTTCTCCCAATAAATTGATAATTGAATCCGAATAATTACTGATTTCAAACTCTGCGACTACTTGCGCGCTTTCGCATCCATGGCGAACAAGGCCAACATCCGATCGCGCGCCCAGCGCCAGCGCCAGCGCGTCAAGCAAGATACTTTTCCCCGCCCCAGTTTCCCCGGTAAGGACGTTCAAGCCTTGCCCGAATTCCAGATTCAGCTTGTCTATTAGGACTATGTTGGAAATATGCAGGTTTGTCAGCATATCGGGATTATAAATTAGTCCCTGGTCATTAGTCAATAGTCATTAACATTTCCAATATCTGTGGGAATTCTGTATATCCGAATTCTGCATTCAAGTGTCCGCCATTCGGAATTATAGTCAGTGGTGTGTCCAGCTTTTCTGCCAGTTTTTTCGCTGCTGACATTGGTATATAAGGATCATAATCACCATGGAATAATGTTATTTTTCCAGCATTCTTTTTTATCGTTCCCCAATTAAACTCGTTACTCACAAAAGTTTCATTCAAATTATCAAAAAAATCATTCCCCAGCTTGTCTATGAAGCCGCTAACGAAGATGGATTGTGTGATTGGTTCTTTCAGTGCTTCTAAAATATGCAAAAGGAAAGTTGCGCCACAGCTGTGACCTATTAATATAGTATTTTTGCTAATGGGTGGAACTTGCTCATTCAGGGCTTTGTTCCAGTTCTCGACCGACTGACCTTCTGGTGTTGGGAGTCGCGGAATGTACACATTGTATCCGGCAGATTCCAATTGTTTCTTCAACCAAGGAAACCAATTCCCTTCCGGCGAACCGCCGGTTCCGTGTAGAATCACAACATCATGTTTTTTCATAATTCACTCGCCCATTTGTTTTGAGAGAGGGTAATATATTAAAGTTGTTTGTCAAAGGGGATCTATTTATATAATTTTTTCTAATTCCCAATCATGCGTCCACAGTATAGATCCATGGATGGTATGGTTTGGGTAAGCAGCGTGTAGCAATGTGGTATATTCTTTGATTTGCGCAATATATTTATCCCGAAAAGCGGTTTTATCCGTGTCGGTTTTATAATCTAAAAATTTAATTACTTCTGGGGTTATTTTCAAGCGATCTATTCGACGGCTAACGAATTTGCCATTCACATATCCGGCAATTGGGACTTCTGCACGGGAGTTTTTATCGAAAAAGCTGACAATTTCCGGATTTTTTCGAATTTTTTCAACCAAATCCGAATCTCCATGTGCATTACTGCCATCAAGAAAAACAAACTGCAGGCGACGATGGATTTCCGTACCGTGTTCTGTGGCAAATTTTTGCCGTGATTTTTCTGCCAAAATTTCTGAAAGCTTCATATCAATAATTTTATTATGAATTTTTCGTAATTACCACAAATCTTTTAGCCCAAAATAATCGGGGACTTTTATAAAGCGTTCTTCATTATTAATCCAATCATCATCAAAAGTTTTTGGGACTACGCGCGCCGAGTACTTGTTGTCTAGATCTTTACGAACCCTTGTGAAATGATGCATAAATATGTCGCTTAATACCCAATACCTTGCGCCGAAATGATGCGAGACATTCCGTGTAGGGTCGGTAACGCATGGAACCTTCTTATTTGTCCCCAGCATTGAATTGCGCCGGATTTTAGCGAAAAATGGAACAAAATACTCCCATTTTCGTCCGTCATACCGTTCTGTTGGGGAACGCCCATAATTTAAGATATGTACGAAAAAGTGAGAAATTTTCGGATTACAGCGGATAAACTCCTGTGCTTTTTGAAATGCAGCTTTATCGTAAAATTCGTCGGTATCCATAGTCATGAAGTAATCACAGCCGGCTTTTCTCGCAGCAGCCAGCCCGACATTACGCTTTTTGATCTGCTCCGCGGTTTTAAATTTCAAGCGTTGAGGGGAATTTTTATCAACCGGATTGGTTTCATAATGAATAACTTCATCAACCAATCCCGATTGCTTCAAATTGTGTACAAGTTTTGCGAGTCCTGGGTTCGCAGCGTCCCCATACCATGATTTTTCTGAATAAACGATGCAAATATAGTCTACAAAACTTCGGATATGACGAATTGATGCTTCCAACAATTCTTCGCCGTCATAAACACTGTATGAAATTCCAAATTTTGCCATTTCAAATCCTTTTTGACAAAAGGATTTATATCATATTGGCAGATGTATCAGCAAGAAGTTTATTGTTTTATCGTTATTACATCATCATTGGCTTCGACATCGGACATAGATTGCAATATTTCCCAAAGTTTAGTGTGCCAAGCATCAAGTGGTGGGTTTTTAGTCGTGCAAAACCCATGAATGAACAGCATATCCCGCGCCCTGGTCATTGCAACATACAGCAACCGCCAGTATTCTGCCAGTTGTTCCCGCATTGCGCGCTCTGCGGCTATCCCCCATTTGTCGGAATTGTTCTGACGCGGCGACCACAGCCATCCGTTTTCGCTGATTCCTATAACCTTCCCTGGCTTGTCCCGTGGGGTGCGGATTGTGTCTATCAGAAATACCGCGGCCGCTTCAAGGCCTTTGCTGCCGTGCACTGTTGTGATTCTGACGCCTTCTGCGGATGATAATTCGCGCTTTATTTCACTGCCCCCTTCGATAAACCATTTAAGCCATTGTTTTAGCATGCCGCTTTGCGTGCGTTCATAAGAAAGACAGATCGTCAGGAATTCTTCTAAAGGTTCTATAACCTGGGTGCCCAGTGCCACAATTATTTTTCCCCTATTATCATTTGTATTCAATATTTTTGTAAAGAAGGAATAAGGTGCGAGAACCGTAGACCAATCTAAAATTTGTTGAAGTTTATTATAATCGTTCGGATATAATTCTTTGATGCGACTTAATATATTGCTATCTCTGTTAAGGCAAATTTTGAATAAATCATCTTCTGAAAATCTAAATAGAGGACTTTTCAGAGTACATGCCAGCGCGTAGTCATCATTCGGATTAATACAAAAGCGCGTTAGGTTCAGCAAATCCCGAATTGCTGGAAATTCCGGCAGGATAATCCTGTCGCTGCCGGCGACCGAGACTGCGCGACGCTTTAATTCATTAACCAGTGGCGCGGCAAATGGCGCGCGTCGCTGAACCAAAACCATAATATCGCTGGGTGCCATACCATTTGCGACCAGATTTGCGATTTTGTCGGCTATGGATTTAATATATTCGCGTCGGGCAACGGCAGTTTTTTCTTCGGATAATTTCAAGGAATGCAATTCCACAAGCCCTGGTGCGTCTGCTCGAAATATTTTGTGGTCATTATTTGTAAAATCCGGCAGGCGGTTAAAGAAATAATCTACTGTTCTTAATATGGGCGCAGTGCTGCGGAAACTCTGTGCCAGGGGGATTTCTTGGATAATCCGCAGGTTGTTTTTTATATTGTCGGCGATTGCGGT
>WRCA01000016.1 GCA_009784275.1 Alphaproteobacteria bacterium | reverse complement strand
AGTATTCAGGTACGGAGAGCTTATGACATTCAAGGAAACCATAGAATTATTTGCCGCGCTTTTAACGGTAATTGTATCTGTATCCGTCCTTGTTGGTTTTTTTATAGCGCATAAAAAAGGTTTTTTCAAGGCGATGCATAATATCGCTATGTATTATAACGAACTCATAGAAAAAATACATCTGGATGGCAAAAAGAAGAAACGGTAAGGGATTCACTCCTAGCGCAAAGCCAGGCGAAATAAGGTAAAATGCGTGACGTAAGAGAAAGGAGAGCTCTATGAACCAAACAATAAAGAAGATATCAATTTTTACATCCGCGTTGGCTGTTATTGCCGTTATGGCCGGATGTTCCAGTACCAGCGAGAACAGAACCCAGAACGAGGACTATGTTCAAACGCATCAGAACGATGAGGTAACGCGCCTGGGTGCAAAAATGTTCCAAGCTGGTGACAGAAAGACCGAACTGGGCAATATCAGATTCAATGAAAGAGAAGGCGGTCTGGAAATGCGTGTCAGATTGAGAGATGTCAGGCCCAGCACGAACTTTATGGTGCGCGCATATGACTTAACCAGCTGTCCGATGGATCCAAATGCGGCGCCGGCAAAGACAAGCTCGGCTGTGCTTTTGCCAGATGTCAAAAGCAACAGCGAGGGCATAGTTAACAGCACCTTCCTGATCCCCAGGGTAACTGCTGCGGAATTGGCTGAAACCAAAATTGTTGTGATTCGCAGAAATGCCGATGGCACCGAAACCAAGGTCGCCCATGGAATATTAAGAGAAAAAAGCTGGTTTTAAGATTTCCCTGTGGAAAAAACACGGGCAAACGCCCGTGTTTTTATTTTTGGTTCGCATAAAATGTTTTGTTTCTAATTTTTAGATTATCTAATTCTTGTTGTGATAATCCTTTATACGAAAACGCCTGATCTCCACTATCATTATTTTCATACATTACGGTATTCCAATAATTATCTAACAATTCGATATCCGAAGTCCGGATCGATCCGCTGATGGCAAGATCCGCGCTCTTTTTGGAAATTTCGCCTAATTGCTGTTGGATTTGTGATTCATGTCCCTTTTTATTTTCTTGGTGGACTTTTATCTGTTCTTTTAATTCATCTATTTTAGAATAAAGGCGTTCCATCTCTGATTCTTCAAATCCAATATGATCACGTGCCCGGATTATAAGATATAGATTTTCATGAAACTGCTTTAATGACTCATCCATGCGATATTTCACTGTGTTATCATTGCGGCTTTGTATTTTTGCTTGCTCAATGATTTTACGCAGAGATTCATTTTGAACACAGAATCCATCACCAATGCCGAATTTGAAAACTTGATTAGGGTGACGAAATTTTATGGATTTTATGAAGTGAAATTGCCTGTTATCGTTAAACATCCAGTATCCGAAATCGCCCGCACTGGTTGCGTCCAGCTCAACCAAATCTGTTTTTTGATTTGCTATTTTAAGTTCTTCTTTTTGTCTTGTTTGCCACCACAAATTCTTCCATTCCGGCTTTTGCGGAACAGAATTATATAGACGTAAGACAACAGCGCCGCGGGTAAATTCAGCAAGGTTTAAATATCCGGATAGACAATATAAATCGAGCGATATGGACTCTTTTTCATTTATTTCCGCCAGGGAACCACATCTATTATAATCAAGAATTGCTTTGATATTCTTGCGAGGGGTCTTTTTCAACATAATGAATCCTTTTATATTCTATCCTCTCCCTCGGCAGTCCTTGATGTCTATGATACAAACTTATTATTGAAAGTCTAGTTTAAATTTTTGTCTAAAAAAGACCCGTCGGAAACGATTAAATTTCCAACGGGTTTATATAGATTTGGTGGGTGATGACGGACTCGAACCGCCGACCTACTGGATGTAAACCAGACGCTCTACCAACTGAGCTAATCACCCGAGCTCATTATTCCGGCAATGGCATTCCGGCCGTTGCAGCAGACATCACATTATCGATAAGGTCATCTGCCTTGGATTTCGCATCATTAAATGCTGCCGAGATTAATGCAGTAATCGTATCCAGGTCTTCTTTCATTAGAGCTGGATTCAATGTCAATTTCACCAAGTCATATTTCCCGGTCATTTCAACAATAACCATCCCATTACCGGAAATGCCTTTTACTGTGGTTTTTCCCAATTGATCTTGTGCCGCAGAAACCTTGCCCTGCAATTGCTTTGCTTGTTCCATTAATGCCTTCATATCCATTTTTTAGCTCCTTTTTCTATAATTTTCCATGATAGCCTTAAGCCTTGGTATTTCATTTTCTTTATATGTATCGGCCCCGATCTTGGTCTTAACTTTACGCTCGCCCGATTTCACAAGGCATTCTATCGGTAATGTAAGAGGGGCAAAACGAGCAAAGAAACGAAGAATGCTCCTTTCTATAGGCTTCATAACTTCTCTTTCGAGACTATCGAGCCTAAAGTTATAAGTAGCTTTAAAATAATCACGCATTTTAAAATTCATTGTTGTTCTGCCCCCGCATTATTTTTATTTCTTCTTTTCCTCGGCGCCAGTCTTTTGGTTAATTCCGACCATGCTGAACCGCGTTTTGCCGCGCTTGTCCACGCCCAGATATTTCACAAAGACTTTATCGCCTTCCTTCAGTTTTGCGTCCTCAATAGACTTCAAACGCTCGCCTGTGATTTCGGAAATATGGACCAAGGATTCGAATGTTCCATTCATGATTTTCACAAAGATACCAAAGTCTTTCATCCCAGACACGACGCCTTCATAAATCATACCGACTTCTGGCTCTGCGACAATCGCCTTGATGCGCGCAATTGCGTTTTCCGCATCCGCTTTATCCGTCGCCAAGATTTTCACCGTGCCGTCGTCAGACAAGTCGATGCTGGTATTGGTTTCTTTGGTCAGCGCTTGAATCACACTTCCGCCTTTGCCAATCACATCGCGGATTTTATCCGGATTGATTTTCATCATAAATGCCTGTGGTGCGAATTCCGACAATTCCTTGCGCGGGGTCTTGATAGTCTTGGTCATAATACCAAGGATATGCAAGCGTCCATCGCGCGCCTGCGCCAAGGCTTGTTTCATGATTTCAAAAGTTATGGAAGTGATTTTGATATCCATCTGCAATGCGGTAACACCTTTGTCAGTTCCGGTGACTTTAAAGTCCATATCGCCCAAGTGATCTTCATCGCCCATGATGTCGGTCAGGACTTCAAACTCGTTGCCTTCTTTAATCAATCCCATAGCTATTCCCGCAACCGGGCGGGCCAGTGGCACGCCGCCGTCCATCAATGCAAGCGTCGTCCCGCAGACTGTTGCCATACTGGAAGAACCGTTAGATTCCAAAACATCGGAAACTGCACGAATTGTATAATCAAACTTTTCTTTCGACGGCAACATTGGGTTAATCGCGCGCCAAGCCAATTTTCCATGGCCTAATTCGCGACGCTTTGGTGCGCCGATACGGCCGATTTCACCGACCGAGAATGGCGGGAAGTTATAATCCAGAATAAACCGTTCATCGCTTGCGCCGTCCATTGTTTCAATCGGGCGCGCGTCTTTATCATTGCCAAGTGTCAATGTAACCAGCGCTTGCGTTTCACCACGAGTAAACAAGGCAGAGCCATGTGCGCGTGGCAGCAAGCCGACTTCTACCTCGATAGGACGAACAGTTTTCGAATCGCGTCCATCGATACGAGGTTTTTTATCCAAAATATTACGACGCATAATACGCGCGGTAATTGCTTCGATAATTTCATGCGCCCATGCTTTCTGCAAAGCGGTGGCATCCGTTGGCTCTGCATCAAGTTTAATAGCATCCAGCGCCGCATAGCGTTCCATCTTTGCCGCGATGGTTAATGCGCTTGCAATACGGTCCGCAAAGCGTTCCAAATCAGATTCCATCTGTTTGTATTCTGCATTACGTTCCAATACTGTCCACGCGTCTTTGCCGGCTTTTTCTTTCAATTCATTAATTGCCGCAATTACTGGCTGGAAAGCTTCGAACCCGAATTTAACAGCACCCAGCATCTCATCTTCGGACAATTCCCCTGCTTCGGATTCAACCATCAAAACGCCGTCTTTCGTTCCCGCGACGACCAATTCCAATTCAGAATTTTCAAGTTCTTTGGCGGTTGGATTCAACAGATATTTTCCGTCCTTGAAACCAATGCGCGCCGCGCCAATTGGCCCCAGGAATGGAACACCGGAAATCGCCAATGCGGCGCTGGATGCAATCATCGCCAGAATATCAGGGTTATGCACCTTGTCATAAGAAAAACAAGTTACAACTATCTGTGTATCGTTTGTAAAAGTCTCCGGAAACAACGGACGAATCGGACGATCGATCAATCGCGCAATTAAAACTTCGCGCAAAGAAGATTTGCCTTCGCGGCGGTCGCGGGAACCAGGAATGCGTCCCGCAGATGCGAACTTTTCTTGATAATCAACAGTCAACGGAAAGAAATCTTGTCCTTCGACAACATTCTTTGATGACACCACGGTCGCCAGAACCATTGTTCCGCCCATGGTTGCCATGATAGAGCCGGTTGCTTGTTTCGCGAACCTGCCGGTTTCCAATATTAATTTTTCTCCGCCGAATTCAATTTCAACAGATAATGGATTGTTCAAGACATTTTTGGGCGCCTTGTCCCCAAATAAACCGAATAACATTTTTACTCCTTTTTGCATATTTGGTTCATGCAGGAGGAAATTATTCGTTTTTAAGCAGTATCGCTGCGTAAAAATGAATAATCCTTTGCTCCTGCAAATTTGCAAATGCGGGCATGCGCCCGCATTCGTTATTTACGTAATCCTAATTTCTTAATCAGGTCTTCGTATTCCGAAACATTACGCTTTTTTATATAAGCCAGCAGCTTTTTACGACGGTTAACCATCAACAGCAATCCGCGTTTGGAATGTTGGTCTTTGTGATTAGCCTTCATATGGTCGGTCAGGTTGCGGATGCGTTCGGTCAGAACTGCGACCTGGGACGGGGCGCTGCCGCCATTGTCTTTCTCGCTGGACTTGTATTCTTTAATCAGCGTAGTTTTTTTCGTTTTTTCAATCGACATTTATAATCCTTTTTGGTTTAAGGGCGCCGTTTTCCACTAATCCCATTCCAATAAATCCATTACCGGATACATCTTTGGAATATACTCGGACAAGTTCGTTTTCAATTTCAAGTGTTCTATTTACAGTTGAAATAAACCCGCCGTTTTGAAATAGTCTTGCGTCCGTTTCGTCCAGATTCCAAGCCGGAATGTCGCCCAGCCCGAAATCAATTGGTTGCAGATAGTTCTCTATCGCAACGCGCCCGCCATTATTAAACAAATTTTCCAGAAAATCAAGCGTAACAGCATTTTTTATATCAAAGCCATTCGTCCGCGTTCTGCGGATAGAATCGCAAGTCGCAATAGAACCGCATTTTTCAGCAATTTGGCCGGCTAAACTGCGCACGTAAGTTCCTGTGGAGCATTTAACAATAAACGAAGAATCAGTTAGATTCTTTAAATCATATATGGTTATTTTTCGGGCAGGTATCTCTATTTCTTTGCCTGTACGCGCCAGCTTATAAGCACGCTGTCCCCCGACGTGCACAGCGCTGTATATCGGCGGAGTTTGCAATATTTCACCAATTAGTTCCGCGCAAGCATTTTCAATTTGTTTTGTAGTTGGAGTTTTATCATTCTGTTCCAAGATTTTTCCAGTAATATCATCTGTATCCGTTTTTATTCCCCACTGAACGGAAAATTCATATTCTTTTTCATGTCTACCTTCGAGATATGGAATTATTTTTGTCGCCTCGCCCAGTGCGATTGGCAAGAGTCCTGATGCCATTGGATCCAATGTTCCCAAGTGCCCGAAAGTCTTCGCGCCAAACATTCGCGCAACACGCCCGCCCGCTTTGCGAGATGTCATCCCGCTTGGCTTATCTAGTAAAACAAATCCGGAATTTTTCATTTATTTCGATGTTTTTATCCAACAATGATAATCGTTAATATTACAGCCATCAATCCAGCCGTCGTCACCACCGTATTCTCGAAAGGTGGATATTATTGTCTTTTTTGATGGTTCATTATCATTATCACAAGCAAAGCATGCTTTTGATATTCCTATCTGCGCACACTCTGCCAATGCAAAGCGAATCATCTGTTTTGCATATCCTTGCCCGCGTTTACTGGGGCGAACTTCATAACCGATATGTCCAAAGTCTTCCGCCTGTTCTTTTGATAGATTTGGTCGGATTCTGATTGTACCCGCCCAGCCGTCTTCATCTATTAGCCAATATGTTAACTTCTTGTTGGTTTTCGAATTTGCCCTGTCGAGTATACTTTTTAGATAATCAGAAAATTCCGATTCTGACATATTGTCATTCATATCGGCCATATTCTGGTCTTGCCAGATTTTGTTTTCAAGTGCGCGAAATTCAGGAATAGCAGATAGAAAGCTATCTCTATATTTTACATCTGGCAAAACTAATTTTACATTGTTCATTAATTTTAAAACAGCGATAACTGGTCGTTTTTCTTTTCATTTTCGGCACGGATTATAAATACTCCGGATGGTCCTTCATTCACAGGAATTTCGGAATTTTCAATCTTGAATGTATCTTGTTTTAATTCGCCTGCTTCCAGTTGCTGCAGGATTTTCTCCGCCGCGTCGATAACAGTTGCCGGCATACCCGCCATTTGCGCCACATGGATTCCATAAGAGCGATTTGCAACCCCGGGCATAATTTTATGCATAAATATAATTTCATTATTATATTCTTGCACTTCAACTGTTAAATTCTTCACCGCGTTCAATTCTATTCCAGTCAATTCGTGATAGTGTGTTGCAAACAATGTTCGTGGACGAAAACTATCCAAGAATTCCAATACTGCGCGCGCAATTGCCATGCCGTCCCAAGTTGCCGTTCCGCGCCCTATTTCATCAAATATTATAAAGCTTTTACTTGTTGCGCGATTTAATATATTCGCGGTTTCTTGCATTTCCACCATAAAGGTAGATTGTCCCGCCGCCAAGTTATCCGATGCGCCAACGCGCGAGAATAGTTGGTCACAAATTCCGATCTTCGCGCTCTTTGCCGGGACAAAACTTCCCATATGCGCCAGCACAACTATCAAAGCATTCTGTCGCAGATAAGTTGATTTTCCGGACATATTGGGGCCGGTCAGCAGCGCGATTTTTTTATTCATTAATTCACAATCGTTTTTTACAAATTGATCGCCGCGCTTGCGCAAAATACTCTCTATTACTGGATGTCGTCCGCCGACAATATCGAAATCCACGCCGTCAGTCATGGCTGGACGAACCCATCCGTATTCTTCCGCAGCGTCCGCCAATGTGCACCAGACATCGCTGTCCGCCAGCAAATCTGCCGTTTGCAGCAATTCGTCCGCAATATCGCGAACCTTGTCGATTAGCTTTGTTATAATTTCTACTTCTATCGCTGCGGCTTTTTCTGCTGCGCCACGGACATCATTATCCAACTCTATCAACCGCGGCGTAGTAAAACGCATATTGCCCGCCATCGTCTGGCGGTGGATAAATCCTGATTCCGGCGCCATTAATACATCTGCCCGTGTGCTGGGTACTTCGATATGATATCCCAGTATATTATTGAACTTTATTTTAAGAGTATTTATTCCGGCGGATTTAATATATTCGGCCTGCAGCGCAGCAATTGTTTCCTTTGCGCCATGTGCCATGCGCTTCATATTATCCAGTCCGGCGTCAAATCCTTCGCGAATAATTCCACCATCGCGAAAGAAAGCCGGCATACAATCCGATAATGCAAATCGCAGCTCTTGCGCGAGCGAATCAAAAGGATTTATCTTGTCGAATTTTGCCGCCAAGTTTGCATCCAAGCGCGCGCCTATTATTTTTACACTGGGCAATGCTGTCATAAAATCAGCCGTCGCACGAAGATCGCGCGGCATGCCGCGTCCGCTGATGAGCCTCGGGATTGCGCGTCCTGCATCCGGCAAGCGTTCCAGCATTGCGGACAATCCATTAAATACATCGCGATTAAGCAACAAGTGGGCGATATGTTCCTGTCTGCGGCGAATTTCGCCGATATCGCCGGAAAGTGCACGCAAGCATGCCCGCAATTTTCGCGCGCCGGCCGCCGTGCGAGTTTTATCCAAAATATCCAAAAGGCATGCGCCACCATCATTCAAAGGCGAATCGATTTCCAAACTTTTCCAAGTCGCCGAATCAACCAATAACTGCTGTCCTGCCCCGAATTTGTAGGGCGTGCGGAATGCTATATTCGCGCCGCGTTGAGTGTTATGCAAATAAGCTGCTAGCAGCTTATTTGCAAGAGTAGGAGAGTAGGAGAGTAGAAGAGTAGAATTTACAATGTCGTCAATATCTGCTCGGTTATACAACTTTTCATTTATTGGCGTTGTATTAAAACTTTCGCGTATTCGCATAATTTCCGGTATTTCTGCCGCATTTTCGGGATAAATAATTTCCGCAGGTCCGATTCGTGCCATATCATCCAGAATATTTTCCGTATCCCCGGTAAAAAATTCCCCTGTTGAAATATCGCATCCGGCGAAATCAAAAGAAGATTCGGTTTTTGGAAAAACAGCGACAAGAAAATTGCTTTTTTTCGGCGACAATAAATTATCATCGGTCAGTGTGCCCGCGGTCATAACGCGGACAATTTTGCGCGTCAGTTGTTTTGCCCCGCGCTTCTTTGCCTCTTCCGGGGTTTCCATCTGTTCCGCGATTGCGACATTAATTCCATTTTTTACTAAACGTCCCAGATAATTTTCAGCCGCATGCCATGGGATGCCGCACATCGGAATATCACAACCACGCTCGTCCGTGCCGCGATGCGTTAATACCAGATCCAACGCTTTGGATACTATCTTCGCATCTCCGAAAAAAACTTCGTAAAAATCACCCAGTCGAAATAATAGAACAGCGTCTGGATTTTCAGCCTTCATATCCAGATATTGCTGCATAACGGGGGTAAGAGCAGGTTTTGTCGCCACGATTATTAATTTTTATTACTATTAAGCGTTTCTATTTTCAATTCCGCTTCTTTCAGCAGTTGTTCGCAATAAGCTTTCAACTTCATGCCTTTTTCATATGCTGCGACTGAATCAGCCAGCGGCAGCTGTCCCGATTCCATTTTTTTCACTAGCTCTTGCAATTGCTGATAAGCTTCTTCGAATGATAATTTGTTTTCTTCCATTGATTTTTCCTTTTGGCAAATCATAAATCATAAATTGCAAATCGCAAATTAAAAATCGCGCGGAAGCGCGATTTTTAATACATGGTCTGAAGTATATGCCTTGACTTGTCCAGATTATTCAGCATTTTGCCGGATCCGCGGGCCACGCAAGACAACGGTTCATCCACCAAGAACGCCGGCAAGCCCGTCGCCACGCGAATCGCTGTATCCAGATCGCGCAGCAATGCCCCGCCCCCGGTCATTGCAATTCCATAATCTACGATATCCGCAGATAATTCCGGAGGGGTTAATTCCAAAGCTTGGCGAATGGTATCGATGATTTTTCCAACCGTCTGCGACAACGCCGCCGCAACCTGGGATTCTGTAATAGTGGTTTCGCGTGGAACACCGGATATAAGGTCGCGTCCTTTGATCTTCATATCGCGTTCGTTTGCCTTGTCCTTTGGCGCAATGGCACAACCGATTCTCTTCTTTATATCTTCGGCGGTCGCTTCGCCAATCAGCAGATTCTTATTTTTGCGGACATAGTCTATGATATCGGCATCCATTTGATCGCCCGCGGTACGTACCGCATTGGAATAAACCACACCGCCCAATGACATGACAGAGATTTCCGTAGTTCCGCCGCCTATGTCCAAAACCATAGAACCCACAGGTTTTTCAATGGGCAATCCCGCGCCAATTGCGGCAGCAGTCGATTCTTCTACCACATAAACCTTGCGCGCACCTGCGGCATCTGCGGCTTCTTGAATAGCGCGGCGTTCCACCGGGGTCGCGCAGCTGGGGACGCAGATAATAATCAGCGGAGCTGTTAGCATAGATCTGTTGTGAACCTTGCGGATAAAATATTTGATCATTTCTTCGGCAATTTCAAAGTCCGCAATAACGCCGTCGCGCAGCGGACGTACAGCGGCGATCGTACCAGGCGTGCGCCCAAGCATCTTTTTGGCTTCTGCGCCGACGGCCAGGACTTCCTTGCGCCCCAGCAGGCGGTTTTCTGCAACCGCGACGACGCTGGGCTCACTTAATACAACCCCGCGTCCTTTTACATAAATCAAAGTATTGGCGGTACCCAGATCGATCGCCATATCTGCGGAAAACATCTTCATCAGGTAATTGTACATAGAAAGCTCCATTATTTTGCCGAACTATAAAATATAAATTGCAAAAATCAATTGCTAAATTATAATGCTTTTTATGCGCGATACTATAAAGAAACATAAAGACTTTGCCAGGGCGGAAACTGATATTACATTCGGAACGCCGTTTTTTGTTGCGCGTAGCCGTCCAACGCTTTGGCCGGGTAATGCCCAGTATGGACTGATCGCTACTAAAAAAACCTTGAAGAATGCTACAGACCGCAATCGGGCAAAAAGACTGCTGCGGGCATGGATACGCGCGAATGAAAGCCTGATGTCTCCAGATATGGATTATATCTTTATCGTCCGCACGCCGATTCTGGAAGCAACACTGTCAGAAGGCAATGCGATGATGAAAAGGGCATTAAAAAAGCTGGCAACTGACAACCAATTATGAAAAAAATCGCCCTATTTTTAATAAAATTATATCAATTAATAGTTTCGCCATTATTTGGCGGGCGGGCAGTATGCCGGTTTACCCCAACCTGCAGCGAGTATGCGAAACAAGCGGTTGAAAAACATGGCGCGCTGCGTGGGGGATGGATGGCAATTAAAAGAATTTCCAGATGCCGTCCCGGTGGTGGGTTTGGATATGACCCTGTTTAAACGCTAATTAAAGATTATTGACTATTGATTAGATTCTGTTACAATTCAAGCTCCGTTTAATTTAACGAAGGATTTTTTGATGTCATTTCGTAGCACGGTAAAAGCCATGACGAAAATTATGGATGAAATGGGACTTACCGAACTTGATCTGGAACGCCAATTTTTATTCGGCATCTATCGTAAACATATTCACCTTTCGCGCCAAGGCGCAGCCGTTATTACATCGCCAACGCTGGCGGCAGCGCCCATTATAGCATCGCCATTATCCAAGGCTTCTTGCGATGTTTCCGAGAATCCGGCGGCTTGCATAGCGAACGCGGTTCGTTCACCAATGGTCGGCGTGGTTTATCTTTCCCCAGAACCAGGCGCAAGGCCATTTACCCAGATCGGCGCAAAAATAAAAGCGGGGGACACAGTTTGCCTTATAGAGGCGATGAAAACATTCAATCCTGTAAAAGCTGATAAAGACGGGGTTGTAAAAGAAATACTAGTCCAGGACGGTCAAGCGGTGGAGTTTGATACTCCGTTGGTCGTTATCGAATAAGGCCCTGTTTCCATAATTTATGGGCTAACGATGAATAATAAAAATATTAGATATGAATAAAAAGGAGCGAAGCTGTATAATATACAGCGAGCGAGTTTTTGTTTATAGATGATGTTTTTAGTATTCACCGCGAAGCAGCGGCGTCTATTT
>WRCA01000015.1 GCA_009784275.1 Alphaproteobacteria bacterium | reverse complement strand
ACAAATTCCGCACGGCCAAGGCGGCAACCAACCGGGAATGTCCATATTGCTGCACTTCAGTTTCGGTCAAAGCCGTAAAGTGCCCCAATTGCCTTTCGAAATTAACGCCAGTAAAAGTCCCAAAAGAACAACAAGATGGGCTGGAAAAACTTGTCGATAACATTAATCCGATAAAAAAACTGAAAGTTATAAAGAAGAAAATAAGAAAAATAGTGAAATAAAAAGCCCGCGCAACATATAGTTGCGCTAATTTTTTATTCTAGACAATGGGTCTTCCAAATAGTATAGTAAGCGCCGATATGTTTAATTGGCTCGCAAAATATTATTCTTCGCTGATGTCTTTGCTGACTGCGCCATTCCGCGCAGTTTGGCGTCTGATATGCCGCCTTCTTCCGGAACGCGATTTTACAATTATTTCCGGCGGAGATCTGGTTTCATATCATCAAACTTCGTTCTGGAGATTTGTTAAGGCGGTCGGTACATTTGCCTTGATTCTTTGGGCGGCATGGTCGACTTATGTTTTCGTCTATCATCGGCCTTTGCTGCAAAAACGCACGCGTCAGCTGGAAGAAGCCAGAACCCAGCATGCCCAGCAAATGTCGGATTTGAGTGTTTTCTATAAAAGGTATTCAGAGCTTCATAAAGAAATGAATTCCATCGATGACCAGCTGATAAATGATAAAAAACTGAAGAAAGATGCGCAGGAAGCCTTGCTGAAGCGCCGAGTAAATACTTGGGCGCAAATAGAAATGCTGGGGACGCGTGTCGGAAACATGATGCTGGACGCGGATTATACGCCGGAAATAGTAAAATTGTCAGAGCTTTCCGTAGAATGGGAGCTTACGCGCGAAGAAAACCGCCAGCTGCGCGAAGCGAACAAAGCCTTGGAAAAATCCATGGTCACGGTCAGCGACGCGTCCGTTCAGATATATGAACGTGTTTCGAAATTGACCAAAGAAAACCTGGATTCGGTAAATAAGAATATGGGCAAAATCCGCGGAACTCTTTCGAATTTAGGATTAAGCGACAGGGCACTGGCACAGCAAGCGCTGGTAATAAATAATCATATCATAGGCAGCGCGATACCTCCCCTTGAATTGGATAAAGATATAGATCAAAAGTATAAAGATTTGGCGGAAAAAGTGGAACTGTGGCAAGGCTTGTCGCGCGCTTTATCAATGCTGCCGCTGGGCGCGCCGGTAAAAAATCCAACGATTACTTCGAAGTACGGGGAACGCGAGCATCCTTTGGAAGGCAAGACTCTGCCGCATAAAGGCATTGATTTCGCTGGCGCGGCTGGAACGCCTTTGTTGGCGGTTGCGCCGGGCAAGGTGATTTTCGTCGGCGAAAAAAATGGTTATGGCAGAACGGTTGAAGTTGATCATGGTTTGGGCTTTACCACGCTTTACGCGCACCTGTCAAAATTCAATGTTCAGCGCGGGGATGTGATTCGCGCAAAAGATATAGTTGGATTCAGCGGGAATTCCGGGCGTTCCACCAGTTCGCATTTACACTATGAAATTCGTTATAACGATAATCCGTTTAATCCTTATTCGTTTGTGAAGGGGGACAAGTAATGTTTGTATTTACTAATTCAAAAGAAAAAACCAGCCCGACCATAATTGGCGCGGGTGCAAGCATTGTGGGTGATGTAAAGGGCAATAATATTGTCCAAATCCACGGAACCGTGAATGGCAAGGTCTTGGGGGATACCGTTGTAATTGGACGAGGGGGCAGGGTGATTGGCAAATTGGTCGCAAAGACCCTATTCCTGCATGGCTTTATAGATGGCCCCGCGACAGTAGATGTTGCGAATATCTTTTCAGAAGCGGAAATGACCGGCGTCTTGTCATATAAAAAATTGAATATCACAAATAATAATAAGCTGGAGTGCAAGCTGGTTTGCAGGAAAGGGGGCGCGTGCGATGAACAATGAAATTTCTAAAATTTATATTTCAGCAGATCATCGCGGGGTCGGGCTGAAATTGTACTTGGTGGAAATGTTGAACGCGATGGGTTGCAGCGTTGAAAACCTGGGTACGGACGACCCCAGGACTATGGTAGATTTTCCGGAAATAACAAAACGGGTGACTGATAAGATGTTTGATGATCCATGCTCGCGCGGGATAGTGGTCTGCGGCGTAGGCGCTGGGGTTCAAATTGCAGCAAACAGATTTCGTCATATCCGCGCAACTAGGGTTGAGCGCCCAGAGCAAGCCCGTGAAGACAGATTTCATGATGACATTAATGTAATTGCGCTTTCTGCGGATGAAATAGATCCAGAAGTCGCGTTGCTGTGCGTGCAAGAGTTTTTAGAAGCCCCGTTCGAAGCGATAGAGCGTCGCATTCGCAGAATCAAAATGATTTCATAATAAAAAGGAGGCAATGATGGCTTGGTTTTTAATTTTAACTATGGCTGTATTATGTATAGTTTTCTTAATATTTGTTATCCAGATTCCGATATTTATTGCCAAAGGACGCGGAATTTCCGGTTCTGATTTAAGCACTATCATAGTTTTGTCATGGCTGGGGATATTTTTGGGTGTTACTTGGCTGGTTGCGTTGATTTTATCATTGGTTTGGCCACGGGGCGCGCAGCAAGTCGGCGGATGCAAAGGCTGTGGTGCGGCCGGCGATATTGCAGAGCAGTTGGATAAATTGCATAAATTAAAGAAAAAGGGAATCATCAGCCAAAAAGAATTTGATTCAGAAAAGAAGAAGTTGCTGGGATAGGCATCAACCACAACAGAAAGTAAAACGGGTGGGGTACGGTGAGAGAATTGCGCCCCATATTTTAATTTCGCGAGGCGTAACCCTGAAACGCGCAGTATTATATGGCGCATAATGTATATTATGTATAGTTTAATGTAGGGTGCTATTAACTCCTATATTAAACTATACATAATATAACAGGCTTTGTTTTGTGTTGGTTGACAGTTGTTTTTATTCTGTTACACTTTGTTTATGCCAGAAAAACTTTTGTATCTTCATGGGGCAGATTCGAATGTAGGATCGGAAGATCTTATCAAAGATAAATATGCCAAAGATAGGGTTGAGTTTATTTATAAGCTCGCGGGCGGCAAGGGAAATGTCATTTCTTTTAATGCGCCCTTCTCTACTGATCCCGACGATCTTAATAAACGTTCTTGGTTTCAGAACCCAGTTGGTAAGCATAAAAAGCATAATCCAATCCCACAAATTCAAGAAAGCGCCAAACATATTGTTGAAAAAGTCCAGGAATCCGGCGTAAAACCACAAGATTTGACACTTTGCGGTGCTTCTCAAGGTGGATTTATGGCACTGTTTTTGACCCTACATAACATTATAGTGCCCAAGAAAACCATCGTCATTGTTCCGTTCTATCAGTTGGAACTGATAAAAATGCTGGGTGGCCCAAAGAATCTGAATAAAGGGAAAGTTCCGATTTTATATGCGGATGTAGAAAAAGATGAAGAAATCCCAAAAGAATTTAATACCGGGGCGCGCTTGCAAACATTAAACATTAACTTAACTCATATACACTGCACTGAAAGTGAGCATGGCAAATGGACGGAAGATTTTAAAAATCGCATAATTGACTGGAACAGACAACATTGCGCCTAGATATCGAACTCGTTAATCGAAATTTGTATCCAACGCGGGCAAAAGCCGTTACCGCCATCAAATTCGGCTTGGTTTTTGTAAATAGCATTCGTGCAGAAAAATCTAGTCAAATCATAAAAGAATTTGACGAAGTTAAAGTAAATTATCTTCCTTTTGCGTCCGGTCGCGGAAGTTTAAAACTGGCACATGCCCTGGATCATTTCAAAGTTAATCCCGCTGGCCTGACCTGTTTGGATGTTGGTGCCAGCACCGGCGGCTTTACAGAGGTTCTATTAAATCGCGGCGCAGCCAAAGTTTTTGCAGTAGATGTCGGCACCGATCAGATGATTATGGGATTAAAATCCGATTCGCGCGTTGTGTCCCTTGAAAATACCGACATTCGTACCCTGCCCCCGATCGCGCCGATTGATCTGGCGGTCATCGATGTTTCATTTATTTCTTTATTGGATGTCGCGCCAGCGATTGCAAAATGGAAACCACGGCAGATAATAGCACTAATCAAACCACAATTCGAAGTTCCCCGTGCCGTGGCCGCAAAACATAAAGGAATAATAAAATCTGAAAAGTATCACGCGGAGGGCATTGAAAAAGTTTTGCACGGATTTGCATCCCTGGGATTCAAAAACTGTGGAGTTGTACAATCTCCGATCACTGGCGGCAGCGGTAATGTCGAGTACTTAACACTTTTTAGTAATCTATATTCGAATACTTGATAAATAATCTACAGGTTTAGTGTGCTTTGAATGTTTGATAAATAATTTTATGATATCGAGCATTTTTTTCATATCTTCGGGGTTTAGCTTTCTGATAGTGTGTATAGTTTCCCTGTAAAGTGTTCTATTTTCATCTCTTATGACTGGATTTTCATTCGCGACGAACTCATCAAGCGGCATCCCCAGTGCTTTCGCGATATCGTTCAGAGTCGTAATCTTTACGTCAACCAGTCCGCGTTCTATATTAGAAATGGTATTTATCATCTTGCTTGATGCTTCCCCCAGCTCAAGTTGTGTCATTCCTTTGAGTTTCCGTATATTCGTCACCCGTCGCCCGATGAGCTTTAATAGTTGTTTTTCGTCGTTATGCATTTTATCCCCCTTGTCCGGGCTGTTAATATAAAAAAATTTTCGAAAGTATTAAATAAAAAAATCGCCGCGATTGCAGCGATTTTTTTATTTATTGCCACACATCGTTTCCAGTAACGACAGTATTTTTTCGCGCGTGTCATCATCCGGCAACTTCCAATAAAGATTAATCAGCTTTAATGTTTCGTTGCTGGCCATCGGATCGTTTTCAGATGGTTCGGATACACGCAGTCTTTTCGAAGATGTTCCCGCAGGTAAATCCTTGGCATCATCGAAACCAGCATGATGCGGCATCAAGCCTGCAAAAAAGAAAGCCACCGGTGTTTCCAGCGCGGTAGAAATTTGAAACAAACGCGAGGCCGATATCCTGTTCCCAGATGTTTCATACTTTTGTATCTGTTGGAAGGTTATGCCGCATTTGACTGCCAAGTCTTTTTGGGTGATAGCCATTATATTTCGGCGCAAACGAATGCGCTGTCCTATATAAGCGTCAACCATATTTGGCGCAACAGTTTTTTTATTCATTGCCATGATGTCTTATTTATAGGAAATTTTTCATCTTTATTCAAGAAGTTTTTTACACAGGTAAAATTTATAGTCCAAAGAATGGGCGACCCGATGTCGGACGCTGGGCTGCTGGTTTCCCTCTGACCCGCTGGCATTGACCTTCGTCCGCCCGATACTTACACTATAATATTTTTTTTAGAAAGTCAATCCTGCGTGAATTATGGTCGGGCTGTGCACGCCCAGGCGTGCGGATATCAAGACTCTTTCCGCAGTATTCTTTGTCCCGAACAGGGGCTGGATTTCTATCGCGCCCGCCCTGCCCGCATATAGGGCTGATATTATTTCCGCGGTCGCTGCAGCATCGGCGATACAATAAAAATATCCACGTGGCCGCACACGCCGCAGGCATGCGCGTGTCCATTCGTAAAGGTCTGCATTATGATGCGCGCCGTGTTTTGCCGCGCTGCCTTTGAAATACGGCGGGTTTGTAACCACAGCATCAAAGGTTCGCGCTGTTTTCCAATTCTGGATGTCTGCCTGGATCAGCTCTATCTCCCGCTTGTTCAGTGCGGCATTTTTTGCACTTTCGACCAGCATATTTTCAGAAATATCGATGCCGGTAATTTGCAGATTCGGATTATATTCAAGTAAGCAAAACGAAACCCCGCCGGTACCGATACCAACATCCAGTACTTTCTTTGCTTTTCGCTTTGCGGCAAATGCCGCCAGTTGCACCGCATCGCCGGTAATATTATAGACCCCGCGTCGAAATTTCACTTTACCATCCAGGACTGTAAAAAGGTCTTGTTTTTGTCTCATGCGAATATATAATAAAGGCTATTATAAAAAAGGCAAATTTTAATGTTCGATCAAACACTTGTAGTACAGTCGGCTGTCAGCAGCTTTAATAATATTGCATTGCGCAGCCCGGATTTCTTTTGGAGTGCGTTGCTATGCCTGCCGATTTTTGCGGTTTTTTGGTTCTTTTCGACAGATATTTCCGCTCGTTTTTTAAAGGGCGGCTTTGATAATAAAGTTAAAACGATTTCCACCTGGGGAATGGCTTTTGTTGCGTTCTGGCTTTTAACTCATTCAAATTTCAGCGTGTTGCGCGATGGGGTTTCGTTTGGGATTTCTGTATTAACCGCGGTCTGTGTTTTTATTTTCAGCGTATTTGCGGGTCAAAGGCTTTTGCCAGTCAGCCAGTTTTTCAAAATAAAGGATAAATGGCGGAAGAAATTCGATATCTCTGTCCCTGCCTTGGCCGCTGTTCTAATAGGGCTTTGCGCTTGGTACACGTGGCAGAGTGTCGTAACTCAATTCGGCGCGGCAGCAATAGGTTTTGCATTGGGATATTTTATGAAGAAATCCGATCGGCAAGGATTAAGTCCGGACTTTACTATGCTGTTCTTATTTGGAATTTTAACCTTTGGATTAGTAATGCAGCCAGAGTTCTTCCGATTCGGTCAATTGGGAAATCTTACGATCATTCATATTTTATTCTTAATGGCCGCACTGTTTGCCATTGTCGGCAGCGTAATGCAGAATATGGTTAAACCCCGCGGCTGGTTGAAGAATTCCTGGTATAAGAAGTTAATGTGGCTTGCGCGCGCGATGGCCGTGTTGATCTTTGTTTTGTTTGTACTTACGGAAAGCGCCATTATATTTTTGGCGTCGGCAGTTATATTCTCGCTACAGGCGTTCTTGGCGATCAGACATCGTTCGCCTGCGGATGCTGTCGCTGTAAAATCCGCATCGGAAGACCTGTGGGTTTTGTCGCTTTGTTTATTCGGAATTTTGACCGCTATGCCGGTACTTGTCTGCGGAGCAATTCTTTTGATGCGCGCAAAGCCGAAAATGGGCGCGCTGGGCGCAATCAAGGCTTTGTTATAATTAGTTATATTAATTGAATACAGATTTTTTCGCGCGGGGGTTATAATCCGCGCGCTATGCAAGAGATACATCCTTCTTCAATTGTGTCCCCCAGTGCAAAGCTGGGCAAAGATGTTAAAATAGGTCCTTTCTGTACGATCGGGCCGGATGTAGTTTTGGGCGATCGCGTAGAATTAATATCAAATGTCGTGATTGCCGGCAAAACGGAAATCGGCGACGATACCCTTATTTATCCTTTTTCTTCCATAGGCGCAATGGGTCAAGATTTAAAGTTTCAAGAAGCTGACACTATGACTGGTCTGCGTGTTGGAAAGCGCTGCAAGATACGCGAATATGCGACGATCCAGCAAGGAACTCCGGCCAGCACAGGCACTGAAATCGGCGATGATTGTCAGATTCAGGTAAGCGTGCATGTTGCGCATGACTGTAAATTGGGCAACGGTATTGTTCTGTCTAACCTGGTTCAGCTTGCTGGGCATGTAGAGGTAGAGGACAATGCGATTGTTTCCGCGGGATCCATGGTCCATCAGTTTTGCCGAATCGGGCGTAATGCTTTTATCGGGGGAATGACCGGGATAGGAATGGATGTTCTTCCATATTCTATCTTCGAAGGACGCCCTGGTGTTTATCGGACTATCAACAAGACTGGACTGATGCGCCATGGGTTTACCACCGAAGACATTCATGCTATACACGCGGTGTATTCTGCATTTTTTGCAAAGTCGGATGATGATTCTACCGCTGCGGACAGACTGAAGAATGTTCGCAAGGAAGTTAAAAATAACAAATACGCGATGGACGCGATAGACTTTATTGAAAATCGGTCAAATCGCGGAGTGTCTGCAAGACAGTAACGGATGAAAAAATCCCTTAAAATATTTATAATTGCTGGTGAAGTTTCTGGCGATGTGCTGGGCGAAAAAATTATGCGCGCCCTGCCCCATGAAACACAGTTTGCGGGCATTGGCGGCCAGCATATGAAATCCGCAGGCTTGCGCCCTATTTTTCCAATGTCTGATTTGGCGGTTATGGGTATTTTCGAAGTTCTGGCGCATGTGCGGACTTTAACGCGGAGAATTAGTGAAACTGCTGCTGCGATTGAAGAATTTCAACCGGATATCGTGCTGACAATCGATAGCCCAAGTTTTGTGAAGAGGGTTGTTAAAAAGGTTCGCAAGGGCTCGCACCTTCCGAAATTCTATCATGTCGTTGCGCCGCAGGTTTGGGCTTGGGGTCCGAAACGTGCGAAAAAATTCGCAAAGATTTTCGATCGCCTTTACGCGTTTTTTGATTTCGAAGTTCCTTATTTTGAAAAATATGGATTGAAAACTATTCCCGTCGGACATCCGATTGCAGATGGTTTGCAGCCACAGAAAGAAAAAGAGAAAGATGGAGAAAAGAACATTGCGCTGATACCAGGTTCACGCATGTCCGAGGTGAAAAAATTATTGCCATTGTTGCGTTGCGCTGCAGAACAAATTTATTATAAAAATCCAGACGTATGGTGGAATTTTTATATCCCATATGTCGAAACTACCGAGAAATATATTCGCCAGCAGACTGCCGATTGGTGCACAAAGCCAGAGTTAATTCCCGCTGCGAAACGATATGAATTATTTGCAAAAACGGATATAGCGATTGCTGCCAGTGGCACGGTATCAGCGGAACTCGCCATCATACACGTGCCTGCTATTATCGTCTACAAGATGAATCCTTTAACAGAATTGCTTGCACGAATACTTGTTAAGACAAAATGGGTTTCTTTGGTGAATATTTTATTAAAGAAAACAGTTTATCCCGAATTGTTGGGCAGTAACGCAACAGCAGAAAATATATTAAAAGAATTCGCGCGACTTAACAAACCAGCAGAGCGTGAAAAAATGATTTCTGAATTGGCAAAGGCGGATAAACTTTGGCATCGCAACCACCCTGCTGCAGAACTGATAGCAGAGGATATTAAAAATCCTGCATAAGCAGGATTCTTATTTCAACGGTGGATAGCATTCTCCGTCTTCGGCTGAACAACATCCATATCCATTATAGCTTTCGACCCATCGCAAGTCTTCGCCCGCGCAGCATCCATCTTCATCAGGCGCAGTGCCGCTGGTGCATAATTGCGGGCCAGCGCCGGATCCGCTTAAATCTTCAAGCTCGTCATAATTAACGGGTCCGTTGACTGAATATTCCGGCTTTGTGATGTGCGTTGGCTCTGGCTCTGCCATTGGTACTGGTTCTTCATAGAAAGGCTCTGGCGCCGGCTCTTCAATAATTGGTTCCATCGGTACTGGTTCTTCATAAAAGGGCTCTGGTTCCGGTTCAGGCACGAAAACCGGTTCTTCTATTATCGGTTCTGGTTCAGCCATAACTGGCGCAGGTTCTTCCATTATAAATGGCGCGGCAGCTGGCTCTTCCCCGATTGGCGCAAGTTCTAGCACGGGTTGTTCCACTTCTGCGGTTGCCGCCAAGTTCGGTGTTGTTGCATTATCCATACGATTTTGATACAGCCACAGGGTCAAAATCGACAAACCGATTAATATAATCAGCATAACGTAATAGATCATTGTCGGTTTTTTATTGCCCGATGAAGCATGAGAAACCGTAACCCCCGGCCTTATTCCGCCCGGAGCCATTGGACGCTCCATCTGTATCGCAGGTTGCAGAACAGGCTGTGGTGCTGGCGCGACCATATGTTCCGTTGCCGCCGGCATAGCCATAGACGTTGGCGATGCTGTATTCATCACCGGCGTTATGGGACGCTCTGGCGCTGGTTGCGGAACAACTTCGTTATTTTGCCCGGGCATTGTGGCGAACGCATCGAACGAAGGCGCTGCACTTGTCTCGGCATCGAATTCCACCGGCTGGAACGCTATCTTTTCATCCATTATTTCTGGATCTTGTTCGAACAATGGTTTTGGTTCTTCTTGTCTATTTGAATCTGCCATTTCTGGCTCCCTTGGTTTAATTTCAAGCTCTGGCATATCGGCTTCCAGAACTTTTCGCGCGGCCTCTGCATCGGCCGCCGCATCTTCCAGCCGTTTCTTTGCACGCCGCAGCCGCAGCTGTGCCCTTTTCATTTTCTCATCCGCCTTGTCGGACTGCGATTGAATTTTCAGTATCTTTGCCGCAGATTCCTTTGTCGGTTTTTTCCCAATGCTCGCCTTGGACTGTGCGAGTTTTGATTTCAAAGACTTTATTTGCGCGCGCAGTTTTTCAATCGACTCATCTGTTTTTTCAATTGTGGCAGTTGCAGTTTCGATTTCCCTTTCCGCTGCTGTAAGCCGCCGGCCCGCCAGTTTTTTCCCAACGCCGCCGCGAAAATATTCCATTTCCGCCAAAGCGTCTTCGATGTCAACGCCCGCTTTGTAATCCGTAATCAGCTTGTTATAGACAGAAATCCCATCATAGTCTATATCCAATTTTTGATATTTATTATTTTTCTTTGGTCGGATGTCTTCCAAGTCCATTCCGAAATCATTTGCCAGAATATCATCCCATTTTCGATCATCGCGTGCACCGATAGTTAGCAATGCGTTCGGAGTATTTTCCGTCAGGGTTTCATCCAGCACGAAAATAAGCTTGTGCGCCGAATCATAAAATGCCGTGAACTTATTCCCTTGGATATCAAAGTGTTCCGGGGTCAGGCTTTTGCTGTCCCCGTCCTGTGCGGGAAAAGAAAACATCGGCACGCCGGATTCAGGCGCCGTTGCAATTTCTGTTTTGGAAAAATCTTCTCTCTCTGCCATTTAATTTCTTATTGTTTCTTTGGCGGGGGCATCATTTGATACGCCGCGCGGCAGTGTTCGTAACAGTATGGTTTCCCTGGGAAAACCTTTTCGCCGCAAAAGTGAAACTTATCGGAATCCGGATTGCCAATCGGCCAGCGGCATTGATCCGGACGCAACATAGCAAGCTCCATCGCATGCTGAATCATATGCTGGTGTGCGACCAAGTTCTTTTTTGACGGTGTTTTGCCGGCTGCTGTTTTTTTATCCTTTGCGGCTGCCGCGAGCGCGGCTTTTTTCTCTTGCGCGACTTGCGCAGGTGTTTTTTTTGGCGCGGCTTTCTTCGCCGGTTTTACTTTTATAACGATTTCTTTCTTTGCGGGCGTCTTTTTTGCTGGGCTTTCTTTGCCCTTGCCTGTCCAACCCAGACGATTAAGCTTCCCCACGACGGCGTTTTTAGACATGCCGATTTTCTTGCCGATTTCCGCGGTAGACATGCCTCGTTCCAGCAAGCTTTTCATTTTATTCAATACCGAAGGTGTCCAGCCAATTGCCGCCATTATAATTTCTCTTGTTATATGTAATTGAATTGTACATAATTGAAAAAAGAAAGACAAGAGGAAAAATGACCATAATTTTTGCACTTTTGCTGGCTGGCGCGGCCTTTTGCGCCGTTATGATGGGCCTGTATGACTGGCGCGAACGCATCATTCCAGATGTCTATTTATTCCCATTTTTATTGATCGGGCTGATTATAGTTGCATTTTTTCCTTGGTTTTTTGATACAGGCACAGCCGCAATCGCCGCTTTGGTAGGATACCTATTAAGTCTGGGGATGGGATGGGCGTTCAAGAAAAAATCGCCTGAAGCAATTGGCCTGGGCGATGTGAAATTATTGGCAGCAGGCGGAATTTGGCTGGGGATAACAGGACTGGCAATTGCTTTGATAGCTTCTTGTGTTTTGGGCGGGGTATGGGGATTATGGAAAAAGCAAAAATTCATACCCTTTGCGCCATTCTTTTTCATCGGCATGATTATTGCAATTATATCAATGTTGATTTTTTGATTTTTATTTGGTCATCCAATGGCCGGCATCAATCCTAAAGCAGCGGGATGGCCTTCCTTTATTAGTACAAGGTACGCCAACAGCCCCTACCCTGAATATAGAGAAATTATCGATTGGTTTTTTGCAGTTGTTTGTTTTGTGATTTTCCTTGTACATTTTTGTAAATGTATCATTATCCAGGCTTGCAAGAGTGTTGGAGTCTCCCTGGCAAAGCAAATGCGTGCCACGGATTATTTCTGATTTATAACACCAATTATATTTAGCGCTGGGGTTTTGTTTGTTCAGCCATTCAACCAGTTGATTAGTGCATTTTCTCAACTCGCTAGAAAGGATGGTGCCATCCGGCGTACCTGTTGAGGTCGCGAAGGTCATGCCTTCATTATAATAACCATTTTGTATTTTAGTATCGATTAAGCCAGAGTGAAGTAAAAAGATAGTAGAAACCTCCTTCCCCTTCTCCATCTCCTCCGTCTTCTTCTCTCCCTCGGTCTCTTTCTTTGTTTCTCCCGTCTTTGTCGTTCCCTTCTTCTCTGTTGACTTCTCTTTCTT
>WRCA01000014.1 GCA_009784275.1 Alphaproteobacteria bacterium | reverse complement strand
TTCAAACACCATCCCATTTACGGTCACTGTTGTTTGCGGAGGTATCTCTGGCGGAGGAACGGGCAGGGCTTTTTTCTTTTTGAATAATTTCATCTTCAGCATCCTTTAGTCTTCAGCCGCTTTTCATAAGGACTAAATCTATCTTTTATTCTTAAAAGAGGAATAATATAAAAAAGAGACAGTTTGGCGCGTGCACGCTTCCTTTGATATCTTAAGATCGGGATAAATCCGAAAAGCTTAAAGCTCCTGGAAAAAATTAAAAATTCTGCACGGCGAGAATAAAGCGCAGGATATTTATTTTCCACAAACAGCCTGACTTCAAAGTCTTTATTCTTCATACGCTTTTTTTGACGGTTGCTGGTATTGCCGTCAAAGTTTCTATATCGCAGCAATACATCCTGGATATTATGAAACTCTGTAAACTCCATTAATCGGCACCAAAGCATATAATCTTCGCATGGGCTGTATTTTTCTTCATATCTGATATTATTATTGATAAGGACAGATTTACGGATCATAGCCGCGGGATGTGCCAATATACAGCCCGTAGCGATAAGATGTGCTTTTATCTGGGCATTTTCTTCCGGGTGATAAGATGTTATGAAATTTGTTTTTCCAAAGTGTTCCAACCATCCACTGACGACACCTGCATCTTGGTTCTCATCCAGAAATTCAACTTGCCTTGCAAACCTGTCCGGCACAGAAATATCATCATGGTCACATACAGCCAAGTATTCACCCGATGCCAAGTCCATCAGTTGATTTCGCGATGCGGATATGCCCATATTTCTTTCATTTTCGAAATACTTTATACGCGAATCATTGTATGATTTTACCAATTCTTCTAATTCTTTTCTATCAGGGGAGTTGTTAAGAATCAACAGCTCGAAATCTTTAAAAGTCTGATTTAAAATACTATCCATCATCTCGCGCAGATGCGCAGAGTCAGTATTGTAAATAGGGACCAGGGCAGATACCTTCATTCTGTGATCCTCTTTCTATAAACTGTTATTTTAAAAACTTTGATTTTCCTGATACCGGTTCTGGGCAAAATAATATCCTTGTAAATAATATGGAACAAATCATACATGTTAATCCGCCAATGCTTGCGCCTTAACTTTTTAAAAAGCAATTTATGATGCTGTCGGCATTCTTCATTTCTTGAATTTTCTTTTGGTTTTATCCTATAAAAAAATAGCTCATCATCAATTCTGATTACTTTTTTTCCGTCGTCTAAAAAATTCAACCAGAAATCAAAATCTTCGTAACCCTTGCTGAAGTTCTTGTCATATCCGCCATACTTCTCCCAGTATTTCTTTTCATATATGGAAGAATTATGAATGCCATTAGTACATCGATACATGTTATATCGTGTTGGTTTTGGAAAATCAAATACGCCTGATTGTTCTCCGAAGAAATGACCATTTGGGCATACGACGGCATAGTCGGTTGTCGTTATTATATTATGAACTTTTTCCAAACATTCAGGGGCGAGCATATCATCAGGATCAAGCGGAAAAATATATCGGCCAACAGCGGCATTAACGCCTATATTTTTCGTATCCAACAATCCAAGATTCCGGGGATTATTTATAATCCTTATACGATCGTCTTGATTGGCGTATTCGTTGGCGATATCCAAAGAATTATCAGTACTGCCATCATTTATCAATACCAGTTCCCAATCTTGAAAAGTCTGGGCAAAGACACTTTCTATGGCGTCACGCACATACCTGCTTGCATTATAAGTAGGCATGATAATAGAAATCACGGGGCATGTTCTGCCGGTTATATTCATGAAAATATCCCTGAGTCGGATTTACTTTATCTTTTGGAAAAATGATTTTGCATAGGTATGAATGCCTGGGTATGAATTCTTAAACACAGATTGCGTCATAGACTATATTATTCTCATCAATTTGCCGAATGGTCTCGGCAGTATCTTTGCTATAATCTGCATAAATTGGGCGATACAGCAGGCAATAATCACCGCTTATATTTGTTACGCAGCCGGCGCACAGTATCAGGATTCCGCAAAGAAGTCCTAGCACCAGCAGCCCTTTGTACGTTCTGTAGAACCGCCTTATTCTCGCGTGCTTTCTGATCATCTTCTCCTCTTTTTTTCCCTATTAAATAAGCCGCCAAAATGGCGGCTGCTATAATTACGACGCAAAAATCGCGCCATGCTTGTTTAATTTTCCCCAGCATTAAAATTCCTTTTGAAATAAAAAAACACCGGCCAATGCCGGTTGCGAGTGAGTGCATTATATCATAAATCATGACGCGGTTCAACAGATAACATTCCAAATACAAACATAAGATCCTTCTCATTTCTCCCAACATCCGATTCCAGCAGTTGATCGGATTCCAGCAATTCTATAGCGTTGCGCTGCGCCAGCTTGAATAAATCCCTATGCTCGCGATAATCCACAAAATAATAAGGGATCCAGCCAGATTGCTTTTGCCCCAGCAATTCTCCCGCGCACGCATCATCAGGTCTTGCTCTGCAATTATGAACCCGTCGTCGGTGTCACGTAAAACCTCTAACCTTTTTGTCCCATTTTCTGTTAAATCATCGCCATGCAATAAAATACAGAAAGATTGTACTGCGCCACGACCCACGCGTCCACGCAACTGATGCAATGCAGATAATCCAAACTTTTCCGCATTTTCAATTATCATAATCGTAGCGCTGGGAACATCGATTCCAACCTCTATCACACTGGTCGCAACCAGTAATTTTATTTTGCCATCCGTCGCTGCAAATTCCACCATAACTTTATCACGTTGTTTTTTATCCATCTGACCATGTACCAGCCCCAGTGCAGGGCCGAATATTTTTTTCAAAGATTCAAAGCGAGTTTCCGCAGCAGCAAAATCGGATTCTTCGGATTCCGCAACCAAAGGACAAACCCAAAAGACTTTCGCACCAGCATCGATTTGAGCGCGCAACCGCGCAGCCAATGCGCCTATGCGTGAAACGGGCAGGGTGCTGGTTTTTATCGGCATTCGTCCAATCGGCTTTTGAGCGATAATCGAAATATCCATATCCCCATAAATAGTCATCGACAATGTGCGCGGAATTGGCGTTGCAGATAACGCCAACAAGTCTGGATTTTCACCCTTTGTGGTCAAGGCCGCACGCTGGGCCACGCCAAAACGATGTTGCTCGTCAATAATAACCAGCGCCAAGTCTTTATATTCCACAGAGTCCTGGAACAGTGCATGCGTGCCAATAACAATCTTCGTGCGACCTGATTTAATCGAAATCAATTTATCTTTCTGCGCCGTGCCTTTATCGCGTCCTGTAAGAATCTCACATACAACACCCAACTCGTCACAAATAGGCTTTATCTTTGCGTAATGCTGTTGTGCCAAAGTATCCGTCGGCGCCATCAATGCTGTCTGCAATTTGCATTCTGCCGCATTTAGTGCGGCGGCCAACGCGACAATCGTTTTTCCGCTGCCGACATCGCCTTGGACCAGCCGCATCATAGGTTCTGACTTTGTCATGTCACATTCAATTTCTTCGATCGCATTGTTTTGCGCATCGGTCAGTTTAAAGGGCAAAGATGCATAAAGTTTCTCGCGCAGGCTTCCATTACCAGCAACACTACGCCCGATAATTCCACGCTTGCGCCGCGCCCTGGTAAGGCCAATCGCAACTTGATGCGCCAATAATTCTGAATAAGCCACCAACGCGACATTCGCATTATTCGGCACCAAATCATTATTTGATTCCGCATAATGAATCTTTCGTAAAGCATCCAAAAGCTCATTATTTTCTTGTAATTTTGCAAAAATTGCATCGCGAGCATTTGCCATGACTTTTTGCGTAAGGCCCGCGCTGATTGGGTAAATGGCTTGATATTCTGGGACTTTATGGTGATCTTCAGGCTTTTCTATAAAGTCTGGATGATTAATGACAGCGCCAGAACGATCGTTAAATTCAAGCTTTCCGCTGATTATGCGCCATTCGCCGATGGGCAATTTTTCCAACCAATATTCCAAAAAACTGGTTCCAAAAAACTGCAAAGTCAAATTCGCGCCCAGCTTATCACGACAGATTACTTGGGCAGGCGCCCGTCTGCCATTGCGAAAGACGCCGCCTTGCTTATGCGATTCTATGCGGACAGGAATAGTAATAACCTCGCCCGGTTTGGCATCTATCACAGATTCTGAAATTCCGCGCGGTTTTACATATCGTGGCGCATGTAATAGGAAATCAAGAACTCGGCGCCCGCCCAGCAATTCTTCGAACCGTGCCGCCAATACTGGTCCAACACCCTTGATAAATTGCAGGTCCGTTTGCAGAAAATCGCGCAATTCTTTGTTCATGTGCACTAATTATAGTTTGATTTTTTTGATAAAACAATGTATATATTACGCGAATAAAGGCAAAAGAAATGCAAATTAATTTATATAATACACTGACGCGCAAAATCGAAGAATTCAAACCATTAATTCCGGGACAGGTAAGCTTTTATTCTTGCGGCCCAACAGTTTATTGGGACCAACACTTGGGCAACATGCGCACATTTATCAGTAATGATTTGATTAAACGAATGTTCATAGCAAACGAGTATAAAGTCACGCATGTCATGAACTTTACCGATGTTGGGCATTTGGTCGGCGATGAAGATGAAGATGGCGGCGAAGGTAAAGTTGACCAAGGCAAAGATAAAATGATGAATGCCGCTGCGCGCGAAAATAAATCTGTTTGGGATATAGCAAAACAATATATCGACTCCGTCGTATCCGACATGAATGATTTGAATATAATCCCACCAACTTACACCCCACGCGCGACAGATTATATACAAGAGCAAATTGAATTGGTCAAAAAGCTTGAAGAGCTTGGCTATGCGTACATAATCCCGGGGAAAGGTGTTTATTATGACACTGCTAAATTTGCTGATTATGGTGCATTGTCTGGCCAAAATACCGCAAAGCAACGTGGCGGGACTCGAATATCCGATGAAGGGAAACGCAGTCCTGCGGACTTTGTATTGTGGGCATTTCTACCTGATGACGCAAAAAATGAAATGATCTGGGACAGCCCCTGGGGGCGAGGATTTCCCGGTTGGCATGTAGAATGCAGTGCCATGAGTATGAAACTGCTGGGCAACCATTTCGACATTCACACCGCCGCACAAGAGCACATAAATATCCACCATACAAATGAAATCGCACAGAGTGAACCAATTGTCGGTAAACCCTGGGTGAATTATTGGGTGCATTTCGGCTGGCTGCTGGCAAGCGCTGATAGCAAACTGTCGAAATCCGCCGGGGATGCATTAACAGTGCCATATATTAAGAAGCTGGGCTATGACCCTATGGCATTCCGATATATGGTCTTGATGGGGCATTATCGCCAGCCCATGGAGTTTTCGTTTGAATCCATGAATGCCGCCGCCGCGGGATATAAAAATATCGTAAAGAAAGTTGCAGGCTTTATTGAAACCGCTGGAACATCTGTGCAAAACGATGTCTATAGCGAGTGGCGTGATAAAATCCTGGGCGCTGTTTCGGACAATCTTAAAACCGCAGAAACTATCGTTTATCTACAAGAATTATTGAAGAATGATTCTGTGAACGCCGAAACAAAAATTAAGATTTTCGAATTTGCAGATGAATTGTTGGGATTGCAATTTATTGACCGCGCGAAAAAATTGCTTGCGGAAGAGGCTACGCCAGTTCCCGCGGAAATCCAAAAATTAGCGGATGAACGCACCGCGGCCAAAGCCGCAAAAGACTGGGCAAGGGCGGATGCATTGCGCGCAGAAATCGAATCCGCTGGTTGGCATATTGAAGACGGTAAGGATGGTATGAAGATTGTCAGAAAATAAAAAATCCGGCGAAAGCCGGATTTTTTATTCGTGTATATTACCAAAGCAATTATTAATCAAATGTTGAGTATAAATACTTGGGTCTTCCCCCACAAGTTTTATAGAAAAAGTTCGCTGTGGTTCTTTTAAATCGGGCTCTGCCGGAATACGCAACAGCACATCATATAACAGCCAAGCCGCAGCGCTATTATTGGTCTGCGCGACAACAGTGCCATGATTAGGGACATTTATAAGTTCCATGTACTGCAATTTTTTGGCGCTTGATCCTTTGGAGGTTTGAAAAGAAAATCCTGGCTTCTTATCAAATATCATTTCTAATCTTTTTTCATCTATTATGGCATGATTTTTCCAGTCATAAATGAATTCCAAAGCATAGCTGAATAAGTCTTTAATCGATGGGCTCCATATATTATCCGGACTTATACTAACCTCTGGTCTTGTTGTATCGAAAAGAATTTCTGAAATAGGTTTCCAAACATTAGAGGGATATTTTTTGCGACGCTTTAAATAATCATCGAAAAGCCAAGTCCAGGAAACTGTGCTCATATTATCTCCCTTTGGCACATATGGCTTACCATAATAAGCCCCCGTAAAACCAAGAAAGCCTTCTTTTGCCAAAGCATTTTGCATCTGGGCCAAATCTATTGCCATATCCAGGTCTTTCATGTCAATCCCTTTAAATCTTGACATGAGTGTAACACAATCATCTAGTTTGTCAACCGTGGACTATTTGAACAACTGCGGTTCTATCAAAAGTACAAATACTGTTGCTAACAGCGTCTATTGCGATTCCGACTACTCCACCAAAGACAATGCTTCCGAATATCCACGGATTAACGCCGGAATGCACTACTGCAAAGGATTGTTTGGTCTTTCCTTCTGGCACAATCTCCACTGTAATATCATTACAAGACTTTGGAACAACTACTAAACCGGGCAGAACCACTGTCTGCATTCCCGCCCTGGAATTAACCTGGGCTATGGCCCGACTTCCGTCGCTGGTCATTATATTGATAGCATCCGGCCCGCCGTCTATAACAGTCGCGCAGCCTGTCATTAATAATGCAAAAAGTAATTTTTTCATCACTTTATTATGAGTGAAAAAAAGCCCCCATCCAATAGGAAGCAATTCAAATAAAATCCGCGCAAAGCGCGGATTTTATTCTTCCAAGAAGCTACGCAACTTGCGCGCACGTGTAGGGTGCTTTAACTTGTTCAGAGCCTTCTGTTCAATCTGACGAATACGTTCACGTGTAACGCCAATATACTCGCCGACTTCTTCCAGTGTGCTGGTTTTATTCGTGCTCATACCGAACCTTTGGCGCAGAACTGTTTCTTCTTTTGGATCAAGTTCGCTCAATATCTGGGTCACAATTTTACGCAGGTTCTTCTGCGCGGCGGATGTAAACGGATTCTTCGCGGTTTCATCCGCGATGATTTCAATGCGGCTGCTGTCGTCTTCGCTGCCAACCGGCGCTTCCAGCGATACGGGACGCAGGTTTACCTTCATCGCCTTGTGGATTTTTTCCACCGGCAGATAGATAATTTTCGATAGCTCTTCCGCCGTCGGCTGACGCCCATGCTTATGCATAAATTGACGCGTGGCCTTTTGTATCTTGTGAATGTTGTCGATCATATGAACCGGTATACGAATAGTGCGCGCTTGATCGGCAATGCTGCGCGAAATTCCCTGCTGAATCCAGTTCGTTGCATATGTAGAAAACTTATTTCCCAAACGATAGTCAAACTTATCCACGGCCTTCATAAGGCCGATGTTGCCATCCTGCACAAGGTCCGACAGATCCAACCCCAGTCCGCGCGGACTGCTGCGCTTTGCGAACTTTATGACCAGACGCAAGTTAGCTTCTATCATTTCATGTTTTGCGCGTGCAGCTTCTTGCTGGCCGCGGCGCACAAGGTCTACGACCTTTTTATATTCTGCGGTTGGTTGACCGGTTTCGATCGCAACCTTCAGTATTTCTTCCTGAATTTTCAAAATATCTTTTTCATGCTTTTGCGCGAATTTAGCCCAAGCCGGATTCTTACTTTTCGCCAGCTTTTTGCCCCAGTTACGGTTCAATTCATTTCCAGCGTATTCGGCCAAGAAATCTTCACGCTTTATCTTAGATGCCATTGCCAGACGCAGCAGCTTTCCTTCCAGTCCCATCAGCAGAGCAGTGCGTGCGGTCAACTTTTCCAAAATTTCCGCAACACGTTCATCATTAAGGCGGATTTTGCTGACATGTTCGAATAAATCCAATCGCGCTTTGGCATATTTCTTTTCCAACGCTTCGTCCAACTTTGCAGTCTTCACCAGGCTTTCCATGCGCAGTTTCTGCAGCTTTTCCAAATTATTGAAGATGCGTTTTATCTTTGCAAAAACCTCCAGCACAGTCGGCATCAGGGCTTCTTCCATCATTGGAATTGGTACACCCGAAGATCCGCGAGGGGTTTCATCTTTTGCTGGCTGATCCCCATCTTCCGACGGCTCTTCTTCTTCCTCGTCCCCCAGGGTATCGTCCAGATCATCGTCTTCCAATTCTTCAATATTATCCACACCCTTGCTCTTTAGGGTGTCTGCCAGAGCCGCCAGAGAGCGCTGTTCATGATCCGAAGAATACATAACTTCCAAATTTACGATATACCGCAGCTTTATATCATCATCCAGCAGCTGCTGATACCAATCCAGCATAGCGCGAATAGTCATTGGGCTTTCGCACAAGCCAAAAACCATCAAACGGGATGCGGCCTCTATACGTTGAGCAATTGCAACTTCGCCCGCCGCAGTCAGAAGCTGAACAGTGCCGATTGATTTCAAATAGGACTGAACCGAATCTTGTATCCCCAGCGTTAACCCGCCAGTAGTACTGCGTTCCAACTGCTTTGCATAATGTTCATAGTCTTCGTCGTTGGCATAAACTTGTTCCGCATCCGCATTCAGCGCATCGCGACTTTTATCACGTGGTTGAGAATCTTCCAAATCGTCAAATCTGTCCCCACCATCCATAAAAACAGAAGATTCTAAAACTTCCAACCCCAAGTCCTGTTGGAAGAAAGACAAAACCTCGTCCTTTTCGGTATCGGAAATCTCGTCCGCGCCGATCGCGGTATCAAAATCCATCTGGGACAAAAAGCCGGCATCCGCAGCGGACTCCGCGAGGTTACGCAGATTTTCCGGCAGAGATTCTATCAAAAATTTTGTTGCTTCATCAATTTTTCTTGGCATGAAAAAACCTTCAAATTTATTGCAGGAAATTTTACTACAGGGACGGTTTGCAACCCGCCGCTGCGGCCTAAAACACGTTTATTTTTTTGCTTTTGCAATTTGTTCTTGCAAAGCGGATTCCGATACCAAGCCCAGAACAATCGGGCTGACTATCTGTATGCTTGCATAATTCTTATGGGTCTTGTTCCGAATGCTGGCAACCGTGGGATTCGTGCTGCGCATAAGGCGCGCAACCTGGCCATCGGTCAACTCCGGATAATTCTTTAAAATCCACAAAATTCCACCGGCACGGTTCTGACGATGAATCTGGGGTGTATAACCGACGCCTTTCTTGGTATTTCTTTTTTGCGCCTGGGCTACATTTTCACGCAAAACAAGGCGTGCGGATGGGTCGGTTTCGCATCTTTGGATTTCCTCGGCTGTTAACTGCTTGTTCAGAACCGGATTCAACCCTTGAATCTTGCTGCGTTCTGCATCGGCAATGGTCTTGACTTCTAACTCGTGCAAGCCGCAGAAATCTGCGATTTGCTCAAAGGAAAGAGAGGTATTTTCAATCAGCCACAAAGCGGTGGATTTCGGCATATACGGATAATTCATGGGAAACCTTTTTATTTAGCCCGACAAATATAGTACACCTTTGGGCAATTTTCAAGGGATTTAATTTATAAATTCGCTTTCAAAGCTAAATACATCTGCCCCAGATCAGTCTTAAGCAGCGTTGCGGAAACCATGTCCTTGTTATCGGTTTGCTCCGCGCCCGCCATCATCTTGGCAAAGCCGCGGACAAATTGGGTCGCCTGGCTGCGGAAAACCGCGTCGTTTTTAAACAATTCGCGCAAGCGGCGCTTGTCCGCCGCCCCCAGCATCTTTGCAAACCATTTAGAGAAAATAGTCTTGTCGCCAGCGTGATACTTGTTCCATACGGCCGCGGGAATTTCAGCACCAACCGCACGGGTAAGATCTACTGACAATTCATGCAGCTTTTCCATAATACTTTCAGAGTATTTAATAAAATCGCCAGAGTTCATGGCCGCAGCTTTATTCGCGCTTTGTGTCCTTTGCTCTGGAACCTTGGCAACGGCCGCCATGGGCGCAGTTGCGCGCGCTTCTGCCATCTGGCGGTTCAACGTCTGCATAGTATCTGTCGCCTTGGCATAATCCGACAGCAAGTCTATCATTTGCTGACGCGATTGTCCCGACAGGTGTTCCAGCTTCAACGAAGAATCTGCCATACCCGCAATGGATTTCTGAACAGCATCGCCCAACTCACGGATTCTCTTGTCCAAAGACTCGATTTCGCCAGACAGTTGCGATGTCATTTCCGCAGAGCCACGGGTTAATTCGGGCAGAGAGGAGTAATACTTTTCTATCAATTCCGACAAAGGTTTCAATTGTTCTGCAGTTTCTGTAGACATCTTTACCAATTCCGCAGACTGACCGGTTAATTGGGCATGTGCGGCATTCATTTCCATCAGGGTTTCACGCACACCTTCGGTCATCGCACGAACAGAATCTGAAAATGCCCCTGCTGCTTGCTTTGTATCGGAAAGAGTGGTTGTAGCAACGCCTTGTACTGTGTTCAGTTCGCCCACAATTCCAGTTGCGAAATCGCGAATTTCTATTTGGAATTTTCCGGCCAGACCCGAAACTTCGCTGGCAATGGTTTTTATATAACCCTCGGTAGTCTGCGAAGACTCCATCAAGTTCGTTATCGCCGCAGTCAAACCTTTTTCTTGCTTTTCGATTGATGCCTCGGCAAGCCTGATCTGGCTGCCCACTGCATTCGCGGTGCTGGTAAGATTATTTAGCTGATAAGTAAGCAACTTCTTGGATTGCTTGGAGAATGCATCCATCTTATCTAATTGCTTGCCCAACAGCTTGTCATTTTCTGTCATAAGGTTTTCGTAATCTACAGCTTCCCTTTTAACCTCTGCAAAACCTTCGGCAACGGATTTCGACAGGTCGGACAGCTTTTGCTGCATCGCATCGGTTTCTAAAACCATAGAATTCATCTGGGAAGTATTAAGTTCCATATCAGCCTGCATTTGCCCGGACAATGTTTTTCCCGATTCAATCCAGCCATCTATGGCTACCTGCAGGGTCTTTGCGTGCTGACCCGATTCTTGAACCGTATTATCAATTTGATTTAATAACTCATTGATATGGCTTTGAAAATCTTCTGCTGAATTTTCAACTTTCGCCCATTCTTTCGATTCTATTACTTTCTTGAACCCGCTCAATTGTTTTTCCAATTCATCAGTAATTTTGCCAGTTCCTTTTACTGCGGAATCAGCAATAGCAACCAGTTCTTTATTTCGCATCCCCAGCTGTTTTTCCAAAGCTTCTGCACGCATAATATGCTGTTCCAAAACCGCGGATATTTTACCAAATCCAACCTCTATACGCTCTACTTCGCGTCCCATAACTTCGGCTACAACACGCGATGCGCCTTGAATCTTTGCGCGTTCCGGCGACATCAACAAATCCAGCAGAGAGTTCATAACCTTTTGCGAACGCCGCGATACAAAGAACAATGCGATGATCAGTGCGAAGAGCAGGGCTGCGAATACCCCCAGAATAATAAAAATTGCTTGATTTGCTGCCATTAAATTATCTCCCGCAAAAATGTAGCAAAAAACTATTAGCGAAGTCTAGTCAAATTATATACTTAATATCACTTATCCTTTAATTCCGGCTTGTTTGGCTTTATTCCGGCATCACGGGCAGCCATATCCAATCCTTCATCAACATCATTGCTGCGTACCACGATGCAATTGGCGTCAGCATGGCAGCCTTCGGCAAGTATTTCACTCGGGTTCACCCAGATTTTAATTCCGACACTGGTCGCGACCATTGCTGCATCTCCACTGCTGTTTCCTGCGGCAATCATCGGCGCATCTTTCACAAGCGTCCATACCGTATCTGCTTTTCCTTCATGACAAGTAACAGGATAAAAATTTTCTGTGGTCATCTTGGTGTCTTTTACGATGCCTTTTCGACCCAATACATGGTCAATAGGAATATTGAAATATTTTGTTACCACATCTTGATACAAATATTCTGGTGAACAAGTAATGCCATAAACATCATATCCAAACCTGTGTAGATTACGCACAAACTGCTGCATTTCAGGATAAACCTTGTCGAGGAATTTGCGATCCCAAACTTCCGCGCCCAATTTTGCCATGTCGGTGGGAGACATTCCGGCCAAGAAAGTTATTCTCTGCTGGGTATAATTATCCGCAGCTGTATCGCTGGATTTTATCATATATTTTACAGCTTTCTTCTGCTCATCTGATAAACTGGATTCGTTCCTGGCCGCATAATCCAAAATTGCTTCGTCTGCCAGATAATATGGCACTTGCCCGATCAAAGTTCCATCAATGTCAAGCACGGCAACTTTGCGCCCTTTGACTTTGCGTGTCTCATAAAGATAATCTTTCAGAAATTTATTTTGTTCCGCGGTCCAACCATCTATATTTTTATAACAAGGCTTTGTAAAAGCAACCGCGCCAGCTACAGCGATCACTGCAATCAAACTAATCCATATAAGTTTTTTCTTCATTTTGCTTATCCTCTTATTTTTTCTTTGGTGGATTGGCGAAAATGATTTCGGGCAGGGCGTTTATCTCGCGAGATGGAATTCCCATAACTTTTTCATATACCAAGTCCGAGCTGCCGAACATGGCCTCATCTTTATTAAAACCCAAATCAGATACGGCCTGATAGACCGCCACGATGGCCGCATTTTCATCCGATAATTCTGATTCTATTTCTATATATGGCTCCAGACCGGGCCAAGTATCTATCGTGCATTCGACATCGCCGCGTTTCCATATCTCGCGAGTATTTTCCTGCATTGATTTTTTTATAAAACCAGCCATAGTCATAAAATCAACTGCACTTTCAAAAGAATCAACGACAACTTGCGATTCTGACATACCGGTTATGCATTGCGATTTTACGCATTTAATAGACATCGTGATTTTGTTTTTTTCAGTCCGCACGCGACCCCAAGACCCCGGCAGATGAGGCGCATCAAAAGTCGCACGAGTCATCATGAATTCCGGCGTAGTCATTTCAAATCCCGCCGCGCGTAATTTCTCGCGAATTTCATCTTTATCAACAGGATAAAATTTCAGCTCTATTTCTATCATTTTTTCTCCTTAATCATTTAATGCCGGCACAAGGTCAACTTTGCGGAATAGTATTCTATCGAATTCGCGAATATTATTCGCAAATGGCACCCTGAAGATATTCTCTAACAATTCTTTTGTTTCTTGGTTAGCGGCAATCAGCAACCCTTTGTTTTGAACAATATCGCCACAATTAAAGAATAAGTATTTCAATCTGCGATCATTGGCTATATTAGAAAGCTCTGAAATAATTTCGCCTGTGTCCAATGTTGAAATTGAAATAGGGGTACTAAGCTGCGATATCCCGACACGGCCATGTTTTGTATCGAACTCTTTAAGGTCTGATTCTATTGCCGCCCGAATTCCTTGTTCGAAAATACGCGCGCGACTTTGAAACATGTCGATCATTTCAACTTCTGAAATTGGATATAATTTATTAATTTCAGAAAATACTTCCCTATCAAACTCTGATGTTGATGATGAATTAAAATTCAAAGTATTTGATAAAATTGCGAACCCCAGTAAGCGCAAAATTTTCTCATCCTGCAGACCAGCGTCCAAATACATTTTCGCAATGATGGAGGCCGCTGCGCCGACTTTTTCATTTATAATTTTCGCATTTGCAAATTCATCGCCATTCGGATGATGATCGATTATCAAGCTTACTTTTTCAAATGGAAAGCCAGGCGGTAATTGCGCCCGATGATGGGTATCAACCAGCACTACATCCCCGGCATCGCACAAGCTATCAACAGCGCGGGGCGCGGGCAAGTCAAGTTTTCCCAAAACATACTGCGATTCAAAATCAACATTCCCAAATCTGACCGGTTCATATTGCTTTATGCCATCACGCGATAAAAACTTCGCAATTGCAATCATGCAAGCGATTCCATCCATATCAGGATTTATATAAGACGCAACATAATTGGTCATATCTCCTCATAAACCTTGTGTAAAGCAGCGCGCGCTTTATCCAAAACTTGTGTCCATTCATGGTCTTGTGTATCTGCAGACTTCCCATCGCTGATAAATTTATATGCTGCGAAAGGTACGCCTGCTGCGCGACATGCATATGCGATTGCAAAGCCTTCCATTTCTACACAGTCCCAGATATCCGCCGCAATATTGCGAACGAAAGTATCGCCAGAACCACATATCGCCGCCGGATATTTTTTATCACGATTACCGTATTCCAAAACCTGCGCATCATCACTAAACGGGACAACATATTTTGGCGCTGCAAATTCAGTTAAATTCATATCACGTTGAACCCAACCAATCGGATTTACAACCTCGCCAAAATCGAAAACACTGGAACCCGCAGTTCCAAGAGATAAAATCAACAAAGGATTTTTAGCGCTTATCAATCCCCCCCCCTAGATTTCTGCGGTTTTTCAGTATCTATAATGTGTTGCACGGCAATCGCGGCATTGACTTTGCCTATGCCGGTATAGCAGATATTAGCATCCGGATGAGCGAACTCGCCCTCATGCGCCACCATTATCCATATCCCAGAATCATTGCGTTTAAGCTTTTGCATTACAAATCCCCCGTCAGTCTTTTCGCGCGAAAATTTTCGATAAGTTTTCTGGTCGGTGCGTAAATATTTATGGGCAAGGCATCAAAAGAAAACCATTCCCATTTTATGATTTCATCCGGTTCCATAGTCTTAACTTCACCACGCCATTCGGTGGCCAGAAATCCTAGCGTTACAAAGTGCGCTGTATCTGCACGTTCATTCGAAACAGAGATTATTTCTGCGCGGATTAAATCCAGATTGGTTTCTTCTTTCAGCTCTCTTGCGGCGCCCTCGAAAAAACCATCGCCAAAGTCAAATTTGCCACCCGGGAAAGTCCAGGTTCCTTCACCATGCAAATCACTGTCAGCAAGCGCGGCATCGGAATTGCGCAATCCCATCAAAACCCGCCCTTTCGCATCCATTACCATAATTCCCATTCCTGCACGAGTAACGCGTGGTTTTTCGGACATTTCAGACTCCTTGAAATTTCACAAAATCTATACTACAATCCGACCAATCAAAGCAACCTTTAAATGGTACAAAAACGCGAATTATCTTCAGAACAAGCCACAGCGTCCGATCCGGCGCAAAATATTTGGGTCCAGGCCAATGCAGGGACAGGTAAAACCAGCGTTCTTGTTCAGCGCTTGCTGCGAATTTTATTTCGAACCGAAGCCGAGAGAAACAGCGGAATTTTGTGCCTGACTTATACCAATGCCGGTGCAGGAGAAATGCGGAATCGTATCCTGGCGGCATTGCGTGAATGGGCAATGTCCGACGATGATGAATTACGCGAACTTCTGCGCGGCGTGGCGCATAACCAAACACCAACTGACGAAGATTTATCACGGGCGAGGGCGATTTTTTACGAATATATTGATAATCCGCAAATGCTGAAAATCCGAACTATACACGGATTTTGTGAAGAAATTCTGCGGCGTTTTCCGCTCGAAGCGGGTGTTTCGCCGGCCTGGAACCTTGTTTCCGATGCCAATCAGAAAAGATTACTATCGGATACTTTCCATAAATTGATAAATTCCAGTATGGAACAAACGACCCACGATGCTTTTGCACAAATCTTGGGACAGGTCTCGGAATACTCGCTGGATGAATTGTTAGGCATTCTGACGGGACAATATAAGCAATTTTTCAAAGTTGAAAACTTTATTAACTATCGCAACCAATTCATTGATACAACTATAAAATATTTAAATTTAAATTCACCCATTCAGATCGACATTTCACCCGAAAAGCTGAAAAAAATCATCGAAATCACAGAGTTGGACATAAAATCTTCAAAAAAGCCGGCGAGCTACTTAATAAATATTGTTAATTTATCCAATCAACTAATTAATAATACTATAAATTTTGAAAAATATCAAAAGGCATATTTAACCGCAACCGGCAGTAAGATAGTTCATGTTTCTAAAAAGGATTATTTGCAGGAAGAGCAGGACAGAGTTCATAGCATCACTCAACATGAATCAAATCAGCAAATTTTCAAAGACACGGTCGCACTTTTCGATCTTTCCTCGGCATTCGCGCAGTGTTATAAAAAGCTGAAATCCGAAAGAAATCTGCTGGATTTCGATGACCTGATCCTTTATACGCGCCAGTTGTTCGCAAACCCGGAAAGTATGGGTTGGATATTATCGCAACTAGATCTGTCACTTAGTCATATTTTAGTTGATGAAGCCCAAGATACTTCTCCGGAACAATGGGAAATTCTGAAATCATTATCTTCTGATTTCTTTACTGACGGGGACAGGGAAGAAAACCCGCGTTCTCTATTCGTAGTCGGCGATACAAAGCAATCTATTTATAGATTTCAGGGCGCTGATCCAAATGCTTTTGCCACCAGTCGCACCGCAATCGCCGACAATATAAAAAACAACCTGCGG
>WRCA01000013.1 GCA_009784275.1 Alphaproteobacteria bacterium | reverse complement strand
TTAATTCCATCGGTGGGATAACGATATTAAATATGCTGACATCTGGGAACAAGTTCTTTTCATTAACAGCGATATTAAACTTCGCACCGTTCGCAGGATTAATTCCCAGCTTCGGCTTTCCCCATGCTTCCCATTCAGCATAAGTCAACATAATGCCATTGGTTGCCGGGCACACGAATCGCCCCATCCAATCAACTATAACTTTGCCTTTATTCGACGGGTCATTAATAGTTTGGTCGAAAACACGCAGCACTGAAAAGTCACCAGCAGTAACCACCAGCGGATTCAGAATATATACTTTGGAAATTTTTCCATTCATAGTATTTTTGTTAATGATGCTTATTTTCTGTCCCAGATCAGCGAAATTTAAAATATCTATGTCAACTGTGTCCGGAGCATTAAAATATACTGTATCTTTCAATTCAAAGCATGCCGGAATAACAACGGGTCTGCCGTTGAAATACATAGTTCTGGGTTCATGATTAAATTCATGGCATCTTTCTTTAGTATGATTGGTGCAGCCAAACGGGCAAGCGTTAGGCTCGGCAACCTTTGATGTATCAGATATCGGACTGCATGCATCCAGATAAGCAATGCCGTTTACAGTATGATAAGTAGTAGGAGTATGAACAAAATATTTGCAGCTGTCTTTATGATGGTCACAACCAAATGGACAGCTGGTATCAGGTTGCGGCTCTTCTTTGATCGGATCATAAAAACAATATGGTTTGCCATTCTTGTCGGTAGTTTCGACAATATTATAGCCTTCTTTTGGTTTCAGATTACATTCTTTCTTACATCCATAGAAGATCGAACCTGAAACAAGTAAAGCTGTTCCTACAGTGCCTGGATTTACCACATAACGGGCCCATGTTGGCATGTGAATTCCGCCAATTCCCGGTGAGTTTACTATTTCAGGGGCTGTTTCCCCCATAGCTATGTCAACAGCACGCAATGATTCTTTACTTACTGGGGATCTTGTTTGTTTCATAATCTCACTCCTTTGTGAAAATGTGAATCGGGTGTATTTTCCTATATTGTTACACGATAAAATATTTTTGTCAAGTCTTTTTTGTACTATCTCGGAAAGACTATTTTTAAAGCATTTCCTGATTGCGGTGGCGAGTCAGGAATACTACCGCTAATTTTATTGCATTCATCAATCCCTGCCCTAATGGTTCCTGTGCTTACCTGGGACCATCCCCAACCAGGGTTCATAAATTTATATTCGCAACTAGAATTTGAACCATTAAGAATATATCTGGCAAATACATTCCTTCGCTGCTCGCCTTCTGAACCATCCGTTGGTGTCGAATATCTTCCGGCATTCGGACCACTGCCATTTCCATCATTATTTACAACAATCAATCTTCCTTGACATCTCGCAACCTTTCCATTTGGGAATTCGACATCCGTGGTTGGATTAAGATCTGCGGCAAGCGTATTCCAATCTACTTCACCACCGACACAAACCAGTTGCCAACCACCAGTGGTAGTTTCTTCATAGTTATTACTAACAGCAGTAATTATTTCACCTACCTTCATATCCGGAGCAAGCGATGTCCCCATATTAAATTCTCCTATCGAGCAAATATTTGCGGCAATACCACCCCCGAAATGTCCACTGAATACCTGCCCTACAACATTACCTTCACAACAATTTTGTGTGCTTACAGTAGCACTAACTGAACCATCGATACCATCAATATTACCAGAACTAGAACTGCCGAAACCATCGAGTGTCTTGCAACAGTTATACCAATTTGGTGCTGTTGCTTTTGACACTTTGATTACAAAATTACCGGCCTCGATAGCAGAACCACTGATATCCACAGGGCAATAGTCTCTGCTGTCTTTAAGGAAGCTTCTTTCAGACACACATCCCCCTGCCCACGGGATTTGTCCTGGATCGCATTCTCGCGCAGAACAAGAAGTATTTGTATTACCAGCGAACCATGCCAACAGGGTATCTTTGTATTGCCCTTCACTCATGATTTCGCTGAATTCACGTGTAGTTTGACTATCATCTGTTGGATCCATTGTGCAATTTCCCCAGATTCTTTCAGTAATGCGGCAAAGGTCATAATTTAAGATTTGTCTGGATGTTTGTGGCGGATGACACCACAGCCATATCCCAGCCTTTGACATAATGGCAGTATTATTTCTATCAGCATCTGCAACATTTGGATACGCGAATGTATTACCCGTCAAAATTTCTTTAGAATACAATTCAAGCGGCGGTGTGAACCCCGCAATTGGCAAACCGCTAACATTGGGTTGTTGTAAGAGCGATGACTTATCTGGCAATTTTAGAGTAAATTCTTCCACTATATTTTTCCCGATACTGTCTATTGTTCCAAACCTGCCTGTATCAGATACTATACTGGCCAAAACATCGCCGCCTGCGGATCTGACACAATTTTCGACTTCTTCCCAACATAACTTTTGGGTAAATATATTCGTTCTCATAACTGAATTTTTTTCCTGACACAGACCGAACTTGGATTCCAAATTCATACAGTTTCTGATGATGCAATTTTTCCCAACTTCTGTACAAGTCGTTACAATTTGATCCAATGTTTTTGCCGTCGCCAGATAACCAATTGCTTCGCCCCACGAAGTGTCTATTTCTGGTCCTGTCATCAAAGCCGTGCATGCGGTTTTAAGTTCCGCACAAACCTGATTAACATTGCGATCGTAATCAACACCGAAAATAGACAGCGCGCGCGAATCAAAATCCACCAGCGATCCGCCAGCATTATTCAAACAATCCGTAGTGATCGTGGTGCAGCCTTGTCGCATATCTTCCAGCTTTTTGCCTTGCGCCAGTTTTATCTGCCCCAAGGCATCTTCTATGAACATAGTCCACACAACAGATTCCAGCGATTCGCAATTCTTCATAGCCGGCGCGATATACTTGCGTTTTGTTTCCAAAAATTGAACGAACTTGTCATTGCCGGGTTGTTTTGCCCATTTCTCATCACCCGCGGGGCGCCGAATCATTTCGTTCAAATTTGCCAGGTTGCTGGTTAAAATCGCGCTGCCGGTTGCCGGATTTATATATCTTCCCGACCAGTCCAAACACTTGCCCAAACTTGCGCCGCAAACCGCCGGGTCTTGCAAGGCATCCAGCATTTTTTTCTTGCAGGTCAGAATGTCATCGGAATTGCGCGACTGCTGATTATTCAAACGCGACATATCCAAAAGCGCGCTGGCTTCTTTGACTTTTTCCGACGCTTTGTCTTTCAATCCGGAATAAGTTTTTGCAACAGTATTGCAGTCTTGCTCTATCGCCATCTTATAAGCGTTTTGCACAGTCTGAACTTCATCTTCTTCGCAAACCTCCTGCGCCATTTCCTGACAAACTGGCAAGGCGGCTTTATACAATGCTTCGCCCTCTTTCGCGACAGTTTCCGCGCCCATCGTCGGATCGATCGTATCGAAAACATCCATATCCATCGACAGAGTTATCGCGGACAAATTTCGACTTTCATTAGATTCCGCCGTACTGGATTGCAGTTTTTTCATTATTGTGTCCAGCATCTTTTGCGATTCGGATTTATCTTTTTGTTGAAATGCCAATTCTCCTTCGGTCGCGCGCGACATGGCTTCGGCGTCTTCCTTGTCCATGTTTACGGCCAGCAAACGCTCGTTAAAATCCAGCATTCTTTCTTCGACCGCATTCAAAGTTTTTTTAATATTATCAAATTCATGAACCCTCGCAGAACACGCACAACGTTTCAATTGAGCATTTTTATTCGCGCAAAATTCATCCATGCACCCGAAATAAATATCGCGGCAAGCCTTGTATCCGGTGGTTGGCGCGCCTGTCGCGCGTGCGGTGGTTGCGCTGCGCGCCAGTTTTGATTGCAGATTGTTGGGAATGGAACTTGCGGCCCTTGTTGCAGAACGAGAAATCTGCCCCGCCGGCACGACAACAGCCGGACTGGGCAAAGGTATTGCAGATCGCGCCGCAACTTGCGGTGTCGCAGATCGTGCAACCCTTTCCGCTACCTTTGGCACAGCAGCGCTGCGCGGCGCAACAGATTGATTGGTCGCATTGCGCTGACTGGCGGTTCGCGCCGCCTCTTCGGCATTGCGTCCTGTGGGGGTTTGAGTATTGGTTTTCTGCGTGCTTTGACCCGTCGCGCCACCACGACCCGCAGCCTCGTTTCGTTGCGATTGCGCAGCGGGCGTGCTCGACACTACGCCACGCGCTGCGGCACGCGCCGCATCCACATCATCAGCATGTACAAAATGCACGCCAAAAAGCGCTATGAAAAAAATTAAAAATGAAAGCTTTTTCATCCAAAGAAAATTCTAGCAAAAACAGGAAAATCAGAGCAAGAGGAAAAATAACAATTAATAAATAAAATTGCCGATTTAAAAGGAATCATAAGCTTATTGGAAAGTTCCCCAGGGCATGAAATATTTTTCATTAAATATGTTGACAAATATTATTTTTAGACTATACTTATATACAAATAAAGAGGTTGAGTTATGAGAAAAAATCTTAAAAGAAAAGTTGCTTTGGGCGTTGGTATGTTCTTGCTACTTTTTGCAACATCCTGCAAAAAGTCGGAAAATTGCGCGCTTAAACCGGAAGGATACAAAGATCTGCAAAATAAAGAAGCTGAATGGCTGAATGAATTCAACAAAAATGCAGATTCTTGTCTTGTATTTTACGGTAACCAACTGCCGGAAGATTATAAAGCGTTTATGGAAAGTGAATTAAGCGATTACCCTCAACCCCCTACCCAAAGGGATCGCGTGGAAGCACTTATTGGGGTTTCTAGTTGTAACGGCATCAGAGTTAATGGCAACCTTATCTGCCCTGATGCTAAAATACTTGATGGGGTTCGCAGAACTGGCAAAAATGCCTTGGATGCTTGGATTGAATACGCCAAAGCACAGAAAAACACAAATACTTATTTTGGCCTGTGGCAACATTGCTTGTAATATAAATTGCATAAAAAGATCCGGCGAAAGCCGGGTTTTTATTTCGTTGGGACTTTTTTTTCGCGATAACATTTTGTAAAATTATCAATACCGTATACCCTGTTTGTTAAATGATTATCAACATTGCGCCATAAAATTGAATCATTCATATTTGTTACGGTGTAAACGGTTTTGTATGGCCGCATCTGAACATTAACTTTTTCGTTATCTTCGGTGATGTAATTATATGTTTCGCATGAACTGAACGATAAAGCAAAAAATACTAACGGCAAAAATCTTTTCATAAAAAGACACTCCTTGACATAAAAACAATAGCATTACTAGTATTTTTGTCAAGGGAAAATTTAGAATCCAACAGTATGTCGGACTTTCATCATCAAGATTGATTCATTGCCGAATTCATTAGTATTATCAGGATTTACACGATACACCAGCCCGAACGCACCACTGGTATTTTCACTAAACTTGGTTCTGTATGCCATGCTGAACCTCGTTTCGCGCGTATCCGGCGCCAAGTTTAAATTCGCAATATACGGGTCTGTAATCAAATCAAATCCAGTGTCAGATTCGACAACTTCGTAATTCATAGTTGCACATCTCATGTTTCCGCTGGTTATCGCCAAAGGACGCGATACATTAAATGTCCAGCCTCCGAATTCAGCGCCCACAGAGAAAGCATTAGATTGCAAATCCGATAACCCCACTATCACATCGCCTGTTGGATTTGTCTTGGTGCTTGCAAAGGTCGCACGCGCATTCAATTTCAAACCATCCGTCGGCGCGAATGTTGCAATTGAATCGATGTAAACCGTGGTCCCTCCCCCCAGTCCCAGCAGCCCGTCAGAGTAAGTACCCAAGACCGTATTATTTTCGCGCGTCGTGCCAACCGCCGTTTGCATAGTAAACTTTTCGCCAGAATATCCGACCGAAGATTCCGCGCCTTGCATTAATCCCAGCCGCGCGGGCTCATACCGATTCGAAATAGCCGGATCAGTTTCCACCAAAGTTTCATCCGTAATTTGTCCGCTGAATGCGCGCGCGCCAAAAGACCAGCCATGAACGCCCCATTTTGCGCCCGCTGTAACAGCATCCGATGCCAGCGACAAAACAGGATTAGATCCTTCGCCGCGCAATACCGCCTTATTCGCATCTTCAAAATGATGCTGGTACGACGATGCGAATGACCAGTCACCAGAATCATAACCAAATGATAAACTATCTAAACCATTCATGTTCATCTGACGATTTGATTCAGAGAACTTCATACTTGTTGAAAAACCATTTGCTTTGTATTCCGCGCTTTGCGATTTATCCGTTATGAAATCACCCAACACATCGCCCAGATACAACCCGCGGCGCATCCCGCCAGTGGCAAAATTATTTTCAAATACCCTTGGCAAAGTCATGCTGCCATCTGCGGATTCCAAAGTATCAAACATAGGAACAGATATTTTCAAACCTTGCGAGAATGCCGCGCTGGGCGAAAATGCGATATTGGTGATTGCAGCAGAACCCGCGCTGGCGCTGCGCCATTGTCCGCCCCGGATCGAAGTGCCGCTTGTATAATAAATAGTTGTTCCTGGCTTTGTCGCACGATACAAATCTACCAAACCATATCCATATACCTGTGCAAAAATATCCAGATAATTAGAATTATCAGGCAATACTTTCGCCGCATATTCCGGCGGTAATACATATTTGCTGTCCAGATATGCGATCAGCTCTGCCTGGGTTCGCGGCGTGCCATTAGTATTAGCCGGCGCAAGTAATGTCCCATCAGAAGTCAGCGCCAGCAGAGTAAATATCTGCTTCGTACTCATATAAGCAAACGCGCCTTTTATCGCTGCGACCGCGCCCGCCATTGCGGCAACTGCTTGTTCCGCTGTACCGCCCGCTGCTGCGAAACACCAAGGGTCAACCGCAGCAGTACCTTTACCCGCCATGCCGCAAGCCCGCGATACATAAGTATTCCCGTCATCACCAAGATGTGACGAAAGAACAATTTTTCCTGGCGAGCCACTGCTATCGAATGCCGACACAGAGCCTACGCCAGCTGTTCCGTTCTGCGTCTGCACAGCAACCACTGACATAAACATCTGATTTAAATTGGAAAAGAGCGCGGGCGCAAGATTTTCAAACGTCGCTTCCAGAATACTTAAACTTTTGCCCTCGCCCAGCCCCCAGCTGAATTCGCCAGTGGAAAAGATCAGCATCGGCGACCAAAAGTTTCCCATACCATTAAATAAATTTCCTGCGTCGACCCCCGGATTCGAAGCATCTGTTGTATCAACATTATAATAATTATTTATCAAAGATAAAAATATCTGCTGTTGATTAAGGAGTGATGTTCCAGCAGAAGTCAGCACCAACGCATCACTTATAGTCGCCGCATCTATCCGGCGAAGCGTGGGCACGAGGGCTGCATTTGCGACAACACTTACCTGCCTGTTTCCAACCCCACCCAGATTTGCCGCGGCCAGCATCGCTTGGAAATTCAGATAATCTTGCGGGGTTAATTGTCCCACGGTCATTATTTCATCGCTGCCATTAAGTAAATAGACATTGGTAACTCCACCGCCCATATCAACATAAAGCAATCCATCATTGCCAACATATCCGGTAAATCCATACGGCCCTGAAACAGTGAATGTTTTTGTAGTGGGATCATACACAACTGAATAAGGCACGCCCCCAACTGTCACAGTTGTAATCGTCTCGAACGTAGAACCATCCGCATTTCCAACGACAGAAGGACTTGCATCTGCTGTAAAGAATAGCCCGCCACCAGTGCGAAATACCGTCAGCTGTCCGTTCGGAACAAAGCCGTAATAATCGCCATTTGCACGACCGCCATATTCCCATCCTGCAATTATCTTTGCCAAAGACGATTCGTAAGTCGTGGCATCAGAATTAAACACTGTTCCATGTCCAGAGAAATCAAAAATCGGATTCTCGATCCCTGAATTTAAATTGAAATATTTATGAGTAGATGCGGTGCAACTTGGGTCACTTGTCAAACATGTCGCATAAAAAATCAAACCATCGTTGGCAGATCCTGTTGGATTAATTCCATTGTTTGTAACCAATGCAACATTCACGGGAACTCCCCCAGTAATATTCAACCCGGAAAACAAGGCTTCAAGCTCGGCAGAGGTATAAGGCGCTTTATTCGTTTTGCGTAAAGTCGATTGTCCCAAATATCCGCGCGCCAGCGGAGCATATCCATACATCAACAGCAAATAGTTTTGATTGACGCCATTCAAATTGGCGCCATTCGACATATAAACAAAATCATTACCATACGGAAGGTTTGTTGGCTCGCTAAATAAATCCGGATTAAAGGTATTAAGGCTGGGTCCTTGTGGCAACGCGCCTGGGGCCCATGCGGTGTCGAGGGTTCCACCGCCACCGCCGCCACCACCACCGCCGTGTCCGCCACCACCGTTGTTTCCAGAGCCAGGGTTATTATTGGAACTGCTGGAACTTGATGCCAGCCAAACCACGCCGGCCACAACCAGCGCAGCACCGCCAACCATCAGAATCATATTCTGCGGAGTAGACAATCCGCTGAAAAATCCGCTGTCTGAATCAAGCTTTGGCTTTTGCGATTGCTTGTATCTTTTGATTTGCTGATCACATCGGGACGAGTCCGCGCCATAAGCCTGCAGAATCTGCGCCGCGCGCATATCGTTATTCATAATGGCTGTACAGACTATGGACAGGCCGGTATTATCAACAAAGTTAACATCCGCGCCGGAACGAACCAAAGTATCAACAGTCCTGGTATCGCCTGCCCGCGCGGCGGACAGCAATCGCGCAGCTTGTTCAAACCCACTGGCGGCATGCGCGCCAAATGATAAAAGAGCAAAACAAAAAGCTAAAAAAACAAGCTTGATCTTCATATATTTCTCTCTGTTTTCGATTATAGCGAAAAAGAAAGAAACAAGTAAAGAGAAAAAGAGAATAGAGAAAAAAGTCTTGTTATTGCAACCCAGGCGCAACAACAAGTTTATATTACGGAAGATTATCACATACAACAGGAACTATGCATGTAACTGAACTATAATGACACGATCCCCCCGGGCCTTGACCCCTCAAATAAATATTACCATTCGCAAGAGTGGGAGATGACGGCCGAGTGGGTGTAGGACCAAAATAACTGCTGACTGTTGAGCCTGTAACATATGCGCTTATTACGCATCCTCCTGATGTATCTTGAACAACTGCGGTACATGCCACCGGAAGATCACCAACCCTGACTCTATTATTACTGGTAGGGGTCAAAGGATGATTAGATAAACTTATTTTACCGGCATATGTATCAGTTGCACTACCTCTGGAAATAAGGGCGCCTTCATAAAATGTGACTACTGCCATATCGCCTGAAAGATTGCAGCTGCCCGCTTCGAAACCGCTGGGTGTTATAAAAGCACAGCTGTTACAAGAAGTGCCAACAGAAACCATCATCTGATCTTTATGGTTAAGCTGAACAGGGAAAACCTTTGGATTATTATGTGATACCGCTAAATTTAGCGTAGAAACTACCTTTGGCGCACCCAATCTTACAACACCATAACCAGCATTAGTATCATTAGCAGTCTCACTTGTATTACTATTTGCCACCGGTAGATTCACAAATGCTACTCCTTGTGCACCAGTAGCATTGCTTACCCGTAACGGGAAATTTCGCGTAGAATTTTCTATAGTTTCTTGGAATGGCGTACCAGTTGCTACAGTATCGCTTCTTATTTTGTTCGTGGCTACAGTATCCTGGGCTTGCAATAATGAAACGAGCCCCAACGCCTCATTATATGGCGTATTATAAATATTAGCCTTATTGTTCGGAATGGTAACTGTCACTGTCGTAGGGTTGTTGGTGACACCTCCTCCGACGGTACCAACGTGTCCTTCTGTATCAACAGTTATATAAGGCACTTGGAAAGTTGAGCCAAACGCTGGAGAATTATTATAAAAATATCCGTATTTTCCACCTGGATGTGCAGGATGCACATAAGGGTCTTCCCAAGTAATAGCATTACCAGGACCGTTCGATGTAAGGACTTTACCAGACGTCGCATCGCTGCTCGCAACCAAGTCTGTCGCATCACCGGTGCTCGCAATAGTATGCAGAGTTAATGTCGTATCGATCGCTTGGTCGACAGTTGCAAATGTTCCGGCCGCAGTTGCAGATGCTCCATATGCAATTTTTATCGCCGCGTCGTTCGGGTTTGTTGGCGCTTTCCATACAAGTTTGCCCGAGATATTGTCATACGTTAATACATCCCCATCATTGAAAGTTACATCTGATGGTCCAGGGATCAAATCTGTTGCATATCCCGTCTTCGATATTTTATTCAGTTGTACAGACCCGCCCAACGATTCATTAGAATTAGTTGCCAGCGCCGTAGTAATCGTCGTATCCAGAGTACCCGAAGGGCCCGTTGCACCTTGATTTCCCTGCGGGCCTTGTGGACCAATATCACCTTGATTACCCTGTACGCCAGAGCCACCATCACATGATCCTTCGCATACACCCTGGTCGCCTTTTAAACCTTGTGGGCCAATACCACCTTGGTCGCCTTGGGTTCCTTGGGCGCCCGTCGAACCAGTAAACTTAAGAAGCCATCCTTGAAAACCACTGGCACAGTAAATCGGATCCGGACTTGATCCAAAGCAATCTTGTTCGTACGCGGAAAAACCCGTCACACCTTGATTTCCTTGCGTACCGTTATTACCTTGTGGGCCTTGCGAACCAGTGGTGCCTTGCACGCCTTGCGTTCCTTGCGCGCCAGCGGGACCTGTTGAACCTGTGGCACCTTGCGCGCCGGTTGCGCCCTGCAGACCAGTTCCACCACCTTCACATGATCCGGTACATACGCCTGGTATACCCTGACCGCCTTGATAGCCTTGCACTCCGCGGCCGCCATCCGCACCCTGCACACCTTGGGTACCCGTTGCGCCAATGACACCTTGATTACCTTGATAGCCCAGCGATCCCCTCATGCCGGGATCGCCTTGCACGCCTTGTGTACCAGTCGCGCCAATGAATTTCTTAAGCCATCTTTGAAAGCCACCTTCTGGCGCAGTTACATCACAATAATAAGGATCAGCGCTTGGTCCGGAACAATCTTCCTTGTATGCGGACAAGCCAGTAGAACCCTGATTACCCTGTGGCCCCTGCAAACCGGTGGTGCCCTGCACGCCTTGTGTCCCTTGCGCACCAACCACACCTTGCGAACCTGTCACACCAACCGAGCCTTGTGTACCCGTTGCGCCTTGCGATCCGGTATCGCCCCTGAACTTAAGAAGCCATCCATTAAAACCACTGCTGCAATATGTTGGATCGGGACTCGGTCCAAAGCAATCTTGTTCGTACGCGGAAAAACCTGCCACGCCTTGCGGACCGGTTAAACCTTGTGGGCCTGTTGCACCAGGATTTCCTTGCACACCTTGCGAGCCCGGCGCGCCACTTCCAGGTATACCTTGCGGACCGGTTGCACCAACCGAACCTTGGACGCCCGTCGCGCCTATAAACTTCTTGAGCCATCTTTGAAAGGCACCTTCTGGGGCAGTTACATCACAGTAATAAGGATCAGGCATCGGGCCAGAACAATCTTCGTGATATGCGGACAAACCAGCCAAGCCCTGATTACCCTGTGGACCAATTGGACCGATCGAACCTTGCGGTCCTTGCGAGCCCGCCGCGCCGCTTCCAGGCACGCCTTGCGGACCAATCGAACCTGGCGCGCCTTGATTGCCTTGCGGTCCAACTACGCCGCCTTCTATATTATTTATCAAGCTCCAAATATAATCGGAAAAACTATTGAACTCGCCTATGGTCACATAATTAGAAAGGTCCACATACGTATCGCCACCACCACCGCCACCACCGGTGGGAACTTTTATAATTGAACCGGGCTTTAATGTATCCGCCGTAGACCGAAGATATTTGCTGATGGTATTGGTCATGCGCGGCTGACCAGCGGCACTGCGCGCAGCAGAAGCATTAGAAGAAGTTGTTGTTGCAGGAATTTTTACAGTCGCAACAGCCATCGAACCAGCAAAGGGAACCAACGCCGCTGCAAGAGCAATCACGGAAATTCGCAACATTCCCCTTCCTTTATCTATGGGACTTCCTATATGTTTGAAGAATTATATTATAAAAGAGTTTGTCCACGCAAGCGCTTATTTTCAAACTCATCTCTTCTAATATGTAACATAAAAAATCGTCAAGCTTTCTATTTGCTGACGATTACCATCGCGGGCCTTAAAACGGTATCGCCGAAAGTATATCCAGATACAAGCTCTTCCACTATCACATCGGCATCAGCATTAGATTCAATCACTGACACGGCATTATGAAGCAAAGGATTTAATTTTTGCCCGACAGTTTCGATCTTCGCAATTCCGATTTTTTCCAAAGTCGATTCCGCAGCGCGAACCAAAGACTTTATGCCTTCATCATCCGGCATCTGCAACGCCGCCGCATTTATCGCATCAACCAGCGGAAGGAAATTTTCCGCAATAGAAACAGCGCGGCCGCGCGCAGCAGATTCTGAATCGATCGCAGCACGGCGTCTGGTATTTTCCAGTTCCGCCATCGCGCGCAGATACTTATCATTCAGTCCTGCGATCTGATTGCACAAACCTTCGATTTCCGAAGGGCATGCATTTTCTTTTTCTTCCAAAATCTCTTTTTTTTCTTTTTCCATATCTATGCCTTAATTATCTACACCTTCTATTGTAGGTATAAAGTCTTCCGGTTTCAAGGATGCAGCGCCGGCCAATACCCCATCCACATGCGGAATCGCAACAATTTCCGCTACATTTCCGCCATTTGCCGACCCGCCGTACAGAATTGCAATGCATTCCGGACCGACGATCGATGCGATTTTCGCATGCATCGGCGCAATGTCGCGGGCGGTCGCGGCTGGATTCGGACTGATTGCCCAAACAGGTTCGTACGCCAGAATAAAGGGCGCCAAAGGGGCCGAGTTTTTAACCTGTTCCGCAACAATTTCCATGAACTTTCCGGCTTGCCTATCTTGCAAAGTATCGCCCACGCAAACAATAGGAATCAATCCAGCGTCTGCTGCACGCGTCGCTTTTTCGCGGACGATCTCATTTGTTTCATTGTGATACTTGCGACGGTCGCTGTGTCCGACAATTACATATTTCGCGCCGGTTGCCGCAATCATTTCGGCAGAAACCTCCCCCGTATATTGGCCTTTCTCATGCGTGCTGCAGTCCTGGGCGCCGAAATCGCAATTTCCTTGCACGCCCAGCAGAGTAAACGGCAGGCAGATTATAACTTTATTTTCAGTTTTCACATTTTCCAGCGCGATCAACATGGCGTTAAGCTCTTCGCGCGTCCCGTTCATTTTCCAGTTGCCCGCGATAATTTTTTTCATTACTATTCCTTTCATTAGATTTATTATCTTAATAGAAAAGGTGAAAAAATGCTAGAATATTTAAGAAAGGCTCATGACAAGCCGCTTGCAAAAGTCCTGATGGGAATATTGGTATTCTCGTTCGTGGGCTGGGGTGTTGCCAGCTATATCTTCGGGGAAAGCCGGATTGACGATTCGCTGGTGCGGGTTGGCGGCGCGCCGGTGAAAATCCAAAACTTTGAAAATGAAAAAAGCCGATTGCTGACGCATATGGCCAAGGAAGAGCAAAAGCGGATTTATTCCGACAAAGCTGCGCGCAATTATTTCTTCGAGCAAATTTTGTCGCGCATGACTTCGCAATTGATGATGGAAATGCGCGCGCATGACTTGGGTCTGACCGTGTCGAAAGCCGAAGTGGCGAAAATTATAAAGCACGAGCCTGCGTTCCAAATGAATGGAAAGTTCGACATTGGACAGTACAAGGCAACTTTGTCTTATGTCGGCATGACTGAAGACCAGTTGGAAAATTCCATACGCGCGGGTGCTTTGCGTGAAATGACGCTGGCGGGTGTGACGACTGGAATGCCTGCGCCGAATTTCATGACTACGGCGATGTTTAACGCCAGATATACTTCGCGCCAAATCGATTATGTCGCGGTGAAGTTTGCGGATTTCAAAGCAAGCGCAAATCCGACTGATGCCCAGCTGAAAGAAACTTATGCGAAAAATCCAAAAACCATTCCAGAGTTCCGCAAGATTTCCTATGTGCTGATCCCGACGAAAATGGAAACGCCTGATAGTTTCGAGGTCGGTTATAAAGCCGCGCAAAAATTGGAAGACGCATTGATCGGCGGCGAGCCAATGTCAACGGCGGCGGCAAAGGTAAATGCGAAGTTTGTTATTTTGCCTGAAATGAATGCCTTGATGAAAGCCAAAGATGGCAAAGCGATTTCGGATACCGTCTTTAATGCACAAATGCTGTCGGAAGCATTCCATATGGACGAAGGAATCGAAAGCCAGATATTGGAAACTAAATCGGGGTTTGTGATTATGCGCGTGGATAATATCATTCCTTCGCATCCGGCAGATTTCGAGTCGATGAAAAAAGAAGTAACCGAACAATGGCGCAAAAGCGAACAGCAGAAACAAGCATACGCGCGCGCGAATGAATTGCTGATAAAACTGAATGACAAAGGAACATTGGAAGGCGCAAAATCCGCAACAGTCGGACGCGCGAATGGCGCGCCGGTAGAAGTCCTGTCCGCGGCATTTGCAAATTCGGTGGGCGCGAAAACGATAGTCCCAGGGGCGGATGCGTTTTATGTTTTAAGTGTGAAAAAATCAATTGCGCCCAGTGTTGATGCAGCGAAACATACCGCGGTTTCAAAAGAAGCGAACGCTATGCTTAATCGAATGATAGCGGATGATTACATGGCATTCCTTACCCGCGAGTATCCTGTAAAAGTAAATCAGAAAATGTATAAGAGAGTATTCGGCGAGTAAAATCCCGCACATGCGGGATTTTTATTTAGAGCCTGGAATCACGTTCAAACCGGAAACGTTCGATCCTATATCCGAAAACGAGGGTGTTCCGGATTCAGATTCCCCGGATGCTGAAACTTGTATTTCCACACGACGATTTTGCTGACGGCATTCTTTTGTGTTATTAGCCGGACACACTGGATTCTTCTTGCCCATGCCAACCGGTTCGGAAACTATGTCCGCCGGAATATCATTATTAAGAATCAGCTCATTTGTAACTGCTCCAGCACGCTGGCGCGACAGCCTGTCATTTACGGCATCACTACCTATGCTGTCCGTATATCCAGTAACAAAGATTTGAATGCTTTGGCCTGGCAGTTCTTGCTGAATTTTTCTAATGTCATCGGCCAAATTCTTGATTGCAGTTTTGCCAGCAGGTGTTATAGTAAAACTATCAAAAGCGAAAAGTGTACCACCAACGGCAGCCCTGCCTTTGTTACATACGCGGGGAAGATCGCAAAGATTCTTGTTGATAATCTGGGCCGCTGACTGCGGAGTTTTCTCTTTTGCTTGCTCTTGTACTTGCACAACTTCTTCTTTCGCATTCTCTACTTCTTTATCTATATTAGGACTGGAAGCTTGCGGCTGATTTACTTGTGATGGTTCATCGCATTTTCCATCATCACAACTCGTATCCCTTTCTATCTCAAAATCAGGGATGGTTATTTCGGAATTATTTGCTTCTTCTTCTTTGGGGGGGGCTTCCGGCGATTCATTTTTTTGCTCCGTTTGATTATTCGTTGTCGTCGTTGTGGTAGATGTTGGAGTCGTTACGACGGTCGGAGTTTTCGAAGCATTCGGATTTCGTTCAGTTCTTTCCCCAGATTCGTCAGCCGGCCTTATTGTTTGCTCCCGTCTCTTTTGCGCATTAGTCAGATCATTCGCAGCAGCGGCATGATCCCTTCTGATATCTGCGCTGCGTTCGGGTGCGCCTTTTTTATTAATCAAAGTTTGTCCCACGATCGCAACTGCCGCTCCGCCCGCAACAGCAATCGCTCCGCCGGTTATGCGGTTTTGGGCTTGCTGGCGCAATGCATTTATAGCCGCCGCATCGCGACCGTTTTCATCCAACAAAGCCATAGAAAGTCTGGCTTGGGACGTTCCGCCAATCGTACCCCTGCCTTGATTCTGATACAAACTTGAAGTATCGAGCACAACTTCGGATTCTATTCCCGGCGGCATGCCCAGCGCTTCTTTATCAGCCTTTATCTGCGCCGCCAAGTTCATATATTCTTCGCGCGCCAATTCAAGATTTATAAAGTCAGTGTCAGTGCCGCCAACTGATATTTCTTCTGTCAGATTTATTTTGACCGGGTTAACCAAGCTTCCTCTTATTCCGCCCTGGGATCTGGATTCCCCGCATTCAAAGTCAGCCAAAAGCGATTCCATTTCCGCCAGGGCTTCCCTGTCCGCGCCCCTTTCTGATAAACCTTGCGCCAATTGCATTCCGCCAATTCCCATCGCAGTGGTGGATACAGCGGTCGTAAGCCGACTAAGCCCATCTTGTTGCTTCATCTTGCGAGAATTATCGCGGAGCTCTTTGAGCTCTTCAGGACTAGCATTGCTTACACCATGATTTGCTTCCATGATGTGCGCTTCCATATCGGTATTAACTTGGCGAATTTGTTTATCGGTTAATTTCGCAGGTTCTTTATATTGCTTTATCAAGGCAGCAATAGTTTCACGATACACTTTTTCTGCAGCATTCAAATCATCCAAGGCCGCATCATCGAAGTCACCTTCTGCTTCAGCAACGGCAGCTTCAAATTCTGTAAAGGCGGTCGCAGCCTTTGCCTTGGCTTCGGCCCTAACTTCTTTTTTGGTCCCTTTCTTCTCCTCTGCCACATCTTCGGCTGCAACATCTTTTTCTCGTTCAGCCTTTCGGTTGACTTGACGTGTTTCACGATTTGTTTTCATCTTGCCAAACCAGTTTCCAATGCTGTTGCCCGCTCGATTAAAGAATCCTTTTGCTCCGCCACTGGTTGCTTCCCCGCTGGGCATTTGATTTGCCGCAAGATTTGTTACAGCGCCCATGGTATCAGATTGTCCGGTTTCATCTCTGCTGGCTTCAGTTACAGCATTCATATCTGCTCTTTGCTGAAAACTTGGGGTCATCATAGGGTTGCCGGCATCTTTGTCGGATTCGGCTGCAGCATAAACATATACAGGCATCGCAACTGCGATTGCAAAAAGAACAGTAAAGATTATTTTTATTTTTTTCATATTCTTTGTTTTTAATTTTATTAATCACAAATCATCGGCGGCGCACAGTCACTATTTTTTTGCTCGGCTTGATAACCAACACCAGGTTTATATTCCATACCAAGAATTGTTGGCATCGTGGGGTTTGAATCCTGGCCTTCCCCAGGCTTCAACAACGGAGAAGGAGTTTCAGTGAGAGGCAATGGAGGCGGCGGAGGCCCCACAAAACCACCCGTGCTATTATTTGTTTTTGTTTCCGCCCCCCCCCTTGACGAATTGTTATTTTGTCTTTGTTCTTTTCTTTCGTCACGTTTTTCTTGCCGTTCTTCTTTTTTCTGATCGCGGTTATCTTGTCTTTCTTGTTTCTTTTGTTCTATCTCTGCATTCTTCGCCTTGTTTGCGGCGGCTTCCTTGATATCTTTTTCATCGGAACTACATTTATTTCCTTTTCTTACCATACCTTGCGCTTCGCATTCGGCATCCAGCGCATCTTCTTTTTTCAACTGCGTATTTGTCTTTCCTTGATTAAACATCGCGCCAGTCATTCCTGCGTTCAGCGCCGTGCCCGCGCCTGCCCCCAGCATGCCGCCCATGAACGCGCTGCTGGATCCGCGCTGCGCGCGCGTCATACGCTGGGCTTCTTCCATAAATGTAGTAGCATCGATTCCAAACCATTCAGGACTGCATATATATCTTGCGCCCGGATGTAATTTCTTTGTGGCCAGCGCATTTTCGCTTAATTGACGATTTCGAATTTCAACCGTAAACACGCATTCAAATGACCGAGAATCAAACATCCCGCCAATCTTCGGACATTGCGCTTCCATATTTTTACGCAGTTCGAACAATCTTTCGTAATCTTTTTGAACGCGAATTTCAGCGTCTTGGCGCTGTCTGCCGAATACATCCATCACACGCCCCGGCATTCCGCTGTCCGCAACCCTGCATTCGTCCGCGATCTTTTTGCAATTCGCAATTGCTCTGTCGCCATCGGCTTTCTTGATGCATCCATCAAACATCGGACCGCACTGTGCAATTATGCATTCATTATATCTTTCGCCGCACTGCAGAACTTCATCAAACAGACCAATGTTTTGTTCCATATCGCGATCGGCTTTTATTTCTGGTACCAGCAAGTCAAATTCTCTGCCCGTGCATTTCGTAGTGCGGCGGCAAGAATCCATTTTATCGCCCCAAATCGTATCGCCGTCGCCTGCGCATTTTTCAAATTTTTCGCCGCACTTTTGTTTCATGCAAGCGCGCAAGCCATCATTGCAAACATTTGCGCCACCGGATGGGGGGGCAATATTTGCAGCCGTAATTTTGGCGGTATTAACATCGGCACTACGTTGTGCCGCAATTAAATCACGCAGGTTGGAATCTTCCGACGCAACGGATCCGCCGGATTCTTGCAAGACGGTATCGAATTGCGCTGTTCTGGTTTCCACTGGCGGCGCGAGCTCTTCCACTACCTCCGCCGTGACAACTTCTGCGACAACTGGCGCCACGGGCGCGGCTGCTATGCGCGGGGTGGCGGCGACAGGGGCTGGACGCGCCCTGCCTGCCGTTGCGGTCGTGGCCGCCGGCATGCCTGTGCGTTGAACAACATCTGCCGCATCGGCTGCACCGATGCACAAGGCACCGAGTATAGATAAAAAGAACAGTTTATTCTTTCTCACTTTTCCCTATTTCAATTTCGAACATGCCGTTTCATGGAACTTGCACAGCAAGCCTGCCATTATTGTTTCGTTTTCAAATCCTGGCGCGCAATTATTCCTCATATTCTTCTGGCAGATATTTTTCGTGCATACATCGCGCGAAGCATTATTCTTACAGCTGTCCCTGGCCGCGGTTAACCTGGCTTCGCGTGCGGCCTGGTACCCGGCGACAACGCTAACCAAGACATCCGCCGCATTATCTATCGTGGATTTGCGCGAAGCGATCAAGCCCGAACGAATGCCGGCTGTAAACTCATCGCATCCGGTTGACGCAACCGCGCAAGCGGAAAAGTTCCTGTCAAAGTCAGCATCTTCTTTACAAGCCAGCCAATCGCGGCCACATCTTTTTTCATCCAGCACGCATGCGTTTATTTCATTTCCGCAGACATCATCTGTCTTTTTTACATTGGCTTTTTTTGCCGCCGTCGCCAATTGAGCGTTTATTCCGGCCGCACGGCAAGACTGTTCTATCAGCTTGTCATAATCGCTGGTGTCATCTGCGGTGCAGCCTTCAATCTTCTTTACACATTCGCCAATTGCCCAGAGATATCTTTCGCCGGGATCCGCCGGCGCTGATTTTAATTCTTTATCCGAAATAGTATTTTTTGCCGATGCGCCGACAGAAACCTGCGCCAGTCCTTTATTTTGCGCATCGCCCGCGGATGCTGTGCCGCACAGCTGGCATCGCGCCGCCGGATTCATTCCTATATTTATAGCGCACGCGGAATCAAGACAGCGATTGAAGTTTTGTTTAGAGCACGCAGCATCGGCTGCGCCAATATAAAGCACAGAGCACAGAACACAGATCACAGATAATACTGGTATTCTTTTCATTTCTCTCTTCTTGCGATTTTAGCACAAAAGAGAAAAAGTTAAAAGTGAAAGTTGACTTAATATACTTTTTGATTCAATTGATAGAAAGCGCCGCGCAAATCTGGATTCTTTCCAAAATTGCTTATGCTGAAAGATTTGCCGCCGTTATATTTTGACGAATAAATGCGTCCGGTATTCGTTATATGAAACCAATACTCTTCCAATTCCGAAGGGATTCCGAAATTTCCCGTCCGGGAAGCTTTCCGTTCATACCCGTACTCGGCATCTATTTCGGTCAATTTTTTCATCAGCGGTTTCTTGGCTTTTTCTGACACAACCATATCCCTGGTTGCGCGTCCGAACATAAGCAGCCAATTAAACCAAGGAATAATTCCATTCTCGCGGCAAAACCGCAGGACCGCCGGTGCCCCGTCATCCTCTGCGGTCGCCTTGCATAAAACGCAATTCATTGCCAGACGGCGGTCACGTGCAAATTTTTTAACCCAATCCATACCTTCCCCGGTTTCCGTAATGCAGCGAATATTTTTATATTCTTCGCTGTCTGGGCTCAATCCGAAAACATCGGCTTCCAATTCTTTATTCGATACCGAATTCATTTTCAGCATGACGGATGCACCAGTTTCGTACAGCAGTTTCCAAATCGCGGAATCATTATCAAATAAAGTCGCCCCATTGGTGGCAACAAATGGGGTCATTCCCAATTCAAAAATCCCTTTTACTATTGGAAAAAAATCTTGATCCAGGGTTGGTTCACCGCGACCATTTATAAAAACTGTCTTTGTGCCGAAATCATCACGAATCTTCTTTAACAAGTCCAGCTTTGCGCCCACGCTTAAAAATTGCGAATGCCTGACATTGCTTTTTTTGGCATCAGTAGAGCAATAAACACATTTCAAATTACAGCTATGCCCAACATAAAGGCGGATATGCAGCAGAGGATTTTTGCGACATTCATCAGAATTAAAATCCATGCCTTTCAAAAGGGGGGCTTTCACGAGCTTTTTTTCGTCGCCTTGCACGGAATCAGTAAAAAATTCGCAGCTTTTACTATCGTCTTTCATAACGATAGAAAATTATCATAAAATTTAAGTTTGTCAATGCCAATCATTGACAAATATTTTATGATGAAAATTCATTGATTTATACTTCGATTTTTAAAATCGCAGAATTTATTTTTTCTAATTCTTCATTTGAAAACCTTCCCAAAACCCAATCGGATGGATCGACCAGAAAACCTGCATCCCGCGGATGTCCAACCCCAATTCGAATGCGGCGATAGTCTTTCCCAACGGCGGCATCTATGCTTTTGATTCCGTTGTGCCCTGCGCTGCCCCCGCCCATCTTTTCACGCACGGTGCCGGTTGGCAAATCCATGTCGTCATGAATTACAATCAGATTTTCCAGCGGGATTTTATAAAAAGTCATCAGGGCTTGCACCGCTTTACCCGACAGATTCATAAAAGTTTGTGGCTTTGCCAGAATTATTTTGCCGGCTTTTATGACCAACGAATTTTTTTCTTTCTTCCATCCGGCGTCGCTATTCGTCCTCCAAAATTTTAATGAGTCCAAAAAACCGGCCGCGGGCACCATGGCATATTTTTGCGCCAGCATATCGATCGCCATAAACCCGGCATTATGACGAGTACGATCATATTTCATGCCCGGATTTCCAAGGCCTACGATTAATACAGGTTTATTTTCTTGCATACTGTGTCTTCTTTTTTTACTATAATATTACCACAAAGGAGAAAAACTATGAATATTAAAAAATCTATTCTATTTGCCTTAGTTCCGATGCTGTGCGTCGGCGCGGCAGAGGCAACGCCGATTGCCTGGTATGTCGGTGGATCCGTCGGATTTGGCGGACAACATATAGATGGAACAAACCTGACGGCACAAAGCTATGGCGCATTGGCTGGAATAGATGTTCCGTTTTTGCGGTTCGATGCCGAGTATAACTATCTGACCAGCACCAAAAGCGGAGAAAGGTTGAACGCCCATATCGCAATGGCAAACGCGTATGTAAAAATGGAAAACCCGATGATGGTGACGCCTTATGCGGGTGCCGGTATCGGCGCGGTTGTTGGTGGCGATGTCGCGGGTTATGACATTGACACATCGCTTGCTTTCCAAGGGATGCTGGGACTTCAGTTCGGAATACCGACAACGCATGTGTTCTTGGATTTAGAAGGACGCGCGCTGTATTCCCCAAATGTCATCGAAGACAGCGGTTTATTTCATTATGACCTGCGTGTGAAACTGCGGTATGCGTTTTAATGTTAACATTAATTGACGGCAATTCTTTATTATTCAGGGCATATTATGGACTGCATTCGCGGCTGACCCGCAGTGATGGGACACCCGTTAATGCAGTTTATGGTTTCTGCAATATGATTCTGCCGTTGCTGGCGGCTGCACATAAAGACGATGAATTCATTTGCGTCTTTGACGCATCAAAGCATACTTTCCGGAACGAGATTTATCACGCGTACAAGGCGAATCGACATGAGACTCCCGCCGACCTGGTCGCACAAATAGAACTGACGCGAAAAGCGGCCAAAGCCATGGGAATGCCCGTATTGGCGGTGACGGGAGTCGAAGCGGACGACGTTATCGCAACGCTCGCAGCGCATCAATGTCATGGCGGAAAGACACGCATTATTACCAGCGACAAGGACTTGATGCAGCTGGTTAATCATTGCACTTTTCTGTACGACACTATGAAGGAAAAGGAAATCCATGCGCCAGAGGTCTTGGAAAAGTTCGGCGTAAAACCTGAACAAGTAATTGATGCGCAATCCCTTATTGGTGATTCCAGCGATAATGTGCCCGGCGTGCCTGGCATCGGCCCAAAGAAAGCATCAGAATTAATAAATGAATTCGGCAGCCTTGATAAATTATATGCGAATGTGGACAAGGTAAAAAACGACCGAATTCGCCAGCTGCTGATTGATAATAAAGAATTGGCTTATACTTCGCGCAAGCTGGTATCACTAAAAGAAGATGTAGAAATTCCGCATTTCCCGCGCGAAGCATTCAAGTTCAATCACGAATCGTTTTTAAACTTTGCGCGCAATGAGCTGGAAAGCCCTTCCATGGTTTCAAGAATTGAAAAATCATTTTCAGGAACCACGGCCGCGACAGAACATAAATCGCACGAAGAAGAAAAAGCCCATCACGAATCATATAAGCTTATTACAACCGAAGCGCAACTGGATGCGTTCCTGGAAACTGTAAAAGATATCTTGGCGTTTGATACCGAAACAACGGGACTGAACCAAATGGCGGATCGCTTGGTTGGAATTTCCATGGCGACAAATGGCAAGCATGGCGTTTACGTTCCGCTGCGACATCAAACAAAAAGCGAAGGTTTGTTCGATGAAACAAAATCCCACAATAATCAGCTGCCGATCGAATTGGTAAAGCAAAAGCTTTGGAAATATCTGACGGATCCGCACATCGTAAAAGTCGGACATAATCTAAAATATGATTTTCATATCTTGGCGAACGAAGGTTGGGATGTAATGGCGATAGAGCCGATCGATGATACGATGCTGTTATCTTATATATTGCACGGCACGAAACATCTGCATAATTTGGACGAGCTCGCAAAGAATTATCTAGATCATGAAACAATAAAATTCGATTCGCTGTTTCCGCCGAAGACGAAAAGTAAAGATATGCATTTCGAGCTGTTACCGGTAGAGGTCGCGGCACCATATGCGGCAGAAGATTCAAATATCTGTTTTGCATTGTATGAATTGTTCCGCAAACAGCTGGATAAAAATGAAAGCCTGAATAAGCTTTATGAAAAATGCGATCGGCCTTTGTTAAAAGTTTTGCTGGGGATGGAACGCGCGGGCGTCTTGGTCGACCAAGCGAAGTTGCGCGATTTATCGGAAATCTTTCATAAAGATATGGCATTGCTGGAAAAAGAAATCTGGCACATGGCGGGACGCGAATTTAATATCGGCAGCCCATTGCAATTGGCGACTGTATTATATGATGAATTAAAATTGCCGCGGCAAAAATCTACAGATGCGGATACCCTGTCGGAACTAGAACACCCGATCGCGGCAAAAATTCTTGAATGGCGTTCGATTGCGAAACTGGCCGGAACTTACGCGGACGCATTGCCGCGACAGATCGCGCATGACGGCCGAATTCATACGACTTATCTGCAAACAAGTACCAACACGGGACGCCTGTCTAGCCGCGATCCTAACCTGCAAAATATTCCGATAAAAACTGAACTGGGCGAACAGATAAGAAAATGTTTTATCGCCGCGCCAGGAAAAGTTTTGGTATCGGCTGACTATTCGCAAATTCAATTAAGATTGCTTGCGGATGTTGCAGATGTGAAAACTTTCAAAGAAACTTTCGCAGCAGACCGTGATATTCACGAAGACACCGCGCGTAAAATTTTCGGGATATCGCCACATGCGCACGTGCCGAAAGATTTGCGCGCAAAGGCGAAAACAGTGAACTTTTCAATTATATATGGAATTTCGGCCTTCGGTTTATCAGCGCAATTGGGCGTGCCGCGACACGAGGCGCAAAAGCTAATAGATACTTATTTGGCGGGTCTGCCAGAAGTTCGCAATTATATAGAAAAAATAAAAAAGTTCGCGATTGATAACGGATATGTGTTTACGCCTTGGGGTCGCAAAATAGAATTGCCGGAAGTAAGAAATCCACGGACGCGGGCATACGCACTGCGCGCGGCGATCAACGCGCCGATCCAAGGATTCGAAGCAGACATCATGCGTCATGCGATGATAAATGCCGCGCATCCTGAACATTCGACATTAATAATGCAAGTGCATGATGAAATTGTGTTCGAATGTAATGAAGGCACGGCTGAACATTCCGCAAAGAAAATCAAAGAGATAATGGAAACGGCGGCAAAGCTTTCCGTTCCATTGTTGGCTGAAACAAATATAAGTAAGAAGTGGGGAAAATAAAAATCCGCGCGGTGCGCGGACTCTTATTATTTTAAACTCAACTTTACAGCTGTCGGATCGGATGTGTCGAAAACTCCCGACTCACAAATCGGCAAGCATTGTTCATTCCATACTTTTTTACCATCGGCAACGCAACTTGCCAATTCATCCATCGCTTTCTGTTTTTTCACAGGATCTGGCGGGGTAGTACATTTCCCAGTAGTGGCATTAAAATCTTTCGTTTTATCTGTACATCTCCATTTCCAGCATTTTCCGTTCGAATCCCACACTGTTGTATGATCATTTGAATTGAATGTACCTACATTTTCTGCCCAGCCCACGCAATATGATTCGAATTCGTCAGTCCAGCTGTTTATCCCACCAGTTTTACATTGAACCGCTTTTGGAAATGTTGTCGCAATAGTATAACCGTTATGAAACACGCATTGCTCCGCTTTACCCGCCTTGGCGACTGCGCCTACTTTGCAATCACATTGTACTGTTTTGCTGGTACCATTTACAACGGCTGTTATTTTACCCCTGCCCGCACAGATATTATCCCCGACGTCGTATCCGCAGGCACCTGGCTGTCTTCCTGCCCAGCTGTCCAAAGGAATGAACAACCCGGAAAGAACCAAAGAAAAAATTAAAATTTTACTTTTCATCATTCTGCATCCTTTTTGTCTTCCTTCATTGTGCTCATTACGTCGGCGTCATAACATAATCCGTTCGAAGCTTTCTTTGCGCCCAGCTCTGCGGCTTTTGCTTCGGCTTCTTTCAGCAGCCTGTCATATTTAGCCGTATAATTCTGTTGAGCCCTTGCCTTGGCGTCATCAATAATAGAAGATATAAATGGATTCAGTATGGTCGGGAATTGAGCCTCGGACTTGCCTACCCCGCGAACTTCACGTCCGTTCATACAGTATCCTATATTAGTATCATTAAGAAGATAGTTAATAAACCTTTGCGCTTTCGCTTCTATTTCTTTCACGGATTGTTTGGTAGCATCCAAATGATTGCATGTTTTTCCTGTCGGACATACCGGCTCTGTCAAAGTAATTCCTGTATATCTTTCCACACTCGGGCTCGCGCAGCTGCCACCTGCCGTCATGGGCGTGCAAGATCCAGCGGTTGAACAGCATGAACTCGTGGGCGTTATTTTAAAGCCGCCAAAGTTCACTATTCCTATAATGCTCATGGCATCGCTTTCCCTTGTCAATTGCAATCCGCCTGTTCCAAATTCGCTGTCTTCGAAAATTTTGTCGCATCGCGTGGTGCTGCCGCATACTTCTTCCATCTTTGCTTCTGCAAGGGCCTGGCATTGGTCAAAAGATTCATTTCTTATATTATTCATTAATGCATAAATTATTTCTTCCACCTTGTCTTGAACATTTTCTCTTGTGATAGTTTCACCGTTAATAGTCTGGCCAGAACAAGAAACCATCATCTTATCCGCCGGACACATTTTCAAAACAATCTCTGGCGTGAGCCCCGCGCACTTTATGTAATTGTCCCCACATCTGTCCTCGTCCTGCAAACAGCCTTTAATCGCTTTGGTGCACGAATCGACTCTCATCGTTGCGAGCCTCTGCACCACGAAACCCCAAATCTCGTGTTTCTCTGCCAACGCTGCGGACCCGGTTGGTATGCCGCATTCATCAAGTTGTACCTTGCAGATGTTGATCATCGCCGCTGGCCGAGTTAAGCACATGTCGAAAGAACCCTCTGGATCCTTTGGATCAATAGTGTCTTTGCATCCTTTTTGGAAACATTCAGAAATGTTGCCGATACAGTTCTGCCGACGATTTGATTCAGCAACGAGCTCCGCAGACTTAAGCGTAGGCGCGACTTCTCGAAGAAAAGCGTTCCA
>WRCA01000012.1 GCA_009784275.1 Alphaproteobacteria bacterium | reverse complement strand
CGGACAGAGCGCGCAGGAAGAATAATTTTGCGCGGCGCACTTTGCCGATACGGACTTTTTCAATATATTCTATCGATGGAGAATACAACGGGAATTTTCGTTCCACACCGACACCATAAGAATCTTTGCGAACGGTGAACGCAGAGTTTGCGCCGCTGCCGCTGCATTCTATGACTACGCCTTCGAACGCCTGGGTGCGGAATTTGTCACCGTCTTTAATCTTCACACCGACGCGGACAGTATCACCGGCCTTGAAATCCGGAATTTTTTTGCCCGCAGTCAATTTTTCAATCTGTTGTTTTTCTATTTTTTTAATCAAGTTTGTCATTTTTTTACCTTTTTTGTAAAATCGATTCAGATGTTGGATAACGCAAAGTGTTTAATAGAAGGGAAATGTATATTAAAATACACGACCGAAATTAAACGCAAACTGATATGCCGCATCAATCGATTTTTATTAAATCCGGACGACGTTCCTTTGTTATATCATCCGATTGCTCTTTCCGCCATCTTTCTATGTTGCCGTGATGACCGGACAGCAGGACTTCTGGGACTTTTCGTCCACGCCATGCCGACGGGCGGGTGTATAACGGCCATTCCAACCCCCCGATTTCAAAACTTTCATTCGCCGTTGATTCCGCCGAATGCACTACATTATCCAACAAGCGAACGCAACTGTCAATAAAAACCTGTGCCGCAATTTCACCGCCAGAAAGGATATAATCCCCGATAGAAACCTCTTCTATTTCATATTCATCTATAACGCGCTGATCGATGCCTTCATAACGCCCGCAGATAAGGACAAAGTCGGAAATATTTGCCATTTCCCTCGCCATTTTCTGATCTAAAACTTTTCCACGCGGAGAAAAATATATAATCTTTTTTTTGCCTTTAAGAACAGAATCAATCGCATTTGCAATGATATCAGCGCGCATTACCATACCCGCGCCTCCGCCGAATTGAGTATCGTCCACACTGCCATAATTATCAGTCGCAAAATCGCGCAGATTAATAGTGTCATAAGACCAAATACCACGTTCCAAAGCGCGTCCGACAACCCCGCCACCCAATGTGCCGGGAAACATTTCTGGAAAAATTGTCAGTATGTTAAAGTGCATTTTATTTTCTTTTACAGTGTTCGCATAGGCTACATTTCTCAATAATTCTGCGTTCCATTTCTTTCGGAAGTATATTCAACAGTTGCAAGCTTGCGCCAGTATTGGAAAAAATCGTATGAAAGTTCAGGGTCATTTTCTTACGATTAAATCTATTATCTCGTAAAACTGAAAAATACCCGAAAGTTTGCGCGTAATCTAATACTTCACAGCCGCTCTTATACTTAAAAAAGATCGTATTCAGTATTTTATCATCTAAACCACTATATCGATAACTTCGCATTTTTTTGAACCTTGTATGACTTAAATCGCAACCGAGTTCTACAATAAGCTTGCCCCAAAAAGACGGATCATTATAAGCATGAAAATGCAATTTGCTGTACTTGTTATTTTCACCTTTATTTTTATCCCAATTAACAAAAGCTTGGAATTTTCCAAGATATTCTATTAAAAGTTCGAACTGATGTTCCCCATCTGCCTGGCCATCCGGATTCAATTTATTTGTAAATCTATTAAGCAATTTGGCAAGTTCGTCCGGATCTTTTGGAATAAAAATCGGATATAGATATTTTTTCAAATGACGACGCTTTTCTTCAAATACCCCGGCTGGCACATCCTCGAAAAGTGAAGGCTTTTGATAAACTTTGCCGGATGATATTTGCAAATTTATAAGCTTATTATCAGCACAACATTTTTTACCAGGGATATTGGAACAATCGACATCCGGTATTATCCGCACTCCGTTGAATTGCATATCATCGAATTCTCCTATCTCGTTTATAAAGGAATAGGTACTAAATTGTTTGCATGAACTCAAACACCTTGAGCTTTCCGGCACGAAGATGTTATGGGATGAAAATTCACCATTCTTAAAGCCGTTAAATACTGTTTCCAGAATATACGCCTTTCTCATCAGTCACATCCATTATCACTTAAAAGTTATCGTTTTCTTCCCAAAATCCACTTTCGCATCTGCAAAAGATATCATCTCTCCGTTTTCCAATTCCAAAATATCACCTGCACCGAAATTATGAATATCGACTACTTTATTATCACCAACTTTCATACCGATTAAATCCGTATAATAAAATTCTCCGTCCAGCAAAGCGGGCAGAGCATCACGACCAATGAACAATTCTGTTCCGCGTAAGCTATCGGCCGCATTGCGATCATTTACACCATTAACTTTTGCGATAATAACTGGCGAATTCGGCAGTGCACGAACGAATTGCAAATCGATATCGGCAAACTTTAAATCACGAAAATCCGCCGGACTTTCGGTATAAGTATGCACCCGAATTTCGCCGCGCAAACCTTGCGCGCCAACAATTTTCCCAACAAGAATTTTATTTGATTCAGCCATGATAATTATTCAGCCGCAACCTCTGCAGGGGTTTCAGCTGGCTGTTCTGCAGGTGTTTCCACCGGTGCTTCTACTTCAGCAGGTTTTTCTGTTTCGGCTTTTGCAGCTGCTTTTGCTTCGGCAATCTTCGCCAATTTTGTTTCTTTATCTTTGATCTTCATCAAAGTCTTTTCAGAAGGCTTATCTTTCTTTGTCTGCGTGGGATGCGGCTTCGCGGCTACAATTCCCGCGTTCGCCAAGAATTTATAAACGCGATCGGATGGTTTCGCGCCTTTGGACATCCAAGCCTTTGCCTTATCAGCATCCAGTTTAATGCGGTCTGCATGATCCTTTGCGACCATAGGATTATATTTTCCAATTGTTTCCAAAACGTTTCCGGAATCGCGCGCAGAACGAGAATCCATAACCACAATGTGATAATAAGGGCGTTTTTTTGCGCCATGACGCGCCAAACGAATAACTACTGCCATTTTTTTTTCCTTTTTTGTTTGTTTTTCAATAAAAATCCACCGAAAGCGAGCACTCGCCGTTCGGTGTCCCAGGCCCACAGGCCAAGGATTTTTATTTCTTGCCGGAATTATTGCGCACAAAAGCTCAAAAGTCAAGCAATTCCTGACTTTAACAAATCATGGAAGTTTATAATACCGACCGGCTTTCCCGAATCATCCAAAATAAACAAAGTCTGGATTTGCTTTTCGTTCAATAGCCGCAAAGCCTCGGCCGCCAAAGTGTCTGCTTTGACTGTAAATGGGTTTTCTTTCATAACCTCGCGCATTTTCTTTCCCGCCAACCCATTGCAAACTTGCCGGCGAATATCCCCATCGGTCAGAATCCCCACAAATTTCCCAGTATCATCAACAACGCCCACACAACCAAAACGCACCGGCCGGCCCATCACTATGATCGCCATTTCAAAGTCATTATCTTCATACACAATCGGCAACTCGTTCCCGGTGTGCATTAAATCGGCCACTCGGACAAGGGATGCGCCTAGCTTTCCGCCTGGATGCCAGCTTTTGTACATATCTGGGGTCAGTTGATTCGCATGCTCCAAAATAACCGTCAGAACATCGCCCAGGGCCAGTGTCTGAACCATAGATGTGGTTGGCGCCTTGCCAATTACACAGCATTCCGGAACCGCCGGCATGACCAGGGATACGTCCGCCGCACGCGCCAGGGAAGAATCTGCCGCACGAGTAATCGAAATCAGCGGAACATTGAAACGTTTCGCATAGCCGACTATATCGGATAATTCGCGTGATTCCCCGGAGTTTGAAATAGCGATAATAACTTCATCCGGGGAAATTATGGACATATCGCCGTGGCTGGCTTCGCCAGGATGCAAAAAGAAAGCGCGGCTGCCGGTCGATGACATAGTAGTTGCGATTTTCTTTGCAATATGCCCAGATTTTCCCATACCGGTAACAACAATAGAACCGCGACGACGCAATAATAAATCAACAGCACGCCCAAAAGTATCGTCAGAAAGCAGCTTTTCCTTCAGTTCGGATAAACCTTGAATTTCCGTATCTAAAACCTGCGTTGCAATTTTATTATAATCTATCATTTTGAAACTCTTTTAAAAGATATTCGCGAGAAATTAATTAGAATGGTGCGGATAGCGCGTATTGCAAAGTTTTGGCGATGGGGAGTGTACATAAACGTACATGACCCGGAGCAAAAATGAGCAAACGTAAGCTAGACGTGCCGTTATAATTAATTTATGGTGCGAGTGAAGGGAATCGAACCCTCGCCCAAAGCTTGGGAAGCTTTTGTTCTACCATTATACTACACTCGCATATGAGTTTGATTCTAACAAACGGTGCAAGGAAATCAAATTTTTATTCTAGGCAGCAATTCACAGCATTTTTTACCCATGCGCCCAAGCGACCAGTCAAAGATTTGTTCTCTGGGACCCGCGGTTTGCTTTTTTTATCTGCATTTTTGTTTGCACTGGCGGCAACTTCACCAACCCAAATATCTAATCCATGGGGCAGGGCACCATCAATTTTCTGCACACCCGTTAAATCAATCAAATCCATGTTTATTCCCCAGAATAGAGAATATAAATCATAGGCTTTGTTGAATAAGTCATGGGCATCTTTTGTATTTCCACGCCCTAACTGCTTTGTACCAACCTCCATCAAACGCATGGATGCCGCCAGCAAATGCTTTGAAATGCACCAAACTTCGCCGTTTTCCGCAGTGCTTTTTTTAACTATGCGCAGCATAAGGTCCTTGCGCATTTCACGAACGATGTTAATCATGTCGTAAAATCCCGGCTTTCCGGTCTTGCCGCCGGAAAAGAAAAAATGTTCTTCCAGTGACACCAAATTCATCAGCGCAATGGACAGATCCTGATCGGAAGAAAGATCCAGAGGATTTGCTTTTTTCGCCGCATCCGCCTTTTCAATCAGCTGTTCCAGGGTTAATTTTTTTTCTTTCTTTGTTGGCATTACATCCATCCTTTTAACAGTATACAACAGCCGCAAACGCCGCTGTTACCAATGTCAGCGCACCGAACGGTATAAGAACCCTTTGAAATGGGAATCTTGATTTTCCGCCGTTTTCGCGCCGGAGTTTTGCATTCCATCTTTCTGCAACATATAAAACAACCGTTCCTATGACAACACCCAACAGCAGCTTGTCAATTCCCCAAAGTGTATTCCCCAGTCCGCCGAACCTGAATCCCGGCAGCAGGTAAACACATGCCAAAAAGCCATACCAAGCAATAATACTTAACAAATACCAAAGCCCATTCTTAACCCCGCGCTTGTTCAGCCATTTTGCCGTCCAGAATACCATGACCAAGGTCATTGCCCCTGCCCAAATTCCGGCCAAAACCAGGTCTACGCCCCAAATTTCCAGACAAGTAAGCCCGGCGCCGATCGCAACCGTACAAACAGGGCAAACTGCCCGCGCAGCGCCCAGACAGATTACGGAAAACAGGGCACAAAGCATGGTTATTGATAAAAACTTCTTCATAATTCTTCCTTTTCGCGGGCAGAATAGCAGATTTTTGAGCACTGCGTCAATAGCTATAAATTCATTTAGTACTTGACAAAACTAATTATTCTGTTATATTATTGACAAAATAGAGGATTTATTATGAGAAATAAATACTATGCTACTTTGGTTTTGACTGGATTTATGGCCTTTATGGCAATGACCGCGAACGCCCAAACTATTTCCAGCGATGGGACTAATAATACTTCCCAGACTTTCAAAGTAAAGAAAAAGAAAGGCAAAAAAGCGCAGCAAGCCGTGGCGCCAACGCCTCAAAACTCAACTCCACAGAACACGGCACCTGCTGTGTCCAAATCCGATGCAATTTTTCAAAAATTTGAAGCTGCCAAGATGAAATTCGACAGTTTGACCAGCAACTGCTTTACCTGCGCACGGGAAGTCGAAAGGGATTCTGTAAACGGCCCGGCATATATGTCAGTAAAACAAGAAATTCAGGCTTTGACCAAAAGCATCACCGCGATCGAAAAGAAATACGCCAAAGCGCTTCAGCTTTTACAAGCCGAAGTCGAACGCAATCCTTATAATACTGAAACAGAGCGTCAAAGTTATGCATCCCGCAGGGAACAATTGGAACAAGCCAGACAAGCCGAAATCGATGAAGTTTATGAATCGTTGACCACGCTTTATGTCCAGCTTGCAATCGATCAAAAAACTTACTGGGGTTTGATAGTTAATCGCAAAGTAGAAAACAGTATGAAATAAAAAAATCCGGCGAAAGCCGGATTTTTTATTATGCCTTTCTTACCGCCCTTAAATGTGCGGAACGCGCGCGAGGGTTTGCTGCGATTTCTTCCTCTGATGGTTTTATTGTTTTTAATAATTTGAATTTTGGGGTCACACTGGGCGCGGGCAACCTGGGGTCACCTTTGACTTCCGTCCATTCACGAAATTTATTTTTTACCAAGCGGTCTTCCAAAGAATGAAAAGTCACGCATGCGCAAATTCCATTTGTTACCAGCAATTCCGTTACTGCGTTCAGGGCGCGCTCTATTTCACCCAGCTCGTCATTAACCGCAATACGCAAGGCTTGGAATACGGGCGCGATATCTTTCGGATTATGTATCAAATCACGCAATGCAAATGTAGTCTGGGGCAGGGTTTCTTTTATCGCACGCGCAATAGGAATCGCTTTTTTCACATCGCCATAATCCCGCAAGACTTGTGCAAGTTCCGCTGCTGATAAATCTTCAATTAATTTTGCCGCGGATTCCCCCATTCCCATCCGCATATCCAATGGAGCATCAAACCGCCAAGAAAAACCTCGTTCTGGGGTATCGATTTGCATACTCGATACACCAAAATCAAAAACGATTGCATTTACTGTTTCTACAAGATCCGAAAGTCGTGAAAACGGCGCATTCACAAATCGAAATTTGCCAGGAAATTCTTTGGCGATCGCCTCGGCAATTGGAATAACCGATGGGTCGCGATCAAATGCGATTACATTCGCGCCGCGTTCCAAAAAAGCGCGCGAATATCCGCCTGCGCCAAAAGTCGCATCAACAATTGTTTTCTCGTTAATATCATCCAGCGTTTCCAATACTGAATTCAAAAGAACAGGAATATGTTTCATAAGTTATATTATAACATGGGCAAATAAAAAATCCATGTTTTGCATGGATTTTTTTATTATCTGGCAATGCATACCTTGGTTTTTAATGTTTTTTCCAATGCATTATTCCCGAGGAACCGCACTACACGGCGATATTTTTCCTTTTTCTTCTTTCCTTGCTGGCGATTTAAAATCTGCGCCTGGCTGACAATAACCTGACCTTGATTATTTCCCAAATAAGGCGATGCATTACCAGGATTTTTATTGCTGCGATTATTATTGCATTCTATGCAGGTTGGCTGGATATTGAACAGCCTGTAAGAACCGCCGTTGCATTTACAAACTATATGGTCTTTTGATATTTTGCGTTTGTTTATTATCGGCTTTCCGCAAATTCCGCATACGCAGAATTCCTGATGGTCGTTAAGCCGCCACAAAACCTTTTCATTGAACTCGTCCCAGGGCACGAAATTAAGCAATTTCTCCCAATTCTGATTCTTTTTGTTTTCAGAATTTATCACTATGACCTTTGGATCGCCACGTTCGCTGGCATTCAAGGTGATCGTTTCTTCGTATCTTAACAGCCTGGAGCAAAAGCTCCGCAGATTTTCCGCTTTCATTTTAGTCTTTCTTATTTTTTGATTGGAATGCGCAGTTTTTGCTTTGGATAGATCAAATCCGGGTTCTTGATGTCATTCGCTTCGACTATCATCGTATACAGCACCCCGCGACCCAAGAAATTGCGGGAAATTATCCACAAAGCATCATCGCGGCGGACAGTATAATAAGTTTCATCCCCAGGAATCATTTCCGGCATCACGAACCTGTGCTTTACCGTAGAGGCCGCGCGACCGCTGCCATCATGCATCCGCACGCGCAAAGTATATTCGCGTCCCGGTTCCAGCTTGCCCACATCCGCACCGATCCCAAAATTATTATGATCAGACACATGCCCCATGCCGACTTTTTGGTCATCCAACCACATTGTGACGCGGGTGCGTGGTATCGCATTACCTTGGATAACAATGCGTCCATTTTCCAAGTAATCGATTTTGCTGACCGCCAGGTCGCCGCTTTGCAGCTTTGGCTTTTGCAGGAACTTCGACCCGTCTTTAGCCATCAGCAAAGACATAGAATTCGCGTTTCCTTTGGCGGAAACATAGATAAATACATCATCCACAGAATCAATATTCTTATCAACGCCTACCAAGCGCAGAACATAATTGCCCACTTCGAAGTTTTTATTCGGGGCATAGACGAATTCGCCACGATCATTGGTCTGTTCGGTCGCAACAATCTTCTTATTAACTTTGATAGATACTGCTTGATTAGGCAGCCAGCGTCCGGCAACCACGACTTTTCCACCCGGTTCAATGCGAACCATATCAAAGGTCGGCGCAGCGTCTTCGGCCAAGACCTCCAATTGTACGGGTTGAACTGTTGGTTCTGCCACGCGCGGCACAAAACAACGCGGAACCAGAAAGACATAAATCAGCATAGCAATAACCGCCAATGCGCAAAGGATAGGGAACCAATATGCTAACAACGGACGACATTTCATCCGGGTACGCGGCTGTGGTTGCTCGCTTTTCATAACTTTCTTTTTCTGCGGCATCGGCTTCTTCAAGAATGGATTAAAATGCGCAAAAAACTTGGTCGCCCAAGCACGGCGGCGCGCAAGCCAGCTGTTTTGGCGTGCTACTGCTTCATCTATCATTGTATTGGTGGATTTTTTGGTCTTGCCCAAATCGGCAAATCGTTCTTTCTTTTTGAACCACATGGCGAAGTTCCCCTCGGTTTTCTATTAAGTTCTTCTGTCCCTCCGCCCTCTGAAGTAAATCCTAGCCAAAATAAATTTCTTTGTCAATGTATAATGTGGTATAATTTCAAAAAATGGGGGCGCATAATGAAGAAAGTAGGAATAATGACAACAGGCGGCGATTGCAGCGGCCTTAACACCACCATACACCGGATTGTTGCGGGGGGATTGCAACGAGGATGGAAGATGGTTGGCATACTGGATGGCACGGATGGTCTGACTAATGACGATGCGCCGCGGTTTCTGGAATTTGATTATAAAACTTTACCCATAGAGCATGCACGCCTGGCCGGCAGCTTGCTATATAACGGGCATCATCATGCTTTGAATTTCAGCACTGCTATAAAATCAAACCAGTACGATAAATTTAAAACGCGTATGGGAAAATCACTTAAAGAGTTAGAACTAGACGCCTTGATTATCATCGGGGGAAATGGCTCCTTGTCTCTGGCGAACCATACCCAGGATGTTTATAGAAATATTCAATTGATCGGGATTCCTAAAACAGTCGACATGGATATTCCGATGACAGACACTACGATCGGATTTGCAACGGCGGTACAGCAGCTGACTTGTTTCTGCGATCAATTGATGTTGACCGCGCGCAGTCATCACCGCTGGTTTGTGGTTCAAACGATGGGACGCGACACGGGGCATTTGGCTTTGCATGCGGGAATTGCTTGCGGGGCGGATGCTATTTTAATTCCAGAAATAAAATTTAAAACAGAAGCCTTGATAAAGCATATTAAAAAAATCGAAAGCGAGAAAGAGCGCGAATATGGAATAATCTTGGTGGCCGAAGGAATCCGCATGCGCGGGCATTCCGGGCGCGCAGCAGATATGGTCAGCCGCGAATTAACGCGCGCAAAAATTCAAAACCGCCCCGAATTCCCAGAGCATATTCAAAGGGCAGGGGATACAACGGCAACAGACCGCATACTTGCAACGCAAATGGCGGACACGGCATTGCATGCAATCGCAGATAATGAAACTTATGTTATGGTATCCATGCGGGATGGAATATGCAAAACGGTACCGATCAGCGAGATGTTCGCAGCTGGCGAAGCAACGCCCGATCCGAATATTCCCGGTATGGTGGTATCTAATTCATTTGTCCCTGGCGATCATCCTTTGCTGACCGCTGCTGTTGATATGGGTATGTATATAGGAGAAATAAAATGAACTTTCTCCGCAAGAATTGGGACTTGATTGCATTTCCAGGCATAATATTATTGCTGGCGGTCTTGCTGCATAATTTTAATATCGGACATGTATCTTATCTGGAATTGAGCGCGGTCTTTGGCGCGGTACTTGCCAGGGCCCTGCTAAAGCGCGAAAAAGTATCCGGAATGTTATTTGGGGTTGTTGCTAATGTTTTATTTATTTTCTATTTCTTGCAAATACACCTAATGGGGCAACTTATATTATCTGCGTTTTATTTAATACTAAATGCCACTGGAATATACTCTTGGCTGCGCCCAAACAAAAAGACCCATAAATTACTGCGCCCGACGTTTTTGCATCCGATATGGCAAGCCGGTATAGTCCTGGCCGTTGCGGCCGCCGCAGTATTTGGAATGACCGCGCGCGGCACGATTGGCGCGCTGGATTATTTCGTTATGGCCACCGGAATTATCGGAATGATTTTAATGGTGCGCAAAAAGACAGATTCTTGGGTTTCTTTTATCGCCAGCGATACAGCGGGGATTGCGTTGTTTTGGATGTCAGGTTCTTATCTTATGTTTGTGGCGGTATTTGAATATCTTTATAGTGACTTTACGGCATTTTTCAGATGGCGAAAGATATTCCGAAGGATCAAAAAACGTAAAATATGATTCTATCCCCCTTGACTGGGGGATTTTTTTAACTATATTTTTGCGCATGTAAACAAGGAGTTTTAAAAAATGGCAAAAGTATTGGGTATAGACCTTGGGACAACCAATTCAGCGATGGCGTTTATGGACGGCAGCGACCCGAAAATTATCGAAAATGCAGAAGGTCAACGCACTACGCCCAGTGTTGTGGCATTCACAAACGGGGGAGAACAGCTGGTTGGGGTCACCGCAAAGAACCAAGCGGTTACTAATCCCGGCAACACTGTCTATGAAATCAAACGCTTGATGGGGCTTCGTTTTGACAGTCCAGAGGTCAAAGAAATCCAAAAGCATGTGCCTTATCAAATCGTAGCGGGCGACAATGGCGACGCTTGGGTCGAAATAGATGGTAAAAAATATGCCCCATCGCAAATCAGCGCAATTATCCTGGGGAAAATGAAAAAGGATGCCGAATCTTACTTGGGCGAGAAAATTACAGACGCAGTTATTACCGTCCCTGCCTATTTTAACGATTCCCAACGCCAGGCAACCAAAGATGCCGGCCGCATCGCAGGCTTGAATGTCCTGCGTATCGTAAACGAGCCGACCGCTGCGGCACTTGCTTATGGCCTTGATAAAAATAAAAACGGGATCGTCGCGGTTTACGACCTTGGCGGCGGAACCTTTGATATTTCCATTCTTGAAATAGTCGATGGAGTCTTCGAGGTTAAATCCACAAACGGCGATACTTTGCTGGGCGGCGCAGACTTTGACGCGCGCGTGTTGAAATACCTTATCGATGAATTTAAACGCGAAAGTGGAATTGACTTGTCAGGCGACAAGCTGGCCGTGCAACGTTTAAAAGAAGCCGCGGAAAAAGCAAAGATTGAATTATCTTCCAAGAATACTACCGATATTAATTTGCCATATCTGACCGCGAATGCGTCAGGCCCTGTACATTTTAATATCCAACTTTCCCGTGCTAGATTAGAATCCTTGGTAGAAGATTTAATAGATCGTTCCATTGAACCATGCCGCAAAGCCTTGCTGGATGCCGGAATTGATAAATCACAAATTTCAGAGGTTATCTTGGTTGGCGGTCAAACCCGCATGCCAAAAGTTGCCCAGGTCGTAAAAGAATTCTTCGGGCGCGAACCGCACAAGGGCGTAAACCCGGACGAAGTTGTTGCATTGGGCGCGGCAATTCAAGGTGGTGTTTTAAAAGGCGACGTGAAAGACGTTCTGTTGTTGGACGTGACACCATTGTCTTTGGGAATTGAAACCCTGGGTGGAGTGTTTACCAGATTAATAGATCGCAATACGACAATTCCTACGAAGAAATCACAAATCTTTTCGACGGCCGAAGATAACCAGAACGCTGTGACCATCCGCGTATTCCAAGGCGAACGCGATATGGCGTCCGATAATAAATTGCTGGGTCAATTTAATCTGGAAGGCATTGCCCCCGCGCCGCGCGGAATGCCGCAGATTGAAGTATCATTTGATATTGACGCGAATGGTATTGTGCATGTATCTGCGAAAGACAAAGGCACCGGCAAAGAACAAATGATTTCCATTAAATCTGACGGAGGTCTGTCCGAAGCAGAAATTAAAAAGATGATGGAAGAAGCTGCTGCAAATGCAGAAACAGACAAGAAAAAACGCGAAATGGCAGAGGCGAAAAACACGGCTGAAACCGCGGTCTTTGCGGCTGAAAAAGCCCTGAAGGAACATGGCGACAAAGTGGATGATCCCACCAGAACCGCAATTGACGTTGCAAAAACAGGGCTTGAAAAAGAACTGCAAAATGCGGGCGCGACGGCGGAATCATTAAAAACCAAAACCGATGCGCTGACCGAAGCCGCAATGAAACTGGGCGAAGCAATCTATAAAGCTCAACAAGCGACCGAAGCCGCGCCAGAGCAAAGCGAAGGCGGGGGCGAAGCAAAAGATGCTGAATTCAGCGAAAAATAAACAAAAGGACGCATTTGCGTCCCTTAATTTTATCGTGCCAATATGACCTTCTCGGTCATTTTATCGTGCCTTGCCCATGCAGCGGAATCACCCAGATTAAGAAGAATCTCTTCGGTTCTGAACTGTTCTTCATCGAATCTTGAATTCTTCGGGCATATCAGGAATATATGCTCGCTGTCGCCATATGCCCGGCAAATTTGGGGGCGGATATCATAAATCTCGCACTTCGTGGCGCCATTCCCATCAGGCTTGCAAAACCAACATTTCCCCAGTTTTCTGGACTGTTTTTCGTAATACCAGGAAATTCCGCCTATCTTCTCAATAAATTCCCATTTTAATTGGGGATAAATCGCCGCAAGTTTTTCTTTCAGCTCTTTGCTAAAAACCACAGGTTCGCAGCAAATGCCACATCGCTTGCAAGACCAACTATGTTCTGCCATAAGAATGCCTCTTTTGGAGACAAACTAACATAATATTATATTTTGTCAAGAATTATATTGACAATTAAAAACCTTTTAGTAATATGTTTATAAAAGGACATCGAAATGAAGATAGTTAAAACAGACAAAATTGATAATACATTCACAGGTGTAGGGGTCTTATTAACCATTTATAATATTGTTCAGATATTGGCTTGCGTATCGAACGGACAAATTACAGAAGCTGTTATCGCCGGATTTATAACATTGTTATTGTCCACAGGCTTGGTTGCTTATGGCCGCGGGGTAAGATTGCAAAAAACAAAATAATGGTAATAAACAAATCCCGCGAATGCGGGATTTTTATTTGAAGAATTTTAATTTCATCCATTTCCAGAAGCTTCGTCTGAAACCCAAGAAAAATCTATTATCCACGGCAAAGCGAGCCGCACGACCCCAGACTATTTTTTTATTCTCTACCCTTGCGCGCGCCCGCGCAGGATCACGCATAGCGCCATCGAATGCGCGCCGATACCAATAATATACCCCCGGGATTGCTACCATCGACCGCGCGTAAAAAACTGCCGGAACAGTAAACATCACATCTTGGCAAGTAATGCGTCCAGGTTCGAATCTCAATCCTGTATCCCGCAAAAATTCATGGCGATAGATAAAGCGCCAAACGGCCGGTCTACGTGCAACCAAACTGGCATTTATCTTTGCTTGCTTGTCCTTATAGAATTTTAATTTATTATATTCGACCGTAGGACGAGCAGGGCGCTTTTCATCAATCATACCAACCACAGCAATATCCGCGTCGCCAATTCCCGCGATAACCTTTTCATAAAAATCTGCATCCGCCAGCTTGTCATCAGCATCAACAAAATGAATCAGATCGCCCGTCGCTGAATCAAGGCCAGCGTTCCGCGCAACCGAAATACCCAGGTGTTCTTGTTTGATGAATTTTACATTTTCGTATTTGCTAACAATCGCGGCGGAATCATCCGTGCTGTCATCATCGACAATTATGATTTCCAGATTCGAATAAGTTTGTCCGATAATTGAATCCAAGCATTCGCCGATATATTTTTCGGCATTAAACATTGGAATGATTACGGAGATTTTTAACATGCTTTTTTCTTATATCGGTAAAAGAACCCTTACGCGTAATCCACCCAATGGGGAATCTTCCAGCAATAATTGCCCGCCATGATTCTCGATCGCGGTCTGTGCGATGCTTAACCCCAGTCCTGTTCCGCCTGTATCTTTTCCACGCGCAGCATCCAAGCGAACAAACGGGCGCAAAGCCTCTGACCGTTGGGCTTCTGGAATTCCATGGCCATCATCGTCTATGGTTATCTCTACAAACTCGTCATTATCACGCTCTGTAATCAAGACTTTTTTCTTTGAATACCTAGCGGCATTTTCGATTATATTTTGAAAGGCACTGGCTAATGCAGTCGGACGCGCATAAAATATTGCCGGCGTCGCAGGAAAATCAAATTCCAGTTTCTTTTTGCCAATTGCATCGCGCGCCAATCGCGTCAACATCGGGGGCAGGGAAACTTCTTGCTCTATTTCCGGAATTTCGCCACGCGCAAACGCAAGGTATCCATTAACCATTTCCGCCATGCGATCAATGTCGCGCAAAAGGATATCTTTGCCGGCGCTGTCGGTTTCAACGGCCAAACGCATACGCGCAAGCGGCGCTTTTAAGTCATGCGATACCGCATTCAGCATATCAGTCCTGGTACGATTATAACGATTTAACCGCTCTTTCATTATAATCAGCGCATGGCTTGCTTCGCGGATTTCGCGAGAGCCCGCAGGCTTGAAATTCGGTTCGTCCAATCCGCGCCCGAATTTGTTCGCCGCTTTTGCAATTTTATGAATCGATCGAGTATGAAGAATGATAAAAGGCGCGATCAAAACCCCCACAGCCAAAACTGATCCTATCAGCCAAATTATAAAAACCTCTGCACTGGTAGAATACGCACGACGCAATGATGTTGCGAAAGTCACAATTTGACCGTTCTTTGGTATATCTACAAAAAGCAGGCTGTTTCCGCGATCTATATAAATATTTACGGGGGATTTTATCTTTGATTTCAAATCCTGCGCCAACAACCCAGTTTCCCGTGAGTTATTATCATCTTTCTTTGGGCGATTCAGCCGGTCATTTACCGATACATTAATACCTATGTCGCGCGCCATGGTTGCAACCGCCGGAGGATTATCGTCCATCAGGTTCAGCATGGTTACTATTTCCCCGGAAAGGCTGCGCGCCATCGATGCATGCACGCGCTTCCAATGATTTCCAAAGAAAAAGTTCGCCATCAATACTTGCGCCACAATCAGCGGCAGCATTATCATCAACACCGTGCGCCATAAAAAAGATCTTGGGAACAACTTCATTATTTTTTCACCAATTTATATCCTTTGCCGCGAACTGTGATTAAATCTATCGCCGACAAATGTAATGCCAGTTTTTCACGCAGCCTTTTTGCAACCATCGGCGCAGCCGGCGCGATATTCCCGACCGGTGAAGTCAAAATTCGCAGGAAGTTTTTTTCACCGCCGGAAAGAGAAAGCATCTTTCCATTAATATAGAACTCATTATCCGAAAAAGCAAGCCCAGGGGGCAAATCCTGTCTTTCGGAATGCGCGCTTTTCAGCATATTTTGCAGACGCAGAACCAGTTCCCGCAGCTGGAAAGGCTTTGCCAAATAATCATCCGCACCACAGGAAAGCCCTGCAATCGCATTTTCCGCGCCGGACAAGGCCGTAAGCATGATAACAGGCGTCCGGTCGCCGGACTCGCGCAGCTTCTTCAGAAACCCCAGCCCATCCATACCGCCCATCATCCTGTCCAGAACGATTGCATCTGCGGATATACGTTCTAGTATTTCCCCAGCAGCCTCGGCAGATTCAGCTGTCACAGCGTCAAATCCATTGCTGCGCAGGCCTTTTGCCAAACTTGTCCGCAACATATCGTCATCATCAATAATAAGAATAGTTTTATTCATTTTTTACTCAAAAAAACCGGCTTCGCCGGTTTATTTTCTTACCGGCTCTACGGCATATTCCCCCGGTTGAATGGTTAAATTCGCAGGGTCGCCCGCGCCAACGCCATGCATATCGGTTGCGGCCTGCATTCTCATCCCTCGGTTTGTGAATTCTGTCTTAAATAAGACATACCCTGTGCCGCCGCCCATTGTTGGCCCCTGCAGCCCCAGTGAATAGTACCCGCCGATAATCCCAAAATCCAAGTCTATATAATCGACATTTATCAGCAAAGACACATTCGTCAGCCCATCACTGGTCATATTACAGGAAAATTCCCGCGTCGCAAGTGTGGCCTGGGAATTCGCCGGCACCATGATATCAACCAAGGTCGGCGCACATTGAACGCTGATACCATTTACCAAGAAGTCATAATTGATCCCGATGGTCGCCTTGGACAGCCCTGTAGAGATATTAACCTGGGTTATCGTGGCATTCGGAATCTTTATCAAGGCATTAGCAATGCCTATGCGCGATGGGAAAGTTATCCCGGATTGCAAACAAATACGCGAAAATGGGTCCGCTTCGCACACGTGCAAGCGCGAATGAGCATTCATCATGAACATATTGGCAAGGCTGTTGAACAAGAAAGTCCGCGTTATACGGTCATTTAACCTGGTACATCCAAAGTCGCGACAAACCACTGTCGGACGGTCTGCAAACATAACGCCGGGCATAGTGGCGCTTAACATAGTACGAGCAGCCTCTATATTAGCATCATAGTCCAGCGAATCCGCCCGTTGCATGAACTCGCTTTCAGGGATGAAGTTCGGATCATTCGGATAGGCATAGTAAGAATCCGCGGATACTTCGGTATAAACCGTCTGAAAATTACCATACGCAAATGCTTTATAAGGAAATAAAGTCGCGATCAATGCAACCGCAAATCTGATAAACCCGAAAGTTTTCGCCTTTTTTGGCGCATAAATCATTCTTGCCATATTAAAAGCCTTTATCTTTTAGAGGGAATATAGAACATTTGCGCAAGTCCTGTCAAAGCAAAAAATACTATTGAAATTTGGAATTCATTTATTGTATAAAGGATATATAAAATGGAGCAAACACAATGGTTGATGTTATTATTTCCGGAGATGCCGGTAAAATTCATGCAGTATATCATAAATCAGCGAACGAAGCGGCACCGCTGGCTGTAATACTTTCCGGAAATCCGCATGCCGGATTCCATATGAATGACCGTGTTTCATATGCTCTGTTCCGGGCTTATATGGATATAGGCTTTTCCGTGGTGCGATTTAATTATCGCGGGGTCGGTGATTCCGAAGGAACACTGGGCACGACCAGCGATAATATGGCTGACATCGCAACTGTTATCGATTGGATACAGAACCAAAACGAAGAAAGCGACCGGCTGTGGCTAGCAGGACATCATATCGGCGCCTGGTACGCAATACAAGCAATGATGCGTCGGCCGGAAGTCAGCGGATTTACGTTAATCTCACCAGATAGTTCCGTTTCGGACTTTACATTCTTGTCGCCGCGTCCAAATCGGGGCCTGATGCTGCAGGGTGCTTTGGAAAACGAAGAAGCGCATGCATTTGGGGTTCATCTGACACAAATTTTGAAAAAGCAAGCAATGATAGATTTGGAAACTATAAAGATAAAAGACGCGAATGATAAATATGGAACCCCGGCAGAATTAAAGCAGCTATATAATGATACGAAAGCCTATGTTGGCCGCGAAAATGAAGACGACAAGTTATTATAAGGACGATAATGCAAAATACAAATGATCGTTTTATTGACCCGACGATTCCTGACGAGATGGCGGCAACGATTCGCCCGAAAAGGCTGACTGATTTCGTAGGCCAGGAATCATTGAAGCAAAACCTGGGTGTGTTTATTGCCGGCGCACAGCAACGCGGCGAAGCAATGGATCACGTGCTGCTTTATGGCCCCCCCGGGCTGGGAAAAACTACGCTTGCGCATATTATCGCGGGCGAACTGGGAACGAACTTTCGTGCAACCGCCGCGCCGATGCTGACAAAGCAGGGCGACCTGGCGGCGATTCTAACTTCGCTGGAGCCCCAAGATGTCTTGTTTATTGATGAGATTCATCGTCTGCCGACATCTATTGAAGAAGTACTTTATTCCGCGATGGAAGATTTTAAATTGGATATTATGTTGGGCGAGGGGCCAAGTGCAAAAAGCGTTCGCATAGACCTGCCACAATTTACATTGGTCGGCGCAACAACGAGGACGGGATTGATTTCTAATCCTTTACGTGATCGATTCGGAATTGATCTGCGTCTGAATTTTTATTCTTCAGAAGACCTGGCGAAAATCATTTCACGCAGCGCAAATATTTTGGGAATCCCAATCGATTTGCCTGGCGCACAGAGGCTGGCAGTCAGCAGCCGCGGCACTCCGCGTATCGCGAATAGATTGCTGAAACGCGCACGTGATTTTGCAGCGGCAACAAAGTCGAAAGAAATTACCAGTGACACAATTAAAACTACTTTGTTTCAGTTGCATATAGATGAACGAGGCCTTGATGAAATCGATCGCGAGTATATGAATGCGATAGTAAAACATTACGGCGGCGGCCCAGTTGGAATTGAAAACTTAAGCGCGATTCTGTCGGAACCGGTGGATACAATCGAGGATGTGATAGAACCTTATCTTATGCAACAAGGATTTATTCAACGCACTCCGCGCGGCCGCATGCTGACCGATCAAGGATATAAACATTTGGGGCTGGAAAAATAATATGTTTATTATCGCAAGAAAAAATTACGTAGTCGCACATAAACCGATGTATTGCTCCGAGGATACGACGCGTGGATTTGAAGGAAATCCAATATGGCTTGTTAGTTATTTTATAGAATACAAATTTCCTGGCACTCGTTTCATAGCAAGCCACGAAGTGGTGAAAAAATTCAAAGAAGACGAGAAAGAAAAAGTATTCAAATTTTATAGAAAGACTCGCAATAAGACAGAATATTGGAAACGTAACAAACATGAGATTGAACCAATTACTGAAAACATGACGCCAGAGTATATCGAAAACTTAAGACTAAAGAAAATAAGGATTGAAAATGCAAGATAAAATCGCGAAAGTTTGTGATGCTATGAAAGAATTGCTTGTGTATAAAAACGAGCAGTATGGCAACTCTGCATTACAGCCGGTAAATACTTTCAGCAAGCAGAATCCGGAAAGTTCAATTGCTATACGGCTTGACGATAAATTATCTCGCATAAAGAATTCTGCCGACTTGCGCAAGAATGATGTGTCGGATATGATAGGATACTTGGTTTTGCTGTGTATATCCAAAGGCTGGGACGACTTTTCAGAATTTAAGGATTGAAAAATGAAACTAACTTCTTCTGTATGGCTTATGAATGAACAAGGGGAGCTGTTGTTACAACTCCGCGGCCCCAATCAGTACAATAATCCCAACACATGGGGAAACGGGGCAGGTGGCGGAATTGACCCCGGCGAAACTCCATTGATTGCAATAGCACGCGAAACAAAAGAAGAATTAGGAATCGACATCCCATTGGAAAAATTTATATTTTTGGGTGATTTTTTCAGTGTGGCAAAAAATTCCGGCCAAGAAAAACATTTGCATTTGTTTTTCGCGCGCGGTGATTGGAAAATATCTGAAATGAAAATGGAACCTTCCGAAATAACCGCCCTGCAATATGAATCATTATCGGAAATAAAGAAATTAATCGGAACTTTTGCCTGTTCAATACAACCAGAAAAAATTGAACTCTTGGAAAAATATCTAAACAAAGAATAAACAATATGAAAATACAAATAATTGGGTCGGATTTCGCATTTGGCGGAATGAATACATCGTTCTTTTTTCGGGATGATTCAAATCGCGGAGTTTTGGTGGACTGCGGATTTACAGTGTTTCCGGAACTTCTCCGACGCGATATGACGGGCGATATCGATGTTGTTTTGGTATCTCATCCTCATCCAGATCATACCGGCAGTCTTTGTACCTTGGCAATTTTTACAAAGCTGTATCGCAATAAAATATTAATGATCGGCGGATATGATGTAGCGGGAATATTTAAAGAAACAGGCATTCGCCAACTGGAAGATTATGTTCCGTTGCCACCCGACGATCCAATAAGCCCGAAGATGATTCAGACAAAGCACATCGCCGGACACGGACACAATGATGCGCTGTTTATAGCAGATACGATTTTATATTCCGGCGATACGAATGAAAGCGTTCTTGATACGGATTATGCGCGTAATGCAAAAATAATTTTTCACGAAGCGACACATATACAAACTCCGCAAGCTCATACTACGTTCGATAAATTGAATAGCGCTGCGCCGGAAATAAAGGCCAAGACTTGGCTAGTTCATATTCCGCTTACCGAACGTGCAGAACTCGAAAAACTGGCCGCGGAATATGGATTCGCCGGAGTGTGTTATAATGGGCAGGAAATAGAGATATAAAATGAAAAAAGCACTAATTTTACATGGTATCGCCAAAAGCAAAGAGTTCGTTGCAGAGCATTCAATGCCGATTGTCGCTTGGCATTGGCTTGGCTGGCTGCAGCAGAAATACTATCTTGAAGATGTGAATTGCCAGAATGTCTTATTTCCGCATAGTTGGGATCCGGATAAAAAATTCGAAGACGATCTTGAAGTTTTTTCAAACTTCAAAATTGATGAAGATACCCGTTTAATTTGTTGGAGTGCCGGTACCACATTTATGTTCAGATATTTATCAATGCATCCGGAAATCAAGGCACGACATTTGGTTCTATTGGCGCCACATCTTAATGAGAATAAAATAATACCGAACGATTACTTCGATTTTGAAACGGAATTTGATCCAAAGATATTCGATCGCTTCAAACGAGTGGATCTATTTTACTCAACAGATGACCAAATTCCTGGGATATTGGAATCCGTGGAAAAACTAATAAAAATGTTTCCCAATATAATTGTTCACAAGTTTGAAAATTATGGTCATTTCAAAGAACAAGACATGGGGCAAAAAGAATTCCCGGAACTTTGGGAAGTCTGTAAAAGTGAAATATAAAGGAAACAAAATGAAAATGCATAAATTCCCATTCACCATCGCCTATGCCGATACCGATGCAGGTGGGGTTGTTTACCATGCCAGGTATATCGAAATCGCGGAACGCGCGCGCATGAACTGGCAGAAAAGCTTTGGCACAGAAAAACATGAAGTCGGATTCATAGTACGCAGCCTTTCTGCAAAATATATGAAACCATTACGTTTGGGCGAAGATTTTGTTGTTGAAACTGTTGCGACAGATATCGGAAACATTTCGTTAACCGTCGAACAAAAGTTCGTGAAAGATGGCGAGATTTATGCTATACTGGTTGTCAAAGTCGCGGCCGTCAATATGGATTTAAAGCCGCAACGCATACCAGATGAATACATTAAAGCAATAAAATAAAAAGGAAAAAACTATGACCAACAACTTTTCATTTCTACATATTTTTTCACCAACGGATCCGGTGGTGTTTATTACTTCATTGCTGCTGATCGCGGGCAGTATAATTTCTTGGACGATTATCATTGGGAAATTCCGTCTTTGGAATGTAGAGAAAATCCGCCCGACAAAAATCACTGTGGGCGACAATCTGGACACCATCGCGGATAAGTTAATAGAACCTTATGATAAAAACCTGTGGTTCTTGTCCATGGCGTCGGCGGTTGCGCCTTTTGTGGGATTGTTCGGAACCATCTGGGGTATTATGGAATTATTTGCGGCGATCGGCGCGACCAGCTCTACATCGCTCGCGGTCATCGCACCGGGACTCGCCATTGCTTTGGGCGAAACAGCACTGGGGTTAATAGTCGCGATACCAGCGGCAATATCATATCAATTCTTTTCCAAGAAATCTGATGATTTGTATAACAAGCTGGAAACCCAAGCAAAAGAAATGAAAGGCAAATAATATGAGCCGACGCAGAAAGACAGTTGATTCGAACTCTATGATAGTCATGACGCCGATGATCGACGTTATGACGGTGTTGCTGGCGGTGTTTGTTGTTACGGCACCTATGTTAACCAGTGGAATAGACCTGGATCTGCCGCGGGCAGGGCGCAGCGTCATAGGCGGCGACGATCATGCGATTCAAGTCGGCGTTGATGCCCAGGGTAGATATTTCGTGGGCCAGGAACAGCGTACCCGTGAAGAAATCGTGGAACGCTTGGTGGCAATGCGCGGCGAAAATCCAAAGTTAACCATCATGATTAATGGTGATAAAGGCGCTTCTTATGGCGCAGTAATGGCAATGATGGGCAGCCTTAAAGATGCAGGATTCCAGAAAGTCGGATTGCGGACAAAGTTAGACAATTGAAATCACAAATAGCATTTTCTTCTGAAAATACTTTGCTTTCCATTGCGGGGCATCTGCTTGTTATTGCTCTGCTGGTGACTTCATTCGCGGTACTGAACAATACTATGGACCGGATAGTTGCCTCTGATCAGATTCAAATTATGGAAATTGATTTGACCCAAGTAAAAATCACCGGTGATGAAACTTTGGTGTTTAATACTGATGTGCCGGAAAAGCCGAAAAAAGAAGAAGTGAAAGAAGAAAAAAAGGAAGAGAAGAAAGAGTCCGAACCGATCGGTGATGAACCGATGAAAGAATTCGAAATGCCGGCGGTCGTTCCAGAAACCCCAAAGGCAGAACCAAAACCCGAAGCGCCAAAAGCGCCAACAATTGTACGCGTGAATCGTGAAACGACCAGCTTGAATCGTACTATGACGGTATCGGTTGTGGATGCGCTGCGCGTGGCGATGACACGCTGCTGGGTGTTTGATAGAAATTATCCAGGGATAGAGGACATTCGCGCGGTTGCTCATCTAACGATGAATCAGCGCGGGTATGTGGCAAGCATGTGGCTGGAACAAGAATCTGCCGCATCGGAAAATCCTGCGCTTGCATATATCTTTGAAACAATCAGAACAGCGATTTCAAATTGCCAGCCATTTTCTATGCTGCCAGAAAACGAGTTCGACAGATGGCAGAAAATCCAATTAACCTTTTACCCATCCAGCGGCCAAGTGCAGTAAATTATCTTGCCTTGCATGTTTTGGTAGCGTCGTCAGCCAAGGCATCTTCGCGACGTTGAGCATCGCAAAAACATTGCTGCGATCTTCCTGGTTTCATGATTAGAGTATTTTTTGCAATCCATACAGACGTACTATTCCCCGATGTTAACCACTGTTGTTTTTCTTCCATCGTTTTCGGAGATTCTGAATTTGGCCTTGCGCCTGGCGGACAATCTATTATGCAAAAATATCTTCCATATGGTCCTTCTTTGCGTTCATCTATTAAAGTATAACCATCATTGCATTTTTCAATTTCGCAAAGATTGATTTTGAATTTGGAGGTATGCTGAATCTCCGTGTTATTAGGAAAGCATTTTATGCATTCGGCCCCTATAAGTTCATAACTGTTTTCACACAATTTCTCGCACTTTTCTCCATTCAACCGATAACCATTGTTGCAAGTTATTTTGCCGTTATTATTCACTCCATTCGGGACAGGGGCGGTGAAAGACGCTTTGCGAAGGCAGCAGCTTTCAAAATCAGGTTCGTCCCGGCATGCCATAATTATATCCGCGCCGAATTTGTACACAGTTGCGGCGTGCAGAGTGACAGGCGCCAGAAACAGCAAAGCAAATAACCTACATTTCATGATGGAATAATTATATCAAGAAACATAAAGCAGTAATTGACGAACTTGACGCATATATTAAAAATCCGCCAATTGGCGGATTTTTTTATCGAAGTCCTTTTGCTTGGCAACAGGCTTCCGCGCCTTTGCGCCAATCAGGATAATTGCTGGATGGATCGCGCAAGTCTTTCCAATACTGCCACCCATTGCAATTTTTCTTGCCCGACGCGCCGACAGTGCACTTTACATGGCGGCGCAGGTGGCATGTCTGGTTTGACATTTTGCCGGCGTCCGTCGTGCATTGCACGATTACATTCTGATTGCGCGCATCGCCCGTGCCCAGGTCTTTCTGCGATTTTAAAACATACGCATCGGCCGCGCCGAAGCAAAGCACAGAGAACAAAGCACAGAGTATAAATCTTTTCATCGTAATACCTCTCTTTCCTTAATTATAAAAAATTCCGAGAATAAAAACAATGATAATTATTGACCGGTTCTTACCGTCCAAGGAACATCATTCATAATCAGATAATATAACTGCGCATCGTCGCTGTCGGGATTTCGAATAATCGGACGAACTACATAAATATCCACATCGCACATAGTGCCGGCGCGACGGGAACCCGACAGCTCGTCCTGGACATCATTCATATCCATGGCGAATTTATTTGCGAAATCCATTGCTTGCAAGTATGCCGCATCATCGTCCGCCGGCGACAGAGAATCGCCATACCACAGCAGCCACATGCCATGATTGATCACATTTTCCTGACCTTTTAAATTATCTGCCGATAACAAACCCAACGGAGTGAATTGAATATTGCTGGTGAAATCCCCGGTCGAAGTTTCGGTAAAATCATAAGTTGTTTTGGCGATCTTAACAAAGGCATACAGTTTTCCCATCGTTCGTTCCATCCGTGCCAAACGACCCACATTTTTCAGGGTATTTTGGAACAACCAATCGCGGATTCTGCCGGATTTCATGCCGGCGCGGGCGACCTTGGCGCCTTTACTGATAACCTTTTCGCCTTTGTTTACCGCACGCAGAGCGCTTAACGCCGCTTTGGTCGTACGAAACGATCGCGCAATTACATTCCCCCGCTGTGGCAGTTTCCAGGCCTTCAACCCGCGACGAAATTCTTCCAGCTTTTCATAGGTGCTGATATACTCTTTATATTTTCTTACATCATCAATCTTTGACAATTCTGCTTCGGATTTTTTCAGGGCATCGATTTCGTCGCCAACTTTTTTCGCATCTGTGGCTTTTGCTTCTGTCTGTAACTTGCGCAAAGAATCTGCTTCCTTGGTCAATTCTTGTATCCTTTCAGCATCTTTTACTTTATCAAGCTTTGTTATAGATTTTTCAATATCTTCTATACTTTTTATGATTTTGCTTGGATTTTTCACCGCTTCTAATAATTTTTCAGACTTGGCAATGCTTTGAGTCACCTTTGTGAATTCCACAACCTTTTCGCCAGTTTCCGCAACTTTGATTACTTCGGCCAAGTTCTTTGCGGCGCTGGCGGCGCGTGCAGCCTTGGTCGTGCCGAGTATAGCAGTGCCCCCCCCAACGGTTACAACAGTGATGGCCACATCCAGCGCAACTTGCGCCCAGCTGATCCAATTAAGATTTGCCACACCCGCGACATAATAGTCATCATCGTCACCTTCCAGATCCACGGTTCTTTTTCCCGCTATATTCACAATGTCATTATTGTCAGCAAATGCGGAAACGCTGGTGCACTGCGGAGTCGTAATCAAACCGCCCAGATTCCTGACGGTCGTCGTATTATGATTCCGGGGATAAATTTCATTAAAGTTCCTTTCGAAATAATCGAGGGAGACTATGTTGTTTTTATCATCTGTATCACCTACAAATTGATCCAGGCTGCCTGCTTGCACTACCAAGATTCCATACCAAGCAGGTTCTGTATTAGTCCAAACCGAAGGATCATTCGGATCACCGACACGCGGGGATGGATTAGAATCGGGTAGGGCGCGTTTCCCCGCAAGCAGCACCCGTTGCTTCAGTATCTTCGGTTGAGTTTCATAATTCACCGTAATTTCACGACCGCCTGGAAAGCGATACATCACCGGCGGAAAAGCTATCGCGTCTGTATCATCAACCTCTGAAACACTGGGGCAGGCCACACCTGTATCTTCTGATTCAAACTCGCACCTGGGGTCGGGGCAGGCAAGAACTTGTTTTGCTATATCAGGATTTTGAAAGTTTTTGTAAATCCAGACCTGAATTTGAAACTCGGAATCTTGCTCGGCTACCTCATTCTCGGTTTCTGTCAAAACATTAGCAAAAACTTGCTGGGTACAGGTAAATCTTCCTGGCGGCGTTTCTTCTTCGGGCTCTAAATATAAATAATCATCTGCCTCTGCGGATGCATATGGATCGGTAACATCGGGCATGTCATAAGTAATATCATCAGCAGCTGCGCAAAAAACGCAAAAAGCCACTATGAAAAAACAGATAAATTTTTTCATTCTCTATGTTGGAATTATAACATAAAGTGGCTATGCTGTCAAGGGTGTCACGGAGGGTTGTTGCATATTATAAATGGCGATGAATATTAAGTGTATGGGGGTAATGCGTTATGGAGTATTTGGAATATCAGAAGAATTTGCAAGGGAAGCGGGTTACCGTTGTTGGGCTGGGGGTTTCTAACCGGCCTTTGATCCGTATGCTTTGTGATGTTGGGGCG
>WRCA01000011.1 GCA_009784275.1 Alphaproteobacteria bacterium | reverse complement strand
GGCGAAGCCGGCGATACTCTGATTTTGCGAAGCAAAATTACGCAACTGCGCAGCAGGTTTTGATCGCGGTGGATACGATTTATAAAACTGAAATTTAACCCCCGTATTCGCGGGGGACTTTTTTACACGCTGCTCATAAACGCTCTTAATCTCACCAGCAATTTCGTGCCATCTTCACCGAACATCGGCAGGTATGTTTCATATTCCGATAGATCTGCTTGTATTTGTGCACGCGCCCTGTCAGACACCGGCGGTTCCAGCATCGCATAACCGCGATTCCATAATTCATATGCACGTGAAGTCTGTTGTACCTGGCGCCACTTTTCAGCCAACTCCGGATACCTCGCGACTGCCGCACGCACCCCGCTTTGCCATTTTTCCCCGAATGATTGCACCATGGGCAAGCTGCGAATTTTCTCGATATGCTCTTCATCTGGCTGGAAATCTGCCAGCGCCACTTCGAGTTCTTTCAAGTCCGTATCGGAAATAGATGTTCCCTTGGCTGCACGATCCATCAATCCGCCATATGGCATCAATTCACGTTCTATGGAATTTTTTGCTGTTTTTCCAGATTGCAAGTTTCTGATATGTTCCGCCAGCTTACTGCCATTCGGCAATTTCATCAGCTCTTCCAAAACAAGGGTATCTGCTTCGTGCAATAACACCTGATTCACTGCCGCCCAGCCGCCGTTGAGCACGTGCGCCTGACGATACAGGTTCAGCAATCGCTGGGCTATTATTGACGACTTCTCTCTCATTTCGTCCCCGCCTTACTCCATCACAATCTGCACAACTTTATGAGCTCTCTTCGCATTCTTGATTTGGATTTTTTCTTCTGGCGCAACAGACACGCCGATCAGGTTTCCGTTCTTGTCTTCGCGGATCATAACGATTCGCGCATTAACCCGCGCGTTCGGAGCAATCTTTCCAAAGTCTTCATCAAACGCGATCGCCAAATCACCCGCAATCGGATGTACAGATGGATTTACAAACAAGTATGACTTCGCGGGGAACATAGCGCCCATTCTGGCGACATTAGGACGAACCGCATAAATGCCAGCGCCGCTTTTCATCTTCGCGGGCAGCGCTATCATTTTTTCATCAGATTTTGCAAACGCCAAATTTTTACCATCCGGCATTCCATAAACAGGAACCAAATTCTTGCGAACCGAATCATACATAGTCGCGCCATAAATCGAAGTGTCGACATCTGCGCTTGTTTCGGATTTTCCAACCCGCAGTGCTTCGCGTACGCGTTCTTCTGCTTTATCGATCTGCTTGTCCAGCGCGCCGGAGTTATACAATTCCGCAATAGCCTTGAACATTCCGTCGACCGTTTTGCCCAGCGCTTTCGCCAAATTGTCTATTTCCTTTTCATATACATCACGCTGACCGATTTCTATTTTATGATACACGGACAAAGTCATCTTGGCGTCTTTCGCCGCTTGGGCAATTGTTTTGCCCAGCCCGCGCCGCAGTACGCGCACGCCAGCACCGAATACCTTTAAGCCCGAAGACTCATTGCCTGATAGACGACGTTGCATTTCGCACTGCCAGCTATTTGCCTTGTCATCATCAGCCTTTATAAACACATCCGACAACTTGCAGTTCAGAATCCCGCACAGCTGCATCAGCTGGCCTTGTTTCAAACGTCGCACACCCTTTTCAACCTTGGACATTGCAGACAAAGACAAGCCGGCTTTCTTTGCCAGCGCAGTCATACGCATCCCGCGCGACAGTCTGATGTTTCTGATATTGTTTGGAAAACAGATTTCTTCGAACGCCATGGCAATACCTCTTTCTCTTCCTTGACAAAAACATAGTCGATTTTTTCTTACTATGCAAGCAAAATTACATCATATCTGGAATATCGTTCATATCAGGCACGGGGGAAAGATTTTCCGGTGCCGATTGTTGTATATAATGAGCATCGTCCGCACGATTGAATCCTTCATCCAAATCATCGAACAAGCTGTATTCGCCGCTGAATTTCAGCTTTATTGTTTCCGGCCTGCCGTGGCGGTTTTTCCCGATAATCAGTTCCGCCTTGCCACGCGATTGCTCTAATCGATCTCTCCAGTTCTTTTGTTTGGTATTTACAAACTTCTCGCCATGGTCGCCTGTCGCTTCTGCCGGATCGCGACCCATCAGATAATACTCTTCGCGATAAGTAAACATAACAATGTCCGCGTCTTGTTCAATAGAACCAGATTCACGCAAATCAGATAACAACGGTCTTTTATCATCGCGCGATTCGACTGCACGCGATAATTGCGACAAGGCAATCACCGGAACATCCAATTCTTTTGCCAGCATTTTAAGGCCACGAGTAATCTCTGAAAGTTCGTTAACACGATTATCATTTTTTCTGCCGCCCGGACTGGTCATCAACTGCAAATAGTCAATCACTATCAGTGCAATTCCGCCATGCTTACGCGCAATGCGACGCGCCCTGGCGCGCATCATCGGAATGCTCATACCCGGGGTATCATCGAAAAACAGCGGAACATTGCCCAATGCATCTGAATACTGTGACAGACGCAAGAATTGCTGGTCATCCAATGAACCGTTACGCATAGAGCTGCTGGAAATTTTTGCCTGGGACGACAACACGCGCGCCGCCAGCTGTGACGCTGACATTTCAAGGCTGAAAAACACAACCGCGCCCCTATATTTTTTATTCGCGCGTTCCGCCAGTATCGCATTTGCCGCATTAAACGCAACATTCATGGCAATCGTGGTTTTTCCCATTGCAGGACGCCCCGCGATTATTATCAAGTCCGATTTATGCAAACCGCTGATGGATTTATCCAAATCACGAAGACCGGTAGTCAAACCCGACAGCTTGCCATCCGCTTTGTACGCAATCTCTGCTTCTTCCAACGCGATTCTTAATGCTGCTGACATAGGCAATGCGCTTTTATCTGCGGTACCAGTTGTGCTTAAATCAAAGAGTTTCTGTTCTGCGATTTCAATCTGGGTTGCAACCGGTTTTTCCAAATCTTCTACGAACGCGGAATCAGTTATGTCTTGGCCTATATTAATCAGCTCGCGACGCACAGCATTATCATGAACTATTTTCGCATATTGGTCGACATTAACGACACTTGCGCCTGCGCCAGCTAATTCCGATAAATATTCTACCCCGCCAACAGATTCCAAAGCGCCCTGTTGGGTCAGATAATTCTTGGCGGTGATGATATCGAACGGAATCCCCGCGGCAAACTGTTTTTCCGCCAGACGAAAAATTTCTTGATGCGCGGGATGGGCAAAGTGTTCCGGTTTCAGAAAATCGCTGACTTTTTCAAGCGAACGATTATTCATCAAGACCGCGGCCAGCACGGCTTGTTCGGCCTCTAAATTCGTCGGTAAAGCTTTTTGGGCAAAGTGGATATCGGTTGTATTCATGGTTTGAACTCTACACCAGGAATTTCATTTTGCAATTGATTTTTTATTAAAAATTTGGTATAGTGTATTCATCAAAACAGATGCGCCTTTGGGCGTATTTTTATTCCCCAATGATTAAAAGTCCAACGCCTTTTTTGCGCAATTATCGCGTGTTGAAAATTCCAATAGTGGATGCAAACGGAATATCCGCTTGGCCGGCGGTTTTCCCATTGGAAAGAATAGACCAATTGCGCGATACGGTTGGACCACGGCATTTTTCTGCACAGATGATGCTGGAATACCTGCCGGAAGACAAAGCCCGCCTGGATCCAGGCGCTTTAAAATTTTACGAAGAAGAATTCGACGCCAAAAATGCCAAAATCGGCGATATAAAAATTACAGGCGCGACATGTTACTGGGATCCCAGCGGAGGACGGAAAAAGGCCGACGCCAGCGTATGTGTTATTGTATACCGCGATGATAAAAACCGCCGAGCTTTTATTCACGATATCAGGTACCTGCTGGTCGATGACAATGATTTGCATCCCTTGGCAACGCAGTGCGAAAAGGTCTTGGACTTTATGGCTATGCATGGCCAGCGAACAATTGGAATAGAAGTCAATGGAATTGGGTCGGCATTGCCGGAAATTTTGCGAGAGGTTGCAAAGAAACGCAATCAGCCCGCAGTTGTGCAGAAAATTATAAATTCTGCGCGAAAAGAAATTCGAATTCTGGATGCCGTGGAACCATTGCTGACCACGGGACGATTATTCGCGCATGAAAGAGTGCGTGCAACCCCATTACCGAGCGAAATGCTGGGCTGGACGCCACAAGGTGCGTTTGGACATGACGATGGACTGGATGCATTGGCTGGTGCGCTACGCCTTAACCCCCCCCCGATTCGCCCGTTGGGGCAATTTTTCAGACCAATGAATGCAAGAACGGAGTTTAAGGTTTGACTTTGGTAAAATCGTGTTTTATGATAAAATCAATTAAAAGGAATAAAAATGAAAAAACTGGTTGATGCATTTCTGTTGGGCTTTTTCTCATTCGCATTACCTTTTACCTATGTTCTAGGTGATAAGGCAAAGCCAGAATCAGTTGATATCGGTCAATATTTTAAGCAGGTTGGTGATTTTCTTTACGAGGGGGTAAACAATTATGGAAAGAGCGTTAAATCCTAAAGCACAGGTTGCAAAACGCGGGAGGGTTGTAACTGGTATTCGGGTTACACATTCTGGACCATTGCCAGCCCCGCAAACATTAGCAGGTTATGAACAGATTCTGCCGGGGGCAGCCGAACGTATTTTTAAGATGGCAGAAACCGCGCAAAAAAGTACGAACTGCTTAAATATTTGGAATTTGATTCTCGGCTTTTTTGTTTATGCTATTGCAGCGTGCACTTCTATAGGAATTATCTGCCTGGCGGCATACGCACTTTATTTGAATAAGCCTCTTGCGGCTGGCATTATTGGGGCATTAGTTATGATGGTGCTAGCAGTTTTGGGATATAAAACTGTCACAAAGAAATAAAAAACCGTAAATAAAATTAAAAAACCCGCTGTTGCAGGATTTTTTATTGTTATCTAATGCTAAACGGACTGTTCTTATATTAATATGGCGAAGCTTTTTACTATCGGTTTTTCAGGAAAAAGTAAAGATACGTTTATGGAAATTTTAAATGCCGCTGACGTGCGCTGCGTCGCCGATATTCGTCTTTGGCGGACGGCCAGATTTGTTCCATGGGCCAGCGGCATTAATTTGAAAGCCGCACTTGGCGATCAATACAGACACGTTCCTGAACTTGCACCAACAAAAGAACTGTTGGTTGGATACAAAGATGGCTCTATCGACTGGCCAGCATATGAAAGAATTTTTAATGAACTTCTTATGACCCGAAATGCTGAAACACTATTTGCGCCAGATGCAATTGATAGGGTTTGTTTATTGTGCACAGAAAAGACTGCTGATAAATGTCATCGCCGGCTTGTAGCTGAATATTTACAAAAACATTTTCCAGAATTAGAAATCATACATATTTAAATTAAATTAAAAACTAATTATCCGCGCGCCGCGCGGATTTTTTATAACCAAAAAGGAACCAAAATGAATGCAAAGATTTTGCAACTTTATAAACAATCACTCGCTGGGCGTGATTCTGTCGCCCGTCGTTGGGCGCAGTGTCAGCGTTACACTATGCCCGCGTCCGAGGATGAAACTGCGCAACTATTTGACGCTACCGCTGGCGACGCGGTTGACATGCTGGCCGCGAATATGTTTTCTCTGTTAACACCACCAGAATCCCTTTGGGTGTCGCTTGCACGCGAATCAGAATTCTCACCCGATCCGGATTCTGCAACTGATGCTTTGCGTCGGCATTTAAATAATTCTAATTTCTATACGACAATTCATCAGTCTTACTTGGATTTATGTGTTCTGGGAACTGCGTGTTTATTCTTTTCGGAAAATCCGATCGGCGCAGACAGCGCCTTTAATTTTACCGCAATTCCAATGAATGATATTTCCGTATTGCGCGATGGCAGCGGCCAATTGACTGCAGTGTTTCATACGACTGGATTGGCGGCCGCGGAATTAATGGAAAAGTACCCGACTTGGACACCGCCTGCGAACTTGCGCGACAGCATAAGGCAAAACCCTGAAATGCAGCTGCGTTTAATTCAGTCGGTTATTGCAACAACAGATGGATACGCATTTACCGCTTGGATTGATGTTGGTGGAGATTTGGGAAACAACATCGTTGCAACCGGACGATTCGATACGAATCCTTATATCATCTTCCGCTGGTCTGCCGCCGCGGGCGAAGCCTATGGTCGCAGCCCCGTTATGCGCGCCCTGCCCGACATCAAGACCGCAAATAAAGTCGTTGAACTTGTTCTGAAAAACGCAACGATTGCTGTGTCCGGAATCTGGCAAGCCGATGACGATGGAGTTATAAACCTTTCGAATATAAATCTAACACCAGGTGCGATTATTCCAAAGGCCGTGGGTAGCAGTGGTTTGACGCCATTGCGCAGCGGCGCGGATTTTGATGTGTCGCAATTAGTATTGGGTGATCTGCGCGCACGAATTCGTCATGCGCTGTTGGCTGACCGCCTGTCGATTTTATCTGAAAAAGAAATGACCGCGACAGAAGTCATCGCGCGCAATACAGATATGATGCGCGTGCTGGGCGCAACTTATGGACGCTTGCTGGGCGAACTCATCAGGCCGCTAGTTGAACGAGCGTTGGCGATTCTTGCACGTCGTGGAATTATCAATCCAATATCACTGCATAATGAAGCAAGACTGTGCTATGTCGCGCCAATTGCTCAACTCGCTGCGGATGAACGTGCAACGCAATTGCTGTCGTTCCTGTCCGCCGCGGGTAATGCAGGCCTCGGCGATTCGATTAATCGTCCTGCGTTGATGAATTATCTGGCAACCGCGCTGCATATTCCGGAAGAGCTGCTGTCATGAAATATGTAAAAGCCACGGCTGGTGAAAATAATTCCGTCGTCTATGAAGCAGACGACGGAAAGTTTTATTTATGGTTGGGCGGCACGCGTGCTTGGCGCAATAATAATCCCGGGAATATTCGCAATGGAGATTTTGCGAATCGCCGCAACGCGATTGGCATAGCCGGGGGATTCGCAGTATTTCCAGATTATGAAACAGGATTTGCCGCGTTGGTCGCGTTGCTGTGTACCGCCACATATCAACAGATGACCGTAGAACAAGCAATAAACAGATATGCCCCGCCAGTTGAAAATAACACCAGCGCTTATGTTGTTGCGGTAGAAAAACAAATTGGAATTCCGCGCACGACACCTATGTCGCAACTATCGGAAAATAACTTGCGCGACTTTGCAAAAGCGATTGAAAGGCATGAGGGGTATAAAGAAGGAATTATTCAACGAATTTAATTTCATATTTTGATATATCTTCGCCATAGACATCTGCGCGAGTGCCGGTTTCGCTAATTAATCCTGGACTAATCCAACTTCCATCGTCCGCGGAATAATTTATGAATCTGCATTCGCCTTCAGCATCTTTCAAATCACCGAATTCGAAATTAAGAACCCTTTCGTAATCATCCGGCCCATCTTTCTTGTAAACCTTTCCGTCGAAAATTATTTTATCAGGCAGGCTGTCATAATCATATGGCAAAGGTTGAATTAATTTTCCAAAATATGCGGGCATAGAAGTATTTGGAAAATCATAACCCAAAACACAGTCGCTGGATAAAAATATTTTCCAATATTTTCTGTTGGTTTTTATAGAAATATAAAAAACTTTTGCAAGAACGGAATGTTTTGCGCTATTTACTATAATTGTCGCACCAAGTTTTATATTACTTACGTTCATTTTATCACCTTTCCAAAATAATAACCTAACTACATAAGGAAATCAATATGACAGATAATAAAGATATAGAGAAATCATATGCTCGGGCGTTTGCTTCGGCCGAAGGCGCACGGGTTCTGGAACACCTGCGCAGCATTACCATAGAACGCTTTCTGGGGCCTGACGCTTCGGACGCCGCCTTGCGCCATTTAGAGGGTCAACGCGCTTTGGTACACCAGATAGAGCTACTCATAGAGCGAGGAAAAAATGGTTAAAGAAATAAAACAATCTGGCAGTTCGCTTATCGACCTTTTACGAAACTCTTGGTTTCTGATCGTATTCGTCGGTACTGCTATTTATTGGGCCGCACGGCATGATTCTTCATTGGACAATGTAAAGAAGATTGATGCGCGCACCACCGCGCTGGAATCACGCGTATCCACCATGGAATCTGGAATTACCCAATTACAATTCAAAATCGATGGAATAAAAGAAGACCTGGCGCTGATAAAAAGCGCGGTGATAAAATAAAAAAACCGGCTTTCGCCGGATTTTTTTAGCAACCACCAGTCGCGTTTCCAATCAGCTTGGAAATCGAGATGTCTTTATGCAGTAAGAAATCGTATTTGCAATTTCCTGATGTATAAGAACCGGTGCATGCAGCCAATGTCAAGACCGCAAAGCTCAACAATACTATTTTCTTCATATTTTCACTCCTTTTGCTTAAACGCATTGGGAATTTTATCACTTGAAAAATTAACTGTCAATAACATTAGATTGCATTTTTGAACCATTTAACCCGCATGTTGCTCACCACAATCACATCGAATCTGGCATCACCTGTCCAGCGCGTATGACCTATATAAGTTTCTGCCGCACGGCGAAGTCGCCCGACCTGCGCATACCCGATGGCTTCAAACGCAGCCTCTATGTTAGGACGATTTTTAACTTCTACAAAGATCATCAGATTTTTTCGGCGCGCTATGATATCTATTTCTGCACGATTTGTATGCCGCCCGCTGATATAACGTGATTTAACAATACTAAACCCACGCAAGCGCAGATACCATCGCGCCCAAAATTCAGCAAAAAGTCCCGCTTGATAAGTGGTCATTTTAGTAATCACTGATTACTAATCATAGGGGCGCATGCCCCTATACATTATTGCCCGTAATTATGTCCGATATAACCGCCAATAAGGGCGCCAGGAACAAAAAATATCGAGCCAATCGCGGCGCCGACATAAGTGTTTTGTTCTCTCTGGGTCATGCCGGCACAACCGGCCAATGTTCCCAAGACTATAAGCATTGCTGCTGTTTTTTTCATTGGTTTCTCCTTTTGCTGCACAGATATTATAATATTCTTTTTAAAAATATAACAGGAACAAATAGCAATGGCGCGAGATTAAAACGAATATGGTTTCGCTTTGAAATTTTCACGCGCATCAGAGGCGTTCTTTGCCGCATCCGCCGCCATCATGCCTTGGTCGGTCAAATCCAGCATTCCATAATAAGCCGTCAGCATCGGATCAAACGGATTATCACTGGAAATCCATTTATCATCCCCTGAATTCGGCGGACCGTATTTATCCAAAACGCCTTGCCAGAATGCCAAGATTTTCTTGTCCCGCTGATTAGCAAATTTTTCCGACGCGCCTTCCAGCTTATTAACATCATTCTGATATACCACACGCCAGACCACATTATCCGTAGCATTGCTGGTGAAATAAATATCAACCGTCTCACCCGTAGATTCGCGAATCAAATGCAACTCTGCGGGATACAACAATCCTCTTTTTCGTGCTGCGGACAGTATGCATTTTTCCAAGTCATCAGGAATTACTATTTTCTGTTGACGGCATTCATAATCCAGATTATACCGCCAGTCTTTTGATACTGTATAAATTATCGAATTTTTTTTGCGCGGCGCATAAAGCGATTTGGTTTTAAAAAATAAAGTTTGCACATCTTCGAAAGGCATCCCCAGGTAAACGCTCGCAATATCCATATCTGCCACGGCTGCAAATTTCTCATTCGGATTCAACTGAACCGCGGCGGAATCAAATTCTACCGACAAGTTGGAAGAAATCGTGGCCTCGGGCAAATACGCATCATCCCCCAGCTGTGAATCAAAAATAAACGGATCATATTCGTCATCCGCAAATGCCGGTGAACACAGGACACAAAATACGGCTAAAAAGATCAATTTATTTTTTTTCACTTTTCTCTTATTCCTTACTTCGCCACTACTTCCAAAACTTTGAATCTGAATATGGTCGCAGGATCGCCGCCATTTTCCAGATACCTTCTGATGTTAAACTTCGCGCCATTCGTTTGATGTTGGCGCAATCCTTTTTCAAAATCAAGACGAATAAACATTACCTTGTCTTTTGAAACCTGCGGCGGACGAGTTATATCATTCGCCATATCCCATGTATGCAAGTCATAAACCACTTTGATATATTCGCCGGGGGGTGTCGTTACTTCCCGCACAACTACGCGACGCAAGACTTGCATCCCTGCCATTTTCTCCAAGTCCGGCGCAACTTTTTCATTCCATTCTTTGAATACCCCTGATGCTGGATCGCTCATTCTCGCAAGCACGCTGTCGCTGCGACGTCTGCGCTTTATATCATCGGCATCAGGCATGATATAAAAATATTCGTGCACGAATTTTTTTATCAACCTTTCGCGCACAGTTTCTTCGGACAGAGTATCCAGCGCGATTGGTTTTTCTATTCTGTCGCGCGACAAATCCGCAGGCTGAAAGATTACGGCATTCACTTCAAAATTCCGACTGACATCAAACATCTTGCCGCCCATTACCGCAATACCTGCCGCCAGTAACAGCATCAATATTCCGAAAATAAGCGAAAACAATGCTCTCATTATTCAGCCACTCCTGCTGGATATGCTTTGAATTCCATGATGTAGTATCCCAGTGTAGAGGCACGCCCTTCGGACGCGCGTGCCACGCGTACAAAAGCCTCTATCCTCTGCACCCGTCCCGATCCCATTTTGACATTCGCAGTTAAGCGCCATAATCCACCACGATCCGATACTTCGCCGCGCGGTTCGATGTTAATGGAGTCTGTTACCACAGACCATTCTTCACCTGTCGCCGCGCGCGCGCGATAGTCATTATTTACTATGTCTTTAAATTCTTCAAACAAGCTTTCATTTGATGCACAGCAGACTAAACAAGATGGTTCACTGTCACAACTGTTACGATCGCATCTGCACCAAAGCGCTTCATTTTCTGCATTGACGCTCGAAATCGTAAACCACATTCTGGCAAAGTTTCCAACCGCGGCTTCTTGGAATACCCGATATGCGGGAAACTCCAACCTTCCGGACTCCTTGCCCAAAGTCGCCGTCCAAGTTGTGCCATTGTCAGAGATTTGAATCAGCACCGGTTCTGCCTTGCTGGCGTTCATAGTCCACCATAACACCCCACCCAGTCCCATAATCAGCAAAAACAACACCGCAGACCAAATAGCAAAAGCACGCGCCAATGCCAGATAACGCGTTTCCGGAAACATTTTCGTATCAAAATCGCTGGGATAGCTCATAAATTTGCCCCGCAAATTTACGTGCTATGCGCGGTAAGCCTGCATGCATGCGCACGGAGAAAGTTTTAATTCATCATTGCTGTATCCAACACCCACAGGTTCGCGGTCATAAACTTGACCACATCCCGCAAGCGCGAAGACAACCACCAGGCCGAGTAATACTTTTTTCATTCTTCCCACCTTTATTTCTGCCCAAATTATAGAGAATTTTTGCGCGCAGCGTCAAGAGTAAAAGAAATTATTAAAACTGCGTTTCAAAGCTTAATAAAAATCTCTGCTCACGGTCATATGAATTTACATGTAACGGCCAACCCCAAGAAAAATTCATCGGTCCCATAGGGGTATTCCAATATACTCCGACGCCAACGCTGGTGCGCCAATCTTGATCTATAAAATTATCCCTGGTTATCGGCCCCATAGTCGTATTCAAAGTAAAGGTATATTCATCCCGCGGTGGTTTACCCAGTAACCCATAATCTGCAAACACAAAGCCTTTGACCTGATACTCGTCCGGGATAAATACTGGGAAATTTAACTGCGTTGTTCCGTTAAGTTTCCATAACCCGCCCAACGCATAATTACGATATGCCCAATTGCGCGATCCAACACCCGCGATCTGAAATCCACGCAATGACTCGCCGCCCAAAAAGTATCTGTATACACGGCTGATATAATCATCATTATTTAAGGTTTGTAATGCCCCGAATTCCAAATTTGATTTCAGCTGCCATCTATTTTCAAAGAAATTTAGCAATCCAGTAATATCTGCGTTATATCGCATAAAGGTTTCTGTGCTGATGCCAAATCCGGTATACGACGTGCCAAGGTTCGCAACCACACCCGTGCTGGTATTCTGCGCAAAGTCCGTATCCAGGTTATGATATCTGAAGTTCGTACCCAAGGTGTAGAGATTCGCCGATTGCCATCCGCCTGCTACGTGCAAATCATAATTTTGGTCAAAGCTCGCGCTTAAACGCATCATCTGCGTCCAGTGGTCAGTCAGGCGCCAACCCAATCGTCCCGCCACCGTAAAGCTGTCGCGATCGTATCCATAGCTGCCCAGTTTGCTATACATAAATTGGGAATAATTAATATCGAATCCACCGGACAATTCACGCCCGAACAAATATGGTTCTGTAAATCCGAACAAGACCTGTCTGGTGTACTGCGCGATACTTCCCTTTAACTGCACTATCTGACCGCGACCCATAAAATTAGTTTCAGTTATTCCGGCATCGACCATAAAACCGTTAATATTCGACCAGCCTACTCCACCTGACAATTCCCCAGTTGGCTGTTCTTGAACTTGCACGTCCAGGTTCATCAAGTTTTCACCAGCAACACGGCTGGGAACCATCTGAACGTCTTTGTAATACCGCGAACGCATCATCTTTTGACGTCCCAATTCAATATTCTGCAAAGAAAAAGGATCTCCCGCGCGAATACCCATCTGCTGTTCGATTACAGAATCAAAAGTTCGCACATTTCCCAAAATATTTATCGAATCCAAATAAACCCGATTCGTTTTTTGAATTTTAAAGGTCATCCCGATTGTGCGTTCTTCATCATTCTTGTCCGGAACTACATCGACATTGATAAAAGAGTATCCTTGTTCGGCAATAACGCTGCGCAGTGCGGCAATCGTGCTGTCCACCTTGTCGACGTTATAAGTGTCGCCCGTTCTCATCTTTAGCGCATCCCACAAGTCATCGTCATCGACATCCTTGAAAGGATTTTCAATCTTCAATTTCCCAAATTTATATCGCGCGCCTTCTTCGATACTAAACACAACTGAATAATACTTGCGATCCGGTGAAAAAGTTCCCTCGATAGATTTCACCTGAACATCCGCGAATCCATTACGAAGATAAAACTGACGCAACATTTGCGAATCGTATTGAATACGATCTTCATCATATACATCGAATTGGCTCATGAAACGCCACCAAGCATATTCCCGCGATAATATTTCCCCGCGCAGAGTTCTGGCGGAAAACTTTTCATTACCTTTGAAACCAATGCTGTCGATACGGGTCGGGTGACCTTCGGTAATTTCATAAACTACATTTACTCGCCCGTCTTCCAATTCTATCTTTTGCGGATTTACCTTTGTTCCGAAAAAGCCCTTGCGTTGATAAACCGTCAGAATACGCTGGACATCCGCGCCGATTACCGATTCATCAAAGGAAGAACGTTCCTTTAACCTTATTTCTTTCTTCAAGTCATCAGTAGAAACATCGTCATTTCCTTCGACTGTAACTTGGGCGACGGTTGGCGATTCCGAAACAGATATTTTTAACGCGCCGCCTTCCATGCTCGCGCTTACTGAAGAAAAATATCCAGACTGCTGCAGCCTTTTAACAACCTGGTTTATACCTTCGCTGTTCAAATCCATGCCGGTTTTCACATCCGCAAGTATTCGGACCGATTCAGCATCCATACGCTGATTCCCAACGACATTGATACTGGAAATCACAGCCGCACATGCCATGAAAGGCAAAAGCAAAAATGCAAAAGCAAAAAATATTCTTTTCATTGTTCGGCAATTTAGCAATTTATCGTCTTTGTTTCAAGGATTAAAAGCGCTTGTTTTTTTGGCTTATTACATATAAAATCCGCGGTAAGGAAAATTTTATGTTTTTTAAGAAGAAGAATAAAGAATTTAAAATCCCGCAGCATATCGCCTTTATCTGCGATGGAAATCGTCGCTGGGCGCGTAATCGGGGTTTGCCAGCAACCGCAGGGCATGCCGCAGGCGCGGATGTGTTAGAGCCTTTGTGCAACTATTTTTTTCCGCGCGGGGTTTCTACATTAAGTTTTTATATATTTTCAATCGAGAACTGGGGACGGGACAGCAAGGAAGTCAAATTCCTGATGGATTTTTTCGAAAGCGAAATGCCAAAGCATGTCGCGCGCGCCCATGAAAAAAATATTCGTATCAAGTTTATCGGGCGACAAGATCACTTGCCGAAAGCCATATTGAAAATGTGCGAAAAATTTGAAAAAGAAACCGCCGCAAATGATGATGGGACAATTGTGTTCGCGCTGGATTACGGTGGCCAAGATGAAATTATTCGCGCCGTGAACATGGCAATTACCGCAGGCGAACCGGTGGACTTGGAAACTTTCGAAAGCTTTATGGATACTGGCGAGCTGTTACCAATTGATTTGGTAGTGCGTACCAGTGGCGAACAGCGGGTTTCTAATTTTATGCTGTGGAAGCTGGCATATGCCGAACTGATGTTTTATCCGAAATATTGGCCGGCATTAAAAGAGCATGATTTTGAAAAAATACTGGAAGAGTATTCGGAAAGAAAACGCCGATTTGGGCGGTGAAGCCACCGCTGGCTTATAGTTTTGCAAAGGAGAAAATTATGAACAATACAACAAAAAGGATTCTAACTGCACTCGTGATGATTGCAATTGCAGGCATCGCAGCGTTGGCAGAACACTTTGGCATTCCTGCTGTGCAATGGCTGGCAGTTGCCATCGCCGCCATAATGGTTTTTGAAACTATGCGGTTGAAAATCAAAGATAAAAAGTTATGCGGGCTGCGTGTCGCTTTGGGCGCTTGGCTTATCTTTGTTGGTATCTCTGCTTATTTCGTAGGTGCAAAGCCTTGGGTTATGTTGCTGTTGCTGGTTACGATCGTTGCGGCGGATGTAGGCGCTTGGTTCTTTGGACATTTGCTGGGCGGCGACAAGATGTGGGAAAAGTTAAGTCCCGGTAAAACTTGGAGCGGCCAGATCGCGGGAATTATCTGCGGAACACTGGCAACAGTTTTATATGGTCTGTTGGGGACGGATACTTTTCTGCCCCAATTGATGTGGATCGGAATTTCCGTATCGCTGTTAAGCCAATATGGCGACTTGGCGGCCAGCTGGGTAAAGCGCAAGCTGGGCATAAAGGATTTTGGAAATACTCTGCCCGGACATGGTGGTTTGCTGGACCGCTTCGATGGTTGGATTTTTGTACTACCGATTGTTTGGCTGGTAATGATTTAAGGAAAAATAGAAATGAATACCATAATTATGATTATCGCTTTGTTAATTGTTCTGGGCATAGTTGTGTTCGTGCACGAACTGGGGCATTTTTGGGCATCCCGTTGGGCCGGCGTGCGTGTTAATACTTTCTCTATCGGCTTTGGTCCCGCTATTGTCAAATGGCATGACAAGCATGGAACACTATGGAAAATATCTATCATTCCGCTGGGCGGTTATTGTGTTGCATACGGACAAGAAGACATGTTCGACCGCAAAAAATTCGCCGCACTGCCCAAAGAAAAGAAAAAGGGACATTATCTATCGGTACCGGCATGGAAACAAGCCCTGATAATTGCAGGTGGCGTGATTATGAACTTTGTGCTTGCCTGGGGAATCTATACCGCAATGTTCGCTGTAAAGCCGCGCATGGTTCAATTACCGGTTATTGGACAAGTTATCCAGGGCAGTCCCGCATTTAACGCTGGGGTGCGCGCGGGAGACGTTGTTTCGCGCATCGATGGCCAGCATGTCACAAACTGGGGTGAAATTCTGCTGGCAAAGGAACTGGCGGGCATGAAAGAAGCAAATGTAGACCTGGTTCGCGGGGAAAAACTGATCCAAGTTAAAATCGCGCCCAGCGAAAAATGGGGACTGGTCGCCGATGGAACCCAGACAGAATTGCAAAAGAAAAATGTCTTGCAAGCGGCATACAGCGGGGCGCGCGAAACCTGGGTGCAAAGCAAAACCCTTGTGCGCGTATTAAAACAAATCATAACAGGCGAAAGATCGACTAAACAGTTGGGGTCGTTCATAACAATTGCGGAATACAGCGGCAAAGCCTTGTCGATGGGCGTATTCGCATTGCTGTCGATTATTGCGCTGTTAAGCGTGAATCTAGCGATTATTAATCTTCTGCCATTGCCGGTACTGGATGGGGGTTATTTGCTGATTTTGGGGGTCGAAGGGGTAATTCGGCGCAAGCTGCAAGGTCGTGCGATGGAGTATGTGATCATGGGCGGCTGGATATTGATTATCGCCTTGTTTGCGCTTACCATGTGGAATGATATTGCCAGGGTGTTCCTGGGGTATTAAAAAACCGCCGATTGGCGGTTTTTAATTTTTTATGCTGCTGCTGCGAATGCTTGTTGATTCGTGGCCAATTCGTCCGGGAACAGGCTTGGTTCTGTCTGAACACGTTCGAAACTTTTCACAAACAGATAATCGCCCAATCTATTCAAATACTGCTGTATCGGCTGCAGATTCATTCCATATTTCTCGTCCAGCGGAGCATTACGGTCCATATCTATAAACTCCACCACACGTCTTTCTGCGCGTCGCACAATCGCACGCGCAAGGCCGATGCATCCACGAGAATTTACAAAAAATGGAGGAATTGAATTATTATGCTTTGTTATATAATCTTCCAGCTGCCAGATTTGTTGCGCCACACGACGCTCGTCAATAGTCTTATAATACATATATCCCATCAATTCAGACAGGAATGTTTGAATCCCATCAAACTTGTCATCAGACAACCCCAGCGCAGACGATGCCTCATCAATAGCACCCATAATCTCGATCATAGGATGCGCTTTGCTGGCCATCCGATCCGGATTCAGCTGGGTCATCCCAAAATCGCCCTTTTTCGTTACAATCTGTGCCATGACAAGAACCTTTTATTATTTAACTCCCGACGAACCGAACGCACTGTCGCCTCGGTCAGTTTCCATCAATTCATCCACAAACTCTATTTCTGGCTTTTCTATTCTCAGCACAGCTGCCTGTGCGATTCTATCTCCAAACTCTATTTTAACAGATTCGGTCGATAAATTGGTAAGACAAATTTTACCCACGCCTGTATAAGAATGGTCTATTGTCCCCAGATGGCATAAAACCCCCTTTGCGGCCATTCCCGACCGCGAACGAATATGCCATTCCACCAAGTCATCCCCCGTATCGATAATCTGCAACCGGACGCCAGAACTGATAAGTTTTGTCTGTCCCGGCCCCAGAACAACACTGTCTTCTGCGCAACGCAGGTCGATACACGAATTTCCGCTGCCCCAGGCGAACTTCTTTTCGCCGTTCATATAAACATCCCGTACTTTATCGTTATCAAACACTACATTCATTTTCATTAAAAAACCTCGCACGCGCCGCCACTGCATGCCACAGATGCGGTGAAATTCACAAAGTTTTTTTCTTCTACGATTTTATCGAACTCAAAATTATAATGCCTGCTTGCAAATTCCTTATAAATTTCTTCATTAGTATCTTCGAATGGCGCTTGCTCGTAACTGGAATCAGAATAAGGCAATAATGAAATTCCGGTATAATTATCGCGGTTTTCCCACATCCATTCGCGGACTTCATCCCATTCATGATTTTTAACATTACAAGTACAAGAAACATTGTTATAATTTTCACCACGGATATGTCCCGGTTTTATCCAGTGTTCGAACAGATACTTCACCCGTTCCAGGAACTGAATCGCGGTTTCATTCCGGCGCGTCACGGCCCCTTCTGGCGCGCGGATTACCAATGAAATAACTCCGTCGGTATCTTTCCGCTTGTCATCTTCGATCAAATCCGGGAAGTTCTTTAACATATAGGCATACATCGGCTCTACCTTGTTCACACGGATTCTACGAATATAATGTTTCGCATGCCAAGGATGTATTCCGCTGCTGGTTCCCAGAACCGGCGCGCCTGTTCCATCCGGTTTTATGTTATTCAAGCGGTCTGCCGTTTTTATTCCTATCATTCCGGCGATATATTCATTCGCCTTGCGAACATGTTCCGTCGCTTTTTCAAAATTCAACAGAGTTATATCAGGATGGGACGCAATTCCGGTAATCGAAACGCCAATCAGCGCCATATCCTCCGCATTTTTCCGCCACTGTTTATCGATATATTTAAAGTTCGTATACCCTGCCTGAAGCGTTCCTATGACAGATGCATAATAAGCCCGCTCGTTAAAATCATCCTGCGATTCTACCGTGCCTAGATTTATGCTGGTCAGATTACAGAATCCGTGGCTGGGCATAGAAATTTCACAGCAAGGATTTACCAGCCATTCATTCGTATTAGTCCAAACGAATCCGGGTTCCCCACAACCGCTCTTTTCGCACTGGGTAAATATTTTATCAAACTCTTCCCGAGTGGTAGATCCACGATCAAACTGCACAGAATTATTAGAATTGCCACGTTGCGGGTTTTCTTTCCACCATTCGTCTTCTTTGGCATGCAGCATCAGCTCGTCATCCTTGTCAAACAAGGTAATCAGGGCGCTACGACGTATTCCGCCCGATAAAACCGAGTCAGCTGACCAACAACATATATCAAAACAATCCAATGAAGTCAGCCGCATATCATTCGCCGCTATTTTCTTATCCAACAGCCCCTTGATTTGCATAATCATTTTATATAATGGCTCTGGTCCCGGCGCAGCGCACAATGATGTTTTTATCAATGCGCCCTTTGGCCTGATTAAAGAAAGGTCAAGTTCTATATCAGTGCCCGTCTCGAAACTGGCATGCAACAATTCCCGCAAGCAATCTGCCCAACCTTCGATAGAATCTTCGGGCTGAAACACGAATTTTTCCCCGGACTTTGGCTTCAAGGACGGCAATTGAGAAATAAAATTGCGTCGAACCGAAATCCCGACGCCACATCCGCAAAGCAACAAATACAATAAATCTGAAAATGCCCGCAAAGAATCTACACCAATCGCGGTACAATTATAAAGCTTTGCGTTGTTTATCAGAATTCCTTCGCCACCAAATTGCAAACTTCGGCCACTGGGAAGAATCTTCTTGTCCAAGACAAATTCATAAGCTCTTTCAATTATAGGATGTAATTCCGGCAGATCGGCATATTTTTTCAAATGCATATCTTTGTTGCGTCCGACCGTTTCTGCCCAAGTTTCGCGCCGCTTAAGTTCCGGCAAATACCGGGAATACTTCATATAAAACACTAAATCAGAAAGAAGTTTTAATGATTCGTTCATCTTCGGGCGCCCTTGTAATGATAAAAACCCATTGATTTCGCGCCCTCTCCGAATCACAAAAATCAATAGGTAGTAATTAAATTGTCTCCGGGACACAATATATAGTATTTTTATAACCCAAAGGCAAATTTTTTTCATAATTTTTACATTTTGCCCCTTGATTTTGTAGATTGTGCAGAATTTAGGGATTTTTCCCGCTTACGATTCGCCCGTTTTTTGCACTAAAAGTCAAACAGTGAAAATGTAAAATTACAAAATAGTTTTAATAAGTATATTTGTGGTATAAAATATAACCAAATATCGATTTTTAAATATAAAAATCTATTAAATTTATTATTTTTATCTTCATCTGTTAGTTTTTCCTTGCTTTTTGATAAAAAAACGCTATTATTGCATAAAGTTTTGAACAGAAAGGGCAAAATATGGCAGATATTTATGCAATATTTAAAACCGGCGGAAAGCAATATCGCGTCAAAGTTGGCGATACTGTTAAAGTGGAAAAATTGAAGGCCGAAGGGAAAATTGACTTCGATTCAGTTTTGATGCTGGGCGATACGGTCGGGAATCCGACTATCAAGAGCGCAAAGGTCAGCGCAGAGGTTGTTGCGCAGGAACGTGCGGATAAAATCTTGGTGTTCAAGAAAAAACGCCGTCATAATTATCGCCGCACCAAGGGACATCGCCAGAATATCACAGTCTTGAAAATTATTGAGATAAAGGGGTAAGCCATGGCACATAAGAAAGCAGGTTCGGCATCAAGTAACGGACGCGATTCAGCCGGACGCAGACTTGGTTTAAAGAAAAGCGGCGGTCAAAAAGTGATCGCTGGGAATATAATCATCCGTCAACGCGGTACTGCGGTTCATCCGGGCGCAAATGTGGGTATGGGAAAAGATCATACTCTGTTTGCAAAGACCGAAGGCGTCGTACAATTCAAACGCGGACGAAATAATCGCAAAACCGTATCGGTTGTCGCACAATAAAAATCGCGCCGATGGCGCGATTTTTTTATCGCAATATAAAAACCCCAGAATTTGAACTGTTTATTTGGTTTTTTTGTAATCTTTTATTTTCGTTATAACATTCTTCAAAATATTTTTTTATAAAATCAATCGCCTTTTTATTTCTCTGCTCGTCATTCATAATTTGTCGGATTTCTTCACGCGTAATTTCAAAATGAAACATTCCTGCCCCCTTTTTCGCAATTAAAAAAGCCATCTTTGTAAAAAAGATGGCAGGAGGTTAAGAACTGCAAAACGAACAGTGCGGCTTATTCAATATATTCGCCGCCCTCCTGCCGAGCAGGAGGCGCATATCGTACGCCAAACGCGTTTTGCGGGTTCTTAAACCCCAATGCTGGAATGCCCAGCATCAATGTAATTATACATTGCAAAATAAGGAAATGCAAATATGGGCGATGACAAGTTTATTTACTGTATAGACATTTGTATTTAAAAAAATTGCATTTGCAAACCGCGGTTTTTTGCGCATAAAAATTTAATACAACATTTTTTACCCGGATTTCAGCCGAAAAATTAACTAAAAAAAATATGCTTGACGGGCGATTCGTTTTTGTTTTATGATTCGTGTGTAGACAGAGGTGTTGACGCCAAAAGGCGCAAAAAACCAAGGGAAATCAAAAAAGGAGGGCAGCGTGCCGAAAAACATAAAAGAAATAATGGTTGCGCTGGATAGCGTTCTTACCACCACAGTTTGGGTTAATGCAGATCGTCAAATCGTGTCCTTGGCGGATGAACTACATATCGGTACCAATAACACCCCCCGCAGTATCGAAGATTTATCTCGCGCTGCTTTGGTTGGGGCTTATGTATCACTGCAAATTCGTGCAGATAACTTCGATATCGCAGCAGAAAGCCTGGATACCGATGTTTTGGCAAATAAAGTAAAAGAAATGGTTTTCAGCGAAGCTAAAAAAGTCTTGGACGCTGCAGAAACACCAGCAAAAGTCGCAAAAGCAGCGTAATTTGCTTCGCAAAATAAGTTCACTCGCTCTGTGCAGAAATGAATATTGTATGTGTAAGTCGCGCAACCTCACGACTCGTTCCACAAATTTTTGCCTTGCACCAGCAAAAATTTGGAACTCGTACGCTCGGTTTCCGGTTACTCCGGAAGGAAGGGAGAACCGCGGGCAATTGCCCGCGGTTTTAAATTAACCAACAACCTGTGCAACCAGCATTCCATTATGATGCAATAACCTGACAATCGTGCCATGGTCATCCAAACCCAGATGGAAATCATAACCCTGGGATTCCAGATCTTTCACAACTGAAACTTTATATTCCGCGGTAGAGCCCGGATAATCACAAGGCTTGCAGAACACCTTGCAATTTATATCAGGAAAAAGGTTACGAATAAGGGACTCTGTTTTTTCCTGATAGATGTTCCACCGGCCTGTTATAAAAATAATATTGAAATCATGCGCAAGGGTTTTAATTACACGAATCATATTTTCATTCGGTTCCCCGAATTTATCCCAAATTGGAAATGGAAACTTTTTTAATACGACGCCATCGATATCGCAATAAATTGTAGGAATTTTTTTCATTTTAATTACACGCTCATTATATCTTGTTCTTTTTGTTTCGCCAGCGTATCTACTTCGGTCGCGCGGGATTCAAAGACTTTTTGCAGATCTTCTTCATACCTGCGCTGATCATCTTCGGAAATTTCTTTATCGTCTTTCGCGCGTTTTATTTTGCTCATCAAATCCTGACGAATATTACGCATAGAAATTTTTGCTTCTTCTGCATACTTGCCGGATACTTTTACCAGCTCCTTGCGACGCTCTTCGGTAAGCGGCGGCAGGTTCAGGCGAATTACCCCGCCTGCTGTCATCGGATTCAGCCCCAATCCTGATTCACGGATCGCTTTTTCAACCGCGCCCGCATTGGACAAGTCCCATACTGAAATGGACAAGGCTTGGGCTTCTGGCGTTGACACGGTTGCCAATTGATCGACCGGCATTTCTGTGCCATATACAGGAACGCGAATACCATCCAGCAGATGCACGGATGCGCGTCCGGTACGCAGTCCTGCGAATTCTGTTTTCAATACCTCTATCGTCTGGGCTGTTTTTTGTTCGGCTTCGGATTTAAGAAGGGTATAGTCCATTTTGTTTCTCCTTTTGGGATAAAGATTAGAAAACAAATTGACTTTTTGCAATAAGAAATGTAGAATCCGCGAGCATTTGGGGTTGTAGCTCAGTTGGTAGAGCGCTTGCATGGCATGCAAGAGGTCGTCGGTTCGAGCCCGATCAGCTCCACCAGTTTATGGCGGATGTAGCTCAGTTGGTTAGAGCGCCAGTTTGTGGTACTGGATGTCGCGGGTTCGAATCCCGTCATTCGCCCCACCTTTTGCGTGTGTCTTCCTTCGTATCCTCACGACGCGGACATACGGTTTTTTGCTTGCACCGCAAAAAACCTAATCCTTATACGCTCAGATTCGAATCCCGTCATTCGCCCCATCATAAAAAATCGCCGCGTCCGCGGCGATTTTTAATTCATTTCTTTCGTATCCATGATTGCTGTAAATGTGGCTTCGGACACCTTCTTGCCGCCGACCATTGCAATTCCATGAAACTTATAAAGCATCATTTTCTTCGTTATTATTTCAACGTGCAATTCCAACGTATCACCAGGCACTACCATATGAAAAAACTTTATTTTTTCCATAGTGGTAAAATAACCCAAAGTACCAGGTGACGCCCCAATACTCTTAAGCGTTATAAAGCATGCCGTTTGCGCCAACGCTTCTATCTGCAAGACCCCCGGCATAATTGGCTTACCCGGAAAGTGCCCAGCGCACCAAAACTCATCCGGCCGCACATGTTTTATCCCTACGGCGCTGGATTCGTTATATTCCCGAATTTCATCAACCAAGCGCATATCACCGCGATGGGGGATTACTTGCTCTATTTCCTTTACACCGATCATTTCACTTCCTTCATCTGTCTTTTTACCCAAGCATGCGCGCGCATAAATTCCATTCCCGGCGAAGCAGGATAACCCATATGTCTTTCTCCGTCCCCAATATCTCTAAATACGCCGCTATGTGCGCCTATTTCCGCATCATTTCCAATCTTTACGCCATTCGCAATTCCAACCTGTCCGCCCAGCAAGGCACGATCGCCAACCACAACCCCACCGGCAATACCTACGCCAGCAGCCAAAAAGCATTCCTTGCCAATAATCACACCATGCGCGATTTGCACCAAGTTATCAATCTTTGTCCCTTCGCCGATCATAGTATCTGTCATTGCGCCGCGATCTATGCAAGTATTTGAACCAACCGAAACACGATCGCCCAAGACTACGCGCCCAACATGCGGAATAAACACATTTTTGCCCTCTTGACGAGTATATCCAAAACCATCCTTGCCAATAACTGCACCGGAATTCACTACGCAGTCTGCACCGATCGTAGCATTTTCTATATGGGCGCCAGAATGCACAACTGTATTCGCGCCCAGCGTTACATTTTTACCGATGTATGCATTTGGATAAATTTTTACATCCGGTTCTATTATCGCACCGCGTTCTATGGTTGCAAATTGTCCAATGTAAACACTGCGTTTTTTGCGGAAATAAACTCCGCGCTCTACATGCGCCGACCAATGAATTCCACGGCGAGGCTTTTCCTTATAAATCTCTCCCAAAATCTTAACAATATTCCCCCGCGGAGTATCGGTGACCAAAAGCGCAGCGCCCTTTGGTGCAAATTTCACATTTTCAGGCTGCACAAGAATAACCGAAGCTTTGGTATTTTTCAGAACTTCTATCGGCAGAATTTTAAATGCCGAAGCAGTGCGCTCCGTAGTATAAAACGCCAAATCGCCCGGCTTTGCATCCGCAATCGGCGCAATGCCGCGCACGACGGTTTTCGCATCACCTCGCAGCTCTAATCCGAATTTTTCTGCCAGTTCTCCGGCGGTCGTTTTTACGCCCTTTGGCGCGAACAAAAATTGTAATAGTTTTTTCATAGCGGGAAGATTATAAAATAAAAAACAATGACTTGCAAGTTTATCACGGACATAATGACAGGAAGGCTTTCACAGTCTGCACATCATCCGTTATCGAAACTGTATGTTCGCGCTTCAGACCGTCTTCGAAAGTATAAACAAAGTCCGCATCTGAAAATTTATCAAACGGCGCCAGCAAAGCATCGAAAAATTCGCGACGCTGGCACAAGCAAGTATCACGCGCATCGGATACTGCATTTGCCGTCGCAGTGCGCGGGTATCTGCTTGAAAGCTCCTCGTCCGTTGTCATTAAACATCTGTCGCTGAATCTGTAAAAATTCGCATCGTCCACCAGGAATTTGTAAATCAGTCCTGGGGTAGCGCCTGCCCTTTGCAATCTATTGATCATACCTTCGGTGCAGCAAATTCGTCCTACCTTTTGCAATGTCCTATATCTATTTATCAAAGGTTTTGCATACTCGGCATCCATATTGATTGTATCACCGCGATTGATCGCAGCCCGCAACGCATTTTCGTTCTTTATACCAATAGACCGCGATGGCAAAGATATAGATTCCTTTATATGCGGTTTGCGAAACCAGATGCTGCATTCCCATTTTGTATGAAAAGGACAAAGCTCCATCGGAAAATCATCATAAAAAACAGCATCAAACTTTGGGGCTGATAACAAATCTTCAACCATTACCAAAGATTCTCTATCGAGCGAGATACCGTCATAAATCATAAAATCTGCGCCGCTGTCAGATGCGCGCGCAATACTTGCAAACATAGCGACTAAAGAAAAACATATTGCAAATTTCATTTTCATAAGAAGAATTATATCATAAAACATCCCCTTGTTAAAGGGGGACATTTATATTAACGGTGGGAAGCAATCTCCGCCGATCGATGGACAGCAATTCCAGCCTTGATCGCCCATGTCGGTAAATACTTCGCCCGTGCAACACCCATTGAAATCCGGCGGCATGCCATCTTCACAGGTTAACCCTGGTGCCGGCGCTGGCGGCTTTTCTTGTACAAATGGATTTTTTATCGTGCCATCTGGATTATATTGCAAGCCCAAGACTTGTTCGTTATAAGCTTGACTTCCTTGGAAATATTGTTGCGGGGTATTCGTCGGGAGGCCCGCCGCACCAGATACAATAGACGTTGCAGCATTACCCATACCTTGCGCGGCATAGCCCTGTTGCATCTGATTATCGAATACTGCCTGTTGTCGCGCCATATTCATCGCCTGATACTGGCTGGCTTGGCACCAAGCAACCACAGTGCGGTAATCAAATCCGTCATCAGATATTTGCTGTGCCGAAGCGGACACAGTACCATTCGGGCCGCAGTATTTCTGAATATCGAACGAACGAACTTGCCCGACCCACGAAGCATCTGAAAAATTAGCAGCAGCTTCGGAGGCTCTGTGCGAGACATAAGGCGACGGGGACATATCGCAAGTATCCATGCCATTAACTTTACCACAGAAATTAACAACTAAATCTTTCGGAGAATAAACAGTTATGCGAGTTCCCGCAGCAATCGAAAACGGCGGCACCGTATTGTCTATCATATCCACCATCAGTTTTTGCGCAACCTTGTTCCAAGCCGTTATAATCTCATTCTTCGCCAGCTCGCTTGACCGAACTTGTCCGCTTTGCGTAACCGTATTGTTATTCAAATCAATCTGATTGATGAATTTATCCGATATTGGTGCGATCAAGTTCACCGCCGCGGGAACAACCGCAGTTATCATCGGCATTATGAATTGTTCCATATAATCCGTGCTGCCGTGTCCTGGGACACCGACGCGACCTTGACTGTCGCCGGCAAACGGTTCATCACTTGCAAAATTGAATTCCACTCCGTCCGGACGGACAAAGCGATACCATTTGATTTGCATGCGCCCGATGGCTCTATACGGCCCAGGCAGCTCGCCCGTAAGGTACCCCAACATAAGTGTTCCGGTTGGTATTATTATTGTGCGCCCATTATCCGAATATACATGGCGATCAACTGTCGCTTGGACGGGCAGCATTGTTTGGCGCTCTATCTTTGCATCAGCGCGAACTTCATTCACAATTGTGGCAGGAATTGGCTTATATTGGCGTAAGACGAAAGTGCGATCATACGGATCAGTCGATACGAATGCATCGCCTGCAGCGGCAGAAGCAGGCATAAGGCTGCTGGTCGGCACCACTTTGAACGCTGGATCCAGGTCGGAAAGTCGACGGGATCCGCCGGCTGCATCCACAGGCGCTGCGGCTTGTCGCGCACGATTATCCATTCTGGCCACGACCGGATTAGACAGCGATGGGATCGCCGCACCGGACGCTATAAATCCAATATGTTCGGCATCAGAGCCTATTTTCTTACTGGGATTTTTCAAGTCGATGATAAATCCGGTATTCGGATTATACTCGCCAGTAGGGCTGCTGCAATCCTTGTCCGAAAAAGGATGAAACAGATAACCGCCCCGCTGCGGACGAATCCATCCAATCTGCCTACCATATGTGTCATAGCCAGGAAATGCGAACTCATAGCAAGAATCCTTTTCCGGTTCTGGCGCAATGGGGCTCGGCATCGCCGGAACAACCGGCTTACTATATGAAATCGGTGGTGCAAGCGTTTCCACTGCATCAATTACCGGATTTAGCTCGTAATCCTCATCATAATATTCTTCTGGTTCTGGCACAG
>WRCA01000010.1 GCA_009784275.1 Alphaproteobacteria bacterium | reverse complement strand
TTTCTATGATTGCTATTATGGCGCTGCTGGTGCCATTTACTGGTTCTATGGCAGCAACTGCGATGAAGATCCCTGCATCGTCTACTGTGGCCAGCACCAGTTCTGGTTCCAAAGCGGGCACGTCATCGGTGTCTACTGCCCGTGCGACGACTGCTGCTCCTGCGCGTGCTTCTGCTATAAAATCCGTTATGGGCACAGTTTCTAATTCCAAGATAAACGCTATGAATTCTGGAGTGTTTGCAAAGATGCCCGCCGATTATGTAACTTCGGCAGAGCTGGAAGATCTTCGTAATTTGATATTTAGTCTCCAAAGCGACCTTGATAAAATAGCAAGCGCGGCCGGCCTTGAAGATATTGCAAACTTGTCAGGTCCCGAAGGCCCATCAGGCCCGCAAGGCATACAGGGTCCACAAGGTCCAAAAGGTGAGAAAGGTGATACCGGCCCCCAGGGCGAGCCAGGAATATGCATGTGCGAATGCGATAAACTATAAGGTAAAGTTTCTATATATTTTTAATAAATAAAAAGGTCGGATAACTTCCGACCTTTTTATTTGCGGTATTGCTTACCACTGTATATTCCAACCGACGCGTACTGCTGGTCTTGCTTTGTACGTATCGATCGCCATACCAAAGTTCATCGCGGAAGAATAAGAAGTCCGGATGACTGCACCCATCGCAATGGATGACTGGCTGTTGTAATAACCGCCGCCAACACCGACAGAGTATCTTGCGTTTTTATCAAGATGGTTATCGATACCGGTAAGCGCGGTTGCAGATGCAATACCTGCAGACAGTTGCTTGTCCATATCTTTAACCCATTCTTGCATCGCATCGATACGAGTGTTCACGTCGCCAAACGCCTGAAGCGGTGAGAAGTTGGCAAACATTTCATCGATTTCCGGTTTGGTATAATAATCATCCGCATCTTTTTGAGACATTGAATTCAATCCGGCTAGCATGTCACCGAACTCTTCTTCGCTCCAGCCACGTCTTGGGTTTGATTCCGTGGCATATTGATAAGCGGATTTGCCATTTGTACCGTTTGTACCATTGGTTCCGTTCGTGCCTTTCAAGGATGTCAGCCATTCTGATTCGGTACCGCTGTATCCGCTGGCTTTGGCTACTTCATAAGCAGACAATCCATCGATACCTTGGTCGCCCTGATCGCCTTTCAAAGATTTCAACCATGCTTCTTCATCACCGTCGAATCCGGATAAATCAAAAGCAGACTTACCATCTTTTCCATCAATACCATCGGCTCCATCTTTACCGGCTACGCCTTGGGCACCGTCTTTACCATCGGCTCCATCTTTACCGTCTTTTCCATTGATGCCATCAATACCGTTGGTTCCGTCTTTACCGGCTATGCCTTGGGCTCCATCTTTACCATCTGCACCATCTTTACCGTCAGCACCTTTCAAAGAATCCAGAAATTCTTCCATGGTGTCGTATCCGGATAATTCAAGAGCAGATTTACCATCTGCACCGTCGGCACCATCGGCTCCGTCTTTACCGGCTACGCCTTGGGCACCGTCTTTACCATCGGCTCCATCTTTACCGTCTTTACCATTAATACCATCGATACCGTTGGTTCCGTCTTTACCATCAACACCATCTTTACCGTCAGCACCTTTCAAGGATGCCAACCATTCTGATTCGCTTGATGTGTTCGGCAGCCCCAAATCTTTTGCAAGATCATAAGCGGATTTACCTTTCAAGGATGCCAGCCATTCTGCTTCTGTGCCGCTGAATCCTTTTTCTACGGCCAAGGCATAGGCAGATTGACCATTTATACCTGGCGCACCGTCTTTACCATGGACATCATCGTAAAGATCTTGGAGCTCTCCAAACATCTGGGCAAACGCAATATTCAGTTGATCTCCGTCAACAGAACTCTTTGGGTTACAGGTTGCACTTTGGCCAGGACCATCACAGAATTGCCGATGGTACTCATTCCAAACCGTACCAGCATAGGAATTGCCCGCGGTTATAGAAATCGCTGTTAAAACGGCCAAACTTGTAAGAATAATTTTTTTCATTTTAATATCCTTTTATATTATTGCTTGTTGCAATATTTTTCAGCTTCGTTCATTACACGAGCAGAAACTTTGGTTAAACCAGTTTGGAATTCGGCCACTACCATATCGCGATGTTCTTCAAAGGTAACATTCTGTGATATGTAATAAGCGCGGCAACCGCAGTACTTATCCATTTCTTTATAAGTTCTGAAGCTGTCGACAACAGAACGACTGTGTATGCAACTACGATAGTTTTCATTGTAGATGGTTTGTCCCATATCAGTTGATGCCTGATAAGAACAACCGGCCAAAGCCACGATACCAAGCATTGTCAGTATTGTTTTTTTCATTTGTTTTGTCCTTTTTTTATAAGTTGTTGTTTTATTTGTATAAGTTTTAAGTTTTTCGATGTTTTAGTTAGGAATATGATCGCAATGATAGTAGGACTTTTTTCAAAGTAAAGGGAAATTTTCATAACTCATTGATTCTACGTTGCTATTTGCCTATACAAGTCACATACAATTGGGAATATTAGCCAAAAAAAGCATCTTTTTTATATTGCAATGCACATTTATTTATGTTATAATTTTTTCATGCCAGAAAAAGAATTACTGCGCGAACTGGGCGCATACATTACAAAAGTGCGGCGTGACCGCAAAATAAGTCAACAACAGTTGGCTGATTTGTCCGGTAAAATGCTGAATACTATATCTAATATAGAACGCGGATTGACCGATCCACGGGCCGGTACCTTGGTCGCAATTGCCAGGGCGCTTTCTATCCCGGCGCAAGAATTAATTACCCCTTATCATAATACTATTATAAAAGAGAACAACTCTGCTGTGTTTATGGAAACAGTAAAGTTTCTGCACAGCCTTTCCGATGATGAATTACGCAAGATAAACAGGGCCTTGCACGCGTTCATAGAAGGATAAGGTTAAATTTTAGAAAGTATATCTAAATCCAACTTCATAATTAATGGCAGTCAAACCGTCTGGAAACATTGCTTTAGCCATGAATGTTAAACCCATATGCTCATCAAAATTATAAATTCCGCCCAGCTTTGCCACGAATGCCGTCGCATCTTGTTTTATATCAAAAGATACACCGCCTATTTCATAGGTTACGGCCTGTGTTATATTCCCAAGTCCTGCGCCAGCTACAAGATACAACGTGGAGGTATCAAATTCTCCGATACGAATATAATTATCGATGATTGCGCCAAATGTTGAATAACTCAAAGAAATCGAATTAACGCCAACAAGATATGCGGCTTCGTCATCCGCGTCCCGGCCAAGCGATTTATCAAAAAATATGGTTGCGCCTATGTTGTATATGTTTTCCGTATTCCCGAATTTAATACCGCCTTCGAATCCCAGTTTCCCAAAGAAAGTCGGCATATATTTAGAATCATCCACATCTTGATACATAATTTGTGTAGCGCCCAGATTTAAGCCGATAAAACCATTCAAAGGCATTTCTGCCGCGAAAGCGGACCCGCATGCAACCGCGGAAAAAATTCCCGCGCAGAGTAAATATTTCTTCATCATTAATCCTTTTCTTCCTGATGGGATTGAATTCTTGGGAATTATATCAGAAAGACATTCATGTTGCAAATATACCGGTCGAGGCAGCGGGAAAATAAAATATAAATTAGTTGACAAATAGTTAAATTGTGCTATTTTATAAAAAAAGGAAAATGAAATGAATAAAAAGCAAAAAGTATTATTTGGGTTGAGCTTTTTCTTTTCGTTTGTTTTGCCGATGAAGGTTATGTCGCAGGCTGCAAATACAACCCTCGGTAATTCAAAAGCCACAACGACAGCGATGGCAAACGAGATAAAATTAAGAACAAGCGAATTTGAACTTTTATTTAAAAAAGCTAATTCGATGGACGATTTTTATGTGTCCAGTGTTGAAAAATATTACAATAAGAAGTTAAGTTTTAAATCATTAAAAAAAATAGATGCCCAGGCGGTCGCTTTAGATGAGTTGATTTTTGCAAAGTCGGATACACTGGAACTTTTGTTCACTCAATATTCAGATTTGATGTTAAGGTTGGAAGATGAAGTAGACAGCTTGTACGTCGTTTTAAAGAAAGAAGCGGACGAACTTGCGAAAACAAAATCGGACTATGCGTTTGAAGTTTTGAGCGAACTTACCAGCGATAAATTGGATAGGATGTCTTTGGAACAGCAAAAGGCATTAATAGAAAAGTATTTGATTGATATAAGACGATTGAAAGTTTATTAAGATTTCTTATTGATTTAATACCAGGGGCGGGGTAGAATCGCCTTCATGGATTTCCGCACTCAAAAAGTAATAAAGACCCTTATTTGGATTGCCATTGTTATCGTATTGGCACGGCTGTTATCTTTACCGTTTGATGTAATATCTGATCCAACCGAAGGACGATATTCTGAAATCGGCAGAATTATGGCTGAAACTGGCAACTGGATTACCCCGTATTTACCTGGCGGTATTCCGTTTTGGGCAAAGCCTCCGCTGTCTTTCTGGGCGACTGCTGCAAGCATAAAGGTTTTTGGCGCAAATGAATTTGGCGCAAAGTTACCCCATTTATTATTTCTGGTCGGCGCGGCCGCGTTAATGTTTGCCTTTGTTCGCAAATGGCGCGGAGATTTAATCGCTTCGATAACACTGGCGATTTTAACCACTATGGTTTTATTCAATTACTGGATGGGCGGGGTTATGACCGATCCTGCGCTGGTGCTTTGTTTGACGCTGGGCATGGTAAGTTTTTATAATGCGATTAATGGCGGCAGTCGATATTGGGGATATTTATTTTTTATTGCGATGGGGCTGGGGTTACTGGCCAAAGGGCCGTTAATTTTCGTATTAGCTGGTTTACCGATTTTCATATTTGTTCTGATTAAAAATCAATGGCGTCAGTTATTTCGAAACTTGCCGATTATAACTGGAACCCTTTTAATGCTGGCGATTGCGGTTCCTTGGTATTTATTGGCAGAGCGCGCAACCCCCGGATTCCTGGAGTATTTTTTCATAGGGGAACACTGGCAGCGGTACCTGCAACCCAATTGGGCAGGCGATTTATATGGCTATGGGCGTGAAGGGTTTGTTGGAAAAATCTGGCTGTATTGGCTGGCGGCAATAACGCCTTGGTCTATTTATTTCGCGGTCAGGATGTTCAGCCGGCGATTCCGTGCAGCGATGGCAAATGCAGGATTCTTATCTGATAGTTTCTTGTTTTATATATTATGCTTTGCCGCGACGCCGTTATTGTTTTTCACTTTTTCAAAGTATATAATCGTAACGTATTCTATTTTGGCGCTGATCCCGACCGCTATTTTATTGGCTACGGTGGTGCCCATCGACACGCGGAAATTCAAATGGTTTGCGGTGCTGAATCTGGCGGCGCTGATATTCATGTGCGCTTATCCACAGATGAAGCCCTCGGAAAAATTTATTGTAAAACAATACTTGGATCAGCGCCCGGGAGAAACCTGGGGACTTTATTATTATGATAAAAATCCGCCTTATTCCGCATATTTTTATACCAAGGGTAAAGTTAAGCGCACCCCGAAAGAAGCGCCGTTGCCGAAGGCTTCTGTTGTATTAATGAAAGATGGTAAGCTGGTCACTGTAATCGGCGACAAGATATAATATGAAGAAATTCTTTCTAAATCTTTCAAAACCCCAGCGCGTGTTTTTAATTTTCCTGTGCGTGCATTTTTTGATATGGACTTTTTTACCGCTTTTGAAAACGACCATGCATCCGGACTCTGTAGAAGCCATAAATTGGGGAATGCTTGGTGGCTGGATTAATGACAAGCATCCGCCATTATCAGGATTTTTGGCCGATTTTTTCTTTAACACGCTGGGCGGAGAGCATGACATAGCAATTTATATACTGGCGCAGATCTGCATGATTATTGCGTTTATATATATATATCGACTGGGGCGCCTTTTATTCAATGACGAAAGGAAAGCCATAATTTCTGCGATATTGTTGGAAGGAGTGTTGTATTATTCCATGACAGCGTCTGACCAATTTAATTGCAATATAGTATCGATTCCCTTATGGGCGGCGACCGCATTCTATGTTTATCGCGCAGTAAAACAAGGTCGTTCGACGGACTGGATTTTTGTCGGTGTGGCGTTCGGTCTTAATATGCTGGATAAATATTCCGCCGCGTTCCAATTGGCTGGAATAGGCGCGTATATGCTGTTGTCGCGTGATGCGCGTGTACAGCTGCGACGGCCTTGGCCTTATTTGGGCGCGATTGTGTCGGCGGCGATATTCGCGCCGCATGTGTATGCGCTGCATAGTTCGAATTTCGTTTCGTTGTCATACCTTTCTCGTAATGCGATTGCTGCATCGCATTGGTGGATGCGCTGGACCGAGCCATTACTTTTCGTACTTTCATTGATTGCAGCAGCAGCGGCAGCGATCGTGATTTATTTTATTGGTGTGCGAAATGCAAAGCGTGCCTCAAGCAAAGATACTGACACCGAGCTGTTCTTATCTTGCATGCTTTTTGCTCCGATTATCGCGATGATTTTAAATTCCATGATTTCTAATTTGGAGATGTCAACTATGTGGGGAATTCCATTCCTGTTCCTGGTGGGTACCGCGCTGGTATATTTTTTCCCGCGTGCAATTGGGGGCAAGCAATTCAAACGAATTCTTATCGGATGCTATATCGTTATGGTGATTTTCGCATTTATAAACTTAAGCAAATATATTTTTAATTCAAAGCATAGGATTCATTTCGACCGTTCTCTGTATGTGGAGGAGATCGGCGACAGGTGGACGGCAAAGACAAACGGTGCGCCACTGCATTTCGTACGTGGAGATATTTGGTTTACATCTATTCTATCTGTGTATCATCCCCAGAATCCACGGACAATTTTGAATGTTGATGCATATAACCGGCAAGAGCTTAACACGGAATCAATGAAAAAATACGGGCTGCTGATTGTGGATGATGATCTTGCAGGAATCATCGAACGTCAGCGGGAACTCCTTGTTAAATTGCCTATCCAGCAATATAATTATAAAACCCAAAATTTGGTAGGCGATGCGCGTGAATATCAAATGTTTTATGTAATAATTCCACCCAGAGGGGATAAAAATGATAAAGATATATAAGTATATAGAAGCAATATGGTTTAAACATATCCCAGAAAAGATACGATTTTTGCTGGTTGGCGGATTCAATACTGTCGCATCGTATCTGTTGTTCCTGGGGTTTTATTACTTATTTAACGAAATGTATGGCGCTGCGCTGGTCGCGCAATATTTGGTGTCTGTAAATCTATCCATATTAACCATGCGATATTATGTATTCCGCAGCCATGGCAATTTAGGTAGCGAATATGTCAAAGGCTTGCCTGTTTACATATTTATGATAATAGTAAACTATCCGTGGCTGTACATATTTGATAAAATTTTCGGGGTTTCCGCGCCGATCGCCCAGCCGATATTTATTGTAACTTCGGCCATTGGGACGTACTTTTTGCTTAAATATTTTTCATTCAAAAAAAATGGCAAAGCCGACGCCGGCTCCTAGTTTTTATTCCCCATTTTTTCTGGGATTCGATTTGCTTTCGATATATTCAGCGAAATACAACGGGCGCTTTTTAACTTCCAAATGTATCTTGCCTATATAAATTCCTATTCCGCCCAGCGCGAATAATATAACTGCTGTGCTGAATGTTATCGCCGACATTATCGCTGCATATCCGGGCGTCGGATTACCCAGGATGAATCTCTCTATAATCACGTAAGTGCCCAGACCCACCGATATTATGCCCACGAACACGGCCAGCCACACCACCAGATATAAAGGCCGGACAGAAAATTGCAATACGCTGTCTATTGCCAGTTTCATGCTGCGAAGTCCGAATTTATACTTGGTCTCTCCGGCAACGCGTTCCGGTGAATCATACTCTACTATCTTTACTTTTGATACATCCGTAATCAGCGACAGCATTCCGCGAAACATTACATCACGCTCGTCGAATTTCTTAAGGAACTCTACATATTCACGGTCAATCAGGCGAAAATCCGGCATGGCTTTGGGTATTCTTACTTCGGACAACATATTCAGTCCAAAGTAGAAAACCTTTGTGCAAAGTTTGTAAATTATATTGTTATTAACATAGTTACGCCGGCGGGTCAGGACTATTTTTTCGCCTTTTTTCCATTCTTCTATCATTTTCCCGACAACCGAAACGGGATTTTGCAAGTCCGCGTCCATGAAGATTACCGCGTCACCTTTGGAGTATTCCATGCCGGCAATCATTGCTGCTTCGTGCCCGAAGTTTTTCGTAAAGTTCACGATTTTCACACGCTTGTCTATCTTTTGCAATTCATGGCAGAACAGCAAAGTCCTGTCCACGCTGCCATCGTTTACGAAAATTATTTCGGCATCGACTTTTGCTTTACCCAGCATGTCGGCCAGCTGGTGGTGCAGCTCCTTTACGTTTCCTTCTTCATTATAACATGATATTACTATGCTGACGTTTTTTTTCATGAATTTAATCCTTTTGAAACTATATCCCAGTTTACCAAGTGTTCAAGGAAGATGTCAACGAAATCCGCACGACGATTTTGGTAGTCCAAATAGTATGCGTGTTCCCACAAATCCAGCGCCAGGGCAGGCGTCTGTCTATGCGCGACCGGAGTATCGGCATTTGCGGTTGTGATAACCGTTCCATCCGACAACAACCATACCCATCCGCTGCCAAAAAACGGGGTTGCCGCCGCGCGAATGTCTGACTTGATCTTTTCCTGGCCAGGAACCGGCGCGTAATTGCCGTCTTTTTCAAGGCATTTGAAGAAAAAATCATGATTGAAAACCTGCGCCGCATTATTGAAGAGTTTCCCAGATGAATTCTTTATAATATCAGCCAGTGGCATGTTTTCGAATTCTGTTCCCGTGATAAGATTATTCAGATTATTTATGTATCCGCCCAGATGCTTTTCATAATGAAATTCGATTGTGCGTGCGGAAATATATGGTTCCAGCGCGTCACGCGCGAAAGGCAAGGGAAATTGGCTTAATGAAAACATATTTACTCCTTTTGTTTACAATCATATCATAACAGAGCGCAAATTTTACATGGGATAAAAATCAATGGAACAATACTTATAATTATACCATAATGCGGCCGTGAAATTTAAGCGCGCAATTTTTTGTTACCTTGTCCTGCAATTCGATTCCGATATGCATCCATGGCTGTTGTTATTGCGCGGGTCTAGAAAATCCAAAGCTTTGCGGCCCAAAAACGATAACAAGATAGAAAATGTCGCTGATTGGGCTGCCCGCATGCTCATAAAGCCAAGCGACTTGGATACGATAATCCGGATGCTTATCGGTGATGATTATGTTGAAAAAAACAAGCGTGACATTGCAAAGCTAGAGCGAGAAGTCAAAAAATCTATCTTTGACTTATGGGACACCGATCCGATTTTTTCAAAGTATTCCCATTTGCGGACTCTTGCGCGAAACAAGGCATTTGAAGATTGGTGGAAGGGCCAGGATAAACAGAAAGTAAAGTAAAATTACATAAAATTCTGCGGATTTACATCGATTTTAACTTTGATATTTGCCGGAGTTTTTGGGGCGGCAGCCATCCAATGCTGAACGAATTCTTGGACGCGAACGCGCTCTGGCGCGCTGACCAAGAACCGCATGCGGAACCAATTTCGAATTTGATAAATCTGGGCGGGAATGGGTCCGAATGCCTTGACCCCGTCCGCGCGCGGCGCGCACGCGGCCAACCCAGCACAGAATTTTTGCAGGGCGGATTCATTTTTCCCTTCGACAATTACGGCGATCAATTGTCCGTATGGGGGCATACCTGCGGCCCGTCGCCCTTTTAAATCCATTTGCATCAGGGCATCGCGGTCGCCAGCGACAATCGCTTTTAATACCAGATGCTCCGGCTGATAAGTCTGCAGCAGCACACGTCCGGGAATTTCGCCGCGTCCGGCGCGCCCCGCGACTTGGAACAATTGTTGGAAAGTGCGCTCTCCCGCGCGAAAGTCAGCGCCGAATAATCCCATATCCGCATCGATTACCCCGACCAGGGTAAGGTTCGGAAAGTGGTGTCCTTTTGCCAGAATCTGCGTGCCGATCACTATATCAATCTCCCCGGATTCCATTTGGGTGACCAGACGCTCAAGGGCTTGCCGCGACATCATCGTGTCGCTGGATACAATCGCGGTGCGTGCAGATGGCCAGCGGGCGTGAACCTCCGATTCGATTTTTTCGACCCCGGTCCCAGCGGTGGAAATCTCTCCGCTGCCACAATCGGGACATTTTGTAGGCATGGGCATAGTGTGCCCACAGCAATGGCATAATAGTTTCCCGGTCCTTTTATGCAACGTCATGCCAATTGAACAGTCCGGACAATCCGCATGCCATCCGCAAGTTTTGCACTGAACAATTGGCGCAAATCCGCGGCGATTTATAAACAGCATGACCTGTTGTCCCGCACCCAGGGTTTCTGTAATCGCGGCGCAAAGGGTAGGAGATAATTCCCCCCTTCTTTGGGGCTGACCGTCGGGTTCGGCAAGATTAGAAAGCTTTTCTTCCACCCCCTAAAAATACTTGTTTTTTTCCTTTTTTCAATGTATTTTTCTGGGGAAAGAGGAAATATATGGATTGGCTCGAGATATCTAGAATAATTATGAACAAAGTACAACATGTCGGAGAATATAAAGCCGATGGTCTGATGTATTATGAAACTCAAGAAGGCATTTCTATCGGAAATGTCAAGAAGTGGAATTCGGATGGTAAAGTTTCTATCGGATTTTCTTATAACAAATTTTTTAAGACTGTCGGAGATCCAAAAATAATCAAGGTAAATGGCAAAGAAGTAGGGATAGAAACGATTTCGAAATTCGATTTGAATTTGATAGCTGAAGCCATGAAAAAGAAAAGGGAAAAGTCTAAATCGGCGGATGAAAATCCAGTGGTATTGGTTCAGTCGTCGGTTAATATTAAAGGTTCGAATAATAATGGTGAGAGTGAAAAAAAGTCACCGATAAGGATTGCAGTTAATACTGTTGTAATGAAGAAACTAGGAAGAAGTTAAAACTCCGCTTTGGCGGTTTTTTTAATAAGGTAACGGACGGTCGGTTCGCATATCAATCAATTCGATGGTCGGCATTGTTGCACCGCCAAAGCGTGATGTCAGGCGACTGCATTTATACGCGCCTTCATTAATCTTTTTTATAGTTTCTGCGCTGGGCGTTGCGCTGGCCAAAATCACCGGGAAGTTTTCGATATGTGCCCGCAAGATCGCCATGTCGCGCGCATGATAATTCCCCATATCTTCTTGTTTATAACTTGTGTCATGTTCTTCATCGACAACAATCAAACCCAAATTTTGCCACGGCAGGAATAACGCCGACCTGGTGCCCACGACCATTCGAATTTCGCCCGCTGCGACCCCGCGCCAGATTTCGCGCCGCTTTGCCATTGTTAAATTAGAATGCCACACGACAGGCGGCGCGCCGAATCGATTTGCAAACCTGGACATGAACTGCGCCGTCAGCGCGATTTCCGGCATCATTAATAAAACACTGTGGCCGGCTTGATAAACACGCAAGACGGAATCGAAATAGACTTGGGTTTTGCCACTGCCTGTAATTCCATCCAGCAAATGAACTGAAAATTTTTCCAATTCTATCGCGTCCGCCGCGGCTTGCTGTTCGACATTTAATTTTACATTTCCGGTATCGAAATAATTTACAATTTGTGGTTTGCGATTTACGACTTGTTCGGCAGATGGCAATAAAATTCCATTTTTAATCATCGTTTTTACAACAGCCGGCGAAACCCGTGCAATGTTTTGAATATCATTTGCGGACATTGGTTCGTTTTCATTGCTTGCAAAGGCATCTTCGATAGCTTGCCTTTGCTCGGTCATGCGCATTTTTTCAGGCGGAGCATAAGCATAAAGCGCTTCGGTTTTCGGCGCGGTAAAAGCTTCTGGAACATTCAGTATCAGGCGCAGCACCATGCCCGGCGGCATCATTGTCCATTCGGACATTTTTGCAATCCAACTGATTGTATTAATCGGTAATTGGAAATTGGAAATCGATGTTGCGCTTTTGATTTTCTCTGGCGGCAGGGCGCTGGTGCCCGGTCCAACAATCATGCCGATATAGGGTCGGTTCATTACTGGCGCACGAACAAACTGGCCGATTTCCGCAGGTGCGGTCAAGCGATAATCATATCCATCGCCAACCGCGATCGGGACCAAGACTTTTACAATATCGCATGGTTGGAACATTAATTATCCTTCCTTGTGTTTGCATTTCAGTTGTTGATGATGCCAATTGAAGATTATATGGTTGGTCGGCGTTTGTTTTGGCACATCAACCGGCATATAAAGATTATTTTTTTCCGCAAGTATTTTTGCTACTTTTTTATCTAGGTTAGCAGAGGTGAACGCTGATGCAGTTATTTCACATTGGTGATTATACGGGCAAATCCAATTAGCACAGTATTTACATAGTATATTCATAACGGTTCTCCTTTATTCAAAATTGTATCAATATCAGTGTCTGTCGGGATGTGGTCAATAACTATATCCGGATGAAAGTTCGTTCTGAACCAAGTGTACTGATGCTTCATATTATGATTGCAGATTTTTATTCGCCATAAGTCAACCGCTTCTTCAAGACTAATGTCTCCCGCCAGATATCGCGAAATTTCCGCAATTCCATCGGCTTTCATAATGGGCAGGGCGGCATCCCAATTCTTTTTTAGAATATCGCCGACTTCTTCCAGAACTGATTTTGCCAGCGCCGGCATGCGTTCGGCAATTCTTTGACGCAGAAGTTCTCGGTCTGGCGAGATTAAAATTTTTGTTATTGGGTCCAGGATAATCGGAACGCGTGGCGCGCTTTGCCATTCGGATAATGGCTTGCCGGTCGATTGAAAAACCTCTATCCCACGGACAATTCGTTGACGGTCATTCTTACTTATTTTATCTGCCCAGGTTGGATCGATTTCCTGCAAGTATTCATACGCAGCGGGAAGGTTTTTTTCTGCAAACTCTCTCGTGGCTGTGCGCGCGTCCATTGGCACCGCTGGAATAGGGGACATCCCATCCAGCAATCCTTTCAAATAAAATCCAGTGCCACCCACGAATACTACAGGCTGCCCGGCACGGATTGCCGCGTCGTATTCCTGTCGAGCCAGCTGTGCCCACAGCCCAGCGGACAACGGTTTATCCCCGTCGGTGATGGAAAACAGCTTATACGGAACGCCATCCAGATCAGGGTTTCCGGCCATGGGACTTGCCGACAAGGTTTCGATTCCACGATAGACTTGGACGCTGTCGCAATTGATTATAACCCCGCCAATTCGCCTGGCGAGTTTATGTGCCAGATCGGATTTCCCCGATGCGGTTGGGCCTGTAACGATGTAGGATGTAATTTCCATTGCGATTTAGATTATAAATTGTATAATTCTTAATGTCCAATTAAAACAGGAAAGGAAAAACTGATGAGTAAAAAAACACGCATAGCAATTAATGGATTCGGACGCATTGGGCGCCTGGTACTGCGCGCAGCCTTGGAATCAAAGCGCGATGATTTGGAATTTGTCGCAATCAATGATGTCATGCCACTCGACCAGTCCGCGTTCCTTCTTGAATACGATTCGGTCCATGGAAAGATGCCGATCTCGGTTAAAGCGGAAGGCAATGTAATCAAAGTCGGCGGACATAATATCACTGTTTTGGCGGAAAAAGACCCGACATCATTGCCTTGGAAAGAGCTTGATATAGACGTAGTAATGGAATGCACGGGGGTCTTTGCCGATGCTGATAAAGCGAAAGTCCATTTGAATGCGGGCACGAAAAAGGTCTTGGTTTCAACCACCAGCGAAGGCGCGGATGCAACGATAGTTTATGGCGTGAACCACAAGACTTTGACCAAAAATATGAAGATTATTTCCAACGGTTCTTGCACCACGAATTGTCTTGTGCCGATTGCAGCCGTTTTGGATGAAAAATTCGGAATTACAAGCGGCTGGATGACAACCATTCATGCTTATACCGGCGATCAGCAATTGTTGGACAAGAATCATAAAGATTTTCGTCGCGCTCGCGCCGCAAACTTGTCGATGATTCCGACCAGCACTGGTGCCGCGAAAGCGATCGGCCTTGTTCTGCCGCGCTTGGCTGGCAAAATGAACGGCATCGCGATTCGTGTGCCGACTCCGGATGTTTCAGTGGTAGAGCTGGTTGTGAATATTGAAAAATCGGCCTCGGTCGAAGCCGTCAACAAGGCAATGCTTGACGCATCAAAAGGCGCATTGTCCGGAATACTGGGATACAGTGACAAGCCGCTGGTATCCGTTGATTATACTCATGACCCGCGTTCATCGATAGTTGATTCATTAATGACGCATGTTATCGGGGACAAGCTGGTACATGTGACATCTTGGTATGATAACGAATGGGGATTTTCGAATCGCATGTGCGACACAGCCGCAGAGATCGGAAAGCTGATATAAGAAAAAGCGGGAAATTCCCGCTTTTTAATTACATATCGTAACCACGCATTTTTAATTCCCTGATGAAACTCAAGCGTGTTGGTGTCGGCATGATTTCCAGTACTTCATTCAAACTGTTCCGGGACAGCCAGCACGCATCCCTGCTGAGGTAAGCTATTGGCTTTGATGTGCCGCTGTCGAGGTATTCGATAATTGTGCGGTTTTCCACAGTGTCTTCTTTGGTCGTCCAGCTTGCTGCATCTTTCGCGACTTGATATGGAATTTGAAATGTTTTATTCCATCCGTCGTTATTTTGGGCTTTCCCGTTGACTGTTTGCATCGATACTGGCGCAAATTCGCATTGTGAAAAGTAATCCAAAACTGAAAATGGGCCCGGTTTTCTTATCTCATAAGTATTTACTGTGATATTGATCGGCTGTACGGCAGGTTTTACTTCCCGCAGTTTGTTTTCTGGAATGTGCGAGACGAATTTCACGGCATTTATATTTCGCTGGGGAAAAAAGAACAGTTCTGTTTCCCAGGTTTCTTTTGGTTTACGACGCGGCCTGGGCCGAATGCATCGCACTGCCGGCGTAAGCACATTACTGGCGGCGATCGATATAATAATAATTTTAAATGCCAAATCTTTCATATTTTAAATTCTAGCGCTTATATGCATATTGTCAATAATTATATTTGACAAAAAACATCTGGGTGAATATAATGTTAAGCATGTTAAAGATATTTTATTTTTATAAATCTTCCTGCTGGCGCTTTGCCGCCTAAGTTCTTTTTTGCACTTTTATTTTTGCACTCAATCATTTAACATTTACTTAAATGGAGCTTTGAATATGTCGAAAGAAATCATCTTAACCGGAATCAAGCCGACAGGAACGCCGCATTTGGGGAACCTGGTTGGCGCTATTAAGCCTATTATAGAAATGTCGCAGGGGCGCCAGGCTTTTGTTTTTATTGCGGATTTGCATGCATTGAACATGATTCACAGTCCAGCAGAGTTGCAAAAATATACTTTGGAGGTTGCGGCGTCTTTTATCGCGCTAGGGTTGGATACCAGTAAAGCTGTATTTTTCCGTCAGTCAGATGTGCCAGAGGTCGCGTATTTATCAACGTTGTTGATGAATGTTACGCCAAAAGGCTTAATGAATCGCGCACATTCGTATAAAGAAATTCAAGACATTAATCGGGAGAAAGCTTTCATAAAACAAATGAGATTATTGGAAGAAGATACCGTACTTAACAAAACATTTTCTGAAAAATGTAAAAATCTAAAAGATAGATATGAACGCTTAAAAAGCGAAGGCAATGAAAATACAGAGAAAAGCAATCAACTAAAAGTATTATTAGAAGAATTTCAAAATATAACCTCAGTCTTTGAGAAAAGATATAAAGAACATGTCGGTAAATCGAAAGATGAAAGATTGATTGAAAAGGTTTTTGAATTTGAACAAAAAGTTCAAAAAAATGTCGATTTGGATATCGGAATCAATATGGGCCTTTATACTTATCCCGTTTTGATGTCGGCGGATATTTTGCTGTATAACTCTGATATCGTTCCTGTTGGCAAAGACCAAAAGCAACATGTTGAATTCGCGCGCGATATCGCTGGCAGCTTTAATGCAATATATGGCGAGACATTCAAACTGCCGCAGCCTTTTATCCAGGAAGACACAGGACTTATCCCTGGGCTTGACGGGAGAAAGATGAGCAAGTCTTATGGAAACCAGATTCCGATTTTTGATTCAGAGGCAGAACTGAAAAAGAAAATTATGCGTATCATTACGGACAGCAAGCTACCGGAAGAACCTAAAAATCCCGATAACGACACAATCTTTTTGCTCTACAAACATTTCGCGGATGCGGCGGCGGTCGCGGACTTGCGCACCAGGTTTGAAAAAGGCGGTCTGGGGTATGGTGATGCCAAGAAGATATTGTATGAGGCAGCGAATGATTATCTAGCCGCGCCGCGCGCGCGATACGAAGCGCTTATGAAAAACCCGAAAGAGGTTTATGCATTACTTGGCGATGGTGCGAAACGCGCTCGCGAGGTCGCAGCCGCAACAACCGACCGTGTCAAACGCGCAATGAAGCTGGATTACTTTAATTAAAAAATCCGCGCATTGCGCGGATTTTTATTTCTTACCGAATAGTTTACCCCAAAAGCCTGGCTTCTTTTCCTCCTGTGGCTGTTCGGGTGTTTCCGTGGTTTCCGTTTCTTCGGAAGTTATTTCTTCCACGGTTTTCTTGGCTTCTTCCTTCATTTCCTTGGCTTTGCCTTTCATTTCCTTTTTCTTTTCGGTCATTTTTTCTTTCGTGTGCATTTTCTTTTCTTTGAACTTGGCTTTTTCTTCATCGGACATGTCTTTCATCTTCTCTTTCTTGCTTTCCCATTTTTCTTTGAACTCCGATTTCTCTTCCTCGGTCATGCCTTCCATTTTTTCTTTCTTCATTTCCATCTTTTTCTTGAATTCGGTCTTTTCTTCTTCGGTCATATTTTTCATTTTTTCTTTCTTCCATTCCATTCTTTCTTCGGAAGTCATGGTTTTATCGCTTTTTTTAAATCCTTCGCCCGCAAACGAAGCGGTCACAAAGAATGCACACAGGATGCTGGCTAGTATTGTTAGTTTTTTCATGGTTTCTCTCCTTTTTGAGGTTTTGGTTAGTTTAGTTGTTTATTCTTCGATAATTTCTTTTACTTCTGTTATAGTTTCTTTGATTTCGTCTTTCTTATTGTTATAGGCATCGACCGTGTTGCTTTTGGAGGTTTGTATCGATGTCTTTACGGTTTCTTTTGTTTGGGTAATACTGGACTTTACGCTGTCTTTCGTCTGCTTTATATTATCCTTGGTCTGCTGGGCAGTTTCGTTCGCCAGCTGTTTTTGTTGAGCCGCGTTCGTTTTGGCTTCTTCCGTTGCAGTGGCGCAAGCCGCAAGTCCGATAACCGCAGCGATTAATAATAGTTTCTTCATGGGTTCCTTCCTTTTTTTGAACCTAATCATTATATCAGGTTTTTTCGCAGATTCAATTATTTGAAAAAAGGATTGTTTTCATACAACCATTTTATGTTGGTTTCCATGCCATGACCGTGAATCACGGCCGTGTCATCCGGGAAATTCCGCGCGTACAAGACGGCCAGAGATTTTTTCATAGCATTGTCGTTCGCGCTGATTAAATCTGTTCGTCCATAGTCTTCTTGGAACAAGGTGTCGCCGACTATTAAAGTTTTCTGAGCCGGAAAATAAAACGCCAAACCACCAGCAGAATGACCGGGCAGATGTAGGACTTCGGCGGTGATGCCGGGCAGAATTTCCATATTTCCGGGCGCAACGGGACAGGGCGGGATTTTCTCCAGGTTAATTGGCGGGGTACCAAGTTTTTGCAGAATCTGATTGCTCCATTCCACAACCGGCGAATCCAGGGGATGCAAAAACCAAGGCGCGCCGGTCGTTTCGATTAAGCCAGGTATACCGGTTATATGATCGAAATGTCCATGAGTGCAATAAACCGCATATAATTTTAAATCCCGTTCGCGCAGTAAGTTCAACCAATCTTGTGCCCGGCCCCAAGGGTCGAAAATAGCGGCCAGCCCATCTGATTCGATAAGAACAGAATTCGTGTTTTCTGGCGGCATGTGAATAACTTCGATTTTTACGGTCATAGCTGGTCCTTTTGCAGACTATAAATGCGCCATATGGCGCATTTTTTATTTTTTCTTTTTAGTTTGTTCTTTCTTGTCCGTCTTTTTTGCCCGCTTGCCCAGCACGATAATTTCAATTTCTTCTTGGGTAAGTGTTTCGCGTTTCAACAATTCTTCTGCCAGCTTTTTCACGGTTCCTTTGCCGCGCGTCAAGACTTTGGTCGCGTCCGCATGCGCCGCGTTTAACCAAGCGCGGACTTCGGCGTCGACTGCTTCGGCTGTTTTTTCGCTGGCATTTTCCAGCGCGGTTCTTGTGCCAAAAGGCATCACCTGATTAATTGCTGCCAGCCCCAGTTTCTTTGAAAGTCCCGCGACCGTTATCGAATACCGTGCCATTCGGGTTGCGCCGGCAATATCGCCTTCGGCGCCGGTCGTGATTTTATCTGCGCCGAAAAAGATTTCTTCGGCCGCGCGTCCCGCCAATGCCACCGCCAAGTTTGCGCGGACTTCAGCAAGCGTCAATGAAACTTTGTCATCGATCGGTAAGTATTGGACCATGCCCAGCGCGCGTCCGCGCGGCATAATCGTAGCCTTGTGTATCGGGTCGGTTAAATCGCGGTAATGTATGGAAACAAACGCATGTCCGGCTTCGTGGTATGCCGTCAGTTTTTTATCCCAATCGCGCATTTTTTTCGTCTTTTTCGGTCCCATCAAGGTTTTGTCACGCGCTTCTTCGATGTCTTCTTTATCTATTTCTTTACGGTTTGCACCCGCCGCATGCAGCGCGGCTTCGTTTAAAAGATTTTCCAAATCCGCACCGGAAAAGCCCGTGGTGCCGCGCGCAATATCATGCAGATTTACCGCTTTGGAAATTTTTAATTTTTTTGCGTACAGCTCCAGTATCTCGCGCCGTCCCGCCATGTCGGGCAGCTCTATATAAACCTGGCGGTCAAAACGCCCGGGACGCAGCAGCGCGGCATCCAACATATCCGGACGATTCGTTGCGCCGATGATTATGATTCCGCTTTCGTTCGCAAAGCCATCCATTTCAATCAGCAGCTGATTCAACGTCTGTTCGCGATCTTGGTCGTTAAAACCATGCGCACTGCGGCGTTGGCCGATTGCGTCTATTTCGTCTATGAATAATATGCAAGGCGCGTTGCGCTTTGCCATTTCAAAAATTTCTTTGATTTTCGCAACACCCAAACCAACGATAATTCCCGAGAAATCACTTCCTGATGTAGCAAAGAAAGGTACATTCGCTTCACCCGCGATTGCCCGCGCAAGCAAAGTTTTTCCGGTTCCTGGTTCGCCCGAAAGCAGTATTCCACGCGGCACGCGCGCACCCAAGTCTTTGAACTTTTGCGGACTTTTCAAGAAGTCCACTATTTCCATAACTTCTTTTTTCTCGGCATCGATACCCGCGACATCTTTAAATGTCGTTTTGGTTTTTCCGGTTGTGATTTTGGTCGGATTATATTGTGTTGCGCGCGGCATGCCGCTGCCGCGGATTCCGCGAAAAATCCACCATATGAAAATCAGCCCCATCAGAATCGGAACCCATGTCCCCAGATGATCTGTCCAGGATTTTGAGTCATCGATTTTCACAACCGCGCCGGTATCCGCGATTTTCGACAGCAATTCCGGGTCGTATGTTATTGTCGCTTTGTACTTCGTTCCGTCTTTCAGTTCTCCGGCCGCCTCGGAACCCTTGATAGTCATGGTTGCGATGTCAGATTTGATAACGTCGGAAAATGAAAGAACAACTTCTTTTGGTGCCTCTGTCGCCAGGTTTTTAACATCTGCTTTCTGCAAAAAGGCCCGTCCGATCAAGAACGACAGCAACAACACAAATACGATTAGATATATTAAAGAACCATCGCGCTTTTTTTGAATTACGACCTCTTTTGTCTGGTCAATTTTTTCTTTGATTTCTTTTTTCATTTTTTCTTCTTTTGTCTGAAACTTACAGAACCGCCCTGGAGCGCGATAAGAATTTTATCATTTAATCTTCGAATTGTACAATTCGAAAGTGTCGAAATATTATCATCTGAAAGTTTTTCAAGCAAGCGGATAATATCCCCCAGACGCGGCGTATAGTCCGCGTTTGATACACGCCGTAGCAATTCGCCGAGGAATTTTAACTGTGATTCCTGGGGCAGGGCAAATAATTGCGATGCCGGAAAAATAACGCGGCCATCGTCATAATTAGCAATTGATAATTGATGATTAATGACTTGCTCCAGCGCTTCCCTCGCGCGCGCCAAATTTTCAATCGCCAGCAGAATGCGATCGTCTGTGATATCAAGCTTGTCGCGCAACAGATGTCGGTTCTTGCGAATGCGGACACGGGTGAAGCTCTCGTCTTCATTCATTTTATCGAGGAAGTATTTTACGCCGTTCGTGTCACACCAGTCTTTTAATTCTTTACGAAAGACATGCAGCAAAGGACGGGCAATAATAATTCCGTCACGTTCTGACTGTTCGCGAATGCCGCCCAGACCGTACACCCCGCTGCCGCGCGCAAGGTGCATCAGAAATGTTTCAATCTGATCGTCCGCCTGATGCGCAGTCATTAAAACACCGATATTATTCTTACGACAGTAATCCAGCATTAATTCGTAACGCGCTTTGCGCGCGGCGGCTTCGATACCGCAAATCGGTTTTATGCCTTTCCAATGCAAGATCTCGTGCGGAATGTTCAGGCGGGTCGCCATTTTTTTTACTGCTGCTGCTTCGGTTTTACTATCTTTACGAAGGCCATGGTCGACGGTCAGCGCAACACATGGAAGTCCTGCCGCCGCATACCAGTACAGCATGGCGATAGAATCCACCCCGCCGCTGACGGCCAGCGCGACTGTTTCGCTTTTATATTTTTCGATAAAATCAAGAAACTTCTGATTCATAACGAGGCTATTTTATGGTATTATTTGTAAAAATAAAGGAAAAACTAATGAAGAGTGTAGCAGTATATTGCGGGCATCAATTTGGGACAGATCCAGCATTCGCGCGGGACGCGAAAAAGGTCGGCGAATTACTGGCCAGGAATAAAATCCGATTGGTCTGGGGAGGCGGAAATGTCGGGTTAATGGGGACAGTTGCCGGCGCCGCAATAGAAAACGGGGGCGATGTCATAGGAATATCTACCCATCATGTGATCGCAAGGCAAGAACCCGTGCACGAAGGCGCCGCGAAAATAGAAGTCGTAGAAGGCATTAACGAGCGTAAGCAAAGAATGTTCGAACTGTCAGATGCTTTCTGTATTTTGCCTGGGGGATTGGGAACCTTGAACGAGTTGACCGATATTCTGACCATGCAGCAAGTAGGTGAAAGCAAAAAGCCGGTTTATTTTCTGAACACCCATAATTACTGGAATAGCTTCAGCAGAATCTTCGTCCATATGCAGCAAAATGGATTCATAGCGAATGTGCGCGACTATCGAATCAGCGCAGCTATGACCCCGGAAGAGCTGCTTGATCTGATACTGGAAAAGCGATGAACAATGAGCTTCATTCATTTATAAATTATCTTTTGAACGTGAAAAAGTATTCGGATCATACAGCTGACGCTTACCGCATCGATATATCCGATTTTATCAAATTTTATGGCAACTATTGCGGCAATTCGTGCCTGCGTGATGATTTTGGCCGCGTGGATTCCCTCGGGTTTCGCGCGTGGCTGGCAGACAGGGCGCGGCGCGGACTTTCGGCGAAATCCACCGCAAGGGCTTTGTCATCACTGCGCGGGTTTTATAAGTTTTTGGATAAAGAATTCAAAATTAAGAATGTATCATTGGGATTAATATCTTCGCCGAAAATTCCGAGAAAACTTTCCAAAGCAATCGATGCCGACGCTGTTGAAGACATGTCGATTATAATTCGCGAAATGGATGATGAGCCTTGGGTTGCTGCGCGCGATTGGGCTTTGGTAGTTTTGATTTTCGGGTGCGGTTTGCGAATTTCCGAAGCACTATCTTTAACTGTTCGCGATGTAATCGGGCGTCCGGAAGTCTTGCGAATACTCGGCAAAGGCGGCAAAGAAAGATTAGTACCCGTATTGCCCGCTGTATATGACGCAATTGAAAAGTATTTAAATATTTGTCCGTATGCCAAGGTTGCCGCCAACGATGCTTTATTATTTTATTCAGTTCGCGGGTTGTCCATGACACCGCGTATGGCGCAAAAACAAGTTGAAAAAATCCGCAATCTTTTGCAATTACCAGATTATGTCACGCCGCATGCTCTGCGACATACATTCGCGACGACTCTGTTGGGTGATGGTGTGGACTTGCGCAGCTTGCAGGAATTGTTGGGACATTCGTCATTATCGACAACGCAGCTTTATACCAAGGTAGACATGTCGCAGATTACATCCGTTTATAACAAGGCTCATCCGCGCGCAAAAAAATAAATCCTGCTTTCGCAGGATTTTTTATTTCTTGATCTCAACAACTTTGACCTTGAATATCACATCCTTGCCAGCCAAGCCTGGGACATACTGTTCCGGGAATGTGATTTTCACTTCGCGGACTTCGCCTTTCTTCGCGCCGACCAGCTGTTCTTCAAAGCCCGGTACAAACTGACCGCTGCCCAGTGTTAATGGAAAATTCTCTGCGGTGCCGCCTGGGAACTGTTCGCCGTTCAGGAAGCCTTCAAAGTTAATCACAACCGTATCGCCGCTTTTCGCGCCGCGATCGCAACCCGCCAAAACCGCCAAAGACATTACTGATACTGCAAGCATTTTTTTCATAGTTCATCCTTTCTTTACTTTTGTTTGTTTTAGTTATAGATGCATCTGAAACCATATTCGCGCATGGTTACGCCATCATCGGTAATCATAAAGTCGAAATATGGGGTCGGGCGTCCGACATCGAATGACGGCTTGTCATATATTATCATGAAAGACCGCGAGTTCCGTCCGCAAACTTTTTTCATTTCATATTCAGCCACCGCGTTTAACACCGATCGCGAGTCGCCATTAACATCCATACCATTAGAGTTCTGCAACATGCGCAGCCTCATTTCGCGCAACTCGGAATCACCCAGCAAAATTTCTACCCGAACCATGGTTCCGCGATATTCCTGCCAGCTGGTATCTTTTCTGGTGGTGTTCCACTTTGCATCTTTCTCGGCTTTTTCTTCTTCCATTATCGGGCGGAAGGAATCAACCCCGGCGTACTGATTATCATGCTGCATAAATTGCGCGGACCGCTCGTTATAATACGGCGCATTGTCCCCCCCATTCTGGAAATCATAGACATCATAGGGTCTGTCGTCGGAACCGCTGCACGCGCAAACAGCAAGCAGTAATCCAAAAAGAGCAAGTTTCTTCATATCAAATCTCTCTATTGTTTCGAATTCTAACACACTTTTGATTATTGTTGCAAGCAGCTATTTATGATAAAATTACAATTATGGCAGATGTTGTTCTGGATTCTTTGATAAAGCCTTTGGAGGAATTTTTCACTCCTTCTTTCGTGGAAGAAATCGCGATTAATCACGAAGGAGAGGTTTGGATGCGCCTGCATGGCGCGCGTGTCCCATGGGTCGCTTATCAGTCGGAAAAATTGACGAAGCAATACTTGGTCGACCTGATTCATACCGTCGCGAATGTGTACGAACGTCCATTCGACCCGATTCGTGGAATGCCCGTGGTTTATGCGACTTTGCCGGGCAATCATCGATTCAGCGCGATTGCCGGCCCAAATGTGATGTACGATGACCGTGATGTCACCGGCGGGGTTGCGATGAACATCCGCGGCAGCGGCGCGCCAGATGTAGATTTTGGAAATTATCATTTGAAAAAAGGCGTACCACTGATGACGGTAAAACCGCGCGGGAAACAAAAACCGGATGATCCTTATGAACGTTTGATGGCCGCGATCAATGATGGAAGTCCGATTTTAATAAGCGGTGCTACCAGTACCGGAAAAACCACTTTTTTGAATCATATCTTGACGCTGATTGACCAGAATGCGCGCGTGATTACGGTCGAAGACGCACGCGAGATCAAGGTTCCGCAAAAGAACAGGGTGCATTTTGTTCTTTCACGAACCGAGCAGAATAATAAATTTAACTATGCGAGATTGTTGGACTTGGTAGTTCGTATGACGCCGGATGTTATTATCGGCGGTGAAATTTCAACAGATAATGCCAGTGTTTTATGGGAAATGATGGGAACAGGGCACGACCATTTTTATACCACCATTCATGCGGAATCGGCCGAAGCGGCATATGCAGCATTTGCGGATAGAATTCTGCATACTCAACCGGCTTATGACCGTGTGGATTTGATTACGGAAATGAAAAAGAAACTGCATGTGGTGCAGCTGACTCGCGATGGGTCTTTGCGCGCGGTTACCGAAGTCGTTTAATCAATTTGACAAAAACTAATTTTATAGTAGAATTTCCATCAGTTAAGGGGTTAACGATGGAAGATATTTACAAACAAGCCGACAAATACAGCGCAGAAAAACTGGAACGGGCAGAAGTTAAAGAACAGAAATTATTCGATAAAAAAGGTCGTTTTGATAAAGTCATAGATGTCTTTATATGGCTTCAAAGTAGATTTCATATGGGAAGATAAAAAATCCGCCATTCCCACCCCGCGAAATCTATGATTTCGCCGGAACCCGGGGCGGCGGATTTTTCGATTAGTTTCTATTGAGCGATCTGGATTGCTTTGTTTCGGCAGATTTTTATGCATTTCCCACATCCGCTGCAGCTTTTCGCATAAAGGAGGGTTGCTTTGAATTCTTGCAGGCTAATCGGTCCTATGGCGTTTGTCGGGCAAAATTCATAACAGCATTGGAAGCTTGAATTTTGCTCGCATTCGTCAAGGCATTCTTCAATCCCTTGACACAGGGTTGGGTTTATTCTTATAAATCTTTTGAAATTATTCTGTCCTGACATCAGTTTCCTTATCAATGCCAGGACTTGTATCATCAATAGAGATATTTGTCAATGATTTTAATGTGGATAAAAATCCGCCGAACGGCGGATTTTTAGATTTTCTTTCCAAATAGTTCTTTATACCAAAACTTTTTTCGTTCGATGCTAAGTCCGGCAATGTGTGCTGCGACTTCATTCTGGGCTTTGGACGAAAAGCTTTCAAATACTTTAAGTGGAGTAACCATAGGTCCGAACTTTTCAAAATTTAAAAATATTTCGACAGGAGAGGCCTTGACCACAACCTTTTGTTCATTTGGAAAATTAAGTGTCGTGGTTCTCATTAAAATATTACCTGTCCGCGAACTTTCGCATTGCGTGGGATTGGGCCGAACGAAGAATCAGCAGAAACATAAATGTCGCCGTTCACGACAAAATGACCGCAGAATTTCAGTTGGCGAACATTACGAACGATTAAATTGCCATTGATTTTGACTCCGCAGGGCAGGGTGAAGTAACGCATATTCTGTAGATACAGATTGCCGTTGATTTTAGTCATAGAATTCAATCCGCGTCCGATCTGTTCCCCGTCGACTATCAAGTCTCCGTTTACCTTGATAAAAGTTGGCTCTGCAACTTTGGCCGGCGCAGCAGGGATGACTTCTGCATTCGCTTTTTCATTTTGTTCCAAAGGCAAAACGATGGTTGTTTTTTTCTTTGGCGCAGATTCTTCGGTTATCTGTACATTGTCAATGGTCTTTGCAACCGGGGAAGTAACATTGATGATTTCCGGGGTGCGAACCAAAACCTTGCGATAGCAGCGCATATTCAATACCTGACCAATCAGGATGGAGAATAATACGATAATCAGCAACAGCATAGTCAGATTGCACAGCCCGCCGATTTCAATGCTGCAGATCCAGTTCCATACGGCGCGCGGGGCAGTGATGAAAACCCAGCGAAGCGCACGAACCAGCCAGCATGGGCGGTCTTGGACAGTCTTGATTTCTGTGGTTTGTTTTGCCGCAACGAATCCCGCGGCTTTGGAGTTATTTATAATTGGTTTTTTCGGCATTTTTAACCTCTTTTGACAAAATTATAACCAATAAATTTAATTTGTCAAGTGATTTTTTAGGGGGTTAATAATTAAAGAACCCGCCCAATGGGCGGGATTTTTAGAACTGGAATTCTTTCGAAGCAGTGGTTTCATTATTCCATTCTTGGCAATACTTGTCACCAAACAATGGATTTCTTGTCTTTTTGCAAGTTTGCGAGCGGATAGCCCTTGTGCATTTCAATGTTTCCCATTCAAAGGTTGTGGTAATTGTCTGTTTGAAATTCCACTGATTCAGCGACTGGCTGGCCGTCAAATCTGCTGCGCTGGGTTGTGCAGCTGCGCCATTGCCACCGCCTTTGGCACCGGTAAGCGCCGCGATCCCAGCGGCCGTTCCCGCCAAGCTTAAACCGCCAGTGAACGGCGCGGCAATGACTCCGCCTGCGGTCATAAAGACACCGAGCACTTTGCCAAAGACATTCTTTGGCGGCTGGGAGCTCATTGGCAATATACTGCCCGAAGCCATCGCCTTACAAGAGTTTGCAGCAACTGCACGACGTGCATTAAGCGCATCTTCTTCCAGGATTTTCGCCATCCGCTCTGCGGTTGTGGTTTTATCTTCCAACAGCTTTGCATTCAGCTCGTCAAATCTTTTGAAATAGTTATCGCGCGCGGCTTTTACCGCATAAGTCGCGATCAGCATGCGCATTTGTCTGGTCAGATCCGGGAATCTTGCGGCCTCCTCGCTTTTCTCTCCTACTTTTTGACGTGTTTGATTACCTTTGAGGCCTGTTTTCATACCTTGAACTTCACGGCCGGTCATACAGAACTGAATCGTCGGATCAGACTCTACTAAACTGATGGCGTTATTGATGCTTTGCTGCAGCTGTTTAAGTTCCGATTGAACTCTTTCTTGCGCGGCTTCGGTCAAACTGGTTCCAGAGGTTGCCATATATTGAGCAACATCGTTTAATTTTGCATCTTCACCAAATGTGACACTTTCCCAGAAAATCATTCCATCCAGGAATCCAGCGAATGGAATGCCTTCGCGCAGCTCGCTATCTGTAATCTGGGCGGCGTCAGTTCTGCATTTGGTATAATCCATTGCGATACTTTCTCCTTCACCAGTAAATCCGCAGATTTTATATTCCAAGGAACGAGTTCCAACCCCCGCGTCCACAGTCAGCTGATTGCATTCTTCTGTTCCGCCGCATACTTTGATCATCGCCTCGTCAGCAGCATTTTGACATTGCGTCAGCAAGTTATTATCGATGCTCAAGAAAATTCCTTGCACGAGGTTAGCAAGCTCCTCGTAAACCTTTTGCCCACGGATATCCTGACCTTCGTATACTTTCTGACATCCGACCAGTTTGTCGAAAGGGCACATCCTTACGATTGTATCAGTATCCAAACCAACGCATTGCGTATAGTTCTCGCCGCACCGATCTTCCGATTGCAGGCATGCTTTCACTTCCTTTGTACAACTGTCGACACGCATGGACGCCAATCGAGCCACCACGAAACCCCAAATCTCGTGTTTCTCTGCCAACGCTGCGGACCCGGTTGGTATGCCGCATTCATCAAGTTGTACCTTGC
>WRCA01000009.1 GCA_009784275.1 Alphaproteobacteria bacterium | reverse complement strand
GCAGTGATAAAGATGATTTCCGTATTCCCAATTGCCGCTGCAAAAAATCTTTTCATTTGGCGTAATCGCGCCCGATTCCAATGCAGCCAAAGCAACGACAATTTTAAATGTAGAGCCCGGCGGATACAAACCTTCGATCGTTTTGTTCATAAAAGGATTCATATTATTCTTGCGCAAATCGTCCATATATTCCGCGCCGTCGATGCTGCGGAATAAATTAGCATCGAATGTGGGACTGGATGCCATCGCGATAATATTTCCGGTATCGCATTCTATCGCAACCCCGCAGCCAGATCCATGCACAGCCAACGCATCTTCCATTTTCTTCTGAACATTTTCGCGCAAGGTTGTTTGCAAATTCCTTCCAGAGGTTGCTGGAATTCGGCTTTCACTATCGCCGCCGATGATGCGTCCCAGTGCGTCTGTATGCGTCAGAATTTGTCCCGGAACCCCGGATAATTCGGCATCGAAAACCTTTTCCAGTCCGGCCATTCCTGTCATCAAGAACGGTGAAGTCGACGCCATTCTGGGATTGGTTCTGGATTCATCAACTGTTCCGACATAGCCGACTGTTTGCGCCGCGAGGCCCCTGCCGGGATATTTTCGCGCAAGCCCCGGTTCCAAATGAAGTCCGGACAGCCCCAGTGTTTTCAAGGCCGCCAACTGATTCCATTTTATATTTTCCCTGATAATTGTGGGTTGAAATCTGCGCTGGCGCTCTATCTTCTTTTGAATGCGCTCTAAATCTTTCTGTGTCAGCTTAAGCTCTTTCGCTGCTGCATCCAAGACGACATCTAAATCATCACATTCATCAGGTATAACAAATGCACGATAAACGGCTTCGTCCTTGGCAAGCGCAGAACCGTCTGCGGCCAAGATCTTTCCGCGCTCTGGCGGTTCTATGATAATCCGTGCAGAATTATTTTGGGATAGGCGTTTGTATTTCTTATGTTCGAAAACCTGCAATTGCAGCATGCGCAAAAGCAATACGCCGGTAAGTATAGCGCCGCTTGTGAAAAACAGAGCGCTGCGTCTGTCGAATGTGGTGGAGATTTCTTTATCAAGCATGCGATGCCTCCACCCGTTTAAGTAGATAAGTCAAAGGAATATACATCACTGTGGTTGTAATAAACATACCGACAGATTGTAAAATAGGCATCATAGACCAAGTTACGAATATCGTCCAAATGCCCAGTAACAGCAATCCGCAGCCGATGAAAATCATAAAGAAAAAAATGCCGCGCCATTTTTGGGTCGCTAAATTAATATGGCTTTGTAAGCCGGCTGCTGCGTAGAATGCGCAGAACAGCATAGTCCAAAACAGCATAGTGTCGAAATTATGGTCTATCAGAAAGCATCCGATCAACGCCATGGGTAGAAAACCGCCGCGTGCGCGAATGAATGAATAATAAAAAATCGGGACCAGCGCCAGAATCCCACTCGGATTCAAGACAGGGAAAGACAAGCGCCACAAAAATACTGTGGCGATAAAAGGCAATAAAATATCGATGGTCTTTTTATTCATTTATAAATTAATACTATTGCTTCTGATGTGGTTTTCGTCCCCAGCTTTACCGATGCCGATCCACCAGCCCCACTTCTTTTAATTTTCCCGATCGGAATTCCGTCAGGCAAACTTCCGCCAATCCCGCTGGCGAGCAACATAACGCCGGGCGTGGGTGAAAATTCTTGGTCGCTGAACAGCTCGAACACAGGGGCTGCGTTTCCACGACCGCGCAGAAAGCCCAATACATCCGAACCTGCAACACGTACAGGTATATTGGATTCCGTATCTGTAATTTTTCGTATTTTCGCGGATTCCGCAGTAACCGATATTACCGTTCCCGCCAGAAAACCATCCTTGGAGATCACCGCCATGCCAGGCTGTATGCCAGAACTTTCACCTTTATCCAAAATAAAACTGCTGGCGGCAAATGCAGAATTTTCAAAGATCACCCGCGCAATGACAGATTTCTTTGGATACATGCGAACTATATCCAATGTCTGCTCCAGCCTTTGGTTTTCCGCTTGCAATGCGATGCATCCGTTTTGAGCCGCAACAAAAGCGTCCAGTTTCGCGCGCAGCTCCCTATTTTCTTGGCGAATACCTTTGCGTTCTTTTATATTTTCTTGCAGATGGCCGATTGCGCGCACAGGCCATGTAATGCCATCACCGACAATTCGTGCTGCGGGTACAACCACGCCGGACATAGCATTCATAATCTTATAATCCGGCTTGCCCAGCAAGATATACAGAAAAAATACCGGTAGCAAGCAGGCAGCAATGCCCGCTTGAACAGTTTTTGCTATTTTAGAAGAGGCTGTTTTCGCATCCATCTCGCGGAGTTTAGCACCCAAAATCCTATTTTCTACAAAAAACTTGATTTTCTATTATTTTCTGCCAAAATGCAGGCACCGCCCTAGGCATATGGCATGCCCAAGCGGAATTAAACAGGAGACTGAAAATGCCAAAACTGAAAACTAAATCATACTTGAAGAAACGTGCAAGTATGACCGCAACCGGGAAGATCCGGGTTGCCAGAAACAGCCACAAGAAACTGCTGCGCAAGAAATCCGCCCGCGCCAACAACGCCGGCTCTAAACCGCAGTATTTGAACGATAACATGGTGGGTCAGGCGAAAATCTTGGCTCCGTACGGTCTGAAATAAAAGGTGGCGAAAAATGGCAAGAGTAAAACGCGGTACAACCGTCAAACAAAAACATAATAAAATTCTGGCGCGTGCCAAGGGATACCTGGGCCGTCACAGCAGCACTTATCGCGCTGCACGCGAAAAGACCGAGAAGGCCGGACAATACGCTTATCGCGACCGCAAGGCGCGTAAACGCGATTTTCGCAGCTTGTGGATAATCCGCATTAACGCGGCAGTAAGACCGCAAGGACTGACATACAGCCGGTTTATGAATGGCTTGAAGAAAGCTGGAATAGACTTGGACAGAAAAGTCTTGGCTGAAATGGCATACGCTGGCGATCCAGGGTTTGAAAAACTGGTCGAACAGGCAAAACGATTTATCAAGACCGAGAACTAAAATTTCGGTGGAGATATTTTGCACAATATGCAACAATAAAGCCATCGAAAGATGGCTTTTTTGAATATGAAAAAGGATAGCCAATGAACTTCTTGAAGAAATTATTTTTCAAAAAAGAAAAAGCGCCATTGTTGGTAATAGCCAGGATTGTTTCGGTGGAAAAACATCCCAATGCTGACAGATTGCATGTTTTGCGCGTAGATATCGGAACGGGCAAGCTGCAACAAGTTGTCTGTGGCGCGCCAAATGTTCGCGCTGGTTTTATTGGCGTATTGGCGCGACCAGGCTGTATTTTGCCAGGCGAAATAGAGCCATTAGAAGCGCGACCATTACGCGGTGTAGTATCAAACGGTATGATGTGCAGCGCAAAAGAACTGGGCGCTGGCGATGATCATTCCGGCATACTGGAACTGCCTGAAAACGGTAAGATTGGACAAGAGTATAAGCTATGAAAGAACTTTTGAAAGAATTGTCGGCTGCAAATACACCCCAGGATTTAGACAATATTAAGTCTAAATGGTTGGGTAAAAAGAGCGAATTAAAAACTCTGATGGACGGCTTGCGCGATTTGCCAGCGGATCAACGTGCGGCGCGTGGCGCAGAGATCAACAAATTGCGCGAATCCTATGAAGATGCGATAGAAGATGCAAAGAAAGACCTGTCGCGTCGCTTGATAAATGAGAAACTGGCAAATGATAATTTCGATATGACCTTGCCCGGTGGTGGCACTCGGCCGGGCGCGCTGCATCCTGTGTCGGTAATAGAGCAAAAATGCATAGACGCAATGCGGCGGCTTGGCTTTACGGTGACAACAGGGCCAGAAATAGAGGAACCCTCATATAATTTTGATTTGCTGGATATACCACTGCACCACCCTGCTCGCGATTTGCAAGATACTTTCTGGATAGAAAAAGATAAAAAGCTTTTGCGGACTCATACTACCAGCGTTCAATCGCGGTTTATGATGTCGCTGAAAGGTGATGAATCAAAGCTGCCCATTCGCATAGTATCGCCTGGGCGCGTGTATCGTAATGAAGCAGTGGATGCAAGTCATCTAGCGATCTTTCACCAATTCGAAGGCCTTATGGTAGGACATAATATAAAGCTATCTGAATTAAAGGGAACGATAGAATTTATTCTGAAAGAAATTTACGGCCCGAATGTAAAAATACGCTTTAAGCCGAAATATTATCCTTATACGGAACCAAGCATTGGTGCGGATATTGATATAGGATTGGGATGGATGACAATTGTCGGCGCTGGAATGGTATCCCCACAGGTCTTGCGCAATTTCGGATTTGATCCGAAACGTGTAAGCGGATTTGCATTTGGATTTGGCACTTCGCGCCTGGCGGGGGAATTCACCGGGGCAAATATGCGAGAGCTGTATGGGATGGACTTAAGAGTATTCAAAAAATTGGCAGGTGCGAAATGAAATTTTCAAAAAAGATTTTAGAAACGTTTATAGACCTTCCGAAGAATTGGCAAGATTTGATGGAAGATATAGGTCTTGAAATCAAGTCGATTGATGGCGATATCTTTAATTTGGAATTGCTGGCGAATCGCGGAGACCATTATTGCTATATTGGCCTCGCGCGGGAAATCAACGGACGTACGGGCACCGGTGTCACAGTACCAGATGCGGCGTTCTGTGAGCTTCCAGAATGGCAAACAGATAAATCCGGCAAGATGTCGTATAAAGGTGTCAATTATGTGTTCGATATAGAAACAAAAAAATGTCTGTCGTTCGCGTTGACGCCGTTTAAACTTTCAAAGCCACAAAAACAGCGCAGCACCCAGGATGAATACATAAAACGCATGCTGGCGGCCAGCGGAGTGAATATAATTCATCCGGCGATTGATATTACTAATGTCGTGATGCTGGAATTGGGTCAGCCTGCGCATGTCTATGATGCGGATAAGATCAAAGGTAAAATTCATATCCGCGAAACCAAGAAAGGTGAAAAAGCCGCCCTGTTATTTCACGAAGGCTTAACCCCATTGCCCGCGGGCACAATTGTAATTGCGGACGAAGAAAAAATCCTCTGCGTTGGTGGCGTTATTGGCTGTCACGCGGCCGAGGTTGATGAAAATACTAAAAATATTCTGTTCGAAACGGCATTATTTGATCCCGTATCGATTCGCAAGACTTCGCGCGCGCTGGGGATAACAACAATCGCGTCGCAGATATTCGAACGCGGAGGAGATATAGGCACCAGTTATTTGGGCGCATGCCGCGCGACCGCTTTGTATAAAGAAGTCGGCTGGGTTTGCGGCGGCGATTTCCAGCATATGACTTGGGGTGATGCAATTCCGCCCAAATTCATAGAAGTCTCTGGCAGTTACATTAGCGAGCAATTGGAAATCGACATAACTGACAAGGAAATAACGGAAAGACTCCGGCGATATGGATTCTTTCCGGATGTCAAAAAGACCGGCTTTTTCACGCCAACATGGCGCATGTGGGATATCAAAGGCGAACCTGCGGATTTGATTGAAGAGCTCGCGCGGTCGATTGGATATAACACGCTGCCGTCAAAATTACCCGCAGTGGAAATTGGCGCAGGTGAAACGAAAAACGAAAAACGAAAAACGAAGATTGGTGAATTCTTGGTTACGAACGGATTCTATGAAGTATTTACTGATTCGATGTATTCTCCGAAACATGCGGCCGTTTCGCCAATCAAAGAACATATGGCGCTGGAAAATTCCGTAGATGGTGGGTATGCCTTTATGAAGAATAATGCGACTATCCAGGCAATAGAGCTGGTCGCGAAAAATCTGAATATGAAAAACCGCGAAATCAGAGCATTCGAGTGGGGCAAAGTTTTTCAAAACGATGGCGAACATAATGTCCTTTGGGGCGTGATGAATGGTAAAGATGTTTCGGTGCTAACTGTAAAAGGCTTGATTGAAAACCTTATGCGGGATTTAGGTTTGGAATATGAATTTGATTATACTGTTATCAGTCGCACGCGTCATCCAAAGCGCAATGGCGCAGTTCTTTGCAACGGGGAAAAAATCGGGGTCTTCGGAGAAATCCATCCAGCACTGCTTGCAGAGTTTGATATTAAAAATGATACGCCGGTGTTTTTCGAATTTTTTGATGTTGAAAAACTGCTGAGTGCGCCCGCAAGAAAAGTAAAATACGAATCGCCGGCGGCAATAATCCCAAGCACTCGGGATATATCGATTGCGGTGCCTTATGGGCGCGCAGCAGGCGACGTTACGGCAGCGATTCTGAAAAATTATAAGCAAGTCGCACGCGCAGAAATCACAGATATTTATGACAAGCCAAAAGAAAGCCTCCGTAATATTACATTCACACTGACTTTTGCAGGGGAACATAGCACGGAAGATTTGAATAAGTTGATTTTGGAAATAATACACAATATTGTCATTGCGAGCGGAGTGAAGCAATCCAGTTAATAAAGCGCATTCGCTGGATTGCCGCGTCGTCCTTTGGGCTCCTCGCAATGACAGATTTATATTATTTTAGCTGGACACCATTTATTAACTGGGCAATTGGCGCAATTCGGACGCAAGGCTTTGCAAGTATATCGTCCATGCAGCACCATCACATGATTCACAATTCTGTGATATTTTTGCGGAATTATTTCAAGCAGTTTTGCCTCTACTTTTTCTGGGGTATTGCATTCGCTTCCACACCAACCATACCGATGTGCATTGCGGAAAACATGAGTGTCCACGCCAATAAAGGGCGCGCCCCAGAGCACATTCATAATTACATTTGCGGTCTTTTGACCAATTCCAGGCAGTTTCATTAATGCATCACGATCATGATATTTCGATGGAAATTTATAGTCAGAATCGTTTTTCCCATCTGCCAGTGCATCTGCCAGGCCGAGAATGCTTTTCGCTTTGTTATTAAAAAACGAAATAACTTTGATGTGCTCTTTTAAACCTTCTTCACCAAGCGCCAGCATTTTCTCCGGCGTGTTAGCAACAGAAAATAAACCAGGGGTAACTTCGTTAACTTTTTTATCGGTTGCCTGGGCGGATAAAATCACTGATACTGCGAAAGTAAATTCATTAGTTGAATACAGTTCTGACCGAATTTCCATATCAATAGTCGGCGGTACTTCTGTAAAATAAATTTCAGGCGTTAGTTTCATGCTTTCGTTATCTTTATTCCGAATTTGTTGCCTTCGATTTCGGTTGTGAATTGATCTGCGCCTTTGTCGTCGAGATTTACAATCAGGGCATCGCGTATAATACGCTCCCGGTTTGATTCTTGTTCCAAAGCATCGGCAAGCGCGCCATCCGCGCTATAACTCAAGTTTATTCTGTCGGAAACATCCAGTCCCGCCGCTTTGCGTGAATCCTGAATAAATCGCAGGGCATCATTTGCCATCCCTTCGCGTGCAAGCTCTGGGGTAATATTAGTATCCAGTACTATGACCGCAGTATTATCCGGCAGCGCCGCACCGGTAATCCCAGGTTTTACGGTCAGGCGAGTTTCAAACTCATCCGGTAACAAGCCCCAATCGGCCGGATTAAATCCTGGTTGTTTTGATGCGGCGATTATTTCTTTCAATTTGCTACCAAGCCGCGCCCCTATTTTCGGAGTAATCAGGTATACAAACGAATCAGCAAAATCAGAAATATTGGTATAAAATTCAATTTGCTTGACATTCAATTCATCACACAAGATGGACATAAATTGCAACAGGTCAATTTCGCTATTTTGGGTAAAAGCTACTTTCATAGAGTTTAATGGCAACCTGTTTCGTAATCCTGCATTTTCGCGCAGTTGTTTGCCAACGGAAACAATTTGCTGAATTTTACGCATATTGGCCAACAGCATATCAACACCATTATACGGTTTAGTATAATATGGATATTTCTGCAGATGCACAGATTCAAACCCTGTTAAATTACGATATATATATTCGCTGACGAAAGGCGCCAGTGGAGCAATTACGCGGCAGAAATAAACCAACACGGTCCATAATGTGTTGAACGCATCTTGATCCTCATCCCAAAACCGTTTGCGGTTCAGGCGTATATACCAATTGTTCAAGATATCCAGAAAGTTCGCAATATTTCGAACCAAAATGTCGGGCTGATAATTATCGAGGTTCTTATTCGCAACATCAAACAACTCATTCAGTTCGGTCAAAATATATCTATCCATGATATTCGTCGCCGTGAAGAAGTCAGGATTTTTTTTCGCCTTTATTTTTCCAGCATTCGCATACAAGGTAAAGAAATGATATGCATTCCACAGTGGTGTCAGGATATTTTTGATGGGTTCGTTAAAGACTTTACCGGCCTTGTCTATCAGAACAGGTTCGCCCTTGATGAAATTGCTCCCCAGCAAATAAAGTCGGATTGAATCTGCGCCATAATCATCAAAGACTTTTTGCGGGTCCTCGAAATTACCAAGCGATTTTGACATTTTCTGTTTATGTTCATCCAAAGTCAGCCCGTTTGCCGAAACCGTTTTGAAAGCAGGCTTGTCAAACAATGCCGTAGCAAGTACCATCAGAGTATAGAACCATCCGCGGGTTTGGTCTATGCCTTCGATAATATAATCAGACGGGAATGTTGCCTCGAACTTATCCGCATTTTCAAAAGGGTAATGCAGCGCTGCAAATGGCATCGCACCACTTTCGAACCAGCAATCCAGAACATCGGGAATTCTCTTCCATCCGTCTTTTTCCAAAGTGTCCAGTGTTGGGCGATGCAGGTCATTTATTTTTACCCCGAAAAATTCTTCCAATTCCGCAATGCTGCCAAATACTTTGGTTTCATCCCCCCGCTTCCAAATCGGTAGCGGAGTTCCCCAGAAACGATTGCGAGTAATTGCCCAAGGGCGCGCACTTTCAATCCATTTTATGAATCTTTCGCCAGCGCTGGTCCAATTAACTTGCTTGTTATTTTCAAGTAGGCGATCGCGAATCGCAGGTACATTGATGTACCAAGAATTAGTCGCGCGATAGATTAATTTTGTATGTGTGCGGTCGTCAAATGGATATGAATGTTTGTATTGTTCTTTTTTAATCAGATAACCGGATTCTTTCAGGCGAATGATGATTTTTGGATTAGCTTCAAAAATATTTTCGCCGGCCCAGTCGCGGACAGTGGAATCAAAATTTCCATAATCATCAACATTCAGAATTACTGGGAATAAAGGGTCAAATTCGCGCGCAGCGACAAAATCTTCCTGTCCAAATGCTGGGGCAATATGCACAATTCCGGTTCCATCGCTATCGGAAACATAGTCCGCCGGGATAACAGAATATAGCTTTTCGTCATTATAATAATTGAACAGCGGTTTATATTTTAATCCGACTAAGTCTGCGCCTGTAATTTCTCCGACTTTTGAAGCGTCTTTAAATTGCTGCGTATAGGCGTCCATGCGGCTTGCAGCGATTATATATTCCTTGCCGTCGCCGTCCTTCATCACCGCATATTTCATTTTTGGATTAACGGCCAGCGCGGAATTCCCGGGCAAAGTCCAAGGAGTTGTCGTCCATGCCAAAACGCGGCGACCATTTTCTAATTCAAACCAAACAGTAATAGCATCATCTATGACATCTTTGTATTCTTTCGCGGCATCTGCATTAGACACAACGGTGCCTAACTTCCAGGAGAATGGATTAACCTTGTAATCTTCATACAACAGGCCTTTGTCATAGAGAGTTTTTAATGCCCATAGCACGGATTCCATGTAATTTTTATCCATGGAGATATATTCCTGCCCGTCTTCACCAAATTCCACCCATCGGCCGATGCGGTTAATATATTTCCGCCATTCGTCCGCGTAAAGCATAACGCCGCCGCGGCACATATCACAGAAAGCCGCAATCCCGTCTTTGGCGACTATATCAACAGATTTGCATCCCGTCTGCTTTTCAACTGTTACTTCTGCGGGCAGCCCATGAACGTCCCAGCCAAATTGATGTGTAACATATTCGCCCAGCATGGTTCTGTATCGAAAGACCATATCCTTTACAGCGGATACGCCCAAATGTCCCACATGCGGTTTGCTGGATGGCGTTGGTGGTCCATCATAGAACGAGAAATCACGGCGGGGTGTAAGCGCTGCGGATTGAGCGCGGAGCTTATGGAAAATATCATTGTCGCGCCAGAAGGTTAAAATCTGGCGTTCCAGCTCTGGAAAGTTCGCTTTTGGTTCGGTCTTTGGATATAGCATCTGTTCCTCGCTCTTATTAAAAAAAAGGCGCTTGCAGCGCCCCAGCTTACGCGTCGGCGCATTATGTGGTTATTTTATAATAATTATTATATTTTGGTACATTTTATTTTCTGCCGCGAAAAGTGGTGCCGGTTAGAGGACTTGAACCTCCGACCCCTTCATTACGAATGAAGTGCTCTACCAGCTGAGCTAAACCGGCGCAGAGGGCAGTTTAATACAAGTTTTCCTGGAATTCCAGTTTTTTTATTATAAAATCCGCCCAGAATGAAAGAATTCGATGTAATTATTATTGGTGGCGGGCATGCGGGTACAGAGGCTGCTGCTGCCGCTGTGCGGCGTGGCGCGCAGGTTGCGCTGTTTACTAAATCGCCGGATGATTTAGGCGCGATGTCTTGCAATCCGTCCATTGGGGGCCCGGGCAAATCCCAGATGGTGGCAGAAATCGATGCGTTGGGCGGAATTATGCCCCGTAGCGCGGACGCCGCTGGGATCCACTTTCGTATGCTGAATGCTACACATGGCCCTGCAACCCGCGCTTTGCGCGCACAGATTGATAGAGATTTATATCGTGAAGCAATAAAGCGGGAATTAAAAATTAAGGGCTTGGAATTAATATATGAAGGCGTTGAAACTATCGACCTTTCGAATAAAATCATAAATGGAAAATATCAGACAAAGGTGATTGTAATTGCCGCGGGGACCTTTTTAAATGGGGTTGCCACGCGCGGCCAAGAGAGAATTCCAACAGGGCGGCTTTTAGACGATGGAACTTATCAAGAATCTGATAAAAATCTATCAAAAATACTCGAAAAGGCCGGCTTTTTGATGGTTCGTCTTAAAACGGGAACACCTGCGCGACTGTATGCCAACAGCATAGACTTTTCCCGATGCGAGCCACAGCCCGGCGATGAAAATCACGAGTGGTTTTCTTTAAAGGAAGAAGATAGAAGTAAGAAGGCAGAAGTTAATTGTTTCATTACTCGTACTACAGAAGAAACTCATGAGGTAATTCGGCAGAATATCAAAGAAGCGCCGATGTATAATGGAACCATCGAAGGTATTGGTCCACGGTATTGCCCATCCATAGAAGACAAGGTAATGCGTTTTCCAGAGCATTTGTCTCATCATGTTTTTCTGGAACCAGAAAGCGCATCCGGTGAAATAATTTACCCGAATGGATTATCTACTTCATTTGGTTCTGAAATTCAGGATAAGTTTTTGCGCACGGTTCCGGGCCTTGAAAACGCCCGTATTGCGCGATATGGATATGCGATTGAATATGATGCGATTGATGCGCGCGCTTTGAAATCTACATTGGAATCCAAAGACATTCCTGGCTTGTTTTTCGCCGGACAGATTAATGGCACCAGCGGGTATGAAGAAGCCGCTGCACAAGGCCTGATCGCTGGCGCAAATGCTGCTGCGTTCGTGGATGGCGGTGAACCGTTAATTCTGGATAGAACAAATTCCATGATTGGTGTGATGATTGATGATATAACAACGCAGGGTGTGGATGAGCCCTATCGGATGTTTGCCAGCCGCGCAGAGTACCGACTTTCATTGCGTGCAGATAATGCGATTGCCCGCCTTGGGGAAATAGCCGTGAGATGCGGATTAATTTCAGAAGCCCAACGAGAAAAGAAATTCATAAATCATAAATCAGAAATCGAAAATAATGACAAGCTGTATGCGGGCTATATCGCGCGAAATCAGCGAGAGATTGAAAGCTATCAGCGTGATAAGAATATAAAAATTCCCGGGAATTTTGATTATAAATCGCTATCTGGATTAACAAATGAATTAATTGAAAAATTATCAGCAACCAGACCTGAAAATATTGCTGCGCTATCAAAAATCCCCGGAATGACACCAGCAGGGATAATGGTTGTATTACGCAAAATAAGGGCTGGAAAATTATCTTGAAGCAATGCCGGCCGACTTCTTTATATAATCCATTGTAAAGACATACTTTAAAGTTAATCCTTCTTTTGCCAATGTTTCTATGGCCGCTGCTTCCCGCAAAATGAGGCATAAAACTGTATCTATTCTGGCACCGGCTTCGCGCATCGCCTGTACGCTTTTTATAACCTGTCTAGCAGTTGTTATAATATCTTCAAGAGTGCAAACTTTTTTATTAAAAATGTCGGCGCCCTCGATCAAGTTGCATGTTCCGTATCCTTTTGCTTCCTTGCGCACAAACGCCGGGGGGATTCCCGTTTTGAGAAACAAAGCCGTGGCAAGTGGTATTCCACCTGTTTCCAAACCGGCGAGCACTTCTGTGTCTGCGGGAATCAACGATTTCATTTTTTGTATTATTACTGGAAACTGCGGGCTTGCTATGATTTTATATTTATCAAAATATTCGTCTGAGCGGTTGCCGGAGCTCAATAAAAAATCTCCAGTCAGATGAGATATGTTATATACTTCTTTTGCTAATTCTTTTTTATTCATGTTTAACCTTTTCGATGCTTTCTATAATCATCCAATGAAATTATTCTGCCGTCATCTTGTGCCGGTTTCGGAGAATCTGCATCCAATGGTAGCTCTAAATCATTCCCTGCGTCCATTTGAGTTTGCGGATGAAACTGCAGCATAAAGTCCACGCTAGGGTCTTTAAATTCCACCATAGAATCATAAGGTATACGAATATAAAACGGACGTCCGTCGAATGTCAATGTTACACCAAATTCTTCATCGGATACATTCAGATTAGAGTATGAATATTGCAGAACGATTGTCATCATTTCCGGATAGCGCATACGTAAAAAATCCGGAATTACCACCCCCGGATCGCGCGTTCTGAAAGTGATATAAAAATGAGTATTATCCCCAAGGCCGTTTATTTTGGCATAATTCAATGCGTCTTTTACGACCATTTTTAACGCGCGTTCCAATAACCCGGGATAGTTTATACTTTTCATACCCCCATCCTACAATTTATAGAGCCATCCGCGCAAGATACAAATAGGGCCTCATTCATATTTTTGAAATTATCCGCATCTGCGCCAGTCATCCAGACCTGCGCATTTACCCCGTCCAGGCGCGTAAATAAATCACGCGCGTTTGCGCCGTCCAGATGGGCAACTGCCTCGTCCAGCAATATAACCACAGGCGCGCGAATCCTGGCGACCAAAAGCTTTGCGTTTGCTATAATAAATAATAACAATACTTTCTTTTGTTGACCGGTAGACATCCGTTCAGCATTCAGGTCCAAGTCAGCGCGGAACATAGAAAAATCGGATTTGTGTGCACCATCGATTATCATTTTATCTGCAATAATGGTGCGATTTGCCCGCAGATATTCGAGATAAGATTTTTCTGTATCACTGCAATTTTCTCCGCGTGCAAGGCGCTCTTCGAACCAGCCGGTAAGAACTATGCGCGCGTTGCTTTCTGACTCTAAAAAATGATTTAATTGCGCTGCGTATTGCACACGCGCAGCCGCAACCGCGGCGGCAGTCTCGGCCAACTGGGTTTCTATGGCGTTCAACCATTCGGCGTCTGCGCCGCCTTTTAATGCAAATGCACGTTCGGATAACAGTTTTGATAAACGTGCTGCACGCCCCATATGCACAGGATCAAATCCTCCGGCCATGCGATCAAGAAAAGCACGACGATCGCTTGCCGATTCCGCAAACAGCCTGTCTTCTTTCGGTGTTAACCATGTTATTCGGATTGCTTTGGATAGGGCTGACAACGGCGCCCCGTCATTATCGATGCGAATTTTTCGCCCCGTGTCGCCGGAATTGTAGAATGCTGAAAGTGTCGTGCCATCTGTTAATTCGCCATTCACCGCAAAAGAGCCATTCCTTTGTATCCTGGCGATTTCACCCATCGATGCTCCGCGCAGTCCCCCGTTGCCAGAGAACATGGAAATAGCCTCCTGTATAGCGGTTTTCCCCGACCCGTTTGGGCCTGTGATTATGATATTTTTGCAGCCTGCGCAATTAATGCGCGAAGATTCATGATTACGAAAATCAGTAAGGATTAAACTATTGAACATCCGGGAAAATATAGAAAATTTAGGGATTTTATTCAATAAAAATATGGTTAACGTGTATGTATATTTATAATTGATGGTATTGCAAAAAAATCACCATCGCCATCAAAATATTCATTTACCTGAAGATCAACTATGTCACCAACTTTTAAGGGCTTGCATAACGAAATAGAGCGGCGGCCTAAAGTATAAGGGATCCGAAGGTCCCCAACCATTACAAATTGTTTAATGAGGTCATCATCAAGTATGGCGGAAACAGTGCATATATCTCGGGATACTTGCACATTGCGTAACGTATAAGAATTTTCCAGCCACCATCTTGACATGCCAAAAACCATAGCAAAATACTATCATTTGTCAAGACAGCTAAAATTTAAGTTGAAAATCTGGCAAGCATTCGGTATGATTGAGGCTCGTGGCCAGGTGGCAGAGTGGTTATGCAGAGGATTGCAAATCCTTGGATGTCGGTTCGATTCCGGTCCTGGCCTCCACAAAATTAAACGCGCTAACGCGCATTTTGTTTTTGATAAATGTGGACCATTCAAATCATAGTTTGATGAAAAACAATCGTAAATTAGGAACTTCTTTCGAGCCATTCTTAAAAGCAAATTCGCGTGCTGGTTGATTTTGTTCATCTTCTAAAAAGCAAACCAAATTATATTTCTCTGTTTTGGCAATCTCTTTCAATCGTTCAATCAATTTCTCAGCAATACCAGATCGTCTATGATTTTCTGCAACAAAGATATTCGACATCCAAATGCAATCGCCTTCTTTCATAAAATAGCAAGTACTGTAAACAAGCACTCCCACAGGCATGCCATCGACTTCTGCAATCAAAATTCTGGCATTTGAGCGAGTTTTATTTGTTGGAAAGAAATCTTGATCCAAACGCTCTTTCAACTTATTATCAGCCCGTGTCAATCCTGATGCGTCATTTACGGAATTATTTGCATTAACAATAAAGTCTATATCTGTCGGAAGTGCATTGCGAATAATTAGATTCATTGCAAGCTCCATTACAACGTTGCCTTGACGTTTTCAACCTCGTAGCATTCGATTTTATCGCCTTCTTTCAGGTCATTATATTTATCAAATGACATTCCGAATTCTGTGCCGACGCCAACTTCTTTCACTTCATTCTTCTCGCGTTTCAGCATTCCAATTTTACCATCGTAAACAACTACGTTATCACGCAGCAAGCGAACGAACGCGTCCTTCTTTATAACGCCTTCGGTAACTCGGCAGCCCGCAACACGTGTGCCCTTACCCACCGTAAACAAGGCAATCACATCGGCATACCCGATAAAGGTTTCGCGACGTTCCGGTGCAAGTTTTCCTGACAGAATTTCTTTTAACTCATCCGTAATGCGATACACGACCGAATGATAGCGTATATCAACGCCATTCATACGCGCCATTTCGCGTACTGCACTGTCTGCGCGGACGTTAAATGCAATTATTATAGCGTTAGATGCCGTTGCGAGTCTGATATCGCCTTCGGTAATCTGACCAACACCCGCAGACAGCAATTCGATACCTGCTTTTTCAGAGCCCACGTTCTTTAACATATCGCGAATTGCTTCGACAGAACCCTGCACGTCCGCGCGCAGAATAATCGGCAGCATTAATTTCTTATTATCATCGCGCTTTGCAAACAGTTCTTCCAAACTGCTGCGTTTAACGATATTCGCTTTATCTTTTTCTTTTTGTGCGCGATATGCCGCAACTTCGCGTGCTTGCGCTTCATTCTCCAGTCCGTGCAATTCATCTCCGGCATTCGGAACTGTATCCAATCCCAATACAATCGCAGGCTGTCCCGGGCCAACGGATTTTACTCGTTCTCCCGCAGAGTTTATCAGTCCGCGCACGCGGCCAAAGGTTTCACCGACCACAAACACATCGCCAATAGAAAGGGTTCCTTGCTGCATCAACAAAGTTGCGGTAGAGCCCAGTCCTTTTTCCATTTTTGCTTCAACAATCACACCCTGCGCTGGCATGTCAGGATCTGCTTTTAGGTCCATCAAGTCTGCTTGCAACAAAATAGCATCTTCCAATTTATCCAAATTGATTTTTTGTTTTGCGGAGATTTCCACTGCCTGAATATCGCCGCCCATTTCTTCGACCTGGACTTCTTGTTGCAACAAGTCTGTCTTAACCTTCTGTGGATTGGCATCTGGCAAATCAATTTTGTTAATAGCGACAATGAACGGAACATTTGCCGCACGGATATGATTAATCGCCTCTATTGTTTGCGGCATGATTGAATCATTTGCCGCCACTACCAATATCACTATATCCGCCATATTTGCGCCGCGTGCGCGCATCGCCGTAAAGGTTTCATGTCCAGGGGTATCCAAGAAAGTTATCATCTTTCCGGATTTAGTTTTTACTTCATAAGCCGACACATGCTGGGTAATTCCACCGGCCTCGCCTGCCACAACATTCGCATTGCGAAAAGCGTCCAGCAATGATGTTTTTCCATGATCAACGTGTCCAACCACGGTCACCACCGGTGCGCGCAGACGTAGATTTTCTGGATTCGGCTGGCGGTTCAATAATTCTTCGTGTGGTGCGGTTGATATACGCTTTACAGTTGCGCCAAATTCTTGTGCAACCAATTCCGCAGTATCTGCGTCTATGGATTGATTTTGGGAAGCCATCATTCCCATTTCCATCAGTTTTTTAATTACATTTCCGACTTTCTCCGCCAAAGCAGCCGCCAAATCTTTTACAATGATGGAATCACCAAGGGCAACCTCTCGCGTGATTTTCTGCGGGGTTTGGAACATAGCGCGCGCTTTATCACGGAAACGTTTCAGCGAAGCTTCTGACCGTCTGCGATTTGCGCCACGCAGTTCGATTTCTTCTTCTTCTCCGTCGCCGCCCATAACAATATCATGAATAGAAATTTTACCTTTTGTAAAATCTTTTCTTTTCTCGGTTTTAGATTTGCGCTTGTCGGCTTCTTCTTCGCGGAAAGACTGACGCGGCGCGCCATGGCCTGGCCGGCGTTCTTCTGTTTCGGCTTCTTCTTTTTCTGCATCGCGCGCAGACAGTTTTTCTTTTACGGCTTCGTATTCTTCGGTCTCTCTGGCAATCTCAGCCTCGCGCTTTCTTCGCGCAGTTTCTTCTTCGGCTTCACGAGTGCGACGCTCTTCTTCTCTCGCTCGTGCGGCTTCTAACACAGCCCGCAGCTTTTCATCAGCTGCGCTGCGGGGCGCATTTGGCGCGCGTGGCTCGTCCCGAAGCTCTTGCGAACCAGGCACGGATACGCGACGTCTGCGCTCTACAAAAACGGCATCGCCTTTTTTGCTGTGCACCGCATCGGTCGTTACAGATTTTCCAAGTGTCAATGTTGCCATTATTAAGCCTTCAATTATTCCTCGTCCTGGGTTATGCCATACGCGACTTCGCGCGCTTTCATAACTATACGTGATGCCAAGCGTTCGGACATATTGTCTTCGCCCATTATCTCTACCAGCTCGTCCGCCGCAAGATCTGCAAGATCTGACAAGGACTTTATCCCAGCTTCTCCTAGCTTCATTATAGTCGGGCGTTTCACAAAGTCAAAGCCCAGCAAGTCATCCGTCATCCCCAGATTATGCCCTTCGTCCAGATAGTCTTGTTCTATCTTCGCAAGATAAGCTTTTGCACGATTTTGCAGCTCTGCCGCCAGTTCCGCATTAAAGCCTTCGATGCTTTCCAATTCCTGCGGCTCTACGAACGCAATTTCTTCAATCGTGCGGAATCCTTCGGTAATCAGCAAGTGCGCGATCATTTCATCAACGTCAAGGCCCTTTATAAACAGTTCTGTCTTTTCCTTGAATTCTTTCGCACGACGTTCCTGTTCCTCCGCTTCGTTCATAACATCGATATTCCATCCTGTTAATTGTGATGCCAGGCGCACATTCTGTCCGCGACGGCCAATCGCCAATGACTGTTGGTCTTCGTTCACCACAACGGCTGCTGTATGAGTATCTTCGTCCACGATAATTTTCGCTATCTTTGCGGGTTGCATCGCATTCACGATAAAGACTGCCGGGTCTTCGGAATACAAAATCACATCGATCTTTTCGCCATGGCATTCGTTAATAACCGGCTGGATACGAGTTCCCTTTATACCGACTGTCATTCCAACCGCATCGATGCTGGGGTCATCGGACTGCACTGCGATCTTGGCGTGGCTGCCAGGGGCGCGCGCAACAGATTTAATCTTGATAACGCCTTCGTAAATTTCAGGCACTTCCTGAACAAACAGTTTTTCCATAAACATAGGATGAGTGCGCGTCAAGAAAATTTGCGGACCAGAGTTGCTGCGTGCTACGTCCATAATCAATGCGCGAACGCGGTCGCTGGGGCTTAATTTTTCACCGGGAATCAGCTCTGTCCCCTTGATATATCCTTCGGCTTTGCCATTAATATCAACATAGACATTTCCGAATTCTATGCGCTTTACGATACCGCTGACGATATCGCCAATGTTATCTTTAAATTCTTCGAATTGACGGCCTTTTTCTGCATCGCGAACGCGTGCAGTCATAATCTGGCGTGCAGTCTGGAAAGCCATTCTTCCGAATTCAGGTTCCGGCAATTGATCTTCGACAATATTGCCAACTTTCGGGTCTTTTGAGTATTTCTTGGCCTCTGCCACTGTCAGCATAGTGTCATGGTTGTACAAAGATTCGCCGAACTCGTCCGTGCCAACACTTTCCGAGGATTCGATGACATCGAACAAGCGCTTTACGATAATAGCGCCATTTTTTCGGTCGATGCTTGCTACTATATTAAATTCTTCGCCGTATTTCTGTTTTGCGATTTTTGCGATTGCTGCTTCCAGGGATTCTATAACAATATCCCTATCGATCATTTTTTCTTGCGCCAAAGATTCTATCGCCAAAAGCAAGTCCTGTCGGGGCATGGAAATGAAAGACATTTGTTTACTCCTATTGCTTACTGAAAGAGCGGGTTTTTCGCTTGACGCTTTGCGTCTGCGCGCATCCTCCTAGTTATTCGAACTTACCCCAGCCTTTGCCGGGGTCGTTCTCATATACTCGGATTCAACCCCAATCTTTTCCTGTTATAAAGGCGGGGTTTTTCAACCCCGCCCTTAAAATTTATTTAAGAACATGCAAATATTACATACCGAATCGTGCAAAATCAAGAAAATTATGATATAATTTTAGCTCGAGGGAATATTCATGAAAAGATTATTTATCAGTGCTCTGTGCTCTATGCTTTGTGTTCTGCCTGCGTATGCGGCCAACGACTGCGTCAGCCGCAAGAATGTGCCTGATGGCGTGCTGACCCTGCAGCAGGTTATAGAGCTGGGGTTATGCCGAAATCCGCAGACCACGGCGGCATATTTGTCGGCAGAAAGCGCACGATTAAGCAAGAATGCCGGGTATGCGCCATATCTTCCATCGGTCGATGCTTCAGTTTCTGCGTCAAAGCAGCTGCGGAACAAGCAATGGTCTGACATTATGTCTGGCGCATCGCTGTCGGCCAGCTGGCTTTTGTTTGACTTTGGCAAGCGCCTTGCAGACCTGAATACCTTGGCCGCAGTCTGGCGTGCGACTGGTTTTGATTACAGCAATGCGGTTCAGAATTATGTATATGAAATCGTGGCGGCATATTACGGAATGTTAAGCGCGGATGCAGAAGTTCGGACATCTACTTATCTTGTCGATGTCGCCAAGGGCGCACGTGATATGGCCAATAAAAAGTTTACTGCGGGCAGCGTCGCCAAGGCTGATGTTCTGAAAGCAGACACCACCCTCGCATCCAGGGAATTAGAGCTGCAACGTGCGCAAGGGAATCGTGAAATCGCAAAAGGACGATTGTTATACTTACTGTCATTCCCCCCAGAAAACGAATTGAGAATCGCGGATATGCCAGCGGCTTTTGGCGGCCAGGCGGAGTCAAAGACCATAGGCGAATTGATTGAGAAAGCACGCCGCCAGCGTCCGGATTTGTTGTCTGCTGAAGAAAGCAGTAATGCAGCCTGGCATCGGCGCAATGCAGCATTTTTACGAAATTTGCCATCTATATCAGCCAGCGGACAGCTGTCTTACGATTTTGATAATAATTATGACCCGTATGGCGCGGGACCGAATGACAGACTGGGTGCAACCATAGGGGTTCGGGCATCTATGCCTATATTCGCGGGCTTTGCAAATGTATATAATCTTCGTGCGCAACAGGCTAATTACGAGCGTGCCCAGGAACAGCAGCGCGCAAAAGAAGATGGCGTGGCGCAGGATGTTTGGACTGCTTACCAGAACTATCAGACAGCGCAGAAAGTGCTGGTACAGACAGAGGCTTTGCTGAAGTCCGCAACAGAATCAGAAAAGGTTACGGCCGGAATGTACAAAGTTGGTCGCGCAACTATGCTGGAATGGCAGACGCAGCAAGCAGAATTGGCATCCGCACAAAGGCAGAATATTACAGCAAAGTATGATTTGTATATAAAGCGCGCTGCGCTGGCGCTGGCGGCAGGAGAATTGAAAGAAAATCTTGAATCGGGAAATGAAGAAGGAGACGCGGAATGAAAATCGGAATTATCGGTTTGGGTACTGTTGGGTCAGCCATTGCGACGGCTTTGTATAATACCGGCCTTGTACGGGAAATGGTGTTGATAGACCGTGATGATAAAAGGGCGCTTGCGACGAGCGAAGACCTGGGGGCTGCCGCCGCATTTGGATTCGATATCAATATTCGCCCAGGCAATTATCGCGACCTGAAGGGCGCGGAAATCGTCATAGTCGCAGCAGGCGCGAATCAGCTGCCGGGTGAAACTCGTACAGACTTGCTGCATAAAAATGCCGCGGTCATTCGCGATATAATTCCGCAACTTGTGAAAGTTGCTGACAAGAATGTGAAAATCATCATTGTAACCAATCCTTTGGATGTTATGGTAATGCTGGCAACAGAATTATCCGGGCTGCCGGCATCACAAGTTATAGGAACTGGAACGATGCTCGATTCTGCGCGGTTACGCGCGTTATTATCACGGCAATTTTCTTTGTCGCCCGCATCTATCGATGCATATGTATTGGGCGAGCACGGTGATTCTTCCGTGTTAAATTGGTCGGCGGCAACAATTGGCGGCCTTTCTATTCCCGAATTCGTAAAACAAAGTAAAAATTCTTTGACAATAGCTGCGAAAAAAACGATAGAGCATCGCGTGCGAAATGCTGCATATGAAATCATAAAGGGACGCAAGGCCACGTGGGATGGAATTGCTGCTGCAACCGCAAACTTGGTACGCTGTATTGCCGAAGATGCGCGCAGGGTGCTGACAGTGTCTGTTGTTGAAAATAAAATTGCATTGTCATTGCCGCGTATTGTTGGTGCGGATGGCGCTCGGCAGACTTTGATCCCAAATATGGATGCAAGCGAATCTCGCGCATTAAAACAGAGCGCAGAGACGATCAAAAAGAATTATGTTAAATTGGGGAGAGTAAAATGAAAAAGATATGGGAATTTATCAAACGCCGCAAATGGTGGATTTCGGCCGTGGTAATTGCAATCATAACCGCGATTGCGATATTCAGCGGATCCGGTAACAAATCTGAAAATCAATTTGCAACTTTGCCGATTACCAAGGGGGATTTAAAACAGGTTGTTACGGCAACAGGCGAAATCAGGCCTTTGAATACTATCAAAGTTGGTTCCCAGGTTTCCGGAAATATTGAAAAAATATATGTAGACTTTAATGACAAGGTTACAAAGGGCCAGGTTTTGCTGACCATAGACCCATCTGTTTTGCAGGCCACCGTGGATGAGGCAAAAGCCGCGCTGGATTCGGCAGAAGCCCAATTAAGGTTCGACCGCGCCGAATATAATCGCAATAGAATGCTGTTTACGGATGGATATATTGCCAAGTCGGAATTAGAGCAAGCCGAAACCAGATTCAAAACTTCCGAACAATCCGTTTTGCGCGCAAGATCGCAACATGAGCGGGCAGTGACCAATTTAGGTTATGCGACGATTACTTCGCCAGTAGACGGAATTGTGATTTCCAGAAAGGTAGACAAGGGCCAGACAGTTGCCGCCAGCTTTCAGGCGCCGGAACTGTTCGAAATTGCCGAAGACCTTTCCCAGATGAAGATTGAAACCAATGTATCCGAAGCAGACATAGGCATGATAAGGGAAGGACAAGTCGTTACATTTACGGTGGATGCGTATCCTAATCAAACCTTTAACGGAGATGTACGGCAAATCCGCCTTTCGCCAACCACCACCAGCAATGTCGTGGTTTATACGGTTGTGATCGATGTGGATAATTCTGATATGCGCTTGATGCCGGGCATGACGGCATTTGTTACGATAGAGGTTGAAAAGCGCACGGATGTATGGAAGGCGCAGAATTCGGCATTTCTACTGCGCAGTTTTGAAGGGATTATTCCAGATGCCGGCGATAAAAGACCGCGGGAATATCTGGCGATTATGCGCAAAGGTGAAAAACAACCTATTCTGGTGCCGTATAAAAGAGGGCTTACTTCATCGACCGAAACCGAAATTATTTCTGATGATATCCAAGAAGGCGACAGGATAATTACCGGCAGGTTGGGACAAAGATCTAATGCCACCGGCGGCCAGTTCGGTAGTCGAGGCGGCTCGATGGGCGGTGGTGGTATTGGTGGAGGAATGGGCGGCGGCGGTATGGGCGGCCGAGGCAGATAGAGCCATGAAAAAACAAAGCATCATAAAATTTTCAAAAATCAACAAAAGCTTTCCGATGGAAATAGGCGGCACTCAACAAGTCTTATTCGACCTGTCGTTTGAAATATTTGCCGGGGAGTTTGTTTCAATTATGGGGCCATCCGGGTCAGGAAAATCCACATGCATGAATATTATCGGCGCGCTGGATACACCGACAAGCGGTGTTTATCAACTTTATGGGAATGATATTACTCATATGACCGCGGACGAGCTGGCGATGGCGCGTAATGAATACATAGGCTTTGTGTTTCAGAACTTTAATCTTCTGACCAGACGCAGCGTTTTGGATAATGTCATGCTGCCGTTGATGTATCGCGGACTGTCTATGGACGAGCGCGAAAAATGCGCCCGTAAAATGATAAAATCCGTGGGTTTGGAAAAATTTGAATCTTATCTGCCGACGCAGCTATCTGGCGGGATGCGACAGAGGGTTGCGATCGCGCGTGCGCTGGCGGGGAAACCAAAGCTGATTCTGGCGGACGAACCGACCGGAAACTTGGATAGTAAAATGGGGCACGAAATTCTTGAAATGTTCAAGAAGTTGAACAAGGATTTGGGCATAACGGTGGTGATGATTACACATGAATTTGATATTGCGAAATATACCAATCGCCTGATTCATATCCGCGATGGAAAAATCACTCATGACGGCCCGGTTCCAAAAGATGAAAGGAAGCTGTGATGGCGGAAGTATTACAACATATTAATACTCTGGAAGAATTTACAGTTCTGTTTAATGAAGTAATTGATCCGACAGGAAAATGGTCATCTTCCGCAATGCAATTGGATGAAGATATTGCTGCTGCCGGATACGTATACCCAAAATTTTTTCACCCGTATAATTTGCCAGAATCTAAAGAAGAGTTGGTTAAAACAAGCCAAAGGTTGTGGATGAATGCGGATGCTAATATTCATCTGAAGGCCATGGAAAAATGCCTGGGGAAGAAAGTGATTCTGTCTAAAAAAGTAAAAGAAGAGCTGGGGAATAAGGAAGTCGAAACTATCGAAGAAGTTCTTTCTATAGTTAAATACATAAAAGATAATAATCCGGATTTAAAAAAGCTAAAAACAGCAAACTTGACGGATTGTATTCATTTTATACGCGGGGCAGCTTATGGATATCCTCCAGAAAACGTCGGTTTTTTTATTAATAATTACAAAAATTCTGCTGTGTTAGAAGAAGGTTTGGAATACAAGAGAATATTAAAAGAAAAATTTGGCATAGAACTTGGCATGATGCGGTTGCTGAAAGAACAAGGCAGACAATTGGTTGATTCGCTGTCAAAACAAACCCCGGTGAAAAGAATTTTTATTGAAGGGAAATCCAACGTCCAAACAGACAGCTTTGGACGTGCAGACCCGACTGGGCTGTTGGGACATTTTGAGAGGATGGGCCACAATGAGTATTAACGACATCTTTAAAGAATCTTGGTTAAGTATCAGCGGGAATAAAGTTCGCAGCTTTCTTACCATTCTAGGCATCATAATCGGCGTTATGGCCGTGGTTATCATGATGTCCGTAGGTGACGCTGTGCAAAAGCAAGTAACCGGTCAATTTGCAGCTTTGGGCACCAATACCATTATGATTCGCGCCGGTGCTTCGCAAACCAGCGGGGTGCGCACCATGTCCGGTATGAACACTCTGACGATTCAAGACGCGGAGGCATTGGGGCAATTACCAGATGTGGAATATATAACACCGATCCGCAGCACCAGCGGAACGCTTATATTCGGAAATAGAAACTGGGGCGCCAGTGCCTTGGCAAGCTACCCCACCTATCAGCAAATTCAGAATATAGAGATGGAGCACGGTACATTCTTTGACATGTCCGCTGTTCGTAATGCCAGCACTCATGTCGTTGTTGGCCCCACGGTTGCGAAAGAGCTGGAGCTGGGGGACAATCCCGTTGGGCAAGTTATTCGTATGAATGGTGTTCCGCTTGTTGTAATTGGTGTAACCAGAGAAAAAGGTGGCGCAGGATTTAGCAACACCGACGATATGATTTTCTTGCCGATTACTACGCTGCAAAAGCGAATACAAAACAGCCGGTTTCCGAACTCTGTGCCGCAGATAGTTTTAAGGTTAAATGCGAATGCTGATAATGCGCTGGCGGTGGAGCAAATAACTCAATTGTTGCGAGAACGGCATCGATTGCGGGATACTGACCGCGATGACTTTCAGATTACTGATATGAAACAAGTCATGGAAACGATGAATACAGTAACCGGGTTTTTAAGAATGTTACTGATGGCGATTGCATCCGTATCGCTGCTGGTGGGTTCTATAGGAATTATGAACATGATGCTGGTAAGTGTGGCGGAGCGTACCCGTGAAATTGGTATACGCAAAGCCATAGGCGCGCGCGAAAGTCATATTACGATTCAATTCTTATCGGAATCCGTCTTGATTTCGTTTATGGGGTCGATGCTGGGATTTATTCTAGGTGTGGTTCTGTCGCAAACGCTCTTACCAAAGGTAATGGATATGGCCGTGCCATTGAATATCTGGTCGGTATTCCTATCCATAGGCGTTGCTGGAGTTGTCGGAATCGCCAGCGGGGTTATGCCCGCCCGCAAAGCTGCTAAATTAAATCCGATTGACGCATTACGGTACGAATAGAAACTTTCATTTATGTGATAAAAATTCTAGTATCTCGTTCACAGTTTGGGTCGGAGATTGCTGTGTATTATCTATAATTTTATCTGATTTATGGTATTTATATGCGCCCTCGTCCCTCATTTCCAAAATTCTTTCCTTTTCACGTTCACTTAATTCACGGGTTCCTCTGTTAGCCTGGGCAATTCCAATTTCAGGTGCCAAGGTTATAATGATAAATTCTGCCTTGTCCTTTGCAATTTCTGTGACACGGCTATAAGTATCGTCATACATCGGATATGCAAAGATGATATTGTCAAATTGCTTACTATCAACATGTTTGATTAATAATTTATACAAGCGATTTAGCCTTTCATTAATTCTAGACATAAAATCAGGGAAATTTACCCATTCTTCATCGGAAAGCAATTCATCAACTTCTATAAATACGCTGTTTGATAATCTTTCCACCAACAGTTTGGATACTGTGCTTTTGCCGGAATTTATAACACCGCCAATATTTATGATTCTCATTGTATTATTCCTTCTTACATTTCTTCCGGAATTTTCAACCCCATCAAATCAATTGCGGTGGCAAGGGTATCGCGCGCAATAGTTGCTATTTGTAAACGATGTGCACGTGTGTCGGCATCCACATCTTCACGTAGAATAGGGCAATTATGATAGAAAGTATTCGCCAACTGGCACAGGTCATAGGTATAATTCGCCAAGATATCCGGTGCGCGCCTATCAAATGCATTCTGCACAGTCCGTTCAAAATCCAAAATCCCCAACAGCAGATTGCGTTCATCGATCTGCAATTGTGAAATCTTTTTCGCTTTTACAAAATTCCCGGCTTTTTTAAGAACTGAATTCAACCTGACAGCAGTATAAAGAATATACGGTCCGGTGCGGCCTTCGAATTGTGTCACTGCGTCTGCATCGAATACATAATCAGACTTTACATCATGCATCAGGTCATTAAATTTTAACGCCGCCAGCGCAATAGTTTTAATGGTATTGATCGGCAAATTTTTGCCGGATTCCGTAATACGTATCTGCGCCGCATCCTCGACAATATCTATGGCCCCGTGCAAGGTCGCCGCAGCACCGTCGCGTGTTTTCAGCGGCCGTCCGTCTTTACCGTTTATACTGCCAAAACCCATGCTTTCCAGCCCATCGCGTGGGAAAATCCTCGATAATTCGGCGACACGGAACAATTGTTCAAAATGCAGATTCTGGCGAGCATCTGACATATATATAATTTTATCCGGATTATCGGTGATTTTCCGATAATACAGAGCCGCCAAATCCGTGGAGTCATAGGTATCTGCTCCGCGTGAATCATAGAACATAAAAGGTGGCATTGGCGCAGTATCGGCATCCGTCTTTAAATTTATTATCGTTGCGCCGTTATCCATTTGCAGCAGATTTTTTTCACGCAGGATTTTTTCAACGATATCTACATATTTCGCAGCGTTCCGTTCGCCCAAAGTATTGTCAAATGGTATAATGCCCAAACGCTGTACAATGGTTTCCATATCGTCCAGGCTGATTTTCATCATCTTTTCATACAATGCGAAATATTCCGGGTGTCCGTCTTGAAAATCTTTTTTGATTTGCAATACTTGTTTCAAAAATTCCGGGTTTTCTTTTGCATATGCGCTTGCAGCCGGGTAGTAGTCATTGAATTCCGTTTCTTTGATTTTAAAATCCGGTTTGTTCCAATCATTCGGAAATTTTTTCATAATCCAGGCGATAACCAGCGCCATAGGCTTTCCCCAATCGCCGATGTGATTATATGAAATCGGCCGATGTCCCAAAAATTTCGCAATGCGATAAAGTGTATCGCCGATAATGCTTCCGCGCATATGTCCTATATGCATCGTCTTTGCGATATTATATGCGCCATAGTCCAGATCAATAATTTCCGGTTTTTGATTTTTGATTTCTAGTTTTTGATTTGCGGAAGTAAGAATAAATCCATCTTTCAATTTAATGTTAATAAATCCGGGCCCTGCTATAGAAGCATTCGCAACAAACTCAAGCGCGGCAATTTTCGGCAGAATTTCGGCAGCAATTTCACGTGGCGCCTTACCCATGCTTTTTGCCAGGACCATTGCGACATTGGTTGAAAAATCACCGAATTCACGACTTTTAGGAACTTCCAACGTTACGTTTTGCTCGACGGCCTTGTTAATCGAATCTGAAACAAATTGATACAGGTTCATTTTCTTTCTCTTATTATTTTAGAAATGCGCCGAAAAGGCGCATTGTTAAGATGGCATTTTCGCTTCTGTGAACTCAACATGCTTGCGCAATTTAGGATCGTATTTGCGCATTTTCATTTTGCCTTGTGTATTTTCGGACTTCGTATTCTTCGTTTTAGTATAGAAGTAACCAGTTTCGGCATTTTGCATCTTTATTACAATTTTTGCCGCTTTCTTTTTATTAGCCATTTTTATTACCTTTTTGCTCGTGCGGGCATTTTAAGGCACGATTCGCCGAAAATCAAGTAATTATTCGACAGTTACACTTTTTGCCAGGTTTCGTGGCTGATCTACATCGCGTCCCAGCAAGACCGCACAATGATAAGCAAAAAGTTGCAGCGGGATTATCATCAGAAAAGGCGACAGAATTGGCCAGGTTTCGGGGACTTCTATTACATCATCGACAGTTTCGGCAATTTCATTATCTCCCCTTGTGCAAATCGCGATCACTTTTCCACAGCGGGCTTTGACTTCTTTTATATTGGATATATTTTTCTGACGCAGTCCGTCATTTGGCACCAGGAATAAGGACGGCATTTGCTCGCTTATCAGTGAAATTGGGCCATGTTTCAAATCCCCCGCACCGACGCCTTCGGCATGAATATAAGAAATTTCTTTCAGCTTTAGCGCACCTTCATACGCCGCTGCCAAACATACACCGCGCCCCAGGAATATAAAGTTCGGATAGCCGCAGTATTTTTTCGCCAAAGCAAGAATCGCAGAATCTTGTTCCAAGACTTCTTTTATCTGACTTGGAATTGCTTGGAAAGCCTTGATAAACGCTTCCCCCTGGACACTGGTCATATTGCGCAGTCGCGCCATAATCAGTGCGAATATTGCAAAGGTTGTGATTTGCGAGGTAAACGCTTTGGTGCTGGCAACCGCAATTTCTGGCCCGGAGTGAATATAAACTCCGCCATCGGTCTCGCGCGCTATCGTAGAGCCAACTGCATTACAGACCCCCAGAACTCGTGCGCCTTTGCGTTTTAATTCTCGCAGAGCAATTAATGTATCCGCCGTTTCGCCGGACTGTGATACCACGAAGTATAATGTATCAGGTTCTATAATTATGTCTTTATAAGCAATTTCCGAAGCTGATTCCGCACGTGCCGGAATACCCGCCATAGATTCCAGAAAATTCGCGCCGATACATCCTGCAAAATAAGAAGTTCCCGCGCCAACTATGACCACGCGTCGCACCGCGCGTAGTTGGTTTTCGTTCATATTAAGTCCGCCCAGCTTTCCTGTGGCCGCTGCCAAATCCAGCCGGCCGGCCATTCCGCGCGATATTGATTCTGTCTGCTCGAAGATTTCTTTCAGCATAAAATGCGGAAAGCCGTTCTTTTCGAAATCATCATTTTCAAACTCCATATCATTGATCGGCTTTTTTATATCATTATTATCCGCATCGGTAATGCTGAAACCAGTTTCTGATATGGAGATAATCTCCCCATCGTCTAAATAAACTACATTTTGCGCATGGCTGGCAATAGCGCTGGCATCAGACGCAAGGAACATCTCATCCTTTCCGATGCCCATAATTAATGGGGATCCACGACGTGCGCCGACAAGAACACCGGGTACATCTGCATGCATCGCGATAAGTCCATAAGTCCCACGCAGCATTGGCAAAATCGCGCGAACCGAAGCGGTAAGGTTGCCATCCCAAGCTTCTTCCAGCAAATGTGCGATCACTTCGGTATCTGTCTGGGATTTGAATTTATGGCCGCTCGCGATCAGGCGGTCTTTCAGCTGCTGATAGTTTTCGATAATTCCATTATGAACGATTGCAATCTTGCCGGAGCAATCAGTATGAGGATGGGAATTTTCTTCCGATACTTCACCATGGGTCGCCCAGCGCGTGTGCCCTATTCCGAACTGTGCTGTAAGCATAGATGGAACAGCATCTATTAGGTTTTTTAATTTCCCAACGCGTCGAATGACTGTGATGCCGTTATCCGTGCCAACGGCAATTCCCGAAGAGTCATACCCGCGATATTCCAACCGCTTTAATCCGCCCAAGAGTATTTCTGATATATTTTTCCGCCCGCAATATCCAACTATTCCGCACATATCTAAACCTCTTTTTTATATACAGGATACATCATAAAAAGCTCTATTTTAATGCATTTTGTATAACGGACTATAACAAAATCCCGATTTTAATCCTATGGAGTAAATTTTCAAATCTGATTAAAGTATTCAGGTACGGAGAGCTTATGACATT
>WRCA01000008.1 GCA_009784275.1 Alphaproteobacteria bacterium | reverse complement strand
TTGAAGTTCTACCCCAGAAAATTGAATCGGTCGATTTTTGGGCTTTATTTTCCAGCGGCGAATGGGAGCCTTTGACCTTTGAATTCTATAAGAAATATGTTCGACCGGATAAAGACGTTATTGATATCGGCGGATGGATTGGCCCGACAATGCTGATAGCCTATTCTTTAAATCCGCGTCAGATTCATATGGTAGAAGCAGACCCAGTAAATTTTCAAATTATGAAAATGAATTGCTTTAAAAATTATTGCCAAGATAAAATCCAAATGCAAAATATCTGCTTGTCGGATAAAAGCGGAGATATAGTGGAATTTGGTTGGACAGATGCATCACGCCTGGACTCCAGCACAAAGTCTATGAATTCCAAGGGCGGGATAAAAGTATTAATAACTGACATCTTGGAATATTTAAAGTCCAAGGACCTGGCGAATGTTAATATCATAAAAATTGATATAGAAGGTGCGGAATCTTTGCTGTCCAAGGGGCTGGATTATATAGCTGGGTTTCCCGGGATCAAAATCTTGCTGTCGCTGCATCCTCCGTTTTGGGATGATAAGAAAAAAACGATGGGAAAATTAATACCTGAAATTAAAAAGTTTGATGTCTTTACAGAAGATGATAAACCCTTATCGCTGAATGATTTACAAGAAATGATGCAGGATGAAACAGAAAGCTTGTGGCCCGGAAAGACGGGTAAGTTCTTTACTATAATATTAAAAACGCGGGATAAGAAATGAAGAAATTGTTGGCTGCATTTGTATGCGCTTTTATTCCCTCTTCGAAAATCCGCAAGCAGACCAGAAAGAAGATTCAGTCATTAAATTTACACGATCTTCTTCGGAAAAAAATAAAATATGATTTAATATTTTCATTGGGCGAGGCTTGCTTTGTTCCCGATTGCTTAAAGATAAACAACCTGCGAAAATATAGTGGGCCATTCGACTGGATGTACGGCAGCACATTTCAAAAAAGAATGGAAATTTTCATCAACAGATTCTATGGATATTTTGATAAAGCCGATTTAAAATACGATAAACTTAATCCAGATAACAGCAAGGCGATTTATATTAATCAGCGTACCGGCCTTGTCTACAATCATGATTTTGATCCGGATGTTCCGTTTGATATAGAATATAAAAACATAAATGAAAAATATCAGCGTCGTATAAAGAGAATCTTTGATATCCTTAAAAACGGCGGGCAGGTTTTAGTAGTGTACGCAGAAATGCGCGGGCCAGATGATAAAAAGTTCTCATCTGTGAAAGAAGTTATAGAGTTGATTGATAAGGCAAATAAAGAATATGGTAATAAACTTGATTTTGTTTATTTTAAGAATAATAAAAATATGAAACCTGGCACGGCGAGACAAATCTATAAAAACAAATATCTGATTATCTTCGAATACCTTGGCAGCCGCGGCGGAGATATAGAAAATGTGGAAGAAGAAATGGCAATTCGCAAAAACATCTCGGATAGCTTGAAGTTCGCAGGATTGAAATAAAAAAACGCCACCAAGGCGTTTTAATTTTATGGTGGCTGGGGAGGGAATCGAACCCCCGACACAGGGATTTTCAGTCCCTTGCTCTACCAACTGAGCTACCCAGCCAAGTGCCGCTTAATATATAATACTATTTCTCTTAAATCAAGCAGAAATTGAGCTTAATCCAAAATTGACATCCATCACTTTTATGCTATAATCCGCCACATAGAAAAGGAGAAATAATATGCCATCACTCAAAGGAACACAGACCGAAAAGAATATTCTTACCGCTTTCGCCGGTGAATCCCAAGCCCGTAATCGCTACACTTTCTTTGCGGCCAAGGCAAAAAAAGAAGGCTATGAAGCCATCGGCAAGATTTTTGAAGAGACTGCAAATCAAGAAAAAGAGCATGCAGAATGTTTGTTCAAGATGCTGGAAGGCGGAGAGATTGAAGTCACTGCGGCCTTTCCCGCCGGAAAAATCGGCACGACCCTTGAAAACCTGCAATCTGCGGCTTTCGGTGAAAACCATGAAAACACCGTAATGTATCCAGAATTCGCACAGACTGCAGCCAAGGAAGGATTTGATGGGATTGCCGAAACCCTGAAGCATATCGGAATGGCGGAACGTTATCACGAATCCCGCTATCGCACCCTGATCGAAGCCATTGAAAAAGGCACCCTGTTTAAGAGTGACCGCAATGTTATGTGGCGCTGTACCAACTGTGGTAACTGGCATATTGGCAAGGAAGCGCCAACAGTATGTTCGGCTTGCCTGCATGGCCAGGGCTATTTCGTTGCGGAAAGCACCCTTGAAAAGTGCGATACCAATGAAGGCTTTTGCGAATACGCAAACAGATAAAAAATCCCGCGATTGCGGGATTTTTTATCCGAGAGTAACGCCGGCTTTGCTGGCAGAGTAAAAGAGTAAAAAATATCTCTTACTCTTTTACTCTTTTACTCTCCTACTCTTTTTGATATAATTCCCAGCATGGAGATGTCCAGGCGAACGGTTTTGAAAATCGCAGGTGTTAGTGCGTTGGTGGTCACTTTTTTGCCGCGCATGGCTTTTGCAGCACGAAATAGTTTGCTGGGCTTGCGGTCTGGGGCTCAACCCGGCAATAAAACCCGCCTTGTTATTGAAACATCTTCCCGACCTTCTTATTCTCTAGATTATTTAACAGAACCCGCACGTTTGGTTGTGAATCTTTCTAATACCTCGGGCGATACGGGGATAAAGCCTTCTTTGGCATCTGGAACCTTGATAAAATCCATATCGCAGGAACAGGTTGGTGACAAATTGCAGGTTATTGCGACCCTGACGAAGTCTATTTCAGAAATACCAAAAAATCAGATCCTGGTGTTGGATCCGAACGGGGATTCTGGATATCGACTGGCATTGGACTTTACCGCGGGTGGTTCAAGTGCGTCTGCAAGCGCGGCCAGTACTGCCGCCGCATCAAAAGAGCAATCAAAAGCCCGCAAACCCATCATAGTAATTGATGCCGGGCATGGTGGCAAGGACCCTGGTGCCATAAGCAAAGCTGGGACCAGAGAAAAAGATATAGTTTTGAAGGTTGCAAAGAAGTTAAAGGATAAGCTGGATGCAAACGGATATCGGACTTATATGACACGAGACAAGGATATATTCTTGAACCTTGATACTCGTGCCGGAATTGCCGAGAAGAACCATGCTGATTTATTCATATCGCTGCATGCGAATGCTAACCCCAGCCGACAAATGCGGGGCTTTTCGATTTATACTCTTTCTAAAAAAGCATCTGACGAAGAGGCGCAGAAACTGGCAGACGCTGAAAATGCGGCAGATAAAATCGAGGTCGACGGCTTTGCCAGGTTCGAACCTAATATCCGAAATGCGCTGTCTGCATTGCAACAGCATGCTGTGTCAGAGCTTTCAGTGGAATTTGCCAATGGCGTGACAACTACTTTCAAGAAAGCCGGCATAATCCAACAGCCTGGCCCGGCATTGCGCCAAGCGCCATTTGGGGTGTTGCGGTCGACTATTCCAGGGGCGTTGGTGGAATTAGGGCACCTGTCGCATGCGGAAGAAGAAAAGCTGTTGAAAACTAACGACCATCAGGATAAACTGGTTGCAGCAATCGTAAAAGCAATTGGAAAATATGATTTCGATGTTTAAGAATAGTGCCTTTTTATTAACTTACTTTTTGCTTACATCATGTGGCGGAAACTTTTCTGATGAAATGAAAATTACTGGCAAGCCGGAAATATCCAAGACTGACGGGGCAAGAGTTAATGAACGCAGCGCTGACCACAAGAATTCCCCGTATTTCAAATATCCCGATTTTTATAATATGAAATCTACGGATCACCTAACAATTTTGCCAAAGTTCAAAACAATTCAGCAGTCAAGCGAGTTCAGCTGTGGGCCGGCTGCTGCATTAATGGTGATGGATTATTTTGGAAAACTGGGGGAGAATAACGAACAATCACTGGCCCAGATGCGCCCGAAAGAACGTCCCATAAAAAACATCCCAGAGGCAACAAATTTAGCCGATATGATCAAAATATTCAAAACCGTCGGCGGGTTTGAAATGGTTACTACGTACGATTACGGTTTTAATACAATCTCTGAAGAAAACCAGGTAGAAATGTTAGAACATTTTATCAAGTCCGGATATGCTGTCCTGGTTTTGTGGAACGCATCGGGTCCCCATTGGCAAGTTATAATCGGATATGACAATATGGGTACCGAAAAAATCAAAAATGACGATGTGCTGATTTTTGCGGATTCGTATGATGTAAATGACCATAATCAAGATGGGTACACTATTTATTCTGCAGTGAGATTTGTGGAAAATTGGACAATTGGCAGATTTGGCGGGCCAAAGCCAGAAGATAATGAATTTCAGTTCATCGCCGTCCGCCCGGAATAATTTTTTTTAAATCAACTCTTTAGTCATATTTTTACTTGTATTAGCGGTGTAAAAAAACTATGTTTCTGCAAACATATGGGAGAATACTATGAAACAAGTTTTAACTGCGATTATGGCGGTTTTTTTAACAGTAACGGGGGCGAATGCTATGGACAAGGAAAACACAATCTATTTGGACTTAAAAGACGGGCGTGTTGTCATCGAGTTGGATTCGGCCGCTGCGCCAAATCATGTAGCCAGGATAAAGGAACTAACGCGCGCGGGATTCTATGATGGTTTGAAATTTCATCGTGTGATCCCGGGCTTTATGGCGCAGACAGGGGATCCGCTGGGCACTGGAATGGGGGGGTCAGGCAAAAAACTGGCGGCCGAGTTTAATAAAACGCCGCATATGCGCGGAGTGGTATCAATGGCGCGCGCCAGTGATATAAACAGTGCTGACAGCCAGTTCTTCATAGTGTTCAATGATGCGCGTTTTCTGGACGGCCAGTACACCGCTTTTGGTAAAGTGTCATCTGGAATGGAGTTCGTGGACAAGATAAAGGCAGGCACCCAGGCTAATAACGGTGCGGTGGATAATCCTGATGTAATTGTTAAAATGCAAGTCGCAGCCGACGCCGAATAAGACGTATAGTTTTTGCTTGCGTTTAGCTGTCTGCTATGTATAATTGTTCCCGCCGGAGCGTTGGCAGAGTGGTAATGCAGCAGATTGCTAATCTGTGACCGTGTTTAGCGGTCCATAGGTTCGAATCCTATACGCTCCGCCATGATAAAATGCTATGACAAATTCTAATATCCCGACTTTTAATGCGCTCTCCAGTAGTTGTCCTTATATTGATGATATATTTTGGCTGCCGTCCCCCGAAGAAATGATTTCTATTAAAAAAAACAAGAAGACAGCAAAAAAAGTTATAAAGATCGCCTCTGCTTGTTTAGCAAATATTGCTTGCAAATATAACGGCACTTGTTCTACTAGGCCCGCGCTTATGACTCGCAGATCAGACCCGTCTCTTTTTGGCAAAGAATTTATCAATCTAGTATGCCCTGAAGCCTTTGCGGGCGGATTGCCTACCCCGCGCGAGCCTTGTGAGGGACCAATTAATGGAAAAGTTGTTGCCAGATCTGGGAAAGACTACACCGAAGCTTTCACAATTGGTGCAATTGGAGTTGTTCAGCTTGCCTTGGCCATTGGTGCTACAGAATTCATAGGAAGGCGAGGCAGTCCGTCATGCGGTGTTGGGGCAATACATGACGGAACATTCACTGGCACATTAATACCTGGTGACGGCATACTCACAGCGTTGCTGAAAAAGTATGGAATAAATGTAAGACTTTTATAGGGCGGCGAAAATAAAAGTCTTATCAATCATAAATCACTGAATTTTTATTGGCATTATATATTTTTCCTGAATTTGGCGTGTTATGGAAGATATACAAGACATTTACGTAATCTGATGATTCCCAACCGTTATAGTCTCCTACCAACTGTCTCGTCAGATTATTCGGATAAACGGTTCGTATTGTATTATCCAACTTTTTACTATATTCATCACCAAAGTTCGCGCTGCCGATCGTATTCATCACTATGACCCCGCCTGGGCGCAGCTTTGATTTCATACTGGACATGAACTCTGTCGTAATCATCGTTTCCGGAATACTCCAACGCGAAAACACGTCCATAACAATAAGGTCATAATCAGCACCTGCTGCCCTCAAAAATTGACCCGCATCTTGGACCACGAATTTCTTATTATTCGACAGCTTCTTTCTTAAAAAATGTTTCTCGGCGATTTCCGGCAAGGCTTTATCTATGTCCACGAATGTATACCTGTTACGCTCGTCCAAGTTTCCTACTGTAAATCCCCCCGCCCCCAGTACCAGGATGTCTTTAGTCTGGTCGGCGGGAATAGTATTTATAAAATGCCAATTGATATAATTAATGTATTCCGCAGCAGTTTTTCCATCTTTGGAAATATATGAATGTGTTGCGGAATCAACAAGCAGAACCCTGCCCCCGTCCATAGTTCTCGCAACCAAGACCGTGTTTTCAGCATTATTCGAAACCAAACCGTAATTTTTATACAAGACGCTGTCATTATTAAAAAACCAAGCCATCATAAAAGCGGCTATGGATATCACCAAAACCCAAGTTTTTCTGTATGCCAAATAAGCGCCGACACCAGCCAGGACAACAGTCAGCATAATCGTATAATTAACCCCCAGCAAGGCCATAAACACCAAGGTTGTAACCAATGACCCCAGCACGGAACCAATGGTCCCTATGCCCATTATTATTCCTGTATTGCTGCGCTCCTTATCATGCATAACTTGTGACAATGCTGCGGTGTTAAAGCCGAATAAAAACGGCGCTATTGATAGAAACACGAATGAATAAATGAAAGTCTGTATTATCGGCGATTGTATTTTGCCAGCGTACATCAAATAGAAATAATTCGAAATAAGGGGAAAGCTGCATGCCAATATGGTCAACACGGCAATAGCCAAGAAGCTTAATCCCACGGTTTTATAAATGTCCATCTTGAATTTCTTTGTGCCCACAAAATACCCTATGGTCATTGCACCCAAGAAAATCCCAATTACTATGCTGGAAATTGCGGCTGTGCTGCCAACGAAATGCGCCACTTGCCGCAAGACCATCAATTCCAAGGACAAACTGACATATCCGGTTATAAATATAAGAAGCAAAGGGATAAAATTATTCTTATTTTTCATCGTACATCCACCTTTTTTTGACAAAGGCAAATATAGCATAAGAATAAAACATCAGGCAAGTGATTATTATCTTCCATCATAAAAGATAGAAGTATTTCTGCGGATATGATCATTTATCTCTTTCGCAGTATGACGCGATTTCAAAGCTTCGTGTATTGTTTCATTGCTATTAAAATCATCCCGGAATTTTCTTGGATCTACGATAGAGACTTTATTTTTCATTTCAGAGCGGCTTAAAATATTTGCCACTTCCCGTGCATCACGCCAATCTGGTTGCTTTTCAAGTGGGGTATTTTGTTCGCAAAACTCCGTTCCCCTGGGTATTATCAAGACATTTTTACCCTGTATTGGCGACCAGTCAGAATGTTGGACTTGAAACCTTCCACCTGACCATGTAGTTACAGCCACGGTATGCTTGCCAGGAACATCGCGCCAGATTCTGGATGCAGAGTTTGCGATTTGGGCATCGCTTACTACTATGATATTTTCAGATTGTATTACTTTGGGTAAATTATAAAGCGACCGTCCCCAAGGGATATGATGCTTGCAAGGTATACCCGTAGACGGATCAATTGTAATCGGGACGAAATATGCTTCTGGGAAATGAAGGCTTTCTTCAACAACTACACCATCTTTTATATAAGCACCATAAATTGGCGCTATGTGCAAGTCATACCCATTCAGAACGCCTTTTTCATCATAATAGGGATATTTCTCGAATATCTTATCATGGGCTTTTTGCGGGCCGTATCTTGAATTATAAAACTGGGCCATTACCGGCGCTTTTTCAAAATCTCTATCAGATTCCAGATATCGGTTAAGCCATATCATGGCATAGTAATATTTATAATTTTCTGGAATGCCCAAGGAATCTGCAACGAGGTCTATGATATTCTCGCCTTCTTTCCCGGTAATAGTATCGTGCCAAAGGCCAGACGGAAGGTGATAATTAAAAGAGTCGTAATTTTTATTATATTGATATGACGCCAAGTATCTTTCGCCGACTATACTGCCATTGGGTCGCAGATACGATAGCAATTTTGCATCTTTTTGGGTATTGCGCTCTATATGATATTTATCTAGTCCTGCCATAAATAATCCAACTGTTACAGGCGGTAATTATTACACATTAATATTATTGGTCAAGTAATTTGTAAACTTTATTAAACCCCTTGATTTTTATCACGAAATTATTCACAATCGCTTTGTTTTAAAAGGAGAAAACATGAAGAAACTTTTTGCAGAGTTCCTCGGGACTTTTGTTCTTATCCTGTTCGGTTGCGGCGCTGCCGTGCTGGCGGGCAATTATATCGGTGTTCTGGGTGTGTCATTTGCGTTCGGACTTGCCGTTATGGTGATGATTTATGCGGTCGGCCATATTTCTGGCGGACATTTCAACCCGGCGGTAACCTTGGGTCTTGCTGCAGCGGGACGCTTTGAATGGAAAAAGGCATGGCCTTATATCCTGTCGCAGCTGGTCGGCGCAATTCTTGCGGCGACTATAATTTACCTGATTGCCACAGGACGCGCGAATATGCCGGCAAAGGTCGGGGCGTTTGCGGCGAATAACTATGGCACATATACACTTGGTGCGGCATTGCTGACCGAAATCGTGATGACCTTTGTGTTCCTGACAATTATTATCGGGGTAACTGCAAAAGATGCATTGAATAAATTTGCCGGTGTGGCGATCGGTTTAAGCCTTACCGCGATACACTTGGCCAGTATTCCAATTACGAATACATCGGTCAATCCGGCACGAAGCACTTCCCAGGCTCTGTTCTCATCTGATCCTACGGCGTTAAGTCACTTGTGGGTATTCTGGGTTGCGCCAATTGTGGGTGCGATCATCGCAGGATTCGTTTGGAAATATGTGATGGAAGCAAAAGAAAAGAAAAAATAAAAACCGGCGAAGGCCGGTTTCTTTATTCAATGGTTTTATTTTTTCTTAACCTAACCAGATACTTTCCATTTTCATACTTATAGCCCAAAACATAATCCCGTACAGTGGGATGATCCACATAAACAGGAAGCTCTTGGCGTATAATGCCTGTGCCGCGTGCCGAATCACCTATGCCGGTAATGAATAAGAGCTTTCTGTCGCCGTTTTTATGTGCAGTTTCGATGGTCTGCAAGACCTTATGAAAGGCCTGCATAGAAGTCATCCCATGCAGGTCTATTTTTATATCATAAATAAAATCTTCTTTATTTCTTTTCAAGTTCGTCCAATATTCTATCCAGCTTGCGCAGGCTGCTGTTTGCGCATCCGCGGCCCCGCCAAGTCATAAGTTCTTCGCCAGTTTTCTGGTCTGCGATCGAAACGTTAAAACTCCACCACCAGAATCCGTTGAACGGGCACCAATACCATGCGAATAATTCGCGACGTTCTGAAACACTGACTACATATTTCGCGTCAGTTGGAATTACTACGCTACTTATACTTATTCCGTCCACGCCTTCGCCAACCCCTTCGAATCCGCCCGCAGAGCTGGATGTTTTGATTTTTCCGACGCGCAATGTATATCCGCGTTCTTCTAGGCGTTCTTTGATGCTGCGCTTCATAGAGTAGCCGCCACGATCTGCGAAAACCAGTTCGCCTTGCTCCATAGTTCCGGGCTTTATGTACGTGCTGTTGCATGCGGTCAGCAACAGGATTGCTGGAAGTATTATGTATGATTTCATGGGATTCCCTCTGTATTGGAAAAATCCTAGCAATTCAATATTCGAATTGCAAATCCTAAAAATTGGGGTATAATTTCGCGAAGTTGCACCCGTGGCTTAACTGGATATAGCACGGCCCTCCGAAGGCCGGGATTGCAGGTTCGAATCCTGCCGGGTGCGCCAATTTATAAAATAAGCCCAGAGGGTTTATTTTGTAAATTGTTCAAGCCCCAAGGATGAGAACCCAGGTTCGAATCCGAGTATATGAGAACGAGCATAGCGAAGTTCGAATAAATAGGAGGATGCGCGCAGGCGAAGGCCGAGCGAATCCTGTCGGGTGCGCCAGGATTTACAAATTTAAAAGGTTTAATATTATGAAATTTGAATTTATAGCAAAAGTAAAATTAGTAAATCAAATTGCTTATGCGACTAGATACAGCCGGTTGAAAAACCAAATGTTTTATTCGCAAAGTTTTGACATCTATGCGATTTTCAACAGGAATGGATTTAGCATAGAAATACCAAGCACCCGTATTTTTGGAACACCAAAACAAGGAGATTTGCTTGTTATTTTGCCGAGGCAGAAAATGTGTCCGGAAGAATGCGATATGAAAATGTGCGAACATGCGGATGTCCCAGAATTCAAAGGGGAAAAGGTTTGTAAAGATCCTTTCTATGAAGTTGTAAAGAAGGGAACCAATAGGTATAATGAAATACTTGCTGGTGGCAAAAGAAAATAATTACTTCTGCAACATTGCCAGCATAAAGTCATCTAAATCCCCGTCCAAGACTGCGGCGGGGTTTGTATTTTCAAGATTAGTACGCAAGTCTTTTACAAGTTGATATGGCTGCAGGACATAGCTGCGGATCTGGCTGCCCCATTCTATTTTCTTTTGGGCCGCCTTGGCCGCGTCTTGCTCTGCCGCCCTCTTTTGCATTTCCAATTCATACAGTTTTGAGCGAAGCATCTTCATTGCCAGATCTTTATTTTGCAGCTGGCTGCGCTCATTCTGACACTGGACCGCTATGCCTGTTGGCAAGTGAGTAATCCGCACTGCGCTGTCGGTTTTATTAACATGCTGGCCGCCTGCCCCTTGCGCCCTATATGTATCAATACGCAAGTCTTTATCATTAACCTCAATTTCTATGGAATCATCGATATCCGGCCAGACATCAACACTGGCAAAGCTTGTATGGCGCCGCGCATTGCTATCAAATGGGCTGATGCGCACCAAACGATGGACACCTATTTCATTTCTTAACCAACCATAAGCACGATCGCCGATAATACGATAAGTTATATTTTTTATTCCGGCGGTATCTCCCAAATGTTCCTCAATAACCTCTAATGCAAAGCCATGACGTTCTGCCCAGCGCGCATACATCCGTGATAGCATAGATGCCCAATCTTGGGCTTCGGTCCCACCGGCGCCGGCTTGGATAAACAAGAATGCGCCCGCCCCGTCAGCCGGTTCGTTAAAAAGTGTGATAAATTTAGCTTTGTTCGCGGTATCCGCCAATGATTCCAATGCTTTTGCTACATCCGGATCATCTGGTGCGATTGTTATTAATTCGGACAGATTTTTATACTCGGATTCCAAAGCCAAGAAGTCATTCAGGTTTTTTTCCAACGATGCTTTTTTCTGCATAACCCCCCGCGCATGGTCAGGATTTTCCCATAAATCTGGCGAATTGGCGATTTCTGTAATGTCTGAAATTTCGGATTTTAATTTATCTGGGTCAAAGGTACCCCCTGACGGCATTAATGTCATCACGAATTTGAAGCAAAAGATCATTCACATTTGTCATACCCAGGAATATACATTAGTTTCTTGTAAAATGCAAATTATTTTGATATAATTCAGGGATGAGAGAGGGTTCCATGAAGAGAATTTTTGGACTTTTTGCGGCTGGTCTTTTGCTGTGCGTACCGGCATATGCTGCAATGAACAATAATCGCGGCAATGCAGCGCTGGCGAGCGCATATCAGCAAAATCAGCGGAATACTTACTATATGGTGACCCAACCGGATGTGGATTCCGCATGCCGGGACAAGATCTATAAATGCCTTTCAAGCTATTGCGGCGATACCACGGTTGTGCCGGGACAGCGCGGATCACGTTGTGATTATGCTTCAGAGAGCGAGCTTTATAATACAGCACTGTTATGTCTGCAAAAGGATAACACTCCACTGTTGCCATCATTTTCTACCAGTTATGCGATGGGCGGGAAAGGTATGAATACTGCGGCGCGCCTGTGTCCCAGCTATGTCCAGCAAGAATTGATGGCATACTTGTCCATGATGAATATGGCGACGCAATTAAATAAATCTCATTCCAGCCTTTGTGTCCAGCGCCGTCAAGAATTAGAAGCCGCGATGTCCTGTCATCAGATTGCATTGGCTTATGGCAATGAAACCAGTAATCGTTTGCGGACAGAACTGACAGATTTCTGTGGCAGCGGTGTGCCAGGTGGATCTTCGGAAATGGTGCAAAAGTTTTCGAATGCCGGAAATGTTGGCGCTAACATCTGGGGATGGGCAGAAAAGATAGTATCATTGGATCTATCAAAGAAAGGCGCGGAATGGCAGAGCGCGGTTGATTCCGTCTTGGCGGGCTATGTCAACAAGATGAACCTGGCGTGCGGCGATAATATGCAGATGAACACCGTTGCCCACCCAACACAAAGCGGCCCCAGCAACCTGCAAGTAGCGGGCGCAATGGCGGTCGGAATGGCATTCCCGAAAGATGTTGGGGGTGATGTGCCGGAACCAGTACAGCAGTTGTGGATGGAAGTTTATTCATCCAGCGATGTGTTTACTCATGCCGATGCGAAACAAGTTGTGCAAGCAGGTTTAACTAATTCACCCATGACCCAGAATGCGTTCTTGTCCAGTGCGCAAATGGGCAGCATGCAAACGGCTTATAAAAATGGAACCAAAGTATTTGTGTTACGTGATTCCGCGCGTTGTTGGACGATACCAGTAGCAGTCCTGAATAATAGCGAGCAATCATTAATGGCACAGCAATTCGCAAATTGCAGTTCAAGATAAATAAAAATCCGGCAACCGCCGGATTTTTTATCGTATATATGTCCCCTTGGATGAATGACCGATTTTGCTTATCCACAGTGGTAAGTTATTTTTCCTCGCCATATCGACAGCTTTTTCATGCAAAACATTTCCACCATTTTTAGAAATTTGTTTCATTCTGAAATAACTTAAATTGCTGTAATAAAGTTTCCCATCAAATTCATATATGCCATCTTCGCCATAAATTCCGGGCACATCTTTGAATAAAACACAGTTGTCGGCGTTTATTGCAGCGGCAATCGCAACCGCAGAGATATCGGAACCATCATATGCCAATGTGGATGGCTGTCCGTTAACGGTTGCACCCAGATATCCCGGAATAACTGGTATGATGGAATTATGAAAACATTCTAATATTGGCTGGATATTAATCTTTTCTATTTCCGCATTACGAAAATCACCTTTAACAACTTTGGTAATTACGATATTCCATGGAAGAAGTGCCTGTGCGGGCATCCCTATTTTATTCAAATATCCGGATAATAATCCGGCAGATTCTATTTCTCCTGCGGATACTGCAAAAGCGCTCGCTTCCCCTGATATTCCAAGTTTTTCGCAGTTCTTGTCTAGTTGTCTGGTTCTGCCTTTTAGTGCAGAAACTACAATTGCGCATTTATCGCTTTTCAATATATACTCGCCGATATTTTTACCGATGATATCTAGATTTTTAGCGAGATCTTTTGATGTGCCCAGCACGGAACCGCCAATTTTTAATACTTTCGTTCCCATTATTTTACCTTTGTGATATATTCGTCGAATATTGCGATGCTTAAATATGCGCGCGCATGATCTATAGTGTTGCCATAAGATTGCAATCCGTCTTTTTCGGCGATTATTAAACCAGGATTTTCTGATATGTTCGGGTTCTTGGCAGACACCCATATGTCTGGATGTTTTATTTTATATTTTTTAATGATTTTATCGCTAAAGCGCAAAGTTATTGTGTCTGCGCGATCCTTCAATATTTCCGGATGTTGTATAGGGCTGATAAGAACAAGGCTTGCTTTGTAATAAGAGAATTTATTTTTCTCTTCTATCGGTAATTTATCACCAACAATGACCACTTGCCCTCTGACATTTTGAATTGGCAAGCCATGGATTTTGACTTTATTATTCAAGACATATTCTATCGCCAACCGCGCATCACGTGTAATTTCAGATTCAAATTCTTTTATCATATCAGGTCTTCTGTATCTTTAAAAATTCTCTCTCTATTGTCCCGATTAATTCTTGGATGCCTATGCGGCCAGCGGCAGAGATAGGCATCGGTTGTGTTGTAATTTTTTGACGTTTTAAAAACGCATTGAATTTTTTCGCACGTGCTGTCCAGTCTTCCGGCTCCAGTGCATCCTGTTTATTTATAACAATAATTTCCGGCTTTTGAGATAATGCCGCGCCAAATATTTCATCATAAGATTCAATCTCACTACGGATTGCTTTGTATCGCGCGGTCCAGTCTTCCTCGGTACCGTCAATTATATGCAAAATCATTTTTGTACGTTCTGCGTGCCCCAAAAACCGATCGCCCAATCCCACCCCTTCGCTTGCGCCTTCTATAAGGCCAGGAAGGTCCACCAGGACGAATTCCCGATTATGCGCATACATAACCCCCAATTGAGGATTTAACGTTGTAAATGGATAATTAGCGATCTTTGGACGTGCCGCCGTAACCGCGGCCAGCAAAGTAGACTTACCCGCATTCGGAAATCCTACCAAGCCGATATCCGCAATCAATTTAAGCTGCAGAATTATCGTACGTTCATCCCCTGGCAGACCGTCATTGGCTTGTTTCGGCGCGCGATTTGTCGGGGATTTAAAGTGCACATTGCCCCAGCCGCCATTCCCGCCGCGTGCCGCGCGATATTCCATGCCATCAACATTCAAATCGGCATATTCTATTTCCTCATTTTCGGAAAGTATCACAGTGCCTGTGGGCACAGGTAAAACCAGCGTTTCACCCGATTTGCCGGTTTCCATCCGTCCGCGTCCGTTTTCGCCGCGCTCTGCCTTGAAATTAGACTTGAATCTATAGTCGATCAAAGTGTTAACATTGGGCACAGCACGAAAGATTATATCGCCACCACGACCGCCGTCACCGCCATTCGGGCCACCGAATTCGATATATTTTTCACGTCGAAACGAAGCGCTGCCGTTGCCGCCATCGCCCGCCTTTATATGAATCTTTGCACGGTCTTGAAATTTCACCTTTTTTGTCCTTGTTCGAATTTGTTGCAACGCTACGGCGCAACCTCACGACGCGTGTCAATCGCTCGCGGCTTACACCGCCGCTAGCTGGACGCTTATACGCTCGGTTTCGTAAATAGAATTGTACTTGAAAAATCCTTAAAAGCAAATGTATTAATATTTGACAAATGTCCTATTTACGCTATTATTTGGGTAATAAAAGGTATGGTTATGGATCTTTGCGTCTTTCAATTTTGCGAAAAATACCGTGAGCAAATAGAGGTTTCTGATATCATCGCACTTCATATTCCAGGCTGCATGGCACATCGCAGGGGCATATCCCCAAATTCTTGTGACTTGCGGGGTCTTTCTCGCGGATGTTGGACACCGGAACTTCAAAGAATCCAGGAATATGTGCTTGCCAATAATAAATAATCCCGCAACTCCCACCCCGCGAAATCTGCGATTTCGCCCGGACCCGGGTGCGGGATTTTTTATTTAACTTTCTCGAATTCAAACGACTTACCACTGTGATCGGTGATTGTTAGAATTCCATCTTTCAAGCTAATTTGCTTTGGTTCGGAATCGCTCATAAATTTAAAGTATTCGCGTTCTACATCCGCAGCGTTTCCTATTGGCATCATCATGGTGCTTGCCATGCGCCCGACAATCATATTATCCCCAGATAATTCATACGATGCAGTATAAACATTCACAACTTTTCCACGCAGACGCATTTCATCTTTGTCGAAAATCAGAATAATTTTAGTCATGTCATTCTGCGATTCAAACTCGTGCCCGCGCAAAGGATTTTCTGATCGCGCACAACCAGAGGTAACCGCCGCCATTGTTACCAATAACATTAATGTTTTTCTCATTTATTTTCTCCTTTGTTTAAAAATATCTATGCAGCTGCGCGCCGTTCTTTTTCAGCCATAATTCTGCCCGCTTTACACCTGGGCCATACAATTCTGAAACTGCGTTCCAAAATGTAGGCGAATGATTCATATGTTTTCGATGCGCCAACTCATGCATGATTACATATCGCATAACTTCCGGCGGAGCGAACGCCAAACGATAAGACAGCGATATCGTTCCCGTAGAAGAACAACTGCCCCAGCGGCTGGTCGTATCGCGCACTGCTATGCGCGTTGGGCGAAGTTCTGGCGGCACTGTTTTTATTATTTCCTTTGCATTCGCCAAAAACATTTCTTTTATCTTGTCGCGCGCACGGCGTTCCAAAAATTCCGGTCGGCCGCCCAGGGCTTGGTTGCTGATCAAAAATTCTTGCCCCAGAACCATAATTTTATCGCCTTCGTGCAGTTTGATTTTGGTTGGCGTGCGGGCGAATATTTTTTCGATCCAAGCGCGTTTTTGTTCCGCGAATTTTATCGCACTGGATACAGAAGTCCATCGTGGAAGCGATATATGAATTTCTTTTTTCGGCGTAGTTTTAGGGCGCAAGGTAATATTGCGCAGGCCGCGTCTAGACTCTATGACAAGCGGAATTTCTTCTCCGTCGGAAAGAGTAAAAATATGAGAACTCATTTCAACTTTCTAATAATCTCTCCGGCAATTGCATCTGCGTCGAATCCAAAGTGTTTATAAACTTCTGCGCCACCGCCTGATGCACCGAAACTGTCAATCCCTGCGACCCCGTCCGCGAATTCATACCAGCCCGTTGTCGCGCCTGCCTCTATCGCTATCACCCTTCCCGTCAGGATTCTATGTTTATATTCCCCATCTTGCAAGCGGAATCTTTCCACATTCGGCATACTGACGACCGCAGCGCCTATTTTATCCGCAACCGCCATGGCAAGCGGAACCTCTGCGCCGGTGGCGATGAGTGTTATACCCGATTTAGAGCCTTCTTTTATGATATACCCCCCACGATGGATTTCTGCGCCAGCTGGCGTTTCAATTTGAGCGAATTTTTGCCGACTTAAAACAATGCACGATGGACGGCTGACCTCGCCCAGCGCTGTATCCCAAGCCCATTTGACCTCTGCCGCGTTACAAGGCCTGAAGACGTTCATATTTGGTATTAAACGCAGACTGGGCAACTGTTCCACTGGTTGATGGGTTGGGCCGTCCTCCCCCAGGGCAATACTGTCATGCGTCAGCACATAAATCACAGGCAAGCCCATCAGTGCGCTTAATCTCATCGCAGCGCGCATATAATCGCTGAATACAAGGAATGTTCCACCATACGGGCGCAATCCGCCCAGCGCCAAGCCATTCATAATTGCGGCCATCGCATGTTCCCGCACACCAAAATGGATGAAATTCCCGCTGAAATCAGTTGGCGAAATATCGCGTGATCCAGCAACCCGCGTATTTGTAGACTCCGCCAGGTCTGCGCTGCCCCCAATTAACAAAGAATTCTTCCCCAGAAGCGTTTCAAGATACTTCCCTGAAAGCTCGCGGGAAGAAGCCATTCCCCCCGACACAGTTGCCGGATTTACGGGTATTTTTGGGTCAAAATCAGTCGCTATTGGGGGTTGCGGGGCAACAAATCTTTCCCATAATCTTGCACCTTCTGCACTATCAAACTTCCCTATCAGTTCCGCCAACTGGTCGTCGTTCAGGCTCATCGCATGGGCTTCAGCTTTGCCGGCCAGATCGCTGCCCAGGCCGATGGTTGTTTTGCATTGGATAAATGTCGGCTTGGTTGACTTCTTTGCCTTATCAATTGCTGCGTTTATTTCCGAAAACTTATGCCCATTGGCTTTCAAGACTTCAAAACCTGCCGCCCGCATCCGCATAGGCATATTTAAATCGGTCAAGGCTTTGCCATCTATGCTGATGCCATTATCATCCCAGAACATTATTAAATTATTCAGCTTATACCTGCCAGCAAAGGCAATTGCTTCTTGGGCAACCCCTTCCATAAGGTCGCCATCGCTGCAAAGGCAATAAATTTTTCCGGTCTGTTTTTTAATTTTTGTCGCCATCGCCAGTCCAACAGCGTTTGCGACACCTTGTCCCAGTGGCCCCGTGGTCGCCTCTACCCCCGGAATTCCATATTCCGGATGTCCCGGCAAGCCATTTAATTTTCTGAAAGTTTCCAACGGCGGCAAGTCATATCCACGAAGCTTTAATACAGAATACAATAATGCGCTGCCATGTCCCGCAGACAATACAAATCGATCGCGCGGTATATCCAGATGATTCGCGTAAATTGCGGTCATAATATCCGCCGCGCCCAATGCGATTCCAACATGTCCGGACTTTGCCGCGCGAATGGCGCGCAGACCGCCGCTGCGTGCCGCGTTTGACATGTACATAAGTTGTTCGTTTGTGAATTTCATTCTCTTGTGATAGAATTATAAGAACAAAGATTCAGGATTGCAATGATTAAAATATGGACAGATGGTTCTTGTTTGGGAAATCCCGGACCAGGCGGTTGGGCTTTTATTGCCAGCGATGGAACGCAGACGGTCGAACGGTCTGGAGGCGAAAATAACACCACAAATAACCGTATGGAATTGATGGCCGTATTGCGCGCGCTGACCGCGATAAATAACCCAAAGATAGAAATTCATACCGACAGCCAATATGTAAAGAACGGAATGCAATCCTGGTTGAAAAACTGGAAGAAAAACGGTTGGAAAACCGCCGATAAAAAGCCTGTAAAAAATCAAGACCTGTGGCAGGCCTTGGATGAACGCGCCGCAGAAAAAGAAATTCACTGGGTTTGGGTGCGCGGACATTGCGGAGAATGCATGAACGAGCGTGCAGATGAATTAGCACGCACCGCGGCAGAGAGTTTAAAATGAAGTTCGATAAAAAACTATATAAACTCCATTATGACAATGCTTTGCCTCATTTGTTGACAAATTCGGCGGGGGGATTAATTGTCGATGATATTCCAGCCCCCAGGATAATTTACAAGAAATATTATTCTGCAATATCTCATATGTTTAATATCTCAACCCACAATTCGATTACAAATAAAATCGAGATACATTATCTTTCAGCCCTCAATCCATTGGGGGTTTTATATAAATTGATTCTTGGTGGTAAAAAAGCCAGCTTGCGGCACGAACTTCAACATTGGCATAATGAAAAAGCGCTTCGACAGGTTGAAAAATTCGAGGCCCCATATGATCCCGCACCTTTGAATCTTATAGAACAAGCTGCATTTCTGGCCATAGACGAATTAAGCGCAGCGATTATCCAAGGCATAAAAGATGCTAAAAAAATTACGCCGCGCAGGTTAAAGTTCAAAATTTCCAAAGCATGGATTGATACGCTGTTTATTGGAGGCGGAACGTATAAATCGCAATTCAAAAAGAATACGTATGCTTCTGTTAAGCTGAATTACAGAACCGCACACAAGAACAATGTATTTTCAAAATATGCAGATAATATTCAAAAGTCCGAATTTAATTATGAATTATTTGCGCGTTATGTCAGACATGCCTTTACATACCAAGATGTAAGCCTATTTGATTTATTGAATCAGGAAGAGCAAGCTGATTTAATAGCATCGTCATTAGCATATGCGGAAAAGAAATTGGGCAGCTTTATAGAAAGAATAAAAACACAGGCGCAATCATTAAATGAACTTGATGAATATAAAAGAGACTCTGAAATAATAGGCATAGTTAATAATAAAAAATATAAGAGTCCCTTATAACTTTTTAAAACCCAATCCGACAATAAACATTTCCACACTGTCTTTGCGACTGGCGGTTGGCTTAATGTGATGTACCGATTCAAATGATCTTTTTATATCTATCAGCAATTCATTCGTAGTGCCGCCAGTAAAAGATTTCGCGACAAAAGTTCCACCTGGTTTTAATGTCTGCTTTGCAAAGTCCCAAGCGTATTCCAACAAGGTCATCTGACGCAAATGGTCTGTTTTCTGATGCCCTGTTGTATTCGGCGCCATGTCGCTTAACACAACATCAACATGTTTGCCGGCTATTTTTTCATTCAGCCACTCTAATGCTTCATCCGTGGTAAAATCACCCTTATAAAACTCCACATTCGGAATTGGTTTTATTTCCAGCAAATCCATCGCGATAACGTGAGAATGCGGAAATTCCCGCGCAATGTATTGCGACCAAGAACCGGGCGCCGCACCAAGATCCACCACTATTTGTTTATCATGCAGGAACTTAAATTTTTCATTTATCTCAACAAGTTTATAAACAGCACGCGCACGATATCCTTCCTTTTGCGCACGCGCGACATAAGGATCCTTGGCCTGGCGCTGCAGCCATGCAACGCTTGATTTTTTCGATGCGATTTTTTTGTTTTCTATACGCATGTGTTATAATACCCTTTTAGAGAATAAGAACATAATAGGTCTGCCGATTCTATTTTTATTTATATTATAAAACAGATTTGCACCACGTTTTCTCTTGAAGTCATAAACTGTATTGCCCCCAACTAATGAATTGCAATACTTTACAGACCATACTTGTTGACTGTTTGACCGCATATGTTTATATGGCTTTTCTATGGATTTTATTTTAGATTGAGATTCTGACACGATTCCATAACCCCGTAGAATAAACCAATGTTTTATTTTTGTCGTAAAAGACATTCATTTTTCCTTTTGGCTTTAACATTCTCTCTATTTTTGTTTCTTTCTATATTTGTCGTAATAGCGCATCGCAGTAGCCGCATCATCGAAGAACGGCACTTCTTGAGCTGTGCCATCCTCATAGATAATTTTTACCTTATTATTACCTAGAAATTTAGCATCGACTACTTTGAGTTCATTTGATTTCTTATTATCAGTTTCGGGTTTTCCTTTTTTATCTTGCGTTTTGTTTCCATTACGTTTTTTTATCACATCTTGGGCATCATTAAAAAATCCTCTGGCCCCTGTTTCATCATTTAAATCAAAATGTTTTTCGGTCCAACCCAGGCCGGGAAGTTCGTATTCCACAACCAACTTGTTAATTGCATCATCGGTACCGCAAACCTTTTGCTTGTTTGGATATGGCGGTCTTACATCCAATATATTATTAATTACAAATTCATCCCATTTCCGACTAATAAAACCCATATTATTCTCCCTCCCCTTTCTTCTACTCTTGTTTCTTCATCATCTCCATAAGTTGTGATGGTGATCCAAACGAGGATAATTGTTTCATTTGGGACCGCATCTTATCATAATTTTTCAATAATTGCTCTACTTCTTTTACAGTCGTGCCTGAACCGGTGGCAATACGCTGTTTCCGTGCGGCAAAGATTATTTCTGGGTTGCTACGCTCTTTCGGCGTCATAGACTGCAATATCGCCAGCTGCCGGTTTATCGCGCTGTCTGTTGCTTTGTCTTTTAATGCGCCCGCCATCTGCGACATTCCTGGGATCAGTTTCAACAAACCGCCAATAGAGCCCATTTTCTTGATCTGTTTTATCTGGTTCATCATATCATTCAAGTCAAAATTGCCGCTGAACATTTTTGTCATCATGTTTTCAGCATCTTTTTCACTGATGTGTTCCTGGGCTTTTTCAACCAAAGACACCACATCGCCCATGCCCAAGATTTGCGATGCTACACGATCCGCATGAAATTGTTGCAAAGCATCCAGTTTTTCGCCAGTGCCAACCCATAAAACTGGCGCGCCAGTTTCGACTTTCATGCTTAACACCGCACCACCGCGTGCGTCGCCATCCGCACGGGTCATCACCAGTCCGGTAATTCCTACGGCTTCATTAAAAGTGCGCGCAACATTCAGGGATTCTTGTCCCGCCATTGCATCAACGGTCAACAGAATTTCATCGGGATTCAATATGCTTTTAAGCCGGCGCAATTCTTCCATAAGGGCTTCGTCAATCTGCAAGCGACCAGCAGTATCAATAATTAGAATATCATTTTTATTTTCTTTTAATGCGCGTTTAGCAATATCAATTGGTTTTTCATTTTCAATTATCGATACAGAATCAACACCGGTTTGTTTTGCCAGCATTTCCAGCTATTCGCGCGCACTGGGGCGATAAATATCGGTGGAAACCAGCAAGACGGACTTGCCTTGCTTTTTATAATGCAGCGCAAGCTTTCCCGCCGTAGTTGTTTTTCCGGTTCCTTGCAAACCAACCAGCATAATGATTTGCGGGGTTGCGCTTTGTGGATTATCCCCGCCCAGAATTTCTATCAATTCATCATAGACAATTTTTGCAACCTGCTCTGCCGGGCGGACATTGTCTGTGATTTTTTCGCCGATAGATTTTTCTTTTACATCAGCGATGATTTTTTTAACGACTGGTAACGCAACATCAGCCTCCAGCAGCGCAACGCGAATTTCGCCGAGGGCATCATCCAACATATCGGCAGTCAGCTTTGTCCGACCGGTTAATTTTGCAAAAGTAGTGCTTAATCTGCGCGTTAATGTATCAAACATAAAAATCCCCTTGTCTAGGGATTTTACACAAGTTTTCAAGAAATTCAACTCAATAAGCTTATATCTTGACAAAAAGAGATTTTATAGTAGCATTTTGTATCATGTATGAAGACGACGCAATTTTTTGGGAAAATAATGTCGCCCCTGTGCCAATCAGCGCCTTGCGTGAAGATAGCGCACCTTTTTTAGAGGATGATGATACACCCTTTTTTATAGATAATCCGGTACCTGCCCCTGACGATCTATTCGTAACTGATGAAGATATAAAGCCACATCCATATATGTTTATAGTAGATGGGGAAGATGTTCTGAAAGATAAGAATCCTATCCCGCTTTATGGAAATGTTTTCTACCTAGAAACATGGGCAGAAGATGGCGCCTTGTTATTTAAAAACAGCCAAGACAATCAAAAATATTTCCTATATAAATCTGAAAATTATGGGGTTTTACATCCGTTCGACACACCGACTTTCTATAAGCTATTCGATGCCGAAGATCGCAGTAAATTTCTTTTGTATAATGAATTAGAATTTATACACAAAGGTAAAAATTTATTTGCTGATATGTCGATAGATCCATGGTTTGTAGACAAGCAAACCGGTGAAATAAAATCCTTGTTTAAATTTGATGGTTCGCAGCTGCATTATAAAATCGGCAGCCAAAAATTCTTTTTGAAAAACTCGGAAGATTTCGAGACCCCACATCCATACAAATGGATGATAGGACAAAAGTATGGCTATAAAATTCAAGGAATAGACAACACATGGTATTTCGAACATAATCCAAAAAATAAAATATATTTGGGCAATATCACAGGCTATAACGGCGCATTCCTTGATATAATATCTTATGAAAAAGTTTATGAACAAGATCCTGAAAAATATAATCTTTTAAAGAAAACTGTCTTTAAACTATTGGCGAATATAATTTCACAAAGCTGTAAATGCGAACCGAATGATATACATATTCCACACAAGACGATAGTGTGCGCTTTTAAATGTAATTCGGATAAAATTGACGGGATTATTAAAAAGCTTACGTCTAATCGCACACCAACCGGAAAAGTAAGCAAAAAGAAGCCTGAAAAATTAACATCCGGCACTGATGTTCTTAACGCTGTTGGAACACTCGCGCGAATGTTAAATTATGGTCTACGGCCAGATATGGATTTTTATAATTGCAATACATGCCCATCAGAATCTGTCTGTATTTATAAAGAGCGGATGACAAAATTTTATGAAGAAGTTGAAAAACTCCATGCAGAAGAAGCTTTACAAGACTATATACAAAAACACAAAGGGCAATTTCCTCTTTTCCCGATAGAAATTCTGCAACAGTTGAATTGCAAATAATTACTTCAAATGCTTTTTTAGATATTTTCCAGTAACAGAATCTTTATTTCTGGCAATGTCTTCCGGGGTGCCGGATGCGATTACACTACCGCCGGAATCTCCGCCGCCCGGCCCCAGGTCTATTACCCAGTCCGCCGTTTTGATTACTTCCAGATTATGTTCTATTACGATTACCGTATTGCCGGCATCTACAAGTTCCTGCAATACATTCAGCAGCATTTTTATATCTTCGAAGTGCAACCCTGTTGTCGGCTCATCAAGAATATAAAGGGTTCGGCCTGTGCTGCGCGCGGACAATTCTTTCGATAATTTTATGCGCTGCGCTTCGCCACCAGAAAGTTCCAGACTGCTTTGACCAAGTTTGATATAATCTAATCCCACGCGTTTTAACAATTCCAATTTATTTTTAATCGATGGAACATTGATAAAAAATCTATATGCTTCTTCGACCGTCATATTCAAAACATCCGCAATCGATTTGCCTTTGTATTTTACAGCCAAGGTTTCATCGTTATATCTTTGTCCGCGGCACTTGTCGCATTCTACGTAAACGTCCGCAAGGAAGTTCATTTCTATTTTTATTGCGCCGTCGCCTTGGCAAGCTTCGCAACGACCGCCTTTTACATTAAACGAAAATCTGCCGGGGCCATAGCCGCGAGTTTTCGATTCCGGTAGTTCTGCAAAGAACTCGCGGATATTTGTAAATACCCCTGTGTAAGTTGCCGGATTACTGCGCGGAGTGCGCCCTATTGGCGACTGGTCGATATCCACGACTTTATCGATATTTTCCATTCCCTTTATAGTGTCATGCGAGCCCGGCGAAGTTTTGGAATTATAAAGCACGCGCATCAAAGACGGATATAAAGTATCAATCAATAGCGTCGATTTACCACTGCCCGACACCCCCGTTAAAGTAACAAATTTTCCCAATGGAATTTCTACATTAATGTTTTTAAGGTTATTTTCACGCGCACCTTTTATTACGATTTTTTCACCATTTCCTGGGCGACGTTTTTTTGGCACCTCGATTTTTTTCTTACCCGAAAGGTATTCGGCGGTTAAAGAATTTTTATTTTTTATAACCTGCTCTGGCGTGCCCGCAACCACAATATTTCCACCATGAACACCGGCATTGCGACCAATATCGACCAAATAATCCGCCGCGCGCATTGCATCTTCATCATGCTCTACCACTATCACGGTATTATCTTTATCACGCAGAGCTTTCAACGTATCCAACAATTTATCATTATCGCTTTGATGCAGGCCGATGCTGGGCTCATCCAAGACATATAGCACACCGGAAAGCCCGCTGCCGATTTGTGAAGCTAGACGGATACGCTGCGCTTCGCCGCCAGACAATGTTCCTGCTTTACGATTAAGCGTAAGATATCCAAGTCCCACATTTTCTAAAAATTCCAAGCGCTCTATTATTTCCTTTAAAATAATTTTTGCAATTTCATTTTCTTTCTGCGTCAAATGCTTTGGCAAATCACGAAACCATTTTAAAGCCTTGGAAACCGACAGTTCTGTCGCATCCGCGATATCGAATCCATTTATTTTTACAGACAATGCTTGGATATTCAATCGCTTACCATGGCATGCAAGGCACGGCTTTTCCATCAGGTACTTCCCCAGCTCTTCCCTGACATAATTAGATTCGGATTCCCGCCAACGGCGTTGAATATTCGGGATTACCCCTTCGTAAGGTTTGTCATACTCAAACCCATTCCAGTTTATATGAATTGCTTCTTCACCGTTACCATAGAGTATCAGATTTTGCTGCTCTTCCGTCAAATTATGCCATGGTTTTGATAATGGAATTTTATAAGCATGCGAAATCGCCTCTAACAAATGGTCATACTGGCTTAACATTCCGCCACGCGACCAAGGTGCGATTGCGCCTTCGCGGATGCTTTTTGATGTATCCGGCACAACCAAGTCCGGCGACATGGACATTTGCACGCCCAGACCATCGCAAGCATTGCATGCGCCTACCGGCGCATTAAACGAAAACAGTCGCGGTTCTACCTTTGGGACTGTAAATCCGCTGACCGGGCATGCGTAATTTTGAGAATAAAGGATATCTTCATTAGTATCCAGACGGCGTACAAGGACGCTGCCGGGAACAAGCTGCAAGGATGATTCGAATGATGCAGATAATCTTGATATGAACTCTTCGTCTTTCTTATCTGCTGGTAACTGCAAACGATCGACAATTACAAAAATATTATGCTTTTTGTTTTTATCTAATGCAGGTGCATCATGTAAATCAACAACTTCGCCGTCAATGACCGCGCGCTGATATCCTTGCTTTATCAAAAATGCGATTTCTTTCCTGTATTCACCCTTGCGATCACGAACCAATGGCGCCATTACGAAGAGCTTTGTATTCGCCGGCAACTTTAAAGTCCATTCGACCATTTCGGGTATGGTTTGAGATTTGATGGGTAATCCTGTTACAGGGGAATGAGGCACACCGATGCGCGCCCAAAGCAATCTGAAATAATCGTAAATTTCCGTGACGGTTCCAACTGTGCTTCGCGGATTTTTGCTGGTCGTTTTTTGCTCAATAGAAATCGCAGGTGAAAGGCCCTCGATAAAATCCACATCAGGCTTTTTCTGCATGTCCAAAAACTGCCGTGCGTAACTGGAAAGAGATTCTACATAACGGCGCTGGCCTTCAGCATAAATAGTATTAAACGCCAGTGACGATTTCCCACTGCCGGAAACGCCGGTAAAGACCACCAATTTATTCTTTGGTATGTCCAGGTCGATATTTTTAAGATTATTCTCGCGCGCTCCGCGAATTTTAATAGTGTTCATAACTTCAAAGTTATAGTGCGGAGGTATGAATTTTCAAGAGCCTAATTGCCCGGCATCAATGCTTCTGCGGTCATAACCACGCCCGATTTCCGCGTATGGTTTGCCCCCAGTTTCGGCGCAGGCTGGCCATCTACCCAGACGTCAAGTCCGCCCGCATTGCCAAATGTCCCTTTGACATTGCCGTTCGGGACATAATACACATCACCTGGAACCAATACTCGGCTGAACATAGTTTCACCCTGGGCATCCTCGATCTTTACCCAAGATTCTTGTGTGGCTTGCAAAACTACGCTCGCTGTGGCACGGTTTTCAACACCGAACTCTTCCTTGACCGCCAGACTAAATTTAGGCAAATTTAACGCTATTTCATTTGATGCGTTGTTCAGCGCGCCGCGGTGTGCCACCAATGCTGAAATACCCCAGATCGCCAACGCAATCGCAATCACAGACGCGGCAATAGTGGAAATCCATTTCCAATTTCTGGTCAGAAAGGCGCTTGCCTTTCCTGCTGCTTCGACAACCACTTTTTTCTGGTCCGGCAATGCTGTTTTAGTCGGTTTTTCAATAACTACATCTTCATCGGCAAGAATATTCATCTCTGTCTTTATTTTTGCGATGATAACTTTAGGATCAAGTTCCAGTTCTATCGCATAATTACGGGCAAAGCCCAAAATATAAACTGATTCAGGAATCTTGTCATATTCGCCGGATTCCAGCGCCGCCAAGAACTCTTCCTTTATACACAGCTGCTTTGCAATGGTTTGCAATTCACGCTTGCGACGACCAGTGGTGCGCGCCTTATGCAGCATCTGTGCTGCAGTCATTTTTTCTATCTTGTCCGACATTTTATTCCTTTGTTTCTGCGGCTATGATAGAGCCGAACTTGCGCAGTTGCAACAAATTTTTTTTTATGATATTGTGCCCGTTATGGAAAGGAAATTTTCTTTACTTTTTGTGTTTGTCCTTACTGCTTGCGCCACAAAAAGCCCTTATCTGCAAGGCTTGGAATGCGGGACAGATCAACTGTGGAAAGATCACCCCGTGCAAAGCGTTGAATGCTTTGATGCTGCGGAAACCGCCATGGATACCGAATCTAACTATGTTGTGAAAGATTATGAAAAAGTAATGCTGAAGACTTATCAGGGGGTCGGCTTTATGGCAGGCGGCGGAGATTTTGCCGCCCAAAGCTTCAGACGGGCATATGCTTTGCAGACCCAGATTGTTCAAGAAAACAGCGCCGATATTGCAAAACAACAGGAAGAATTTAAAAAATCCGCGCGCAAAATCCCAGGCATGCCCGGACTGAATGAAATTGTGAACGAAATCAACGCAGAAATGGATATGGGCAGTCAAGTTCTGGCTATGCGCGATTATGTTAATCCGTATACTACTTGGCTATCTGCGATTTATGACGGTGTTGCCAGCAGAGATTTTTCAAATGCGGAAAATTTCTTACGCAGGGTGGCGACATTCGCACCAGATAACAAATTCGTTAGAACTGATATGGATGCCATACGCAGTAAAAAAGAACATGTATGGATTGTTTTTGAAAATGGAATCGTAGGACGCCTTTACGAGCATTATATGGCACCGCGCGCATTGCAGGCATGGAACATAAACTTAACAGTTCCCGACCAAGCGCGCGGGACAGTTGCGCTGCCTTATCTTGAAATTGATGGAATAAAAACGGAATTCTTGGCTGATGTCGACAGCATCGTCAAAACGGACTTGATAAAATATAGAACAGAGCATATAATCTCATCGGTAGTATTCGAAGTCGGAAAACTTGCGGCGGCGGGCGGCGTAATTGTCGGTTCGGCCGTTGCGGCGAATAAAAATCGCAATGCACCAGGCTTGTTCATGATGGGCGGATACCTGGCAACAAAAGCAATCATGAGCGTAAGAAAAAATTGGGACTTGCGATCTTGGGACAGCTTGCCAGCGGAAATTCAGGTTGCCCGAATAGAAATGCCGCAAAGCCGCGAAGTAAAAATTAGCAACGTTGGAAATGTTAAAATCCCAACCGAGGCAAGAAATGCGATAGTATTCGTTCGAATTCTGACCCAGAATTCAACGCCCGCTGTCATAATAGGAAAACTAAATTAAAGGAGAAAAAAGATGAAAAAACTCATAATGGCGCTTTCTATCGTTGCGCTGACCGCTTGTGCAACAGAATACGACAAGACGAAGTTCCACATTACTTCGGATACTTATTATATTTCCGAAGTTTTCGCAAACGACCACATTCGTGAATCTGACAACTTCAAAGTTGTAAATATCACAGGCGTGGCATCCTCGGATACCACTGTTTATTACAGAGTCTTGTGGTATGATGAAAACGGCGCACCAATAAAAGCAACCACATCAAAATCAACCGAGGCAAGGTTACGTGCAGAGCAACCATTTAACTGGACTGCTATTGCGCCGAACGCAAGCGCGAAAAACTACCGGGTATTTATTTCCGGTCGCCCTATAGAACAATAAAAAAGGAGAAACAACATGATGAAAAAAACACTTTTAATTTTAGCAGCATTGGTCGCAGTTGGCGGATGCAGCCCCGAAACTCAAAATCTGTCGAGCGCAGAATCCGCGGAATTGGTAACAGCAAAACTGTCTAACAATGACTTTGAAAATGCCGCGAAATTGATGATCGATGATATGCTGATGCATGAGCTTTCAGGAAATAAAACATACCTGATGGAAGTTGCAGAAGTCAGAAACGACACGATGCAGCGGATTAACACCGCCGACCTTACCGACTATATGAAGCGCGAATTGCGCCGCAGCGGCAAAGTCACCGTGACTAACTTGAACGAAAACACATCTGTTGCGTCTTCGCGCGATTTGAATAACTCTGCGATCATGGACAAGTCGACAACCATGAAGAATGCGACTGTTTCCGCAGCTGACGTCAGCTTGTTCGGGAGGATCTCGCAACAAGAATTCATCGTAAATGGTAAGAAGAAAATTGAGTATGTATTTTCTTTGTCTCTGACTAACCTTCGCAATGGCACAGAAATCTGGAGCAACAAGGAAGTCATAACAAAGCTGACGAATAAGAATATGAAAACTTGGTAAAATAAATCCGGCGAAAGCCGGATTTATTTTATTGATTAAAAAACTCTTTAATCGCACGGGACATTTCAGCGGCGGTTTGTATCTGGTTTACTTTTGTTCTGAAGACGGCCGAATCTTGCATACCATTCGAATACCATGCGGCATGCTTTCTGAACATTGGAACACCTGCCCTTTCGCCGTAATATTCCAAGATTAAATCAAAGTGTTCTTGGATTAATTTATAATGATCCAGCGGTGATTTATAATTGCATAATTCCCCCAACAGCCAAGGATTTCCCAACAAAGCGCGGCCTATCATTACGCCATTCGCACCCAGTTTTTCCACAGCCGCGATATCCGCCGCGGTTTTTATATCGCCATTAAATATAATTGGGTAATTCGCCATCTGTTTTTTTATATCGGCTATTTTTTGCCAATCCGCAGCACCAGCATAACCCTGCGCACGCGTACGCCCATGCACTGTTGCGAACTGTACGCCTGAATCCGCCGCAATACGCACCAGATTTATACTATCCAGATGCTTATCGTCCCAACCAAGGCGGGTTTTTATAGAGACTGGGATTTTAACCGCCCCAACAACTTCTTTAATTATACGTTCGGCCAAGCTGTGGTCGCGCATCAAAAAAGCCCCTGCGCCGGCCCGAGCCGCAACCTTTGGCACAGGACAGCCCATATTAATATCGATCCAGGTCGCGCCCTGGCCTTCCAGAATCTTTGCAGCCTCGGCCATAAGGCGGGGGTCTGCGCCAAAAATCTGTGCGCCTATGTTACTTTCATCGGCATAGTCATCAAAATTTCGCTTGCAATTTTTCGCGCTCGCAACCAAGGAATGACAGGAAATCATCTCTGTCATCAGCATGGCGTCAGGGGCGCATTTACGCAAAATCTGCCGAAAAGGCTTATCCGTAATACCCGCCAGGGGCGCCGCAAAAATTTGGCTCGGTTTTAACATTATGTGGTATAATAGTCGGCATGAAAGAGAAAATCAAAGAATTATTGCAGTTTATGGCGCGTGGATGGCGAGGGGGACTTCGCGGCAAAATCGGCGTAGTTTGTGCTATATTTGCATGCGCCATGTTTGTTCGGATATTCTTTGGGGATGTAACAGTTCAAAAATTTGTGATGAACTTTTGGCGCCTTGATAAAACCCAAACCCAACTGGCGGCGGAAGAAAAGAAATTGGCACTAGTGGAACAGCATATAACTCTGTTGCAAAACCATTCCCCGGACTACGTGGAAGAATTGTCGCAGAAATACCTGAATATTGGCGACCCCAGCATCCGGATCCTTAAATAATATTTGCATTTTTTGTTCGTGATGTTATAATCTGCCGTACTTCGGGGCGTAGCTCAGTCTGGTAGAGTGCTTGCTTTGGGAGCAAGATGTCGCATGTTCGAATCATGTCGCCCCGACCATTGAAATTAAAACCACCATTTCTGGTGGTTTTTGTTTTATACATCGCAGTGAAGACTAATCAATACACGCTTTGCGCGTAATTGCCGGCATTTTTAATGGTAGACCCTACCTTGCTGACGGTTTTTCCCGCTTTGTCTATGGCTGACCCCGCTTTGCTTGCGACCTTTCCGGTTTTGCGCACCGCGGCCTTGGCTTTATTTTCTACTTTGTCTTTTGTTTCAACCACTTTATATGCAAACTTCTCTGTGGCATTTTCTACTTTTTTGCCGACCGTTTTCCCAGCTTGTTGCACTTTTTTACCGATTTTCTTTGCCCCAGAAGTTACTTTCTTCTTTACGTTTATTTTTTTCAGGTTTACCATTTTTCTCTCCTTTGTAGGAATTACCCTGATAAGAATTGTATCATATTGCCAAATCATATACAACGGCGTTTATAGCCACTTAAAAGCCAATCATTACAAATTTTGTACAAATAATTAATTTACTTGATATTTGAGGTTCATTTGCTATTCTTTTAAACGGAGAGCAGTAGGTAAAAGGTATTACATAATGATTACTATTGCTGATGTTATAAAAACCATTAAAAACAACTACGACTATACGCCGGTTCAATATCGTGTGATGTTTGGCGATGTTACGACTGGTCATCCCATCGATGACATGGGCTTTGGATATGCAGAAAGTCAAGATATCGGCATGCTGTTGAGTTTTGCCAAATATCATAAATTAAGCCACTTGCTTACACATTCCTTGTTTTGTGAAAATCATAACAATGTACCATCTGTTTTTCAGGATACTTTTGATAAAAAACGCTTTTTGGAAAAATTGAAAATCCCTGCGGATAAAGTCGCGCCACTGTGGATAACTTATGAAGTTCATCAATGCAAACTTGATGATCCCACGGGGATAAAGCCATTCATATTTCCCAATAAAGAAATATCGCCGTGCGATATGGCCGATATTGTAAAATATAGAATATCCGGAACGGCTGAAATTGAAAAGATAAAGGAAGAAAGCGGTTACAAAAAATGCAAAAAATGTGAATACATTCAGCTGCCACACGATATTCCGACAAAAGAAATCATTCATCCAAAAAGTTATCAAGACACCTCAACTGAAACTTTATCAATGTTAAGCGCGGTAGGCATACAGTATTTGGGCAAAGTTAAAGCCCTGGGTCATCAATATGGATAATTGTATTTTTGCAATTTATACTAAAAATGCCGCGGATGCGGCATTTTTAAAACAATCCGATGATTTCTCCATCAGCATCCAGGCCTATATTTTCTGCTGCGGGATGTTCCGGCAAGCCCGGCATGCGCATAATAGTGCCGGCTGTTAACACCACCATTCCTGCACCTGAATAAAGAAAAGCATCTTGCAATGGAAATTCATAATCATGCGGCGCACCAAGCAACTTTGCATCATGCGATAAAGACAATGGTGTTTTTGCGATACACACCGGCAACTTACCAAAACCCGCCACTTCAAAGCGCGCTACTTTTTCCAAGACAGTTTCAGATAGGATTATATCTTTCACGCGATAAATTTTCTGCGCAATCACGCGTGTTTTTTCCAGAAGAGGCATATCGTCATCGTACAGCAATTGCATTTTTGATTTTTTATTCGTGGCAGAAATTACTTCTTCTGCCAAGTCTTTTGCGCCTGCCCCGCCGAGTTCCCACGCACTAATTAACGCGAATTCTACGTTCATCTGTGCCGCGAATTCTGATATTTGTTTTTCTTCTTCTGCGGTTGTTTCAGATGCACGATTCAATGCGATTACAACTGGTACTCCGTACATCTGCATATTCTCGACATGGACGCGCAAGTTATCCAACCCGCCATGATATTTTATCGCGCGCATTGTTGCAACTATAACAACTGCATCCGGCGAAAGGCCCGCCTTGCGACACTTTATATCAAAGAATTTCTCTGCGCCCAAATCTGCGCCAAATCCAGCCTCGGTCACTACATAATCCGCCAAGCCAAGTGCAGTTTCAGTTGCGACAATTGAATTACACCCATGTGCTATATTCGCAAATGGTCCTCCATGAACCAATGCAGGCGTGCCTTCCAACGTTTGAACCAGGTTCGGCAGAATAGCGTCTTTTAATAGAACTGCCATTGCGCCATCTGCTTTTAAGTCGCGCGCACAGATAAATTCCCCATTTGAATTTTCTCCAATAATTATATCTCCGCACATTTTACGCAATTCGAATATATCGCGTGCAAGGCACAATATAGCCATCAATTCAGTCGCTACGGTAATTATAAATCCATCATCACGTTCCGGCCCGTTTACTTTGCCTTTGCCGATATGTATGCTGCGCAATGCACGATCATTCAAGTCAAGACAACGCGTCATATAGACTTTTTGCAAATCTAACTTATTTCCCCAATGCAGATGATTATCGATCATCGCGCATAATAAATTATTCGCCGATGTTAATGCATGCAAGTCGCCATTAAAATGCAGATTTATATCTGCCATTGGTGCGACTTGAGAATGCCCGCCGCCCGCAGCGCCGCCTTTTAATCCAAAGCATGGCCCCAATGAAGGTTCCCGCAGTGCCAGCGCTACTTTCGCGCCCAACTGTGCCATTCCGTCCGCCAGGCCGATTGCCACGGTGGTTTTTCCTTCGCCCATTGGGGTTGGGTTTATAGCAGTGGTCAGAATTAATTTTCCGCGTTTCGCATTTCGCGCTTTGCGAACAGTATCCGCCGCGATTTTAGCCTTATAATTTCCATAAGAAATAATATCATCAGCGGCAATGCCCAGCTTTGTTGCTATTTCTGTAATTGGTTTTAATATAGTTGAATTTGCAATTTCGATATCAGTCATATTCGACCCCTTTGTTTAGGTACATAATTTTAAAAATAAAAAGGGGCATACGTCAGATCATTTCGATATCTCTTGTGGACTGACATTTTATAGCAATATTTTTCCGAAAGTCAATCAAGATTTAGGCAATTGTAAACTAGCAGACCCATCAAGCTAAATCAGTCATATCTTTCGGCTTGAAATTTGGACCTTTGACCAACTTGCCTCCTGGTGTCAGCGGCGGGTCTTTTGACATGTTACTTGCATGGAGACGAGCAAACGCTTCGTCCACATCAAAACCATATTCAGCCGCCGTTCCATAGACCGAATATAAAACATCGGTTATTTCTTCTAAAATATTAAGCAGATCATTATCCGCTATCGCTTTTTTAAGTTCGTTAAATTCTCCTTCCATAAGCGACAACCTAAACGCGGCCTGGCTTTCCGGCAACATGCCTAGATCGAGCGGCAGATTGAATTTTTTGTGAAGTTCGCGAACTTTTTCGTAATTTGTCATGATAGCATAATTATATAAATCTATTTACTATTGTCAATAATAATTAGGTCTACTAAGTATATATTCGCCAAAGATTTATCTACTTGTCTTTTCATAAAAACTCATACTATAATCCGGAAAAGGGGAAAAGCTATGAAATATGAAATTCCACGCGTATCCCAGTGTAATGAAACTTCCTGCGCGTCCGCAAATTATACTATGGTGGCAAATGCGCTTGGATTCCCATTGGGATTGACCGACATTCTTGAAATTACTCACGGCACTTTGGGCCAGCCGCAATTCTGGAATTGGTGTTTAAGCCAAAGCATCAAGATACGATGCTTTTCCAAAAATGACTATAATGCCTGGGCGCGTGGAGGATCGCCGGAATGGGCAAAAAAAACTGCACGATGGGTGGTCAGATTTTTTTCTAAAAGAACAAACGATAAATTTCGTGACTCTACAATAAAGCTTCGCGACATTTTAAAAAATCCTAGTTTCAAATTTCAAAATATCGCCCCAGATTTTGATATGGCCAAAGCACTATTTCGGGATGGATATGTTGTGGAACTGATGTGCGATGGCTGGCTGATCTATGGGGAAAAGCCCCAAGCGCAATTACTGCACAGAATTTTCGTAACTGATATAATTGGCGAGACACTTTATTTTCATGATCCGTCTGCGGATGGGGTGGCAAATTTCAAAACATCAAAGCTGAATGTAAATCTGGCATTATCCATAGATGGCGCAGAATTGGTGGGGTATAAGAGGGGCCTGCTTTGAAATACCTGCTGCAATTCCTTTTGCTGATGATATTTGTGCTGCTGGGGGAGGCTGTTTATGCCATCGTGCCCTTACCTATTCCATCCAGCATCTGGGGGTTATTGCTGTTGCTGACTGCGCTTTTGACCGGCATTGTAAAGCAGTCTCAAATTGAAAATATAGCGAATATGTTTTTTGTAATCCTGCCTATTTTATTCGTAGCGCCTGCAGTTGGAGTTTTGGAAGTCTTTGGTGATATCGCAGAAGTTTGGCCTGCGATGCTGGCGGTGGTTGTGATAACTTACCTGGCGGCAATGGCGTCCACAGGATGGCTGGCGGAAGTCATGGTTCGAATTAAAGACGCATCGGTGCGACGGAGGGGGAAAAAATGACCGAGCTTCTGACGCATTCCGTATTCTTTGGCCTGGCGCTGTCGGTCGGCATTTATGTGCTGGCAGTGTATATAAACAAGAAATGGGAAGTGGCGATAACTACGCCTCTGTTGCTGACTACTGCGGGTATTATTGGCTTCTTGCTGCTGTTCGATATTCCCTATTCTGACTATCAAGTCGGGGCAAAATACCTGGGGTACCTTCTTATCCCGGCGACGGTGTGCTTTGCGGTTCCTATGTACAAGCAAATCAAGCTGTTGGGGAAGTATAAGTGGGCAATTATCGCGTCTATTGCTTTTGGCTGCGCGGTAAGCGTTGCGACGGTTGTCCTGCTGTGCTGGGCTTTTGGCCTGGGGCCAATTATTACGCGCTCTATGGCGTCCATATCCGTGACCACTGCGATTGCGATTGGGATTACGAAAGAGCTGGGCGGAGTGGCCGCAATTACAGTGTTTGCGGTGATATTAACGGGAATATTGGGGAATGCGGTCGGGCGACAGGTTACAGGACTGCTGGGGCTGCGCAGCCCGATTGCCAAAGGCCTGGCAATTGGAAATTCGAGCCATGCGATGGGAACGGCGAAAGCCTTGGAAATGGGGCCGGTCGAAGGCGCCATGAGCAGCCTATCGATTGTCATATCCGGGCTGGCTACGGCAATCCTAGCACCGTTGATTCTGTGGACTTTCAGATAAAAATAATTTGCAAACTATCCAATAAGACTTTATAATCTAATCCTCTCGGATTTACATAAATAAAATGGTTGATTTTAATTGACTCTTCTCTAAAAATGGTAACAAGTTATGTTTAAAAATCTTTCTAAAAATATTGACTGGGAATCTGTAAAGAACTGCTGGTGGAAATTTCTTATTCTGATATGCCTGGGGTTTATACCAGTGTTAATTATGTCATTGCAAGAATTTGAACCAATTAGATATTCTAATGACCCGTATTCTTTCTGTAAGGTTATTGAATTTTTTGCAAGACAATTTAAAAATGGACTGTTGGAGTATTCATTTACATTATTGGTGACAGCTATAGCCTTTTCAGTTGTTAAGAGAACAAAAGCAGATGGATTCTCGTTTTCAACTATATTTTTGCTAGCTTTGTGCGCAGTATCTTTGTGTTTTTCTTTGAATTATTGGTTTGTTTCAGGGCCGATTGCGATTCTGACGATAGTTTTGCTCTTCTACAGTTTATTCCTTGAAGAAAAAGAAAAAAGAGATGAGAGAGAGAAAATAAATGCGGCCAACACAAACGCGCAGAAAGCGAGAGCTGAATTCGAAAGACTTGATGAAGCGACCCCAAAACAACAAGTTGAAGCAAATCCAGAACCGCAAGTAGAAGTTGGAGGTCAATAATGATTAGAAGTGTTTTTGATAATAATAATTCTAGAGATGAACTTTTTGAGGTAATCAAAAAAGGTATAGATCTGCTTGGTCGCGATTATATAAATCAGAATCTTTTTGACGCATGGAATAAATATATGCTGTCTACTCTCAAGTTAGTAGATGCTGCTTACTATACCAATTATGCTATGGAATTCGAAGACAAGGATGACTTCTGGTTTTTAGGTGTTCGCAACCAGCGTTTTGGATTAGCGAATTCACTATTAGACAACCATCGATTTAACATTCCAGCAAGCTCTTTGCCAAATAGCGCTATGGCAGCAAAAAGTGGTTTTAACTTTTCTACTACGAATGAATATAAAGACAAACTGCAAACTACTTTGAAAAGACTTTTGTCTATCGCTAAAAGAATTTCATAGGAATAAATGAATGCACGACAATAATGATATCCTTGACCGTTTCTATCATCCTGTTCTGGCAAACCGTGAAGCACGCAAACGAGCCAAACAAAATGCGAAGCATAACAGAATACTTATAGCGCTATCAATAATCGGAATTATACTTGCCATAATAACAATATTAAAATAAAAACTGCCGAAGAGGTTTTATATTAAGATCGGCTTGAATCTGTTTTTAATAGCTTTTTGCTTTCCTTTTTTGCTTTGTATTTGGCATTTTTTGCT
>WRCA01000007.1 GCA_009784275.1 Alphaproteobacteria bacterium | reverse complement strand
GTTCGATTACTGGTTCGGGTTCAGACTTTGCCACCGGCGTTTTCGTTGACAGCGCAACAGGAAGTTCAATTATCTTTGACATTTTTTCATCCGCATCAGCCAAATGATATTTTATCAGTATCTTTATGCCTTTAACATCCTGCTGATGTTCCGGTATCCAAGCCAAATCTGCCAAACATGGAATTTCCGGCGCAATCTCGCCCATATTCACACAAGTAGTAGTGATCGATAATCCTTCAATCTTCTCGGACAATGTCACCGATGGAATCATTGCGAACGTGTTGGCGGTTATTTTTATTTGCTGTGTTTGCTTTTCGCCGATAGGAATATCCGTCCACTGAATTTCTGTCGGGTCAGTTGTCAGCGCTAATTCAATCGGCGGCGCTTCGGGCGCCTTTGGGGATTTCTTGGACAACAATAAAACAAGCAGAATCACCACAACCAAAAATGCCGCAAAAAGCACCAACCACAGCACATGCTTTGGCATGGATTTTTTTACGTCATTGATAGTGGTCGTTACGCTTTGCATACAATTATTGAACCCTTACCACATGACAGCTGGTGCCCTGGAATTTCGTCAGCTGGTCGCACAGCTTTTGTGCGGAATCTATATCCTGCATCGGTCCGATACGCAGACGATACAGACGCGCGCTACTCGCGTTTTGTCCCAGATCACCCACTCCGCGTTCATCAACCGCGAAAAATACCATGTTACGATACGGCGTCAGCAAGCCTTGACCTTCGTCACCGCTGAACTTATTCAGTAATTTAGTCCAATAATCATTCAAAGCCTTTACAGATGTATCCGATTTTAACTCCACCGCAACGCCCACTTGGTTAGAGCTGATAATCGGAATATCCGGTTGGGGCAAAAATGCGCCTGCTGTATTTCGCTCTGCCGGCAACATATTTACGCCACGCGTACCGGCCCCGCCACCCGATGGCGGCGCGCCATACTGCATCGGCACCTGCATCATCATTGGCGGCTGGAATCCCTGATCAAATCCGCCCGGCTGCATGTCATAATCTATCATTTGCATTTGTCCGGCATTCATCGGCATTCCGCCATATCCTACATTATTCAGCGACTGCGAAGAATTAATGCTGCGCATCACATTTGCTTCGGCCAGTGCCATCACGCTGGCAGTATCGGCAATCAAGAACGGTTTTGCGCGTTTCTTAATGCATACTATGCGCTGTCCCGAACGCAATACCATATCACCGACTGCTTCGACAATCAGCAGTCTGCCATTTTCTCCATCCGTGCGGAATCCGACCGGGCTTTCGCCACCTTCGACCAAGATCGACACAACTGGACGCTGGGTCATCGCGATAACCTTGTCACCAAAGTCGATATAGGTAAAGATTCTATCGCGCCACACACGCTCCGGCGCAATCACAAAATCATCCGGATTCGGCACGAAAATATCTAAATCGAACCGGAATTCGCTGGGGTCTATCTTCATAGTTTTTATCCAGCCGTAATCTTCGCCATCAACACCCATAACAGAATTATTGGACGATGCCTTTTTGAATATGGAATTCATGCCATTTGTTGTTTGTCCGCCGCCATTACCACCCGCATTTGGCAGGTTGCCGCGCCCTTCCAAAACTACATCAACTTGGGAATAAGTGATTTCGCTGGAATTCGAAGGTTCGGACCGCAGATAGAACAAGTATTTATTTCCAGATTTTCCGGTGATAATAAGGTTCGTATCAGATCCTTGGTTTGTTGGCGTTGGTGTTAAAAAGAAAGTTCCGCCGCCGCGTGTCGGAGAAAAGTCAAATAATCCATCATTGCCGACCATACCGTCTTCTATGGCTTCCCCTGGCGGCAGATTCACCATGGTCACCATTCCATTGCGCAGCTTTATTGGCAATACCACGCCGGGGCTCCAAGTCAGCTGGGCGAATCCCGGCTTTATACTGCCCGCAGACATATTAGCCTCTGGATTATCCCAGGCATCCTGCACGCCGAAATCATCGGCGCGTGCCACAGGCGCACATAGCACAGAGAACAGAGCACAGAGCACAAATAATTTTTTCATAACTTTTCCTTCCAATTTCATAAAATCCGTTACTGCACGAAATCAAGCGGATCGCCGCCACCGACTTCCACCTTGTATTCCGACACTTGGATTCCCAGCGGATTTTCCAACCTCGCACCCCATTTTACTTCTTGTGCGGAAGTCAATCCTACTACAATAGTAAAATCTTTTGCCGTGGTCTGTCCAGCACTATCTGAAGTACAGAACCATCTGAAATTTACCGCGAATCTATCGTTCCCCCGCGGTTCTATCCGTTGGAACTCCACAGGACACGAAAACAATGGATCCGGAGTATCCTTCATAAACGCCGACCACAGCAAGGTATTCGTAAATCTCGCATAAACTTCGCGCGTGGACCACTGATAGACGGAGCCTTCCGGGCTGCGCCATTTCAGCCGCATAATTCTGACATCCGGGACAATTTCATTGCGCGCCCGGATGTATTCCTTGATAAAGCTTTCCTTGTACGCATTCAGAGTTTTATCGTTTACGGGCAGCGGACGGATTTCAATTATTTGGTTTTCAACACGTTTTGTATTCAGCAGAAAAACCTGGGTTCTGGACAACGGAAACATATTAGACAACGACAAAACCATCGCCAAGGCGGTGGCACAGGCGACAGCAAACACAAAAGACATCATGCGCGCAGTTAAAACTTGTGGTTCTATTACGGCCATTTTCTGCGAAAATCTCCCTTCTTTGCGCGATTGTAGTAAAATTTTCGCAGGCGGCGCAAGGGAAAAATAAAGGCGGAGGAAAGAAGTAGAAAGTAAGAAGTTGAAAGTAAAAAGGTTCGCCTTTGTTTTTTTGCTTGCCTTAAAAAAGATAAGCTATTATAATACTTTCCGCTTGATTTCTAGATTTAATATGGTATCGTGCGCGAGCTAATTACCGGATAGAATGGGGTGAAATCCGCACAAAAGGGAGTTTTAGGGGCATAGTTCAACGGTAGAATAGAGGTCTCCAAAACCTTTGGTGTGGGTTCGATTCCTACTGCCCCTGCCAAAAAAATGAAACTGAACACATGAAAAAACTAATCGAATACATAAAAGCAGTCCGTTCCGAATGGTTCAAAATCGTATGGCCACCGCGTGACGCCGTTGTTCGCGCTACGATTATGATCCTTATATTTTCAGGAATCGCGGCATTGTTCTTTTTTATAACCGATAGTATTTTGAATGCGTTGGTAAGCTGGATATTCTAAACATAAGGTTTGCGTGAATGAATTGGTACGTCGTCAATGTTCATACCGGATGCGAAGATAAAGTTGCGCGTGAATTGCGTGAACAGATCGATGCACGTAAACTGAACCCTATGTTCGGCGAGATTTTGATCCCTACCCGCGAAGTAACCGAAATCAAGGCCGGCAAACGCGTAAAGTCTGAAAAGAAATTCTTTCCTGGGTATATCGTCGTTCAAATGAACATGACGGATGAAACTTTCTCGCTTGTAAAGCTGCATCCGCAAGTTGTGATGTTCCTGGGGCAAAAGCAAAAACCTGTGGCGATTACCGAGGAAGAAGCCCGCCGTCTGATGCGTCAGATGGAAGAAGGCACGACCATTACCGATGAAACGGTATACGAAGTCGGTCAGGAAGTCCGCGTGATTGACGGCCCATTTATGAACTTTAATGGCATTGTTGCTGAAGTAGATAATGTAAAGCAAAAGATGACCGTTACTGTTTTGGTATTCGGGCGTGAAACCAGCGTTGGCTTGGATTTCAGCCAGGTAGAAAAAGTTTAATAGAGAAGCAAAAGTTTCTCATTAAAAAATGTGGTAGAAGCAGCCACTTCGCACCACAAACTCTTAAATAGGAGAATAAAATGGCAAAGAAAGAGTACAAGGGGACAGTAAAACTGGTTGCCCCCGCAAAACAGGCGAATCCGTCGCCTCCGATTGGCCCAATTTTGGGCGCGAATGGCGTTAATATCGCCGAATTCTGCAAACAGTTTAATGATGCGACCAAAGACATGGAAGCCGGCACGCCGATTCCTGTGATTATCACGGTCTATACGGACCGCAGCTTTGAATTTACTATGAAGCTGCCCCCGGTGTCATACTTTATTAAAAAGGCATTAAAATTAAAGTCCGGTTCGAAAAAACCGGGACGCGAATTTGTCGGAACTCTGTCTATGGCAGAAATTCGTAAGATTGCCGAAGAAAAAATGCCTGATTTGAATTGCTCTACCGTTGATGCGGCTGCGAAGATTGTCGCCGGTCAATGCCGTTCCATGGGCGTAAAGGTGGAGGAATAAGATATGAAGACCACAAAAAGAATTAAAACTTGGGAAACATTGGATTCCAAAAAAGTTTATCCGATTGCCGAAGCGATTGAAGTCTTGCGCAGCTTTACCAGCAAGAAGTTCGACGAAGCTTTTGAAATCGCAGTTCGTTTGGGTATCGATGTAACCAAAGCAGACCAAAATATTCGCGGAATGCTGTCCTTACCGCATGGTACTGGCAAAAAAGTTCGCGTTGCAGTTATTACTGCTGATAAATCGGATGAAGCAAAAAAAGCTGGTGCGGAAGTTATCGGTGGCGAAGATTTGATTGATAAGATTGCTGGCGGATTCTTGGAATTCGACCGAGTAATTGCAACCCCGGATATGATGCCAAAAATGTCAAAAGTCGCCCGCGTCTTGGGGCCAAAAGGTTTGATGCCGAATCCAAAGCTTGGCACGGTTACTAATAATATAGCTGAAGCAGTTGCCACCGCCAAAGCAGGCCAGATTGAATATCGCGCAGAAAAGAAAGGCATTATTCATGCTGGACTTGGCAAGATGTCATTCAAGAATGAACAGTTGGTTGAAAATGCTGTTGCACTGATAGACCAATTGAAAAAAGTGAAACCATCATCCAGCAAAGGTCAGTATATCCTGGGCATTTCTGTGTCCACGACACAGGGACCTGGCTTGAAGGTTACTATATAACCAATTGTTGTAGGAGAAAAGGAGAGATACAAATACAAAAGGCTGAATTATGAAAGTTTTGGGTGTAATCAAGTCTCCTGATTGGGGTCCGCAACTCAAAGGGTTATTTGAACCTTTAGGTCATATAGTTCTTTGTGCAATGGTGGATGAATTTGGGAAAAGAGCTGGTTGGAGTGCAAAATTTCCATATAAATATATACAAGGTAAGCCAAAGTATATAATTACAGATGTATTTGATAATCAATTTGACGCATATATTACAGCAGTATGCTTTCGCGAGCAGGGTTATGTAACAAAGCAGAGAAACGTAAACAAATAAAAAAGATTCTTGTCCGAGACTGATGGGGTAGAAATACTCAAAAAACAACCCATCATAGACAAAAGAGTTCTGCTCTTTTGGGACACGAAGGAGCCCCGGCCTTAAAAACCGGAAAATAAACAAAAGCAAAAGGATAAAGCAGATGAAGAAAGAAGATAAATCATCGCTTATATCGTCTTTGCAGGCTACAATCGCAAACGCTAACGGAATTTTCGTTATCGAAAATCACGGTATTACCGTGAAAGATTTCGAAGCTTTGCGCCGCGAACTGGCCCCGATTACTTCGGTCTTCAAGGTCGTCAAAAACCGCTTGTTCAAACTGGCGGTACGCGGAACCTCATTCGAAGGTGTGTCCGAATTCATGCAGCGCCCAACTGCAATCGCAATTGCGACCGACAGTTTGGCGGTGACCAAGGTTTTGGCTAAATTTGCCGAAACTCATCCGACGGTATCTATTGTCGGTGGGAAAATGGATGCGGATTTGCTGGATGCAAAAGCGATAGAACAATTGTCCAAACTTCCGTCATTGCTGGAAATCCGCGGAACAATCGCGCGTATATTGGTAGAACCTGCATCGCGCCTTGCACGTGTTTCTGGGGAATACGGAAAAAAGAATTAAAAATCAAAAGGAAACAAAAATGGCTGATATCAAAAAAATCGTTGAAGAATTGTCAAAATTAAGCGTTTTAGAAGCTGTTGAATTGTCCAAGGCCTTGGAAGAAGCTTGGGGTGTTTCTGCAGCGGCGGCGGTTGCGGTTGCGGCAGGACCGGCGGCAGCGGCAGCGGAAGAAAAGACTGAATTCGATGTGGTCTTGGCTGACGCAGGCGCGAACAAGCTGGGCGTTATCAAAGCTGTAAAAGACGCGACCGGACTGGGACTGGGCGAGGCGAAAGCGTTCGTCGAATCTGCGCCGAAAGTTGTGAAAGAAGGCCTGTCCAAAGACGAAGCCGAAGCCTTGAAGAAAAAGCTGGAAGAAGCCGGCGCCAAGGTGGAGCTGAAATAACCATAAGCAGTGAAAGAATCGCAGTTAGCAGTTAAAAATGCTGGCTGCTTTTCTGCACTGCGGATTATTTTGGGATTGCAAACATGCAATTCTTGAATAATTCAATTACTGCGCATTAGAAGTTGTGTCGCTTGCAGAGATGATAAACCTGCGAAAAGCCCTAAACTACTAACCGCTAACAACGGAGTGTTGAGATGGCTGTCATCCATAAATTCAGAAAATATTTTGGAAAAAGTTTGTTAAAGACGCCTCTGCGTGATTTGGTCGAAATTCAGTATAATTCTTATCGGGATTTCCTGCAGGAAGATGTCGCGCCCAGCGCACGCAAAAACATCGGTTTACAGAATGTTTTTCGTTCCGCGTTTCCCATCAAAGATTATGCCGGTGTCGCCGACCTTGAATTCGTGGAATACACGTTGGATAAACCGCAGTATAATGTTAAAGAGTGCATGCTGCGTAATCTTACTTACAGTACTCGTTTGAAATTAAAGTTGAAATTAATCATTTGGGATATTGCGGAAAACGGCAAAAAGACTTTGCGCGATATCAAAGATCAAGAAATATTCATGGGCGAAGTTCCAATGATGACCGAACGTGGAACTTTTGTATCGTCCGGTGTCGAACGTGTGATTGTTTCGCAGATGCATCGCGCGCAAGGTGTTGTTTTTGGACTTACCAAAGAAGCAAAAACTGTGGACGCAACGAATGCGACTTACACCGCGCGTATTATTCCGGAACGCGGGTCTTGGATTGATTTTGAAGAAGCCAAGGGCGTTATTTATGCGCGTATCGACCGCAAGCGCAAAGTGCCGACCACTGTATTGCTGCGCTGCCTGCCGACAAAAGAAGACGAAAAGAAATTCGAAGCCGACCCACGCAAAGCCGCAGTTCGCGGAATGAGTGACAGCGAGATTTTAGCAGAATTCTACAAGAAGATTTCTCTTACCTTTGATGGAAAATTCTGGAATGGAAAGACTGCAGACTTTAAAGACTTGGGCAACTATCGCCTGAACTATGACCTGTTGGATGCTAAATCTCATAAGCCGATTGCGACCAAAGGCGAGCGTATGAACGCCAAAAAATGGGAAAAACTGTTGGCCGGGAGCAAGGAATTCTCTATCGCTGCGGATGCCATAGTTGGTGAATATTTGTTTGACGCTATCCAACAAAATGGTGAGGTTCTGTTTGCCAGCGGCGCTGAAGTCTCTGAAGAAATTTTGGCGGATATCGAAAAACTGAATGTCAAAAATATTTCCATCATTTCTATTGATAATATGTTCTATGGCGCGCATATGCGCAATACATTGGTCGCGGATAAAACCGCAACGCGTGATGAAGCATTAATAGAAATCTATAATGTCATTCGTCCGGGTGAAAGACCGACAGTCGAAGCAGCGGCGGCTTTGTTCGCACACCAAGGATTCGATTCTTCGTATTATGATTTATCTGCGGTCGGTCGGTTTAAAATGAATAAAAGACTGCGTTTGGATTCTGGGAAAAAACCGGAAGACGACCGTTTGCTGACAAAGCGTGATTTCCTGGCAGTATTGAAAACCTTGGCGGATATTATTGACCACAAGGATGTTATCGACGACATCGATAACTTGTCCAACCGTCGCGTGCGCACTGTCGGCGAATTGCTGGAACAACAGTTTCGCATCGGTATGGCACGTATTGAAAGACTGGTGCGCGAACACCTTGCATCGCCAAACATTTCGAATTTAAAGCCGCAAGATGTGATTAATGTAAAACCTCTGACTGCGTTAATTGCGGAATTCTTTGGCACCAGCCAGTTGTCGCAGTTTATGGATGCTTATAATCCGCTGGCGGAATTGGAGCACAAGCGTTTGATTTCCGCGATGGGTCCAGGCGGATTAAATCGCGACCGCGCAGGCATCGATGTCCGCGACGTTCATCCGACACATTACGGCAGACTCTGCCCTATACACACGCCCGAAGGCGCGAACATCGGATTGATTAATCACTTGGCGTCATATGCTCGCGTGAATCCTTATGGATTTATCGAAACCCCATACTATGTTGTGAAGAACAGCAAGGTTACAGAAGACATCGTTTATCTGACCGCTGATGAAGAAGCAGGACACAAAATCGCACAAGGCAACTCTGCAATGACCCCATCAGGCGCTTTATCCGAAGAAGTCGTGACTGCGCGCGTAGATGGCGAAACTGTAAAGATTGCGCGTGAAGAAATCGACCTGATCGACGTTGCACCGCGCCAGATTGTATCTATTGCGCCGGGACTTATCCCGTTTATCGAAAACGACGACGCGAATCGCGCGTTGATGGGTTCAAACATGCAGCGTCAAGCGATTCCGCTTATGCGCGTTGACGCGCCGCTGGTCGGTACCGGTATCGAACGCGAAGTCGCGCGTGACAGCCGCACTGTAAAAGTTGCAAAGCATTCAGGCGTTGTCGAATCTGTCGATGCAAACCGCATTGTGGTGAAAAGTATGAACAGCCGCAATGTCGTTACCGGTGTTGATATTTATAACTTGGAAAAATTCCAAAAGTCTAATTCGGAAACCTTGGTGCATCAAAAGCCCCTCGTAAAAGTTGGCGATCGCGTTCAAGTCGGTGATATTATTGCGGACGGTTCCAGTACCAGCTTTGGCGAATTGGCATTGGGAAAGAATGTTTTGGTGGCGTTTGTGCCTTGGCGCGGATATAACTTTGAAGATTCGATTGTGATTTCTGAAAAGATTTCCCGCGATGACGTGTTTACCAGCATCAAAATCGTAGAGAAAGAATTCAAAGCACGCGATACTCAATTGGGGCCGGAAAGCTTTACACGCGATATCCCGAATGTTGGTGAAGAAGCGCTGAAGAACTTGGACGAAAGTGGAATTATCTATATCGGTTCCCATGTGAAGCAAGGCGATATTCTGGTCGGACGCGTTTCGCCGAAATCAGAATCTCTGCTGACACCGGAAGAATCATTGCTGCGCAGCATCTTTGGTGAAAAAGCTTTGTCAGTAAAAGACACTTCCTTGCGCGTTGGTCCGAATGAAGAAGGCGTCGTGATTGGCGTTAACGTTCTGACCAGACACGGAGTGAAGAAAGACGAACGCACACAAATGATAGAGCTGCAAAAAATCGAACAAATCAACAAAGATCGTGAAGAAGAAATTGCAATTTTGGAACGCGGCTTTGCGACGCAGGCTTTTCAGACTGCTGAAGGCTTGGTTATCGAAGGCGGCGTGGGAAGCATAAAACCATTCATTGGGAAAAAGCTGACTGCGGAAGTCTTTGAAGGAATCCGCCCTGGTGACATGAAAAAGATTTCTGTACGTGGTAAAGAGCAACAGGCAAGAATTGACGAGCTGCGCGAACAACACGTAATCGTTCTGAAAAACTTGAATGAAAAAGCTGATGGTGAAATATCTCGCGTGACGGAAAGTAACTCTCTAAACGCTGGTGTATTAAAAGAAGTTAAAGTTTACATCGCCCATAAGATGAAACTGCAACCGGGTGACAAGATGGCGGGACGCCACGGGAACAAAGGCATTGTTTCAAAGGTTGTGCCAATCGAAGACATGCCGCATATGGAAGACGGAACGCCGGTTGATATCGTTCTTAATCCGTTGGGTGTGCCATCGCGTATGAATATCGGCCAGATTTTGGAAACTCACCTTGGTATGGCTGCGCGTGAATTGGGTAAGCAAATCGGCGAAGCCCTGGATGAAGTAAAGGCACGTCGCGCAGTAACAGATGACCTGCGTCAGATGATTGGCAAAGTCTATGGCAAAGAAACCGCGGCCACATTGGAAAAAATGACGGACACGGATGTTCGCGCCCAAGCGGCTTTACTGCGCAGCGGAGTATCCATGGCGACACCTACATTCGACGGCGCGATGCCTGATGATATTAAAAAGATGCTGAAGCTTGCGAAGCTTCCAGAAAGCGGACAGTTTACTTTATACGACGGTATGACCGGTGAAAAGTTTGCGCGTCAAGTAACAGTCGGCGTAATGCATATGCTAAAGCTGCACCACCTGGTAGATGAAAAAATCCACGCGCGTTCTGTCGGATCATACTCACTGGTTACGCAACAGCCGCTGTCTGGTAAAGCACACAATGGTGGTCAGCGTTTGGGTGAAATGGAAGTCTGGGCATTGGAAGCGCATGGCGCATCTCACTTGATTAAAGAAATGTTAACGGTGAAATCGGACGACATTGCGGGCAGAAACAAAATGTACGAAACGATCATCAGCGGAAGCTATGACATCCAAACCGGTACGCCAGAGGCATTTAATGTCTTAACGCGTGAATTGCGCGGGCTGGGCCTGGCCATGATGCCAAAGAAGATTGATTAAAATTAAAAATTGAAAGCTGAATCCGACAACAAGGAGCAAACGAATGACAAATATGCTGCAAAAGATTTTTGGTCAGATAGAAACGAAGGAACACTTTGATGCGCTGCAGATTAAAATTGCATCGCCCGAAGAAATTTCTTCTTGGTCCCATGGCGAGGTTAAAAAGCCAGAGACTATTAACTACCATTCGTTAAAGCCGGAATCAGACGGTTTGTTCTGCCAGCAGATTTTTGGTCCGTCGAAAGACTATGAATGCGCATGCGGAAAATACAAACGCGTAAAATTCCGTGGTGTTGTTTGCGAACGTTGTGGTGTCGAAGTCGGCAGCAGTTCCGTTCGTCGCGAACGTATGGGTCATATTAAATTGGCAACACCGGTTTCTCACTTTTGGTTTATGCGCGAAGGAAAAATCGCGACCTTGCTTAACAATATGCCGCAGAAAAAGTTAGAGCAGGTTATTTACTATGACGCGTATATCGTAACTGAACCGGGTTTAACAAAGCTGAAACTTTTTGACGTTATTTCCGAAGATGAATTCCAGGCAGCATTGGAAGAATTTGGTGACGGCGCTTTCCATGTCGGAATTGGTGCGGATGGCGTTCGCGCAGTTATTGCAAATATGGATATGGGTGACGAACGCACTCGTCTGCGTCAGGAATTATCAGAAACTAAATCCGAAGCAAAACGCAAAAGCATTATCAAACATTTGAAATTGGTCGAAGCGTTTATGGATTCCAAGACTGAACCAGCTTGGATGTTGCCGGATGTTCTGCCAGTTATTCCGCCGGATATGCGTCCCCTCGTTCCATTGGAAGCCGGACATGTCGCGGCATCAGACCTTAATGATTTATATCGTCGTGTGATTATTCGTAACAATCGTTTAAAGAAATTGATGGATTTGCGCGCGCCGGAAATCATCGTGCGCAACGAAAAAAGAATGCTGCAGGAAGCGGTTGACGCATTGTTCGACAACGGACATAAAAATCGTCCGCTGGTGTCCCAAAATCGTCGCAAGCTGAAATCTTTGTCTGATTCATTGCTGGGTAAGCAAGGACGTTTCCGTATGAACATGCTTGGTAAACGTGTCGATTATTCTGGTCGTTCTGTGATTGTGTCGGGACCGACTTTGAAATTGCATCAAGTTGGATTGCCAAAGTCCATGGCTTTGGAATTGTTCAAGCCATTCGTGTTCGCGCGTCTGTTGGCGGGCGATTATGCAAATACTCTGAAGACCGCGCGCAAGATGGTCGATGCCGGCGAAGATATTGTTTGGGAAATTTTAGAAAAAGTTATACATCAGCATCCGGTTCTGTTAAACCGCGCACCGTCGCTGCATAGATTGTCTATGTTAGCATTTGAACCAGTCTTGATCGAAGGCAAGGCAATTCGTTTGCATCCGCTGGTTACCAAAGGCTTTAACGCTGACTTTGACGGCGACCAGATGTCGGTTTATGTTCCGATTTCATTGGAAGCGCAATTGGAAGCACGCACCTTGATGTTATCCACAAATAACGTCTTGCTGCCTGCAAATGGGGAACCAATGATTGTGCCATCGCAAGACATGGTTTTGGGAATTTACTATCTGTCACTGGTTAATGGCGATCATACTGATAAATCTCCGCGCTTTGCATCGATGGACGAAATCAAAATGGCGCTGGAAAACAAAACTATTACGCTGCATACGCCAATCGTTGCGCGCTATAAAGCATTCGAAGGCACGCAGACCGTAAAGACCACCGCAGGACGCATGATATTGAGTGAACTGCTGCCGAAAAAACCAAATATGCCATTCGATTTGGTAAACCAAGAAATGCCTGTTGGAAAAATCAAGGCCTTGTTGTCAACAACTTATGAACGTTGCGGCGATAAAGACATGATTGTGCTTGCGGACCAATTGAAAAACACCGGGTTTGAACAAGCGGCCATATCTGGAATTTCCATTGGATTCGACGATGTTAAGATTCCGGAAGAAAAACAAGAAATTGTTGAAAAAGCAACCGAACAAGCGGAAGAAATCGAATCCCAGTACCAGAACGGTTTGATTTCGCGCAAAGAAAAATACAACAAGATCGTCGATATGTGGCATGGCGTTACGAACAAGCTGGCGGATTTGGCATTCTCGAACCTGCGTAAAGTCGACGGAGACAACTGGAACAGCATTTCAATGATGCAGGCATCCGGTGCGCGCGGTTCCAAGGCCCAGATTCAACAGCTGGCGGGTATGCGCGGAATGATGATGAAACCGGACGGCAGCATTATCGAAGTTCCAATTATTTCGAACTTTAAAGAAGGCCTGTCGATGGCGGAATACTTTACATCGACGCACGGCGCGCGTAAGGGTATGTCGGACACGGCTTTGAAAACTGCGAATGCAGGTTACTTGACGCGTCGTATGGTCAGCCTTGCGCAGAATACATTTATTACCGAACATGATTGCGGAACAGGCGAATCCATCACGGCAAAGCCGGTATTCGATGGTTCTGTCTTGTCCATTTCTTTGGGAGATGTTGTTGTTGGAAGAACTGCTGCGAAAGACGTAGTCAATCCTTCGACCGGTGAATTGATTGTAAAAACTGGCGAGCTGATTACAAAGCAAGATGCAAAAAAGATCAATGATTCCGGACTCGGCAGCGTTGAAATTCGCAGCGTGCTGACTTGCCAATCCAGCGGTCTTTGCGCAAAATGCTATGGTATGGATTTGTCGCGCAATGCACTGGTGCATGTCGGCGAAGCGGTGGGTGTTATTGCCGGCCAGTCGATTGGCGAACCTGGAACCCAGCTGACGCTGCGTACCTTCCACGTCGGAGGAATTGCGTCCGCGGGCGGCGGAAGCAACTTTATCGAAGCGCCAATGGATGGAACGATTTCCTTGATTGATTCGGATACAGTTATAAACAGCGCGGGCAAGACTATCGTTGTATCACGCAATGCGAAAATCGCGATCGTCGACGCCAAAGGCGCCACTTTGTTCAGCGATAAACTTCCCTATGCTTCTTGGTTGATCGTGAAAGAAGGAACCAAGGTTGAAAAAGGAACTAAGATTGCGGAATGGGATGCGTACTCAAATCTGATTATCGCGGAAAAAGATGGTAAAGTTCACCTTAGCGATATGATTGAAAATATTTCTTATACAGAAAGTATTGATCCTTTGACCGGAATGGTTTCGCGCAAAATACTTAACTGGAAAAACCAAACGAAAAAACCGTTGCAGCCAAAAGTTTCGCTTGTCGGCGACAATGGACAAGTCTTGGCGCTGGGCGGAAAGAAGCTGGCGGAATATCTGCTGCCGATGTATTCGGTTTTGAATGTATCGGATGGCGCGATGGTACGCAGCGGCGATATTTTGGTTCGTATTCCGATCAACACGAAAAAGACTTATGACATTACCGCAGGCTTGCCGCGAATCAACGAACTGTTGGAAGTGCGTCAGCCAAAGAATCCGGCGATACTGGCAGAAATCGATGGCGAAATCGAAATCGAAGATGGCGGGAAAAACAAAATTGTCGTTCGCATCATGCCAACGGATGGAACGCCGGTGGAATATCTGATTCCAAAGGGCGAAGCATTATTGGTACGCAGCGGCGATATTGTTAAGAAAGCCGATATGCTGGTTAGCGGAGACCCAGTCGCGCATGATATATTGCGCATCTTGGGACAAAAGGCGCTTGCAACGTTTATGGTGAATCAAATCCAGCAAGTGTATCGCTTGCAGGGTGTGGTTATCAATAATAAGCATATTGAAATTCTGATACGCGAAATGACACGCCGCGTTGAAATTTCCGAACCCGGGGATACAAGCTTCCTGATGGGACAAGTTGTCGACCGCGTTGATTTCGAGGAAGAAAATGCTCGCGTTATTCGTGACAATGGTAGAAAGGCCGAAGCCAGCCAGATTCTGGTTGGATTAACACGCGCATCGCTTACCAGCCGTTCGTTTATATCAAATGCTTCGTTCCAGCAGACTACTAAAATCTTGGTGGATGCGGCAATTAACGGCGCGGTTGACAAGCTGGCGGGTATTAACGAAAACTTGATTGTTGGTCGCTTGATACCGGTTGGAACAGGTGCTTATGTACGCCGCGTGCGCGAGATTGCGAAAGAAGAAGAAACGCAAGAACGTATCGCACGGGAAAAAGCCGGCGGAGAACAGCAATTGCTTGGGATATAAGAAACGCGGCGAAAGCCGCGTTATTTATATTTGACGAACTGAAATAATATATAAACACACTATTGACATACAAACTTTTCATTTTATAAATTTTCCATTTTAATATATAATAAAAAGACATGAAAATTATGCATGGTTTATTGCTAAATTTCCTATTTGTCGGGCATGCCTTTGGTGGTCCGATTGCTAATGTTAAATTTATTCACGATTATATCGATGCAAAGCATAATGTATCCGTTTCAGTTGCATCTGGCCAGTCTGTTACCCAGGCCGCTAATATGCAATACTTGCTGAAGTCCATTGATGTTGCAAACGAAATACTTAATGGATGCCCAGTTTCGGATTATTATGGAAATTCTGTTTATTCTACAACACAAGCTGTTGATACGAACGCATCGATTCAGGGTATTGATACTTTAATAAAATATTATCCGCCCAGTTTATTGGATTTAGATAACGAGGTTACACATGTCCCAATATTTGACGGCAATTGCGCTTCAGCGGCGGTATGCGCGACAGGGAACGGTACTGTTTATGATTCGGACTCCAGGACTTGCGTAAATGACAAGTGGACCATGCTGTGTAATATTTCGGGATATACTTCTTATGACGAGAATATGTTTGTTACATTCCCATATTCCAATCCTACAAAAATGTCTTTGGATGGACTTAGCTGGTCGGATTTTAAAAACCAAGCATTTGGTCCGCATGGACAATGGGCTTTTTCCAATCTCAAAGGACCAACGGATACTATTTGGATAATGACCCATGACGCCACAGGAACCAAGCAATACCAGTATTACAGGAGCGGTACGCCAGGCAACTTCGTTTCGGCATATTTTGACTCCTCGGATAAATGGACCGAGCATATAAAAATCTCTAGTTCTCAGATTGCTGTATTTGGTTACCAAAATAAAAACATCGCACTTATGTCTTATACTGCTAGTGGTGAGCCCAGTTATACAATATCCCAGGTAACAGAAACAACTTTGAATACCCACAGTGGGGAAAAGTTATTTGATTGTGACCCGAATGGATATTGTTTGATGATTACACAAAGATGTACAAACTTCCCAACTGGGCTGGCATACAGATTCCCATTCTCCGATTTAAGTACGGGTCAGAATTTCACACCTGCGCGTGATTTACAAAATCTAGCGAATGGGTCGGATATGACAACTATTCTTGAAGGTCGTGGGCGATACCGATTTGTTAGGTTCTGCAATGGAAAATTTCTTGTTGTTCCTGACGGGGGCCTTACGGCGGCATTGTCCACAGATGCCACAGGAGAATTTTGGCAAGCGGTCGCCTTGCCAAATGACCCGGACCGGGTGGTTGCTACGACAGCTCTCTCCGGCTGTAATGACGCTCACCTTTTTGCCGGGTTTAATATGATAGGCTGTTATGACAATAAGTTTTTCATAGGCGGACCAAACATGAAAACAATATATTATTCTGATGATCCCCTGAATAACGGCTGGACCGCTATGAACTTGCCTGGGGCTTTTTCGGGCAGACAGAAATTCGACTTCTTTAATAACTTCGTGCTTGTATCCGGCGGATTCGGCACTGATAAGATGTTCGTGTACAACCCGGTTACCCCTTGCGTTCCGGCGCCAGGTTACATCAGGAACAGCGTATTGAACACTTGTGATACTAAATTCTATGACAAGACTTATTTTTACAATAACGACGACGATTATTGCGCGGGAATATGCTGGAACAAGGCGTATGTTGCCGGAAGTTCCGCAGAAAATTTTGATTTAACCGACTGTACGAAAAAAGCATGCATTCCCGCGTGCATAGTGGATGCATTAGGGATGCGCTAAAAAACGCATCATGGGCTATTTTTATTTTATTATTTTCCTATTTTATGATATAATTTTATGACAAGTAAGGGAGAGAATCTTGAAAAAGTTTCTTTGCGTCTTTGTGGCGGGTATGACGGCTGTTGGCGGTGCACACGCGGCAGCTTCTGTAAAACAAACTAGTGGCTCGACTGTACCCGCCCCGGCGGCGGCGAAAAATGTATCGACGCCTGCGCGTTCTGGGACTGTCAAGACGGCGGCTGCCCCCAGTGGTTCTGTGGCACGTGCTGCCAGCACTTCGCAAAGCTCTTCCATCAGCAAATATCTTGGATCAACCGCTAATACTTTAAATCCCGGATCTACTATTAAAGTTCCAAATGACATGTCTAATTTTGATATGTCAAACTATGTTACCCAAAATCAATATGATTCCCTGGATCTGCGAATTGAATATCTAGAAAATAATCAGCCGGATCTTTCCGGTTTTCAGCTTAAAGCTAACATTTCACAGGATATGGATGTCGATTTCGGTAGCACGACAAAATACCCATCAGTTGCGGCAGTTCAAAATGCGATAACCTCTGCAACATCAGGCATCTCTGGGGTAGAATATACAGTCAACAAAGTAACGTCTATATCTGGATCCAGCACAGATACGCAATACCCTTCGGCAAAGGCTGTTTATAACGCGATAACTTCGGCTACAACAAACATAACAAACAATATAGCTTCGGACCTCGCTGACAAGCAAGACAAGACGACAGGCGTGACTGCGGGCAATGTCGCAACTTGGGCTTCGGATGGGAATGGAAAATTTCAAACCGCAGGCGAAGTTGGAATTATTAACGCAGGTTCTGGCATTACTTCCGGCGCCACTGGTTTAACCACAGGTAAAGCCGTATACGAGGCAATTGATGCGGCTTCTATTGGCGGAACAGTCGATATTTCTGGCAAGCAAGACAAAGCGACAGGCGTAACTGCGGGAAATGTCGCGCTTTGGGCTTCTGATGGGGACGGGAAATTTCAAACTGCAGGCGAAGTCGGAATTATTAACGCAGGTACCGGTATTACTTCCAGCGCCGGTGGTTTAACCACGGGTAAAGCTGTGCATGAATCATTGGCCGGCAAGCAAGATGTGGCCAATATCACCCAGGATATGAGCGGATCTGATTTCGGCAGCACCACAAAATACCCTTCTGTAAAAGCGGTTCAAGATGCAATAACCACTGCGACATCGAGTTTGACAGGAGTAGAATATACAGCTAACAAGGTTACAACCATGGGCGCTATGGCTACTGCCAGCACAGCCGGCACACATATAGAATACCCTTCGGCAAAGGTTGTTTATGACAATATGGTTACTATAGGCACAAACCAGACGGTAGCCACCAGCCAACCAATTACCGGTAATAAAGATTTTACCGGAATCGTTAATGTTCCCACGCCAACCCTGCCAACACCATAAAAATTGCCGCAAATGCGGCTCCTTTTTTACTCTACCGGATAGTTTCTGGGAAAATTCGCGCCGTTCGGATGTTCCAAGTCGGACTTTACCCCACAAGCGGTCAATGCGACCATTGCTGAAAAGACAAATAGCAGAATTACTTTTTTCATACCTGGTTTATACTACAAAAAAATAAAAAATAAAACAAAAAATCATACTTGCGCGGCGCAGGTTATTTTGTTATCTTTTCCGCATCCAAAGAAAGGAAGGAAAAGAGATGAAATTTTCAAAAATAATTTTAACATCCGCGGGCATTGCCCTCTTCGCAACTAATGCAATGGCGGCGCGTACTATGACGCTTTACTATTCTCCATCTTGCCCGCATTGCCATCATGCGCTTGATTTTGTGCATAAAGTTTTGGAAGCAGAATACACAGATCTGAAAGTGGAAGAAGTCAATGTGACCGAGGCCGCCAACAGACAAAGGTTTATGGATGCTATTAAGGCTTGCGGTGTTCAAGGCGGATATGTTCCATTGGTTGTGATTGGCGATAAATGCTTCCAAGGTTTCGGCGAAGCAACACCGGTAGATTATCGCGGGGCATTGGGCGCAGCGGACACACAGGAAGAAGCAGTAGTTGAAGAAGAAGCTGCAAAGCTGCCAGATGAACAATTGGCGCCGGCACCAAAAAGCACAGGAAATTCGACAATGCTGTATATCTTGCTGGGCTTGGTAGTCGCGGCAGTGGGTGTTCTGGTCTTTACAAAAAGAAAGAAAAAATAATCGGCCATGTTTGACCTGACAACTTTAGATTACGTTTATATCGGATTGATATTGGTATCAACCGTGTGGGCGTCTATTCGCGGCGGAGTATATGAAACCGTCGCGACGTTGTCTTGGGTTATTGCGGCAATTGCGGCACGCTTTGTATCGCCGTTGCTGGATGGATTATTTCAAAGCTGGTTTAAGCTGCCGGAATCTACGATTGGCACGCTGGTTGCGTCTTATTTCATAGTGTTCTTTGTGATACTGGTAATATTCGGGCTGTTTAATCAAAAACTGCGCGATAGAATCCAAGAAAGCATGTTAAGCGTTACCGATCATACCTTTGGAATAGTATTCGGTATAATTCGCGGCATAGTCGTAATGGGCGCGGTGTATTGGGGCCTTTTGTGGTATTATTCGGATACAGCATTGCCCAGCTATATAACTACGGCGCGCACGCGGCCTGTGATGCAGCTGACGGCGAAGAAATTGCATGATTGGTTTATACCGGGTGAAAATAAATTGCTGGAACGTGATATCACCGGAATGCTGGAAGCCCAACAGCTATACGATAATCTTATAAACCCGGCAGTACAATCAGCGCCAGAATCCATTCGTCCAATACGACGTGGCGAAAGCGAAGAAACCACGCAAACTGTAGAGCTTGATACAGAACCGGCAGAGGTCGGATATAAAGATTCCGAACGCAAAGCATTGGATAATCAATTGCTACAGATTGAATCAAAGAACGAAGAATAACAAATACCTATACAACTGATCCGGTGTCCATATAAATGGTGCACGTATGTCCAATGTGCGTTTTACAAAACCAACGCAAGTTGTAGAATAAGGCATCGGGCATGAGGCACCAGCAGTTGGAAATTTTACAAACACCCACCCATATTGCTCCAGAATTTTTAAATCGCGTTTTTGCAAAACAATTAATTTGCGTATGCCAAGCCCTGCTTGAATTAAAATATACTTGTTTTCTTTATCTTTTAATATCACTGCACAGTGGCGAAAATGACGGCAGAAAAGCCTGGGTAAAATCTTGCTGGTTCTATGCGTGAATCCAATGATTATCATAAAAATTACTCCATAGTATTACCCGCCCTGGGGCGGATATTATCCACCCCTATTCTATCCATCTTTTTTCGCGGGCTGCGACGGTGATTTCACGCATAGCGCCCGACCACAGCGAGGCCTTTTTATTTTCCGCCCACATATGCTGATTTGGGGTCCGCTTGCGATCTCCGAATTCTTTCAGAACCTCTAATTGTTCGGCTTTGATTTTTCCCGACAAAAACAGCCTTGTAATCAAAGTTTCGACATCGATGGCTTCGCATGGATAAGGATTACATACCAATGTGCGTGTACGTCCGATCAAGGCGTCTTTTTGTCGGCAAGATAAAAACCAAAACCATAATTGTTCTGCATCCCTAAATTTCCTAACTCCTTCGCAATCTGCACTCAACTTTTTTGTATTGTTAAACATTTTTCTCTCTCCTTGTTGCCCAACATGATTGATGGGCACGAATTCCTATACTAGAAATGATTGAATAGAATCAATTAGTTCAATTACAAATAGATTATAGGGCTACATTTCAGGGATTTTATTAAATAATTTATTAAAAGAAAAAATCGCGCCAAGCGCGAATCGGTGTCTTAATTCAACGTGATTGTTATTTGTCGCTTGGTATAAATACAAAGCCGCCAGAATTGCTTCCTTTACTTGCCTTGGTTAGTTCTTTGGTCAAAGAACCACTATAAACAATAAGGCAATCTTTGATTTCTTTTATATTGGAAAGCTTTCCACAGTCGTTAACAGTTCCCTCTTTTCCCAATTCACTATCGCTAATACCTCTGAATATCTTGAGATCTATTTCCAGTTGTTTTCTGGCATTTGTTACGCTTGTTTCACTCGATATCTTTGCATAGTTTCTGCGAAGGCATGCCAGAGAATCGGAAATCCCCCCCAGCATCGTAGTGCAATCTTCAGCACCCGTAATTACTACATTTCTATTCTTTGACGTTGCACTGCTGCCACCGGAACCACCGCCGCCGCCGCCACTCATGCCAACAGTTCCACCTTCGGGCGCGCCCAGGGTTTGCGCTTGGGCCATCAGAACCGCTTTCTCCAGCTGAACCTTGAATCTTTTCAACGTTGTATCCAAAAAGTCATACTGTTTTTTCATCTGCTGGGTGGTTATTGTTGCCTTTAATGCGACAACGTCTTGCATCAGCTGCTTTTCGTCTGCACCAGTCGGATTTGATGTTTTACCGATGTTATACGCATGAACAGTGCATAATGCCAAGCGTTGGTTAACATACTCGTTTCTTTCATCTTCACAGCTGGTATCCGCGGCATGGGTCACACCGATAAACAGCAAAGAGAAAACAGCAAAGATCAAATATAATTTTTTCATTTGTTTATATTAAATTGGTACGCGCCACCATTCATCAAGAGGCATTCTCCATTCGCATTTTTCACCGGGCAGCAAATAGTCTCTGCATTCCTTTTCACCCTTGTATCTAAACGTTTGTGCGCCGGATACACGAGATTCATATTTTTTCTCTACACATGTATTAGAATTTCGATTACGCTCGAATCCTCTGTCTTCATCACAAATGCATATATTGTCGTTCCAATACCCTTTAGAATCTTTACAGGCATTCATATCATTATTACGGCGAACTTTGCAAGCATCTAGATTTTTTTGCCGATTTTCTTTTGCAACTTTACAATCATCCGCATCTAAACTTTTTTCTGTGCAATCCTTGTCAGTTATAGGTGGATTGCTGGTTTCGCAGTCTAAATACTTAATAGTCGCAGCATATATGCCCCTGGCGAACATTTGCGATTTCTTATCTTCTACACAGACCTTGCCCCAGCCAGCGCCAGTGCTGGTCAGCGCTTTTTTCTGAACCAATACCTGCAATTTAGCCACATCATCATCATCGACCGAGCAGAACCGTAAAGCATTTTGGGCATCATCCTGTGACCTTATAACCGTTGGCGCATCTTGTTCTACCATTCTTTGCAGGGTTTCTATGGTTATACTCGCCTGCTTTTTCCGGTTGCGGAACAGCATTGAATTATCCAGCGCATCCGATGCGCAAGCAATACGAATTCCGCCGGAAGATCCTGCTTCCATATCAAGCCAATTCTGCTGGATGGTTTCTTGATCGGTTATCATGCTTAACAAAGTGCATTTATGTTGAACAGGCGATACTTTGCAATTAGAACCTTCTTTGCACTCCTTTGCAACCTCGAAATAGAAATCGCCACTTCCGCCATTAGTACAATAATGCGTTATTCCCCCGACCGAATAAGAATCACCCGAATTTCTGCATGGTTGGCACATATACTTTCCCCATACATTACAGGAATTATTCAGCATCATATAGATTTCTGTTATATCCACGCCCAAGCTTTGCGCCAGAATCAACGCATCATAGATTTCATCCAGCACTGTCTCATACGGTTCGAAAAACTGGCCTGCTTTATTCTTAAAGGCCTTTACGCGCCGCGGGCCTTCGCAATTATTTCCATTCCGGTCACAACGCGCGTAATCGAAAATATTCTGCATTGTATTATTCAAGTTTTTCATCGCGACTTCGGCATTTTCCATCTGTGTCATTATTTTGCCGGAAATTTGTTGACGAGCAATCACATCCGATGACACGCCCATTGCCGCCGCTGCTTCTACCTTTTGTTCCGGCGCGGCCGCTTGTGCTGCGGCTTGCGCGGTGGCCGCAGCCGCGGCTTGCTCCGCCGCCAGTTGTTTTTGTTCTTCCAGCGCCGCCTGCACCGCCATCGCGCTTTGTGCCGACTGTTGCGCCATTTCCATCTGCATTTGCTGCATTTGCATCTGCATCTGTTCCATTTGGGCCGCGCCTTGCGCCGCTGCCTGCATTGCTGCAGCCTCGGACGCGGCAGCCATCTGCTCATTCGCCTTTGCGTTCGCGTTGCTTACCAGTTGCGCCGCCATGCTTTCTATCAGCGCATCGCCGTACTGCTTGCAGCTGGGATTACTTTGCATACATCCGTTTACAATCGGAATTGCCAGCTCCATACTGGTACAGCCCGAACATTTCGGCTGGGCACAGCGCAAAATCAAAGAATTACAATTGCCAAAATCAGCCGTCGCGCCACCCTGACCCTTTGGATTCGGGTTCATCATACTGTTCCACTGATTATTATTCAGCGCGCCCATATTCCCGGTAAAAGTAGTGCGATTCCCGGAAATTCCGCCCGCATTCTGAAACGACGGTCCCGGCCCGCCAATAGGTGAATCTGCATGCAATGCCTGCGGCATTACGCACAGCGCAGAGCACATCACCCAAAGCCCAAAGAAAAATTTGGCGGTTTTCTTCATATTCTCTCTTTGGGAAATTCTATCATAAAAACCGAAATTTTGGAAGGGAAAAATCATCAAATTTTCTCCCTCCTGCCCCCGTTTTCGGGGGCGGGAAAGCGAAGCTTAATGACGCAGTCATTTAGCGTAGCTTGGGTGGGGGCTTCAGAGAAATAAACACCCCCACCCAAGTTTTTATAATTCGCTTCGCTCATAATAAAAACTATCCCGCCCCCGAAAACGGGGGCAGGAGGGAGTTCTTTCTTTAAAAAAACCCGCTCTCGCGGGTTTTTTACTTCGGGGTTTCCATTTTCGCGCTGGATACTCGCTTGTCCAGCGATGAAATGATATCATCCGTTATATCAAGGCCTTTCATCGAATTCGGGGATATACGCGCGAAACGTCCATCGATAACTATCGACAGGTTTTTCTTCGCGATTATCGCGTCGATAATCGGGTCCAGATGTTCGGCTTGGATTTTATTCAGAGACCGTTGGAACGCAACATCGATCGCTTGGGCACGGGTGGTCAAATCCTGCTGCAACTTCGCAACTTTCTGTTGATATTCGATTACCCGTTTTTGCAACGCATCCCTGGAAAGGACATCTTGGGACTTTTCAATCTCTGCCTTTTCTTTTTCCAGGTCTTTCTGGCGTTTGGTCAGCTCGTCACGAAGTTTAAGCTCCATCGCTTCGCGCTGTTTACGCAGATCGGTCAAGACCTTTGCGCCTTCTTGGATCGCATCCATGCGGACGACTGCGATGCGCATATCCGCACCGCTAACCGCCTCTGTCGAAACATCTGCGATCGCGCGATCGATCGACATCGGGCCAGAGAAGTGACGGACACCCCACACGCCCAAAGCGGCAACGACCACAACTGCAACAGCGATGATACCGATCTTGGTATATTTTTTCGCGACCACAGGTACTAATTTTTTAGTTGTCTTTTTTTCCATGATTTCCTTCCTTTTTTGTTTGGATGGCAAGATTATAGCCAATTAATTTTGAATTTCAATGGGAATTTTTACAAATTTATCTTGCCGGCGAAAGTCTTATTTCCACACGACGATTCATACGACGCCCCGCGTCATCTTGCGCCGCGATCGGACGCGCAGCGCCGCGGCCAGATATAAACATTCTGACGGGCGTAACATCATGCTTTGCCAAGAATATCGCCATCCTTTGCGCCATGTCCAAAGACAATGCTTGCGCCGCATTCTTATCACGCATCGCATCCGTATAACCGACAATTTCTATGAAAGTCGCATCGTATTTCTTCAAAATTTTTGCGATAATTTTCAGAGTATCTTCGCCATCCGCAGAAATTTCCGGCGCATCTATATACATAAATGCATCCCGCACCAGTAATAAAACTACATCCGTTCCCACGCGCTGCACTTGAATTCCAGGCTTCAGTAAGGAATCATATAATTCTTTTTCCAGCGCAACCATGTAATTGAATACCGCGGGATTTATATCGGCTGGCGTCGGTTCAGCGCCATACTGATTCCCGACCGACAGTTGCTGATTACTGATTAATTTTCCCCCTGCCCCCAGGAACACCGGGCGTTTTGCGACCTTTGCATCCGCGGTCATTTCAGAAAAAGAAGCGCCCTTTAAAACCGACGACCATTCACTGCGCGGTGGAGTTTGATATGTAGCGCAGCTGCATAATAAAAGGCAAAAAACAAAAAAATATTTTTTTATTTCACCCAAATTGAAACCTCGTTCTTCTCAACTGTTCTGCAGTAAGTCGCGGCAGATTCGAAATATCCATTCACACTTATGCGGTCTGCCCAATCAAGCTTTACCGTTGCCAGCCAGCTGCAAGTTCTGAAATCCAAATTGCCGAACATCATTATAAATTCGCGAACTCCGGGCTCTGCCATTACTGAAAATTCCGCGCCCGGCAGCGGACTTTTTTCAGTCTTCATCGCGCCAGCCTTTACCAAATAATCAACCGAAATTCCGCTGTAGTCGCGGCGCGCAGAAAACAACAGTTTTGCATTATTAGCAACTGTTTTCATATCTTCGGTTGCAACCATGCGAATTTGGCGGGTTCGCACTACATTATACATTGCTATTGCGCCAGCAGTCATAACACCCGCGATGGCCAGAACGCCCAGCATTTCAATTAACGACCGACCTGATTCTTGGTTCTTTTTTCTCATCATTTCCTCTTTACTTGAATTTATGATACTCGCCATACGCATTAATTTCCAGCGGATTCATATTATGTAATTTTCCGGGCTTATTGGAATAATGTTTTTGCGATATACAAGATATTTGCGCACCCAACGGAGAAATATGCGGTGCATAGATATCAACGATATGTATATATTCATGAAATAAATCGGACACCAACCAATCCATGTCATTTGAATAATCTTTTTCAAACAAATTTATTTCTAATTGATTTTTTAAACCGCAAATTGCCATTCGCCCTATTTTTTTATTTTTTTTCACAGGGATATTTGGAATAAAATCACCTTTTTCGCCATTTATAATCGCCGTTGTGGTATCAATAATTTTCTGCGCCAAAGAAATTTTTTCTGCAAACTTCAACTTCTTTAAATTAAGCAAGCTGTTATTAATTTCGTCATCGCCATTTATCACACCTTCAAATTTCGAGCGAACATAGTCATAGAATTCTTTTGCTTTCTGTTTTGAAATTTTTTTTCTGGCGGCTATATATATTTTTGTCTTGCTCGCCTTTGTATCTTGCGACAGTCTGCTCAACTCGATATCAAAAGTGCTATACTGGCCACCGATATATTCCTTGTCGGGATTTTTTTCTATATCATCATTAAACGGTGAAATTGGATTTTTCATTTCACTCCCACAACTTCTGCGCCGGCGAATAAATCCAGAGCATTCGCAACAGCAGGATCGCTTTCTATTTCTGCTTTTTTTATCTCGCCCGGCGTTTGCAATTCTTCGGTTTTTTGCGCTTGTTCTATTTTTTCAAGCGTCCAAATTTTTCCAGTTTTTTCTTGCAAGAATTGTTTTAACTTCATTGGAAAATCGCGATCATCTTTGCGATCAAAAAATTTTATATGTCCGTCTGAAAATTCAATAACTTCTATATTGTTACTCCAATGAGTCATCAGCATTAATTCTTTCGCATCGGAAAGCGCAGAAGCCAAATCCGTTGGAGAACTGAATGTATTTGTTGTATTCGTATTACTTGCTGCTGGGTTGCTTCGCTCTGCTCGTAATGACGATTCATTATTTGCGCTCTGTTGTTTCATTAACTCTGGCACGCTGGGTATATCTGCAATCCGCATAAGGCGCACGACCAGCATATCAAAGCATTGTTTTTGATTTCCTGCTGCTTGCATTTCCGGAACGCTCGCCACCATTACTTGCCATATTCTCGACAGAGTATTCAGGCTTGTTGTTTCATTAATTTTCTTTATCTGTTCGCGTTGATCTGATGTATAAGGCGCGGAATCTGTACCGCCCACGCGCAATCCTGGATGCATGCGTGTTGCCCAATGCGTCCATTCCATCATATCGTTAAGCAACATAGCCAGGTCAGCGCCGTTGGCATAAAGCTGATCAACTTTTGCAATTGCTGATGCGACATCGCCAGACAACACAGTCTGCATAAAGTCCACTACTACACCGCGATCCGCGCGTTTTAACATATCCAAGACCGCAGTTTCATCAACCTTGCCGCCGGTCTGCGCAATCGCTTGATCCAACAGGCTTAATCCATCGCGTACAGAACCATCTGCAGCCCGCGCAATCAGTTCATTCGCTGCATCTGATAATTCGATTTTTTCTTGCTCCGCAACCCAAGCAAAATGTTTCTTTAGTGTTTCAACTGGAACGCGAACTAAATCAAAGCGCTGGCATCTTGAAAGTATAGTAACCGGGACTTTACGAATTTCCGTAGTCGCCAGAATGAAAATCACATGTGCAGGCGGTTCTTCCAGCGTTTTCAGTAAAGCATTAAAAGCGCTGGTGGATAGCATATGAACTTCGTCTATGATATAAACCCTGAATCTGCCATTCGTTGGACGGTATTGCGCTGCATCCAAGATATCGCGCATATTATCAACACCGGTGTGTGATGCAGCGTCTATTTCCAAAACATCAATATGCTGACCCGCTGCGATTGCGCGGCAATTTTCACAAGTTCCGCAAGGCGTTGCAGTTGCTTTATCTGCGCTTAAACAGTTCAAAGATTTCGCCAGAATTCGCGCTGTGCTGGTCTTTCCGGTACCGCGAATTCCGGTAAAAATATAGGCATGAGCAATACGGTCTGTATTGATTGCAGTGGTCAGTGTTTTAACCAGAACTTCTTGTCCAATAAGCCATGAAAAGTCTGGGCTGCGGTATTTTCGTGCGAGAACGGTGTAATTAGTATCCATGCTAAATCTTCCTTTGCGGAAAGAATAGCAAAAATAAACATAGTTTCAAGAAATATGTTTGCCCAGAATTATGGTCCGACACATGCGGTGCCACTCCAGTTCGGAGTCGCCAATGGACATTCACAGGACGAACCAGAGGCAACCGGACTACCGCCACCCCCAACACTTGTCCCTGCTGGACAATTGCATGTACGTGTTGCAGAATCATAAATTTCACCAGCAGCGCATGTGCCACAACCAGGTAGAGCGTCTATATACACTTCGCCAACAGGACAGCAGCTGTCTCCATTAGGTATAGCCCCTGCACCCCCACGACACGCGCATGAGCCTGTGCTGGAGTTATAAATTTTATCACCCGGACATCCGCAACCGACCATAATGCATTTCTGGCCATCAATACTATATGCACCGCAACTGGGTTGGAAAGTTGCCCCAGCTGGACACATATCGCAACGACCCATATTAACGCCATATCCCGCTTGACATACGCATCTTTCATTCACAAATACACCCACAACGCCAGTATAAGTACAAGTGGTGCCACTGATGCTGCAGTTGCCATTGCTGGCAGTGCAAGCACCACCACCGCCATTAGTGCATTTGCCACCATTGGGGGTAAAGCAAGTGTCGCCAGTATTGGGGCCAATAGAGCATGTTTCTGTAACCGGCCACGTAGAACCCATTTTCGTGCCCAGTTGTGGCTGTACCCAGAATGAATTATCCGGACACAACATAGACTGGTAGAAGATATCCGAAATATTTTCTATGCAGATATTTTGACGCTGGGCATCCGTCACGGTTGCAATGACATCGGCAGCACTATAGGGGGGATTAGTAAGCGGCGCTGTCGGGCAACCCGCCATAGAATCATCCGCGGCAAACACTGCATAGCTGCATGTTAACGCAACATTCCGGCACGCGCCTTTTAACACTGCATAAACGTTCTGGATATTCGCATTGGTCGACCAAGCGTTTATCTGCGTAATTTGTTTTGAATAGCATACTGCAATATCTGCCATACAGCTGGATGCAAAGTCAGAAATTATCTGTTCCTGCGCCGCGCGTATATTGGTCATCGCACGTTGGATATAGCCCACTACAATACTGTTTTTATTATCATACTTTCCGCGCGCGTCATAGGTATAGCTGCGGCACTTGTCCAACACAGGTCTGCATAATCCGGAATTCACATCACCCATTCCGATTTTCGACAGCAAGTATTTCACAATGCATTTACCATCGTCGTTTTGTCCCGGCACATCACAATTCATATATCCGGTCATTCCCCATGCACTGGTGATAAAGCCTGTATCTATCTTCGAGTTGTCAAAGTTGTTCATCATCTTTCTTATCGAAGAAACATTCTGCCCCAAGATAACCTGACCATTTTCGTCTATAAAGCGCTTCGTCGGATCCAAACATTTTGCATAATCGCTGCCGCATACCATATCATCATGCATGCACTGTTCCAGTGCACCTACGCAGCCTTTGGCATCATAAGTATTATGATCTTGCAGAACCGCCAAACGTGCTTTTTGCAACATCTGGGTCGCAGAGCGCACATTCGATTTCAGCGTCTGGTTCATTTTCTCCAGACCTTTTTCATACGCGATGCAATCCTTGTCAATTTCCATATCATAGCGACCTGTTACCTGGGAAACATTTGCGCCCCTGGTCTTGCAACTGTTCAAAACATTCTGACAACGCTTTTTCGCGGCATTATAAAGCTCGGTCCCGCGTAAATTAGAAAACGATCCGGAATTTCCTTCCAGATTAAATAATTCCATAATATCGCCGCCCATAGAATCAAAGTTTATATCTAGATCCAAACCAAAGCTGTTATTTTCCGCTACAAAATTTTCCGGCTGACGAATTAATTTTTCAATCTGATCCAACATTTTACGGGATTGGGTGGTGTCCTTGGTGCTCTGCAATGCCAATTCTGCTTCGGTCGCTTGCATAATACTGCGTATTTCTTGTGCGGTAAGGCCTACATAGCGTATACGCTGCGCGACATCGTTCAGCTGACTATTCGCTTCCTTTACCGCATTTTCTATGCGCGAATAAGACTGCAAGCGACTGCTGCATGAACATCTTTTTTGATTGGCATCGATAACCGAACAAAACTGATCCATGCAATCCATATATTGCGCAAGACATGCTTCGGTCGCAAGGGATGCTTCTTCGATGCTAACTTCTTCCGGCCCGACTGTCGCCGCACGCACCGTCAGTTTACGATTTTCGGCGCCGATATTAGAGCCTGTCTGAACCCCAGTGCCACGGATAACAGCGCGACCGCCGACTTCCGCCGTTGTCGGACGCAAAGTTAATCCAGCGCGACGAATTGGTGCGGTTGCATTAAGGCTGGCCGCTTCTGTGCGCGCGGATCTTCCGACCTGGCGGCTGACATCGGTAATGGATTCCCCACGGCCAGTTGCGGTCGCCGCTGTGCGCGAAACCGTCGCTGTGCGCGCTGATGCTTGAGAAACGGGGGCTGCGGGCAATTCTGTAGTTCGTGACTCTACGACATTTAAAGTTTCTGTTTCTGTTCTTGCGGGTTGTTCAACCGCGGTTTGTTTTCCAGGAATAGCACGCGACGGAGCGACGTCGGCAGCCAACGCCCCGAAAGGCAAAAGGCAAAAGGCAAAAGGCAGAAAACGGAATTTCATACTTATAAATTATACCATAAAAAGCTATACGGAAAAAGCGATTAGTAGAAATAGATAAAACTTGAGGTGCCAATCGGCACCCCAAATTTTTTAAGGATTCGCAACGCACATACTGCCGTTCCAGCTTGTATTATTATTGAAACATTTACAACCTGTCGCGGTCGGGTGATTGCCGCCTATTCCAGATACGCTCGTTCCTGATGGGCAACAGGTAGTGCCGTCCCAATTCTCGTTGCTGTTCGGACATCTACATCCCGTCGCGGTCGGGTGGAATCCGCCCATTCCGCCTGCGGTTGTTGGTAATGGACAGTTGTCGGTCCATCTTTTCCAATCGCGAATGTCTTGCACAAACTGTGACAGTAAACATGCTTCACGGTTTTTCGCCGATGTGCCATTCGGATAAGCAGTTCCTGCCATTCCATTCAGAATTTCATTCAGTGTCACAACATTGCGGCAGTTATTTTCGCGCGGGTCTTGACTGTCGGTGCAAGTCTGCGCATCCGGAACATCTATGACCGCGGCCAAGTTAGAGTTCGGCGGATTGCATATCATCGTGGTGTAACAGCGCGGTATGCTGGCAATCTGGGCACAGTATGTTTTTATGCGCGATGTAGTCCAAGACGGATTTGCAACTTCTTGGGTCAGATAGCATTCAAAGACTTCGGACAAACATTCGCTGAAATTCGTCTTGGCCGCATTGGATTCGCGGACAAATGCCTCGTCTTCTTCCATTCTGAATTCAAGACGTTTGTTCTGCAGCAATTGAGTCGCAGCTATCTTTTGATACGCCATATTTTGCGCTTGTCTTTTCAGCTCTTCCCCGTACAGGTCACAATCTGCATTCGCATCCAGCGCATACTTTTGCACGACACTGCGACGCGCATCCGCGACCGGCCGGCGCAAGGTAGTATATGGATCTCCGCTGGTTGTTGTGTATCCATAACACGTTGCCGATGCAGTATTGGTGTAAGTATCCCCCGGATTTACAAAGTTCAAATCATTGCCATCGTTATTTACAGAAATTATGCTGTTGTAATTAAACGGACATTGGGCTTGCCCATTGGCGCACTTCTGGCCGTTTTTCGGAGTGCCGCATGCTTCGTAAATTCCATTAAAGCAAGAATCCAGAACTCTGTTGCAAACATTGTTATGCGCATATTGGAACAAGTTATATCCCCACAAACGCGCCAGGAAATCCGCCGAGGTTTCGGTTGTATTGAATATGTTTATGTCGCCCAGCTGATTTACAATGTCATTGACGTTCATGAACGAAGTAAACAGGTTTCCATTATCATTCGTCGTGATTACATTGACCTGATCGATCGTGCTGGCATAAGTTTTCAATGACGCCAGAATATCGGAATCAGCACCATTTAAAATCTGTTCCCAATTCATGCCCAGTCCCAAACCGCCTGCGCTGACTTCGGCACTGCAATATTGTGGTTCATAGCCGCTGGGACAGGTATGGGTCGCATTAACACCAGAACCTGATGTAGTTGTGCCTGCAACCATATGGTTATAGCACCACAGACCGGTGGTTTTATTTATTTTCGCTTCGCGCCAAGACACGCAGTTCAAAGTTTTTTCCGCATCCGTTAATGTAAATGCAGAGATAATTTCCTTACCCTTTGATGCAATCAGCAATGACAATTCGCCAGATACACGCAGCAGATCTTCCCTTGCTTGCTGTAGCTGACCTTCTACATTATTGAAAGTCTTGACGCGTCCGGCACAGGCACAGCGGCGCTGTCCAGGATTCCTGGCAGTGCAGATTTCATCCATACATGCATAGTAAGACTCCAAACAATTGCTGTACGCATCTGCGGAAATTAATCCAGTTGTCGGGTCTATGATATTCGAATAGCTGCCCGTGTAAAGCCGATTGGCCAAAGAACTGATCGAAGTTCCGGTGCTGGCGCGAATTGCGGGCCCTACAACACCCACTCTGCTGGATGCCGGGGTTTCGCCGGTACGCGCGCGAACTGCTCTGTTATCTGCCGTTCTGGCGATATTGGCTGGCCTGGCTGCCACGTTCCGAGAAGTTTCTGCAGCTGGACGTGACGCAGTGCTGCGCGATCCAACAGCACGGGATGTAGCGGTGGTGGTCGCCCCCGCTTTTGCCGCTGCGGGCGAAGGCGTTGCGCGCCCGGTACGCGGGCTGGTTGCGGTGCTGCGCGGAGACTGCGCGGTCGCAGACGATACAGGCGTCGTCTGGTCATATCCAGCAATCGGATCAGCGGCAACAGGCAATGCAAACATTACCCCAATTACAAATGCAAAATACACTAAAAACCGGCTTTTCATCAAAAACCCCTTTCCTACTTTCTTTGAATTATAGCATAAAAAGAGAAAAAGAGAAAGAAAGAATAGAGAAAAAGATAGAAAAAATACTCGCAAAGCCAATCTTGTACAAAAGCCCGAAACATAGTAAAATATACTGATGAAAAAATTTGCGGTATTTTGTTTTTTTATGGCGATAACGAGTGTTTATGCCGCCGATTTTCCAGGCGCGTCTGCCGGCGGCAGCAATGATGACGTACTGATTCTTGCCGCGCAGAAATTCCCGGCTGTTGCCGCGGATACTTCTTTTGTCGAAAGAAACAAAGTCCTTGCGCAAGGATATGAACCCTTTGAGGCCACATATGATCTGGCTACTGGAAAATGTATCAGAAACTGTGTTTATTCCGGAATAAGTATCGAAACTGAAATCGACCTCATAGAACGTGATTTGGCCATCGCGATGGAAGTCGCAAGAAGATATGCACCGAAAGTTCCAACTGCCATAGAAGTGGAAGAATCCGAAACTACCGCCCCATTATTTCCAAGTTGTGAACCCAATCATCCGAATATTGCAAATGACCAAATTGCACCAAAAGGAAATCCTTTGAGGGGGAATCCGCGAATGACCTCGGATTTCGGGAAAAGAATTCGCAATGGCGAACTTGAAATGCATTACGGAATGGATTTTTCCGCGCCAGTTGGAACGCCAGTATTTTCGCCAATCGCGGGTATTGTAGAGTCTGTGAAATATGCGAATGACAAATGCGGATACCAGGTTAAAATCAGCAGTGGAGAATTTGCCGTAAGGTTTTGCCATTTAAGCAAAATTACTGTGAACAAAGGAGATTTTGTAGACAGCGGATGTCAAGTCGCATATTCAGGAAACACGGGGACTTCGACCACAGGTCCACATTTGCATTACGAAGTTTCTTACCAATCCAGACCTGTTCCGCCAAAGAAATTTTTATAAGTGACTTTCTTTTACATCGGAAATAATTCTTTTCGCAATATTCTGCATCGCTCTATACTTGCTGAAGAATGTGCAGTTCTTCGCACAACTGCCACGGTCTTTACAATCGCTGCATCCAACTTTATTTTCTATGATCAAATCCGCATAATACAAAACAACGCATTCGCACTGGGGAATAAAATTACTTGGCAGCCCGCTGAATCTTGAAAAATATGGGCATTTTCCCAAACCCTGGGCACAAGGCCTATTCTTGCACAAATCAGTCCTGGTCAGTGTTTCCATCATCTGAAATCTCCTTTCAGTTTTTGGCATAAAATCTAATTACCTACGCCTTGTCTTTTATTTTGCGCATCGGTAATAATTTTGTTTGCGATTTCACGTGCTGTCAAAAGATTATTATATTTTTTACAACCCATGCATCCATCTATATCTTTGGAATCTCTAAAATTACAAACGGTGCATCCGGCCAGCTCTTCGATATCTTCAGTCTTCATATATGCGTAATGTTTAACGGGACAAGTTTCCTTACCCAAACCTGAAGTATCTACATAACCCATTAATGCAGGTATATACCGGCAGTTATATATTCCTGGACATGGCTCTCCGCATACACGCAGTGTATCTATCCCCAGCATATTTGTTATAAGATTTTCCATTCCTGCAAAATAATCCCAATGTGCCGAAGCGAGCGCATCAGCTTTATATCTTGCAATCATAGATTTTTGACCTTCAAAGAAAGGTTCATCTTCTGACAGGTCTTCGATTCCCGAACGGCAATCCTTCCTTGTTTTTGCCATACGAATTTCTCTTTCTTCGAAAAGCGCATAAGCCTTTTGGTCAAACGCCAGATACTTTTCCCACTTCATCCAGGCGAATGTTCCTTTTCTGTGGAAAAATATTTTTTTATCTTCTTTTGTCCCCAGTTCTATTCTTACCGGACATGGCACCAAATTATATTCACCATCTGCTATGAACCGGTCTTGCACACAGCTGTAAAGAAAGCCGGGTCCGAATTCTATTCTTTTAGTTTGAATATTTTCATTATCTACAACCAGAAGATGTTTAAAATCTTTCACTACTCTAGGGGTACAAAGACGAAAATGCTTACCGTTTATTTTCCTTTGAACACCATACGCCATAAAATTCCAATGTTCCCGTTGATCGTTGTTGCCGGTAATGTAGGGGCCGTACATAAAGGCTTCTTTGAATTCAAAGCAAAATACAGGCTCTACAAACGGGAGCTTACTTTTCGTATCGCCCAATCTTCGGTAATGATTTACAAAAATCCCCACAAAGTTTTGCGGACTTACCATGGCCATGCGATATTCCTTGTATCGCCTCTTTGCCCCCTCTTTAAACTTGACGAAATGAATAATAAAGGAAAAATCCTCAAAAGCAAGCCCAACCACTTAAATTTAGCGAAAATATATTGACAAATGAATTTATTGTTTTATAGTTTCATATGATATGTCAACCAGCATTTCTGTAATTATTCCGTGTTTTAACTCTGATCCGCTTCGTCTGATGGCGGCCGTGGATTCCGTGCTTGCCCAACCGGGAAAGCCGGAGTTATTGCTTATAGACGATGCATCGAACAGTTATGGAGCAGAAGATTTCTTGCAATACCTGGGGAATTCTTCCAATCAAATTAGGGTACATCGCCATAATACGAATAAGGGCACCGCTGCGGCCCGAAATACAGGAATTTCCCTGGCGCAGGGTAAATATATTTGCTTTTTGGACCATGATGACATGCTGGGGGCAAACCAAGAAATTGAAGAAATCGGCAAACTAGAACATCTTCATTTTTCAGAAATGCTGGATAACCATATGTCACATTCGCCCGATATTATCGCCTGTTCCAGGATACTTGTAAAAGACGAAGAAGTCGCACAGAAAAAATACTGGCAGATTACGGATAACTATAAGGCCGATCAATGCATCGCATATATGTATGAACATAAATACATCAATGGGTTTCTGTTCAAAAAAGATTTTTTAACCGGACATAACCTTAAATTCATGCCCGGAACAGAGCCAATCGAAGACATGTTGTTCGGCAGCCTTTGCGGATATTTTACGAAAAATATACGATATTCAGAAAATTCATTTTACATATACAATAAATTGAATGATTCCCAAGAACACAGCTTAAGCTTTGAATTGCGGGCAAAATCAAGACAAAAATTTTGGTCCTTGTTGGCGGCTATATTGGCCATAATCCAACTGCGAAAGAAAGATTTTGCCAATATCCGCGAAACTGCGTATTTCATTTTGGATAGAGTTATCCAGCACAATATGGATGTTATAAAACAATTTTCCCAGGATTATGAACTTCGTGAAAAACTTTCGCTGCAAGATTACGATATTTATCCGCAGGATTTTTCAAATCATGTCTTGTCGCCAAAAATCCATCGTAATTTTAATGATTGGGCAGGATTGTATCAAATGGCGCAAGCGAACTTGAATAAATATATGCACAATAATCAAAAGCCTTATCAATAAAAAATCCCGTTATATACGGGATTTATTGCACTTTTTGTTTTCCTCTTTCCTTGCCCGCTTTTATAGCTTCTTGCAAGAAATTGTTCGGGTCTTTATCTGTTGCATCTCTGGAAACCCACCAGCGTCCATTGGAATCTTCATATGCAATAACCTCTGTACCATACGCGGCCATCAGCAATGCCAATTCCGGATATCCTTCTTTTTCCCATTTAGGATTCTTCGCCATGGTCGGGAATCTCGCCAAAGCATAATATACCGCGCCAGCCGGACTTTTAAAACAAGTTACGCAAGTATCAGGATGATGCGAACGACAAGTGTCTGCTATGGTATATGTAATTCCTGTGAACTTTTTCTTTGGATATCCCGGATGATTTGAATTGCCACAATTACAGTCATGCGGCTTTTGCGCATTGGCAATATTAGCGATCAAAGACAGCCCAAATATAGAGAGACCTATCATAAATGCACGTTTTTTATTCATTTTGTTCTCTTTTTTCACATTTGACCGTGAATATACCAAAATAATATAATTTGTCAAGTAATTTATCGAAGAAAACAATAAAAAATCTCGCCCCCGCGAGATAAAAAATTCTTTTATTTTTCTTTCACAATACGTGCTCGTTTTTCCCGAAGTTTTTTCAAATCCTTCGCTTGTTCCGCATTTCCTATGGCTTGCGTATAAACATCTACTGCACATTTATGTGGCCGGCCCGGTTTGCTGTTACAACATTTTCGTGAATCTTTTTCATCAAGGCAAATGCTTGCTTTTTCCCATAAATCAATAAAGATTTTTTCCCGTATTATAGAATCCGCTTCCATTGCGGCTATTTTTTTATCCAAAGATTCCGCGCTTTTTTTACATGAAAGCATCAGGAATGCGATAATTCCCAGGCTTAATATTCTTATACGGGCTAAATAACGCTTGTTCATTACTGTTCCCTATTTTCCCTGTGCTATTGCGCCGGCTACCACACTCAAATAAAACAGCCTATCCTGTATATTTCCAATTACCTTTTTTTGGGTTTGAAGCATATCTTGATGTTCTCTGAAACTTTCACGCGCCAACATATTATCTATAACGCATAACAAGCTGTCACAGTACTTTGATACCAACCTGATATTCATTTTTGGATGAAGCTCGCTGTCATTTTCATTAAAGTTTTTATTTATTTTATTTCCAAGGCCTTGAAATAATTTTGTAATTTGGTCATCAGACAAATTGTTGGGATTAAATTTAGCCCCCACGCCATTGGCTTTTATAATTTCGGTCATTTTGGATTTTATTTCTTCCATACGGCTCCATTCCCAGCATTCCTGCTTGCATAACAAATGTCCGGGCTTTGTTTCCCAGGTGCCATCTGGGCAACTTCTACAAGTTACCAATTCTTTTACATCTTTCTTGGCGTGTTCTTTTATTATGCAATAGTTTTTCTTTGCCTTGTAATTTCCATCGAAATAAAAAGCTAATACTTGGAAATGCGGACAGTTATTCAATCCTTTTGTGCATGGATTGCCTTTACACAGGGCGGGAGAAGTCGTATTCGAAGCCATTTTTGATACCTTTGTTATTCGAAACGAACTATAACACACTGCAATAATTTGTCAAGCATGGACAAATTTAAGCACTGCATAGGAAGCTGTCTATTTTTATGGAGTGATTTATTTTTCATTTACGAATTGTTTCTTACTGTCTGAAACCGTAATTTACATAATAATATAAAAAAAGAATTATTAACTAGTCTGTTTGTTGTTTGTTTTAAAGTATAATAAAATTTACGCTTATGGGGAGTATTTACTTATGGCCGGCAAACCTGTTTCGCAGTCGTCAAAAAACCTCGGCATGCGAATGAAGAAGATTTTGAAAGAGGTAAAAGTAAGCCAAGAAAAGGCCGCTTTCAAGCTGGGTCTGCCTTATCAATCCTCGTTAAATCATTATTTATCCGGACGAAGTGAAATACCTGTAAATTTAATCGAAAAATTCAGCCACGAATTCAAAGTTCCATTAAATGTATTGATGGATAGTGATGATCTTAGTGCCTTGGGCATGATGTGTAATTTGGAAGCATTGGATATAATGCAGGCAATAAACAATTATGTGACCGAGAATCTTTTATTTATGGAAATTGTAGACAAGGTTGTAATCACACAGCTTTTTTACAAGGAAAAAAATAATTCCAAGGAAAGAATCTATGCCGCGCTGGATGCAATTAGGCAAGCAAACCCAACAATGTTTAAAAAAATAAAAGAATAAGACGGAATAAACCGTTTTTATGTACCAGTCAGAGAAACTGGGGCTGCATTCTACCTGTGGTAGAATTATTATAATTATTCAACCATCTAATAAAATTAGTCCTAATAAATCATCAAAAAAACTACTAGGAATATACGAATTGGCATTATATCCAATAAATGATTGGATAAATAAAATTATTCAACTATTTAATATGCTAGTATTGTTACGCCATAAAAATTCCCGCTCTCGGCGGGATTGATGGGAAATACTATTTTTTTCTATAGAATCCTGTTTTATAAAATCTAAATTTTTTTGCTTTACGCCATTCTTCAAAGCTTTTGTTGGCTTTACCTAATTCTTCGTGAATTTTTACATTTTCGGAATACAAATCATTTTGGTGCTCTATCCAGCCATCCGGTCGATATTTACCGCTCTTTCCTGGTATTTCTATCCATATATTTTTCATGGAATCATATGCAAGAATATTTTGCGCCAAAGCATCAGACCATGATTGAACCTCTCTTTCCAAGTTTAAAGTACGCTTGTCTGCTTTTTTATCGGCGCAATAATCATATATCCGCGGTCCTGCAAAGAACACAGTAACAGGCAAACCAATACTCAAAGCGATCTTCCACGCATATCCCCATACTTCTTTTCTGTAATCCATATCAGCCTCTTTTGATCTTAAATTCAATATAGTATAAATAAATTATTTGTCAAGTAATTATATAAACAAAAAACACCGCGAAAGTGCGGTGTAATATTGTTCGGTTTTTATGTTTCAAATTGGTTTGATTCTGGCGACGACCTACTCTTCCGTGGCTTAAGCCAAAGTACCATTGGCGATACCGGGTTTCCCTGTCTGGTTCGGGATGGAACAGAGGGTGGCTGGTGCTCGATAATCACCAGAACGAAATCTGCCACATCGTAATACTCAAAAAAGAATCTTCTTCAACATACTCTTCAAGCATTCGTTTGATTTCATG
>WRCA01000006.1 GCA_009784275.1 Alphaproteobacteria bacterium | reverse complement strand
TTTCCTGGCGAACCATGCCGCTAGAAAACTGGTGAAATACTGTGATATAGACATGCGCCCAAGAATGGACTCAAAGCCTACCGATCATTGTGGATTAGTGTTAGAAATATAAAAAAATCCCCGAATAATCGGGGAGTAAAAACTACTTGCCAGCAGGCGCGGCCTGCTTCTTTTCTTCATACAGTTTTTCGAAATCAATCGGCTGCATTGCGAATGGCGGGAATCCGCTTTCGCCGGTCATACGCAGGATAATTGCACGGATAGACGGGAACAGCAAGTTCGGGACTTCTATCAGCAAGGTCTTCTTCAAATCTTCTTCATTGTCGGATTTTTCGACCTGGACAAGACCGGAATATGTGGATTCAATCATAAAGATTGATTTATCGCCTTGTTCCAGCTTGCTGTGCAGTTTTACCAGCAAATCGACCATATAAATGTTGTTTTCTGTACCTTTGATTTGAATATCCAGATTGATGTCCATTTTCGCCTGACCATTTTCCTGTTTAAAGAACAGTTCTGGGACATTTGGGGACTCGAAAGAAAAATCTTTCAGAAATTGAGATATCAGTTGAAATTTTGCCATTGCGATTGCTCCTTTTTTCGGCCTGGGTTTTATGATAATATAGCAAAGAATTCCGATTTTACAAGTAGGAGTATAAAAAATATGAAAAAATTATCCGTGCTCTTTTTCCTATGCCCCCTGCTCTGGTTCTCTGGATGCGGCGATTTAACCCAGGAACGCAGCTATACGACCGGCGATAATTCCGTGCGCCCGTCGAATATGCAAAAGGCCTCGTACGGGCAGCTGCCAGGATGGCAGGACGACGATGTCCGCTATGCCATGCAGGCCTTTCGAAACACCTGCAAAGCGAAACTACAATACGCCGGGAAAGTAATCCCGGACCGCAAATTATTGGAAGAAAAGTGCAAAAATCTGCCATCGGAATCCGCAAGCGCGACGACCGTCCGGAATTGGTTCGAATCTCATTTCCAGCCGTATAAAATCCATGACGAGTCCGGCAAGGCCACTGGAACCTATACCGGATATTATTCCCCGACAATCCCAGCATGCAGAACAAAGACGGCGGAATGTAACGAGCCCCTTCTGGGCATCCCAACTGACGGACGCGGATACAAGGGCGTGGATAAAAAGACAATCGTTAATAATAATATCGGGCGGGTCCTTTATTGGGCAAACCTGGTGGATGTCCAGAATATCCAGATCCAAGGCAGCGGTATGTTAAGGCTGGAAGATGGAACCATGGTAAAGCTGAATTTCGCGGCAGTGAACGACTTGCCGTTTAAATCAATCGGCGACCAGCTAAAACAGAAAGGAATTCGCCCGGACGGGGGATATTCGTCCGAAGCGGTTTGGTCTTATCTGAAAAAGAACCCGACTTTGGCAAGGGAAGTCATCTATAACAATCCGCGATATGTATTTTTCTATGTCGCGAATACGCATGATGTGATTGGGAAGATTGGGACACCATTGTCGAAACTTCGCAGCATAGCGATGGATGATACGATTTATACGCTTGGTCTGCCGGTGTATATTAATACAAGCCTGTCTGTGGATGGTCGGAAATTCCAAAGATTAATGGTGGCGCAAGATACTGGCGGGGCGATACGCGGATGGATACGCGGGGATATATTCTTTGGAAGCGGCGATGAAGCATATAAATACGCGCATGGCCAGCATTCCCAAGGGGAACTGTTTATCCTGATGCCAAAACCATATGGAAAATAAACCAAATCTTTCAAAACGAATTTCAAGACCGCAAACGCTGGGGGCGGCATTCGGCGGGCTAATGAAGATATTCGGCGCACGCGCGTCGGATGCGGACTTGGCGCAGAATTGGAATCATGTGGTCGGCGCAGAACTGGCAAAATTGGCAAAACTTTCCGGCACCCGAAAAACAAAAGACAAAAAATTTAATATAACGTTAAAGGCGATGGTGCCTGCAATGGCAACAGAGCTTTCGTATAGAACCGAAGAATTCAGAATAAAAATTGATAAGTATTTCGGATATGATGCGGTTGGGAAAATACAAATTAAACCATAAGTTTTAATTTCCGTCCGCCATTAAATTCTTCCAAATAGATATGAATAGTATTTTGCGGCAAAAAATCACCCGCAATATCCGGCCATTCTATTAGAACAATATCATTCGCAATCGCGTGAGATAATCCAATTTCTTCCAGTTCGGATTTGTCTTCTATGCGATATAAATCAAAATGAGAAATGCCGTCATAGTTCTGTACCAATGTAAAGGTAGGACTTGGCACAACTGTATCTGCGCCGCGCATGGTTTGAATAATTACGCGCGCAATTTCACTTTTCCCCATCCCCAGGTCACCATGTAAAGCAACCGTCACCGGCGCTCGCAGAGTTTTCGCAAACTCCTTTGCCCAGCTATGGGTTTCATTTATATTTTTTAATATTATTTCCATAACTTATTCCAATAATAGTAAATCATTTTCCAGTCTGCGGACGGTATCGCGGATGGCGCCAGCTTCTTCGAATTCCAAATTCTCGGCATGCTTTCTCATCTTTCTGGTAAGCGATGCGATTTCTTTTTCCAGGCCAGCGCGGTCCATAACGCCAGATTTAGTATAAAGAAATTGTTTTTTCTTATCAGTCTTTTCTTGCGCGTCGGTAACTTCATTAAATACTGACTTCACAATGGTCTTCGGAGTTATGCCGTGTTTTTTATTATACGCCATCTGTTTTTCGCGACGACGCGCAGTCTCGCTCATCGCGGTTTGCATAGAATCAGTAATATTATCAGCATATAAAATTACATGCCCGTTAACATTTCGTGCCGCGCGACCGATTGTTTGGATAAGGCTGCGGGTGCTGCGTAAAAACCCTTCCTTGTCCGCATCCATAATCGCAACCAGTTCGCATTCCGGAATATCCAGTCCTTCGCGCAAAAGATTAATTCCGACCAGAACATCAAATTCGCCCAGACGCAACGACCGCAACAAATCTATGCGTTCCAAAGTTTCAATATCACTGTGCAAATATCGCGCGCGAATTCCATGCTCGACCAAATAATCAGTCAACTGTTCAGCCATTTTTTTAGTGAGCGTAGTAATCAGCACACGTCCACTGGTCTTTTTTATTTCTTCCAATAAATTATCAACTTGATGTTTTGTTGGGCGAACCTCTACTTCCGGGTCTAATAATCCTGTCGGGCGAATCACTTGCTCGGTCACTATGCCGCCGGCTTGCTCCATCTCCCAGTCCGCGGGCGTTGCGGATACAAAAATAGTCTGCGGACGCATTGCATCCCATTCTTCGAACTTCAATGGACGATTATCTGCACATGATGGCAAACGAAAACCATATTCATACAACGAACGTTTACGCGCCGCATCACCCTTGCCCATCGCGCCAATTTGCGGAATAGAAACATGCGATTCATCTACAAATAAAATCGCATCCTTTGGTAAGTATTCAAATAAAGTCGGTGGAGATTCTCCCGCCTTGCGTCCAGATAAATACCGCGAATAGTTTTCAATGCTGCGACAAATTCCTGTGGCTTCCATCATCTCTATGTCAAAGTTCGTACGCTCTCGTAATCTTTGCTCTTCCACATACTTCATATTGTCTTTAAAGTAATCCAATCGCACGGCCAAATCTTTCTTAATTTCACCGATGGCCTGCATAACCGTCGGTTGTGGCGTTGCATAATGAGTATTCGGATAAACCGCAATGCTATCCAAGTTTTTTATCTTACCACCTGTTAAAGTATCAAACTCCCATATATTTTCAATCTCATCCCCGAAAAACGAAAGCTTCCATCCGCGATCTTGGCTGTGACTGGGGAAAATATCAATAGTGTCGCCGCGCACGCGAAATTCACCGCGGTCGAAACCGATATCATTTCTTTTGTATTGGATATCGACCAAGGCGCGCATTACATCTTTTGCACTAACTTTTTCACCCTTGGCCAAAAACAGCCTCATTCCAGAATATTGCGCGGGGGATCCCATCCCGTAAATGCTGGAGACACTGGATACCACGATTACATCACGTTCTTCCAACATCGCACGTGTTGCGCTATGCCGCATACGATCCAACTGGTCATTTATCGACGCATCTTTGTCTATGTAGGTATCGGTTGTAGGCAAATAAGCCTCTGGCTGATAATAATCATAATACGAAACGAAGTATTCCACATGATTGCGCGGGAAAAATGCCTTCATTTCGGTATAAAGCTGTGCCGCCAGAATCTTGTTCGGCGCCATAATCAGCGTGGGTCGTCCCATCTGGGCAATAATATTCGCCATGGTAAAGGTCTTGCCCGTGCCGGTTGCGCCCAACAAAACCTGGGCCTTTTTACCTTCTTCCAGCCCACCGACCAGTTCAGTAATGGCCGCCGGTTGATCGCCGGCAGGTTTATAGTCGCTTTCAAGATGAAAAATTTTCTTATTCACAAGGCTAAATATAATGTTTTACAATCAGATTGCAAGTTGCAAGGGGGGAAGATTGAAGGCTCGACATAAACGCCTCGTTTTTTTAATTGTCTTATCGGTACTGGCACTGTTTGGTCTGGCGGTGGCGATTATTCCGCCAATGATCAGCCTTAACAGGCTGAAACCTCATTTTGAACATGTCATTCTTTCCCAAACTGGAATCCCCGCAAAAATAAACGGGAATATTCATATGAGCTTTCTGGGGCGCACAACCGTCGTAGTGCGCGATGTTAAGATCCCGGACGGAAAAATCGATTCTGTTTTATTTTCGGTTCCTTTATCCAGCATTTTTGATATAAGCCAAGCGCCATTGACCGAAAGAATCATTTTGGATGGCGCTAAACTTGAAATCAAGGAAATCATCGCACCGAAAATAATAAGACCCATAGATCTACGCGATTCAGAAGTAAGTTTTATGGGAAAATCTTACCGCATCCTCGAAGGACAGCTGCAGAATGGAAACTTCCGCGGAACCGTACGCACCGATCAGCATAAGTATACAATAGAAACCAGCGGATATGACTTTACCGTTATTAACAAAAACGAAGGACTGCTGATACGCGGAATGCTGCGCCCAAGTGGCGGCGCGGTCGGTCAGCTTGCAATAGATACCGACAAGATTAACGCCTGGTTTGATTTTCTGGAACCTAAAATAGAACAGCATGTAAACCTGACCATGAACTTTGATTGGGATGGCAATTACGGATTTAAATTTTCTGATCTGCGCGGGGATATCGGCGGCTATGATTTTACTGGGAATTTAGAATTGCCAGAAAATGGTCCAAAAACAATCCAATTCAAATCGGATAATATCAATATTGACTTAACATTTTTACTAAAGAAACAATCAATTGTAAATGATTCCATCTTGAGCCTGGACCTGCGCGGGAATCTGAAATTCATGAACACCGTATATAATCGTATAAAGCTGAATGTAATGGGTGAAGGCGACGAGATAATCATAGACAAGATCGAATTTGAGAATAATAAAATCAGCGGCTCTATTGTGGGCGAAATTACTGCGCAAGGCGCCCAAAGCCTGACCCTGCGGTTTATGCGTGATGGCGCTGAAATCTCTTGCTTATTCAGCGGAGATGCAGAAGTCTGGCAATGCAATGAATACTCATATTCGAACAAAGACATTGCGATAACAGGAACATTGGCAGTCGATAAAAATTCTTTCCATGCAACATTGCTGTCAAAATCAATGATGCCTGAAAACTTTGATTTTGCCAAAGCCCTCGCTTTCCTTGGAAATAATGGGGTCGTGGTTTTTGATTTTGCAAATGCCGCCGGAAAAATCACGATAAAAAACAAAAAATTCACAATCGAATATACATCTGTGAAAAATAAAAGCTTGGATTGGCTGGGTGCAGGGTTCGAGTTTCTTCCCATTTCGATGCGCGGCGCGCGGGGACAAATGACCTGGGACGCGGAAACTTTTTCGTTTATACCTGTGGGCGAAGAATGGGAATTGCATCTGCAAGGCAATTTCTTTTTTATGTCGGGAAACAGCGCGCAAGAACTTCTGACTGCGTTCTATCCAAATATAGAGCTGGTATTCGCAAATGATTTTCCGTATCAAATTTCCGGGAATTACTCAAAGCCTTATATCAAAGATTTGGAAATTCGTATTGCGGATCATATATTTCGCGGAACAATGAGCGGTTCGAATATAACCCTGAAAACAGATATTCTTAACCTGGATATATTTGCAAACCAAAAATACTTCGATAATTACGAAGAAATGCGGTTCTTATCAGGCGCGCCGATCCTGGCACCGTTTATGCTGGGGGATACAGGGCTATCGATTTCTGCATCTGTGATTGTTTGGGATGAAAATTCATACGATAACTTTGTTTATTCATTGCGCAATGGCACGCAAGACTTCTCAATTACCGATGATGCCAAAGGAAGCCTTATGGTTTCGATAAAGAAAAATTCTGCGGCAACTTATGATATCTTGGTGCAATTGAATAAGTTTGCCTTTGCGGGATTTCTGCTGGGGCCCAATTCTCCGCTTGATGTTTCAGATTCTGTAATTACAGGCCGTGCTGCGTTATCTTCCCAAGGGAAAATAGCTTTTGATTTTTGGAATAATATAAAAGGCACATTAGATATCAGCTTTGATGGTGGAATATTGAACGGTATCGGAACAGATTGGTTCTATGCGCGCGCATCGAATCTTACCAGATTGAATGTCGAAGATACAATTTCATATGCATTATCCGGCGGAGATACGAAAATAAAATCTTTGCGGGTGTCAGGTATATATGAAAATGGAAAATTCCAAACAAATAAAAAATTCTTGCTGACTGCGCGAAATACTGAAATGTCAGGAAACCTACAATTGCAAGAGGGCAAACTTTCTGCGCAAATTGGAATTTTGCTACGTGGTTCGTCACCAGATCCACGACCGATATCATTGAACATCATGCCGAATGGAGAACGCAATTATTCTCTGTCTGAAATCATGATGGTGCTTGATCCTGATTATATGGCGGATTTCATAAGGGTTAACGCGAGCGTTCTGTAAGATACACACTGTTCACTAAATTGCCATCTTGATCAGCATAATAATGATTGCCGTACCCGTCCACAGCACGGTAATGACCAGAGTTATAGAGCCTGATGCCACGTTGATCATAAACAAGAATTCTGTCCGAACCGATCAAGTCTGCACGCGACCCCAAGAAAATCTTTGCAACGCCGTCAGACCAGTTACGTGCCAGCTCGCACTTGTATGGCGCGTATAAAAGAGCGCCGCGTTTAACCAGCTTGTTTAAATTATATTTATACCCGTTTTGCTGCAGCATATATAATTGATACGGGGTGAGCTTTAAACTTCTTGCCAAACTTTCGATTTGCTCGCTTTCCAGCATTTTCTGTTACCTCCGCCATGCTGAAAATCGTAGTAGAAATAAAATTAGTTGGGTATAAGATGATATTCATAACTAAAAATCCCGCAATTGCGGGATTTTTTATGGCGTTAATCTATTTGGTCCGCGGAATAAGAATGTCGCTTCGCGCAGAGTTTCCAAATTCAATAATTGTTTCAACAATCGGCCGCCACCCATTCCCCAGCCGCCATGTGGTGGCATACCAAACCGGAAACAGTCCAGATACCATTGCAAACCTTCTTGATGCAGCCCTTTCTCTTTACACTGCGTAACCAGCTTTTCATAATTTTCTTCACGTTGGGCAGTCGTAACCAACTCTACACCTTTGCAAATCAAGTCTGCACTAATCGTAATCGGAGTTACTCCATCATCACTACTGACGCTTTTTTTATGATAGAACGGACGCGCCGCCCATGGAAATTCTGTAACGAAAACGAAGTCATTATCATGCTCTTGCTTTGCCCATTCGCCGATTGCTTTTTCTTCGGCCGTAGAAAGGTCTTTCCCGTCGTCGGTCTGGATACCGCGGTTTTTTAAAATCTCGCGTGCCTTATGCATAGTTATTCGCAGGAATGGCTTCTTTATTCTAATATCCGAAATACCGAGATACTTTTCAATATCGGAACCACAAGTTTCATGAATGGTTTCCGCAATATGCATGATTGCTTTTTCCAACATGTCCATAACTTCAGAGAAATCATTTATATATCCCATCTCTGCGTCATGACCGATAAATTCCGTAGCATGACGTGTCGTGAAAGATGGATCAGCACGGAACAATGGAGCAATTTCAAACACTCGTTCTAGCCCAGCAGCGATCGCCATTTGTTTGTAAAGTTGCGGGCTTTGCGCCAAATATGCAGTCTTACCAAAATAATCCAACTTGAATAATTCAGCATTTGATTCCGATGCTGTCGCCATTAATTTTGGGGTATGAGTTCCAATGAAGCCCTGGCTGATCAGGAATTCTGAATATCCACGATCCAGCGCAGATAAAGCTTTCATAATGGTCGCATTACGTACACGGCGCACTGTCAAAAAGCGCCAGTCCTGACTTACTTCTGGTGTAACTTCTATCCCGCCTTTTTCAATTATTGGAATTGGTAACGCTTCAGCCAGCGACAGAATTTCAAAAGATTCGATCTGAATCTCTATTCCATTCGGAGTACTATTAGTTACTTTCGTTTCAACAATCGTTCCTTTAATTTCCAAAATGGATTCTGTCGTTATTGTTTGCGCCAATTCGAATTGCGGATTTGCTTTGTCTATTACACATTGCACAGTGCCGGTTATATCGCGCAGAATTATAAACATAACTGCGCTTTGTCCGCGAATAACTTGTGCATGACCTGCTATTTCTATTTTTTTACCTTGTTCTTTTGGAATTTCGGCAATATGTGTTCTTTTAGTTTTCATGAAAAGCACCTTTTTGTTTCTTATTTATAATCAGGGGCGCTGGATCCCTAGTCCCAACGAAATCACAGATTTCGATGGGTGGGTTTAGCGCGGTGCCACCCTGTCTTTTATCTTTAATTTTTGGAAATCACAGCTCTCCGGTCGTCAATCGGGTCATCGCAGATAAATTCCATTGCCAATATTATAATCTGAATTTAAAACATTTCAAGCAGTAATCATCTGCAATCGTAATTCATGCAAGCATAAAGTATGCCTTCCCATCTTTCTTAAATGCTTCGAATATAAAATCGCTCAAGCGGAGTTCAAGAATCAATAACTGCTCTACATCCCGCAATACGGCCTCGTCCGGATTTTCGACGCCTGCAGCGACGTGCCAGTCGCGCAGCAGTTTGAAGTTTTTCCAAAAAGAGTCTTCCTTACTTGCAGCATAAACAAAATCAGGCATACAGAATTCTGTCTGCTCTTTTCTTATCTCTTTTGATTCATATGCTTCGATAACCGGCAGAAGCCGTGGAATTATACCAAGTCCAGCCACAGCGGATGAAATCTGCCCTTTTATATTGACGGGTTGCTGCATCACAGACTCTGGAAGAAAACTTCCATTTGCAGAATTTTCGCTAATTGCGCCATTATCCCAGCTGTTTTTATCAAAAATCACCATTTTTTGGCCTCTTTTGCCATCTCTCGCCCGACGAATCGTCCACTCTGTAACAATTAAAAGTCTAGTCCGCCGAATTCCATAGTCAAGAGAAAAATTAGAATAATGTGTTTATATTGCACATTATTTCTAGAATCACGTGCAAACTTATCACTGAACTTCTTTGAATTTCGGTAAAAAATAGGTATAATAACTCTGATGAAATCAAGAGCAAAAGGCTGGGAAATGTGGCGTATCGCGATGCAAAAGCTTGAAAATTGGAAAAATTCTGGGCACAGACGCCCCCTATTGCTGCGCGGGGCGCGATCTGTGGGGAAAACCTGGCTGATGAGGGAGTTCGGACGCACCGGCTATACAAACGCTGTATACATCCATTTTAACCAGAACAGCGGCGCGCAACATATCTTTGACGGAACGTTGGACGCAAAACGCATAATCAAAGAGCTTTCCTCTTTTACAAAAACAGAAATTTCTCCAGAAACTACATTGATTATTTTGGACGATATCCAATGGTGCCCAAAAGCCTTGATCGCGCTAAATGAATTCCGAAAGTCAACTCCTGAATACCATATCATAGCAGCAGGCAATTTCCTGGAAGTCATTTGCCGCAAGGAGTGTGTCGAGGCAGAAGATAAAATAGATACAATGACCCTATATCCAATGACATTTCTGGAATTTCTGACGGCGACGGATGATTCTGGTCAATATGCGAAAGCTTTGCAAAGCCGCGACTGGGATAAGATTTCTGTGTTTCATGATTCTATCATGGCCCTTTTGGGGGAATACTTATTCGTGGGGGGAATGCCCGCCGCAGTAAAAAAATTTTTGGAAACCGGCAAAGATCGCGCTTATACACAACGCGAGCACGAGATGATTCTGGCAGCTAACTACGCCGACTTTTCACAACGCCCTGGTGATAAAGCATTATCCCGCCGTGCCGGTGAGATATGGAACAGCGTGCCAAAGCAATTGCAGGAACAAAACCGGCGCTTTTTGTATTCCAGGGTCCGACCTGGTTCCCGTGGAAGGGATTTTGATTCCGCATTGGAATGGCTGAAAGATACGCGAATGATGTATGCCTTGCACAGGGTGCGAATCCCGCAGCCACCATTAGCGGATAATGCGGAACCGCATATATTCAAATTGTACTTACCAGATATTGGACTGATGTGCGCAATGTGCGGAATCCGTGATCCGAACTTTGGTAATGTAAGCGGTGGTACGATGGAGCAATTTGTTTTCCAAGAACTTCTCGCGCATGGTGATGGAATTCCTATGTTCTATTGGAATGGGGACAAAAATTACGGAGAAATAGAATTCGTGTTGGAAACAAAGGGACAAATCGTGCCGGTAAAAATTAGACTAAATGAAGGCAGACGTCACTCGCCGGGTATGAAATTTTACAAAGGAACTTTCAAACCGAAAGAAACAATCTATGCGACGCTGGGACACCTGCGTCATAAACAAGGCGATACAGAGCTTCCGATTTATATGCTGGGCACTCGATGGGAATAAAGTATAATTACCTGTATTCTACCGTAGAGCTTGGCTTGCTGGTCATATCGAACAATAAAGACTGACAGCGCCCAAACAGCTCATCAAGATCTCTCTTAATGGTTACCCGCAGGCCCATATTTATATAAGTTGGCACAGCTCGGTCAAAGTTCGTGGTATTAATCGCACGCACAATAAAACTATAAGGATTAGAGAGCGAAGCCATGTTCTGGTTGTACATCACGCGACCGATTGGCAGCGCAGCGCAAATCCTATCCGCTATTTCGCACTTGATTTTGTTTAACTTAATATCAGTATCTTTTGAAACTTTACCATCACCAAGCGCCGCATTAAGTATAGATAAACCATTAACAACCATGATTGGTTCTTCGGCACGCGCTTCATCCCTGATTCCGGTGACTTTGGTTTTCGGCGCAAGACTTACCAGGTCATCGGTAAAAAATCTCGGATGAATAACACTTCCGATTATATCTTTGGCTTCCTCGATAAGTTCTTTATTAATTCCTCTGACAAAGTCGCCTCTGAATTTCATATTTTTTGCTACTGCGCCGAAATATTGTTTGGCATCAGGAAGTTTGGCTGCATCGAGGCGTCTCCTGACAATTGCATCAAACTCTGAAACTTTTTTCAAATCTTTACCTGTTATGCCGCTGCCGCCTATGACGCGAAGATAATTGCCGGGACCGGGGAATGGCTGACGCTTTAAATGTTCTTCCGGAATATTCATCCAGCTGCCGATTGTGCGAACATCTTCCTTGCGTAAACGTTTAAGTGGTTCTATCAAAGTCCACCCTTTTTCCTCAACGAATTTATCAACATCGACATTATGATGAGTCTTGATTTTATTTTTGCCCCCATGCCCGCTTTCATCAAGGTCGGTTAAAATCGTCCCTTGTGCAAAGTATTTTATGTTTTCGAATTTATCAACTGTTTCCTTGAATACATCTATGAATTTTTTACCAATAATCTTGCGTAGTTGCTCGGAATCCGAAACACCCTTGATGGCTCTTAAATATTCCTTGGATGCATCTACTGCGATAAAGCTTTGACCGAATTGCTTGGTAAATCTTTGTTTGATTTCTTTGGCTTCACCAAATCTCATCCCGCCATGATCAACAAATACGCAAATCAATTGATCGCCGATTGCTTCATGCAGTATGCTTGCAACAACACATGAATCAACGCCGCCGGAAAGCGCGCAGAGCACTTTTTCGCCTGGTTTGATGGTTGATTTTATTACGGCAATTTCTTCTTCCAGAATTTTAAGAAGATCCGGACGTTGGGCAGAGGTTGGATATGGCATATTGTGGCCTTTTTTGGCTGTTCTCTCTCGTCCCAAATTTGTTGACATATAACATGCTAATATAACACAGCAAAAAAGCAATTCCTTTTTACAAACATACTTACAAATAATATTGACAAATATCTATAGAGTGATACTATTCGAGATAACAAAGGTATAAAAATGGAATTTCGCACGTTTGAGCCAGATTTTAATAAGGATAGAATTTTCCTGAATGGCCTTAAATTAAAAATAATAACCAATCTGGATAAGGAGGGACGTGCGCTACGTATGAAAGATAGAGACATTTGGGATCGTTTTAATAAACTTTGGGACAGCGAAGCGCTCTATTTTCAAATTCAGTTGCCAGAAACTGTAAATGTAAAAATAATACGCGCCAATTGCGAACCTAATATATTTTTCACGATAGGGTCTGTAGCATTGACCTACCATGATTATGAAAAAATCACATTTCTTTTATGTCCAACACTTGATAGTTTGCGACAATTGGATCCTCCGCTGGGCAAAGATATCTTCAAAAATATCCAAAACAAGAAATACATAGTATTAAGGGATGGGAGTGTTATAGAGCAAAAAGATATATACGCTGTAATCGGGATAAAAGGGCCATATTGGCAAATCGCTAAAGGTGAAACGCTTGTCGAGGCGATAAATAAAACTGCATCGTATGTCTCCAAAGCGGCAAAAGCTCATTTGATGTCGAATTGCAAGACGTATCAAAAAAACTGGCAAATATAAATTCTGGTGCCCCTCCTTTCCAAAAGTTGGGAAAAGGTAGGCAACTGGGACGAAGTTTATAATACAATCATCAAAAATGCAAGAATTATCAAGGAAAGCGGGATTTTACAGAAAAAGCGGGTTACCAACGGTGGTTTTGTGGATTCCGCAGATTCCCCGGATACTTACCTTGGTAAAGAATAGGAACGGTATAAGACCGATAGTTAGTATTCGTGATAGTATAGATGTATATGGTATGTATGCTGGCATTAGAGATGAGGTTGTTAAAGGATATGGTTCTAGTGCCCTGATTAGTGTAGGCGACAGAATCATAGGGATAGAGCGTTTTAGTGCATATAAGATGAGGTTATAGGCAAGAGAATGCAGAGAGCGAGAAGAAATCCACGATAAAGGAAAGATGCGCCCTAGGGCGCATCTTTCCTTTATCGTGGGCGGCCAATTATTTTTTGGAATCTGTATCCTTATCTTTGCCACTAATGTTTTTAAGGCCTTTACTAATAAGCCAAGCCAACAAACTGAAAACACCTGCAAAAATAATACCGGCCATCAAACGACCTAGCCATTCATCCGAACTATCCACATTGGAATTATGCTGTTTATGGGAATAATTATTGCCTTGCGAGCGACCGCGCTCATATGCGGCGGTATTGGATGGGTTATGAACAACTTGGTTTTTCATCTGTTCTGCGCATTCCGTCCTTGCTGACGGTTCAAATCCTGCAACATACGCATCAACTTGCGCCTCGGGCATATTGTTGATTTTATTCCAATCTATTTTTTCTATCATTTTGTCGGCATAACAATTACAAGTGGTTCGTATTATATGAGCATAGTCAGCATTGACCTTTATATTGCGCTGTTTCATACCATTTCGCATTGTTTCCTCACAGGAATCATATAAAAAATCCCTGCCCACCTGTTGTGTGAAATCTGAAAACACAGGCGTTGTCGCCAGCGCACATAAAGTCAGTGAACTTAAAATCAATTTTTTCATATCAAATCCTTTTGTGTAAAGAAAAACCGCCACAAGGAAAGGGCGGTTGGGATTTTTCAACAATCGTTAAGAATTGCGTGCTTATTCAATATATTCGCACATCCCAACCAAAGGTTGGGGATGTGTCGTCATCCTTGACGCTTAACGGTGGGTTGAAAAGCCCAACACTAGCATTCGCTTGTGCACAGGAATAATAGAACAGCGGACGGCAAAATACCAGTAAAATTAAACAAGGGGCGGGGGACGGTCTATACTGAACGGCCAAATCCGACCGTGGACATCAAAAACAGCCAGCGCATACGAAATTACAATACCCTTTTCCGCAAATTTTCAAGCGAAAATCCTCGCCTGATACCTTGAAATTAGGATTATTTTACCTATATCACAAAGCAATATAACAACAAAGGAAGCGAAGATGTTATGGGCAAAACTTTCACAATCAACCGAAAATGACTATGTTGATTTTAAACGCCAGTGGTATTCCGGCGCATCTGCCCGATTTGACCTGATTCACGATATTCTATGTATGTGTAATTCTTTGACGGACAGCATTGAAAGATACATTGTTATCGGCGTTTCAGAAAACAGAGAAACAAAAGAAAAGACAATACACGATGTGTCAAATGATGCAAATCATAGGACACAAGAAAATATCACCCAGACCCTTCGGAATCATATGCCTGCTATACCGCATATAGAGATAGTGCGAGAGCCGGTGGGCGACAAATATATTGATATTATTAAAATCACACCCAATGTGAGGGATTTGCCATATGTTCTTCATAGAACAGATAATTATCAAGATGAAAACAACAGGCATCACGTCCTTCCAATAGATTGGATTTTCGCAAGAGATGGAAGTCGGAACACTGGTATCGGTGAATTATGTAAAAAATCAGTGTTAGAAGAATTATTTGCGCGTAAGCGTGGCGAACATATGCCAACAAATGAGAGATTTGCATTATATTTGGATGATTTGTGTGGTTGGGAACGTCCGAAAACATCTGGGGTTTTCTCACACGACAATTTAAGTGAAGATGCTTATTATTATACAAAAAACCACAAATTCAAAATTGTTCGAGGTGAAGTTGATGATAATTGCAGATATATGCAAAGACGAGAACACGTGCGATGTTATGAGTGGCTCGTTGGCGATACTGGATTATGTAAGGATTATTGGGATTTCAGAATAAGAAATCATACTTGTTATGACGATTTTTACGAATGGTTTGATGTGGAACTGGTGGCAGACGGCACAATTGTAGATGTGTTGCAGATTATGAAGATTCATTTTAAGTATTATTTCTTTGATAATAGAATAAATCTACCGAGCGATTTCTATCTTCCACCAAAGCAATACTTGGCCGCTAGCGGCTTACGCACCAAAGAACAAGTCAAAAACTCTTTTATTTGGAAAATATGCAAAATGCTTACTCATAAGGATATTTCTAGATATGTTCCCGATTCTCATTATGACGATTTGGATAATTTGTTGGACTACATAAACTGGGATTACATACAAGATGTCTGTTTATATAGAGATGCCAACCAAGAATATATGAATCAAGAGCCGAATGATGGACACACAAGTTGATATACAGGAAGATGATATGCAGTCCGGTGAAGAATTTAAAGATATTCAAAAACGTTTAAAAGATTCGTTAGATGCAAGTTTAAACGAATTGAAGAGTATATTATTAGAATTTGAACCGATTACAGTTCTGATATACGTGATTTATCACAAATATATCATAGCCCTAAAACGAGCGGCCGAATATAACCCAACGGACAATCCAAGTTGTGCTCCGTTAGAACTTATCCAAGCCCTGATTTTAAAACACGAATACAAGGATTTTAAATTCAATGAACCAAGTAATGAGGAAGTTAAAAAGATTTTTGATTTGGCGTTTAAATGCTGTGGACAATTTGGATGGGCAAGTCAGTCCGATGACTTGTTTATACAAGGTATACAAAATTACACAGCATTGGTCAGAGGCGAATCTTATTCTTTTCAAAGAATACAATTTATGAAAGACGTTTTATCGGATATATCAACAAAAGGCGAATTTGGATTTGAATTATCAGAGGTCGTGGACATCTTACACGAAGATATAACAAAACTCTTCTTCAAAAAAGGCGTAGAAATAGCATCTCAAATCAAAGACGGCAAAGAACATACCCTAAAAGAGTTTATATCAGCACAGGTTTTTACGCTATCAGACCTACAACCATTATTTCCGAAGGGCATCACAACAGAACAAATAAAATCATTGTTCGATAAAATGTCTTTAAAATTCGGAGATTTAGCAAGCAAGCCGGATGAACACATATTTCTTGATAATCCAGTTCAATCAAAACCGATAATATGTATTTCTGATGGTTGTTATTTTGCTGGACATCTAACAAGAATGTTCACAAACAGTCGTAAAATCCTTGAAAATCTGTTAGGTTCAAGTGATGCCGTGCAAAAACAGTATCGTGAGGCGGTAAGGCCGAGATATTTAGAAAATAAATTAGGCGCAATACTTAAACAATCGTTTCCGAATGCAATACACTTACAAAATGGTGAGTTCTATTGTGGTGGCGTTAGATATGAAAATGACCACACTGTAATCATTGGCAATAAAGCCCTAATCTTTGAGGCCAAAGCAGGCAGGTTCAAAGATTCTGTTTATAGAGGTTCTGCCAAATCATTCAATGAAAATTATCAAAAGAATGTGATTTATGCATCAACGCAAGCAAATCGATTTGAAGAATATCTAAAATCTAAAACTGCCGATATTGAAATTACCACAGCAAATGGCAAAATTTGTGTTGATACAAGTCAAATAACGGAATATATAAAATTTAATGTCATTTTAGATTATCTTCCGGCGAATCCATTGGATAGACGAAGTTTATTAGAATATGCAAAGGCAAACAGTTTGGAAGAGAATGCTAACCCAACTTTTGTTATATCTGATTTGGAAATCGTGGCCGACGTTTTGGACAATGAGATATTGTTATTGGATTACTTTGTAAAGAGATATAACTTAAATTTTAATGATGATTTTCCGCTAACGATGTGCGATGAAATGGATTTGCTTGCTGTGTATTTGAGCACAGGATTAAACCTATCTTTTAAAGAAAAGTATGGCACAGTGTGTTTTTCTGGTATGTCCTCCGATATGGGAATTGATGGATATTATGATTTAAAAGAAAAGACGAGCAAAGCAAGAAAGCCAAAAACTACTATGAATGAGAGATTAGGATACATAATCAATGCTATATATGCATCCGGAGTAGAATATGTAGATGTTTGTTTAACTTTGTTAGGCCTGCCGTTTGATGATAAGAATCTTGTCCCTGATGGGATGAAGCAGTCAGATTTTATACGTGCCATTGACGATGGGCTAAAAAAGGCAAAAACAACGCATTTTTGGCATTCAGGAGAATTAAACGTCATCCTGTTTTTTCATCACGACGAGAATATGACAGATATTGAAAATTTCATAAGACGTAAAATAAAATATAATAATGAAGCCATTATAGAGTTCGATACAAAACGAATACATAAACCATTTACTAGGATTTTCAGGTTATGATGGCTACTATCCAACAACAATATAGACAGCAATTAGAAAAACAACTACCGATTGTATGCAGTCAGGCCATCGGCGCATATCTTGATAGTTGTATGTTTATGTATCCAGATGCAGTCCCGAAATTGCAGTCTAATACCCATCTTTTCCTTTATTCGTATTATGCAATCCGTAATCGCGCTATCTTGTCGGCCAAGAAACTGATAGAACCGGCTGGTAAAAGCAAAGTGAATTTGGATTCAATCGTTAAAATCATTACAAAGCCCGATTGTGATATTTTACAGGCAAAACAGAAACAAGATTTGACTGACTGGTTTAATAATATACAAAAATCAGAACACGGGGTGCGTTTGAAAAATTTTAGAGATGCTATTGCTCATAATATGCCCGATGGGGATAAAGCGATGATAATTTACAATGACTTGAAATACACTGTAAGCGATGCGATGGACATTTTAGAGCGGCTATACATCGATGTTTTTGGCAAAATGCCACATTTCTTTGACGAGATAGGATATATCAGCAAAATTTTAGTAAAAGATTACTGGGAGACCGTCGATAAGGCGGCGAAAAAAGCCCCTGTTCGCACAAAAGAGTTGGCGCGATTAAGCCAATTATTACAATTAAATCTTGAACCATAAGTTTTCCAGTCCTATGGCTTGCGGAAGCGAGAATTGTGATTTATTGACGCGGCGGTGCTTTTGACCCCGCCCCCATCGTTTGTGCGTGTGGCGTGAACCCCTCCCCACCCCCTTTATAAAATTTTTCTTTACAAACGATATTCTTTCTGCTAATCTTACTTGTATGTAAGATTTTACACAGAGGCGGAAATAAATGAAAGTCGAAAAGAAAATAACGGCCAAACAATGCTCTGCACAAGAGTTTATGACCAGCCCGAAACTGGCCTTTGTTATGCGCACAAACGAATCTGCGAATAAATTTTTGCCTGTCTTTGACCACTTATCAAACAAAACTAACCTAAAAGATTTACGAGAAAAAAGATTTCGCAAACAGGATTTGCCGATAAGTAGTCGCGTTTTGAATGACTGGTGCAAAAAGGGGCTATTGATAGACAACAGAGAGAACGCAGACCAATGGCGCACTTTTTCACAGATTGATGTGGCCTATATTCATATATTAAAGGCCTGTCGTAATTTTGGAATATCTATTCGTAAATTACAAGAGGCCAAAGTTTCCCTTTTTACAAAATTAGGCAGAACAGATTTTAGTTTAATCGAGATTGCATACACTTATTTTGATAAAGAGAAGGAATCTGACGAGATTCATCTTTTTGTGGATGAACTCGGGAAATGCAATGTATTGCGTGCCGATGATATGATTTCAATGGCGCAAAATAAATTGATGTCCAATAACTTTTTTATTTTGAACCTGAACGAGGCGTGGAATGAGAAAAAGTAATTGGTTCATCTTGATATATGCCGCGATGTTCGGCATAGGATATGCCTTATCCAACCAAGTTTTTGCTTATGGGCATAACAAAAAGCCAGAACGCAACCCATTACGGTGGGCGCGATGGCGACAATGTCGGTGCAGGAATGCAGAAAGTATCTGGACGGTCTAGACCTTACAGATGAACAGGTTGAACTTTATCGGGACAAATTAGTTATTCTAATAAACACTATCTTTGACAAGGTGCTATTAAATGGAAAACAAAATTGAACTATGTTTAGCATATATCCGAGTATCATCAGCAGACCAAGTGGCAAATGGCGGTGGGTTGATAAGCCAAGAGAAAATTTGTCGTGAAACTGCACGGCGGCTGGGTTGGGATATTAAAAAAGTTTATGCAGACGCAGGAATATCAGGAAAAGACATTGAAAGCCGCCCGCAACTGAATGCTATGTTAGATTTCTTAAATAAGGCAAAAGAACCTTATGTTGTTTTGTTTTATGATATAAGTCGTCTATCCCGTGATAGTTGTGATTGGGGATTATTGCGCAAACTCATAGAGCAAAAAGGACATCGCCTTGCCGACCGAAACGGAATAATGGCACAAAATGCTGTTGCGAGGTTTATTGCCAATATGGAAGCGGCACAAGCACAACTTATGCGTGAATCAAATCAAGAAAAATGTATAGAATTTTCTTTGGCCTGTTTGAAAGATGGTTGGTGGATTTATGGTATTCCGCCCGGTTATACTTGGAAACAAATGCCGGGCGATAAAAGAAAAACCATCGTTCTGAAACAGTCCGAGGCCAACATTATCAAGGACGCAATGGAAATGTATGCCAGCGCACAATTGGTATCACAAAGCGATGTTATGGGCTTTCTAAATGTTCGTTTTGCCGAAATCAGTAAAAATAAAACGAATCTTGATTTTGTAAAACGAATGCTAACAAATCAGTTTTATACCGGTGTTTTCGCACGCCCCGACAAAGGCATTCCTACGCAAAAGTGGCACATAGAACCGCTTATCAGCACGGCTACTTTCAATCTTATACAAGACCGCCTTAAAGGACGCAACATCGGTAAAGCAGTGCGCAAATATAACAAACAGGATGAACAGTTTTTATTAAAAGGTTTTATTACTTGTCCCGAGTGTGGATTTCCATTGACCGGCAGTAGGTCAAAAGGCGGCCTATATCCATATTATCAATGCCAAAGCAAAAGAAATTGCCCGAACCGACACCTTGTAAATGTTGCGACTGGACGATTGCACGATGAATTTGAAAAGGAAGTTTTGGAAAAAATCGCCCCGAATGAGAACCTGTTGGCTTTAACTCGAGCTTTGGCCGTTAAAGAATATAAAGAACGCCATAATGCGAATGGTGCAGATAAAGAGGCAAAACAACACCGGATTGCCGAGATAGACAAAGAACAGATGATAATTGCAGATTCATACACCACGGCTAATGGTATTATGCGTAATGCCTTGAATTTGAAAATTGAAACGCTGGAATCTGAAAAACTGACCTTACAAAACGATGTGGATAACTTTCAAGACGAACTTATGCCTTTTGATGAAGCGTTTGGGTATGTGGCGGATTTTGTTCGCCGCCCGGTTGAAGTTTGGCGCAACGGGGATTATGGTATTAAACAGTTAGTCCTAACTTTGTGTTTTTCTGACCGGATTTCGTATAACAAGGAACAAAAATTTGGGACTGTCGTTTTGTCCCCAATTTTCGGGCTTTTTGACGATTTATCGTCCGATACTCATAAAGTGGTGCCCCCTGCAAGAATCGGACTTGCGCCTCGTCCTTACCAAGGACGTGTTCTACCATTATACTAAGGGGGCGATAATAAAAGCTCCCAAAAATTTATTAGAATGGTGCGGATAGCGCGTATTGCGAAGTTTTGGCGAGGGGAGTGTACAAAGACGTACATGACCCGAGCCAAAACGAGCAAACGTAAGCTAGACGCGCCGTTATAATAAATTTTGGTAGCGGGTGAGGGATTTGAACCCCCGACCAAAGGATTATGATTCCTCTGCTCTACCACTGAGCTAACCCGCCAGCGCGACGGATTATATCAGCGGAACAAAGAAAATCAAGAAAAAAGGCAAATTTTACCAGTCAATCGGTTCTTTCCCTTGCGCGGTCAGGTATTCGTTTGCGCGGGAAAAGTGATGATTACCAAAGAAGCCCCTGGACGCAGATAATGGCGATGGATGCACGCTCTTTAATATCAGGTTTTCTGAAGGATTTACAAACTCTGCCTTGCGTTGCGCATAACTGCCCCAGAGCAAATAAACAATTCCTTCACGCGAAGACAAGGCGCGAATGACAGCATCCGTAAATTGCTCCCACCCTTTACCTGCATGCGATGCGGCCGTGTGGGCTTGCACAGTCAGTGTTGAATTCAATAACAAAACACCTTGCTCTGCCCATTTAGTCAGATCACCATGAGTAGAACTTGGCCGTCCCAAATCTTCTCGAATTTCTTTATAAATATTTTGTAGACTTGGCGGCAAGGCAATGCCTTCTTTTACAGAAAAGCATAAACCATGCGCTTGGCCAGGTTCGTGATAAGGGTCCTGGCCGATGATTACGACTTTGACCTTGTCCAAAGGGCATAAATTGAAAGCATTGAAAATGTCACCGGGCGCAGGGAAAACCTTTTTGCCAGACATATATTCATTACGCACGAAATCCGTTAGGGTAATAAAATAAGGCCTGTCGAATTCATAATTCAACGCGTCCTTCCAAGACTGTTCAATTTTCACATTCATTTCATACTCCCTCTATCATGTGATTCTGACATGCTTTCCATAGTACCACATCGATGTAACCGCGGGGCAGACCTGTCTCTGTAACCAGATGCGCGAACATTGCATCGCATGCGGCTTGTACTTCTGGATTAAGATTGCCATTATCTATTTTTGATTTTAATTCGTCATTGCCAGCGAAAGCAACGCCCAAACGCTGAATCCAAATATCATATTTCACAATATCTTCGCCCAGATTCCGCGCCAAATGATTCGCAGTAATTTTACCAATATGGGGCAATGAAGATAAATAAGTCAATTTGGAAACAAGGTCTGACAATTGATAATACCCATCGCGGTATGCCTTGCGATTCTGCCAGATTTTCAAAATCGCATTCATCTTATTTTTATTATCGAAGATTTTTATAAGATCATCAAATTGGGGATTTACATTATTCGCAATATAATCCATTACTTTTGCATGAATTTTTTTCGCGGCTTTTTGGGAAAACCCGCCAGCAAGAATTACATAAAACGCCTGGCGCGCAAATTCATCCGCAGACAAGGGCTCTTTATTTGCCAATCTTGCCTTTATTACATCAAAACTTTCAAAGTCCGAATCCAATCCGGCTGCTTTTAATTGCCGTTCCAGATCAAAAAAGAATTCCGCATTTAAATTCACTTTACACTCTAGATTTCATTTTTATGCACATAACAAAACTAGAAGCCACCGGCGGCTTCGCCGGTTATATATCGATATTTGCACTTAATGCATTATCCACGATAAAGTCGCGCCGTGGTTCTACGACATCGCCCATCAGCATGCTGACGACTTCGTCCGCTTTGACCGCATCTGCAACCTTGACCTGAAACACATTGCGATGATTTGGATCCATTGTGGTTTCCCATAATTGATCAGAGTTCATTTCACCCAGACCTTTGTACCGTTGAATCTTGAGGCCTTGCTTTGCATATTCGAACGCCGTATCCAACAACTTCAATGCGCCCAAAATCTTTTGAGTCTTGTTTTTTACACGCAGCTCTACCATTCCGCTGAATAAGGAAATCAGCTCGTCTCGTCCCTGCATGCGTTCCCATGCGCGGACCTCGGCCGAATCCAATTTTTCTTTTGGAAGGGAATAGTTCTCTACCACACTGCGCAAGGTACGCATGATTTTTACACCAGTCTCATCCGCGAATACTTTCCAGCCTTTTTCAAATTCCAGTTCTTGATCATCCAGCATTTTTTCAACGGCAGAAAAATCAGTTGTCAGGCCCGCTGTCAGTTTTCCGTTCAACGCCAATGCTTCTACAAAACGCAGCGGAATAATAGACCCCAGCGGCTGTAACAAATTTTTCATATTTGAAACAATGCCCAGGATGCGCTTTAAATCCGCACCTGCAATTTGTTCGCTTGTTGCAGTCTGAACCATTCCATCCGCGACCAGTGCATCCATCAGATAGTTATCCATCTCGCGCTCATTCTGCAAGTAAACTTGCTGCTTGCCGCGGGAAACCCCATATAGCGGTGGTTTTGCAACATATATATAGCCGCGGTCGATTGCTTCGCGCATATGGCGGTAAAAGAATGTCATCAACAAAGTTTGGATATGCGCGCCGTCGACGTCAGCGTCAGTCATGATAATGATTTTGTGATAGCGAATTTTTTCAATATCGAAATCATCTTTGCCAATGCCTGCGCCCAGCGTTGCGATCAGCTGACCGATCGAATCAGACCCCAGCATCTTGTCAAAGCGCACACGCTCTACATTCAAAATTTTGCCACGCAAAGGAAGAATTGCTTGGAACTTTCTTTCGCGACCCTGCTTTGCCGTACCGCCTGCAGAATCCCCTTCGACGATAAATAATTCACACTTCGCAGGATCTTTTTCTGAACAACCCGCCAACTTTCCTGGCAAGCCACCAACTTCTGGTCCTGTCTTTTTGCGTGAAAGCTCACGCGCTTTTCGCGCGGCCTCGCGCGCAGTAGCCGCTTCTATAATCTTATCGATAACAGCCTTTCCAATGCCCGGATTTTCATCCAAGAACTCGTACAGCATTTCGCTGACCGTGTTCTCTACAACAGGGCGAATTTCGCTGGATACCAGCTTGTCCTTGGTTTGGCTACTGAATTTAGGATCAGGTATTTTAACCGAAATAATATTGGTAAGCCCTTCGCGAAAATCTTCACCAGACAGTGAAATGTCTTTCTTTGGATTTTTCTCCGAGATATATTTATTTAATGCGCGTGTCAGTCCTGCACGGAATCCAGCCAGATGAGTTCCACCGTCCTTATTCGGAATATTATTAGTAAAGCACAACGAAGTTTCGTTATAAGAAGTTGTCCATTCCAGTACGACTTCAACATAGGTATCATCCGTCTGCTTTATCATCTGAATAGGCTCTTTCGTCAGCTTTTCCTTTGATTTATCCAAATAACTGGCAAAGCCCTTCAGTCCGTCAGTGGAGTGAAACTCTACCGATTTTTTTTCTGCGCTGCGCAAGTCTTCGAAAATAATCTTTACATTCGCGTTCAGATAAGATTGCTCTCGCAGCCAAGTTTCCAACGTATCAAATGAAAATTCTGTAAACGTAAATGTTTCTGGCGAAGGTAAAAATGTCACCTCGGTGCCATGCCTGTCGCCTACATTCTCAGACAACACCTTCAGTTCTTTAGCGGGACAGCCATTTTCGAACTTCATCATTACTTCTTTGCCGTCACGCCAAACACGAACTTCCAACCAACTGGATAATGCATTCACAACAGACACACCGACGCCGTGCAAGCCGCCGGAGACTTTATAAGCGCCGCTTGTTTCGTTATCGAACTTTCCACCGGCGTGCAGTTCACACATAATCAATTCCAGCGCGCTGCGTCCTTCTTGATGATTCATATCAAACGGCATTCCGCGGCCGTTATCACGTATTGTCGCAGACCCATCCGGGTTTAAAGACACATAAACGCTGTCGGCAAATCCCGCCATTGCTTCGTCGATAGAGTTATTAACAACCTCGTAAATCATATGATGGAGGCCATCGCCATTGCCCACGTCGCCGATGTACATTCCTGGACGTTTTTTGACCGCTTCCAGTCCTTTTAAAACCTTGATTGAATCGCCTGTATACGCGTTATTTACTGCCATATTTTTATTTCCTTTTTTTGCCTGAAAAACATAGCAAATTATGGTATAATTAGCAAGAAAAAAGAGGCAAAAATGAAGTTCAAATTACTATATTTCGGAGAGCTGCGAACCAACCCTAAAAAGCGCTCGCAGCACATTGCAAACATCAGGATGCAGTTCCATCCGCAGCTGAAAAAGCTGGTGGAACACAGCCCATGGAACAACCTGCAAAAATACATGATGCCGAACCCGGTAAAAAGCCCGATTTCGACCAAGCATATCGGCGGAATAGACTGGAATCCGATTATCACGCCGAATCTAAAGCTGCTGGCAGAGCTAGATATTACTATGATGCACCCAGAAATAGTTGGTCTGGCAAGGGCAGATGTGGATAACAGAATGAAAACCCTGCTGGATGCGCTGCGTTGCCCGCAGAACGAGCATGAGATAGGCGAAAATACTCCCCGTAATATTGGGGCGATTTATACATTGTTGGATGATGACCACCTTGTTACGAAAATTTCGGTAAATACTTCCCACTTGCTGTCGCCGGAATTGTTTGGCAAGAAGGTATCTGATGAAGGCGAAGACAAGATATTTATGCTGATTGATGTCAGGGTCCGGGTAGAAGAAGGAAACCTGGAAAACCTTCCGTTTATGGTTTAATTTAAAAACGCGCCCCTGGCGCGTTTTTTTAGAACCTTCCCATTCCACCATTCACATGCAGAACTTGCCCTGTGATGTATGACGACACATCTGATGCCAAGAACAAGCACGCATTTGCGATGTCGCTGGGTTCGCCAAACCGACCGGCTGGAATCTGCTTTAAATACGCTTCCTTTAATTCTTCTGGCAAAACATCCGTCATGGGTGTTTTGATAAATCCCGGAGCGATGCAGTTCGCGGTGATGTTGCGGGATGCAACTTCTGCCGCAATCGATTTAGTCATTGCGACAATTGCGCCTTTGGATGCGGCATAGTTTGCTTGCCCCGGACCACCGATTGCCCCGATAATTGAAGACATATTTATAATACGCCCGTATTTCGCTTTCATCATGGGTATAATCGCCGCGCGACATAGTTGAAAAGTTGCGCGCAGGTTGGTATTGATCACATCATCAAATTGCTCGTCCGTCATGCGCATCAAAAGGGTGTCTTTTGTGATGCCCGCATTATTGATCAAAATATCGATTTTACCGGCCTTTTCGATAGTTTCCTTGATTAATCGGTCCGCTTCGCCGGGCTTTGAAACATCGGCCGCAATCGCGATAAATCCATCGCCCAGTTCTTTCAGCTTCGATTCATTGCGCCCTGTAATAACAACAGTCGCGCCCATATCACGAAAAGTCTTGGCGATCGCTTCGCCAATTCCGCCTGTGGCGCCTGTAATTAATGCAACTTTATCTTTAAGTAATAACATTTTTTATTCCTTTATTATTTATCGTTTCTTACTTCTATCCGTATAATAATTGAGCTCTCCGAATTTTCGACTGTTTCGACGATCATCATTACGTTTTTTATGCGACTCTTTACTCTGCCCGAAACTTTTCGAAAATCCTGGGGACTTTACAGGTTCCAGATTTCTTGAAATATTACGCGGCAATATACTTTTAAGCTCGTCCAGTTCCGCATTAGGCACTTGCGATTCTCTCCGCAGCCTTATGACTGCCTTGCCTCTATTATATGTATTTTTATGTTCATTTTCTGGTGCCATTTTATAACACCTCCAATTTTCTTGCGCCCAGCTCTGGAACTATGCGCTGCGTAAGCCCTGTTAAGACATTCCCTGGACCAACTTCTATTGTTTCAGTTACACCTAATGCCGGCAAAGACAAAATCGTTTCGCGCCAACGCACGCCATGGGTAATCTGATAAACCAAAGCTTCTTTTATTTCCGCAATGTCGAGCATTGGCGCAGCAGTCTTGTTCGAAATCAGTGGAACGATCGGCGCTTTCATATCAATCTTTTCTAATGCTTCTTGCATTTCGATCGCGACCGATCCCATCAGCCTGGAATGAGGCGGCACAGATAATGGCAACAGTATAGCGCGCTTTGCGCCCATATCACGCGTAACTTCCATCGCACGAAGAATAGTTGTTTCACTTCCTGAAATTACAATCTGGCCCGGCGCATTATCATTCGCGACATCTGCAACATTTGGGTTGCTCTCCTGCATCTGCTGTTCGGCCGTTTTACATGCCCCGCGAACTTGTTCTATCGATAAGCCCATTATTACGGCCATCGCGCCTTGACCTTTTGGAACCGCGCGCTGCATCGCATCCCCGCGTAAGCGTAAAAGTTTTGCTGTATCATGAACAGTCAGCGCACCCGCAGCACATAGTGCGGTATATTCGCCCAAAGAATGCCCCGCGACAAAATCTTGTTCCGATATTTTGGTTTTTGATGCCGCCCACATTGCCATGGATACGGCAAAAATCGCCGGCTGAACATTCGCTGTCATCGTCAGTTCTTCCATAGACCCTTCGAAAATTATCTTTGACAGCTTTTGCCCCAGCGCATTATCAACTTCATCAAATACTTCGCGCGCTGCGGGACTATTATCGTATAAATCCTTTCCCATTCCGACGGATTGCGACCCTTGTCCGGGAAAGATAAAAATGGACGACATTTTTAACCTCTTGATATAGAGAAATATAGCAAAAAATAGTTAGTAGTCAATAGACTAAGAAAGCGCCGCTGTAATCTGATCTTGCATTTCAAATGTTCCAAATACTACCCAAGCAATTACCGCAGATACCAGCAATATTCCAACAGTATTCAAAATATTGGAAATACTTTCCATCTTTCTTACGGAAGAATCCAAATAGTCATTTGCAATCTTGGTGAGATTTTCATCAAATCCGTTCATATCCGCATAAATCGCCAAATCGCCGATAATCTCATCATTGGGAAATTTACTGCCTGTGTTTTCCAACGCACGGCCCAGGTTATCCCCATTAGAGATATATTGAAGAGTCTTGTCCAAAATGCCCTTCAGATATTTCCCAGAATTATCCGCCAGCATTTTCATAGACATGGGTAAGCTGCCCCCTGCCGCAACCATCGCCGCAAGCGACATCATCCATCCGACAGATACGGAAATTTTATACAAAGACCAAGGCGGAATGCCGTCAAACATAGTACGCAATCGTCCAGACCAATTAGCAAACGAAATCCAGACTAAAATTACGGCCGCTGCGCATCCGGCAACTATTACATACCAATAATTGTCAGAGAACCTTGATATAGCAACCAAGGATGCCGCAGTGCCGCGCCAGGCAATATCACCGCCGGCTGCCTCCATCAGTGGCGGTACCAGATATAATCCAACCGCTATGATGATCACAAAAGTCAAAGCAAATAAAACAGCCGGGTAAAGAAGCGCATCCGACATTGCCTTTTTGATTTTTCCAATGCCATCGCCAACGCGCACTACATTATCCAAAGCAATCGACAATTTGGATATATCACCAACCGCCAGCATTAATGTCTCGTTCGCAGGAACCCATCCGCGCGTGGCATCAGGGAATGACAAACCGCGCTCTAGATTATCCTGCCAAGCGCTTATTACTATAGCAAAGGGCTCATTTGGTTTCTGGCCATTTTTGCTTTCAGTCGCATAAATCCTGTCCAGCGCATCCATTAATGTAAAATTATTGCGCAGCATAGACGCCAGTTTTCGATACAAACCCATCCGCTTCGATTCATCAGTGCGGAACATAAACTTTGCATATAAGATATCTAATCTGGTTGCCATTTAATTAATATACGCCTGGCTGATCGAGTAATCCAACCCAGCGTTCTAATTCTTCCACGCCAATAGTCCCCTTCAGCATTAACTCTATCGCAGATTCTTTCAGTGTTCTCCCGTCCAGCTCTTCCAGCCAGTATTTTACCGCATCCGCAGAGTTTCCCGCCAGCGCCAATTCTAGGAATCTATTGTCTGTAATAATGATCTCGCCCGCCTTAATCCGTCCAATGGTACCCTTGCCCGCGCAGTACTTGCATCCTTCGCCGCGGAAATAAACCTGACGCAGACCAACTTCCCCGAATGCTTCCAGTACGCGCTTGTAAGCGGGATGATCTGGGAAATTCACCAACATTTTTCTGCATTGCGGACACAGCTTGCGGAAAAGACGCATGGATACCAAGCCGCGCATCATCGTTTCGTCTTTTAACTTGAATCCTTCGACGCCCATATCCAACAAGCGTGTCAAAGCCGCCATTGCGGAATTAGCATGCAAAGTCGTCCAAACACTATGACCGGACAATGCGCCCTTTACAGTCAGCTGCGCCGCGGACAGCGTGCGAATTTCACCAACCATCATAACATCGGGATCACTGCGCAAAGCGGATTGCAAAGCCTCGGTAAATTTTTCTTCCCGCTGGTCTTCATTGCCGGCATTTACGACTGGAATCTGATGACTGCCGAAAATTTTTCTTTCCGCCGGATCTTCGATTGTGATCAGATTGATTTCATAATTCCGTTCTTTCAACATCAGCGACATGTTTTGAAACAAAGTCGTAGACTTACCGGAACTAGTAGGACCTGCAATTACAACTAATCCGGTCGGGAAAGAGCGCATGCGCATAAGCAAGTCACGTTCGTACTCTCCGAATTCTTGCTCGGTCTTTATGGTGTCAGCCGGATTATCGTAAAGCAAACGCATAACCACATAGCGCGATCCGAAAGCAATCGGATTGAATTGCATACGCACGCCCATAATGCCCGCTGGCAGATAAAGGTCGCGTGTTCCGCGCAAAGGTGTGCGCCCGTCTTTCTGCGCGCTTTGATATTCATTCTGGGCATAGTTGGAATTAGACTGATCGGCCGAAGCAAATGCCGCGCGAACAAAAGATTCCCCCCATTGGGAATTATATTCCAAAACAGTCTGCATGCTGCCATCCAGACGGAAATAAACCGTGGTCTGATCAGCAACTTCTATATGAATATCAGAAACTTTCAAACTGGCCGCACGCGCGATTATATCGACAAAGTCTTTTTGCATCTGGTTGTCATAATCCAGCGGCGCGCGCGAGCTTGCGCCCGCAAACTTTGCAGTGTAAAACTTATAAATGCTGGAAATTAAACCCAGGTCGCTGTAAAAAGGCTCCTTGGCCGCGCGTCTTTCGCGTCTTAATAGTTCCAAGAAAGAAATTACGCGCCCGTCATAGCGATGAGTGCGGGAAATAATGATTTCTCCGCCGGAAAAATATGCCAGTAAATTTTGAGTATCTTTCGCGGTCTCCAACGGCGCACCATTCGCAGTCAGCAAAGCATTACCATTTGAAAAAAGATAATCGATAATCTCTTTCTGGGGCGCGGCCGCAAGATCAGCGGGTACGGAAGAAGCCCCCGCGCGCGCGGATATAGAACCTTGATTAAGATGCCTGCGCGCGATCATATATTTTTATTTCTTTATTCGATAGATCTGATGCCCAGAATTGCCGTTTCGCCGTCTCTGGATAAGACTACGCCTTCATCCAACGAAACTGAATCCACGCGATAATCGTCAAGGGTTTTGCCGACGGAAATCTTTTTACGCTGGCCGCTTGAAACTTCCTCTACCGTCGCGAACAGCTGGCGACCGGCGCCGATAATTTCAATCAGGCGATACTTTTCCGCCATGGGCGAAGATTCTTCAACCTTTGCGGCTGTTTCCTTTTTTACAGGCGTGGTCGTAGTCGGGGCTTCCAAATTCTTTCTTTGCGCTTCCAACTTATCCCTTTCCAGCTCCAAACGCTGACGTTCCAGCTCTATGGCTTCGGATTGAGTATTACCTGCGCCGGACATCGCATCCATTTCATTGCGAATGCGCGTTTGCTCTGCCGCCAAGCGATCCATATCCAGCTGCAGCTGGGCTTTTTCTTTTTCCAGCTGTAATACAATCTTTTCCTGCTCCAGGTCAGCGATCATCTGGAACAAGGAACCTGCTGGTTCGTAATCATCCACAGATACTGCGGACAGTTCCAAGTCGGCATTCGCGCGCGAACATAACGCGGCGAATACGAATATGGACACGAATAACTGACATGATTTTTTATTTGGCATAGATTTTTACCTCATAGTTCCAGACCCGAGAGCGGGCATCCCATTTTGCTGATTGCAAGTAAAGCGGTGAAATTCCTTCGAATATTTCCATGAACTCCGCGGGCTTTAATTTCGATGCGGTTGTAACGATAACTATATTGGCCTGCATATCGCTGCCAGCATTTTCAATCGCAGGTCTGACAGACGCCGTTGCGCCAATCATTTGAAACAGAGTGTTCACAGAATGCACAATATCTTCAGCCAAGTTTTGCGGCGAGGATTGCGTGCCTGTCAATTGTTTCAGCCCGACTGCAATCATGACATCCGAATCCGTATTTTCTGCGATTACAACATCCCGCATCAACGCGCGCACTGATTCATGCAATCCGGCCAAAGTGCCATATGACCGATGTAAACGCGCACGCGCTTCCAGCCCATCGCATTCCGCGCTTGTCTGAACCCAACCTGGAACTTGCTGCATCACATAGGCAATACCGCGCCAACACTGGTCTGCACGAACTTGCGAATCCGGCAAATTTTCATAAGGCATCTTAACCCGTACCGGCTGCGGCGCAACATGATGCTCTGCATTTTTTGCTGCCAATTGACGCTTATATTCTTCCAATAGCTCTGGATTTATATTCGCTTGCTGGGTACGCGGCGCAAAGAGTTTTTCTATAGGCTCATGAAAAAAATACCATGCGCCAAATACAAACACTCCCAAAAGAAGCAATGAAAATATATTTCCAAAAGTGCTGCTGATCGGCGTCAATGAAACCTTGGAGTTACCGGCAACAATATCTCTTAACGGTCTTTCAACCGCGCGCGGAATTGTCCAGTATCCCGGTGCAACCATAATGCCCCAATCGGGCAGTTCTGCCAGATTGGCATATTCCCGTTTTGCATCCGCTTCATTAGAAAATAATTGATCGTAAATTATTATATTATTGCGTACTGCGACAATCCAAAAACCTTGGGGCACAAAGAACGCTGCCAGGAATGAATTATATTCGGCAAAAGAATTCACAACCTCGACCGCGGCAATTTTCATCCCGCGACGATGACCCATGGACCTGCTGCCGATGCCGACCATAGACCTGAACTCTGCGAAATACTTCACTGTGCCTGATATTTGCTTTGCCAAGACCCCTGCAAAATTACGCGGATTTTGCCCAGCAGCCATGGGCTGCCAAAACAGCCCTGTGGCGTATTTTTTACGCTCAATAGTTATCACTTGCGCAGGCAATATTCTCTCCGTTTCCCTAATTATACAAATTATTTTAAATTCGGGCAATCATAAACATTGGCGGTCATCGCATAAGAATATTCCGGTGCGAACATTTTCCATTCGTTCTGACGCTTTGTATTTGACTTCAGCCAATAAGCGTTCCCGGACCTTTCTGCAATACGGTTTTCAATGTATCGAATGGCGTCTTGCTCGCTATAGAAATTAGCATCCGCGTCCAGTTCGTATAAGAATTGGCAGCCTGTCGGTTCTGAATGCAGGCGGACCAACTTGTTCGCGCCTTCTTTAATGTCCACAGTATTGTTGCAAGCAGCCAATACCAATGCCGATAATAATGCTAGTTTTTTCATACTTTCCTCCTTTTTTTATTTTCTTAATCCCGTAAAGACTGGGAGTCAAAGCTAGAAGGCCGCGGCGCCTTCGCCGCCTCCTTTATTTCGTAGTTCGCGGGGTCTGCGAATAATTTCCGCAAAACCAAGTTATTCAGCCCATGGCTGCCTTTATAGGATTCTAACTCACCAACTACCATGCCGCCACTGGTAAAGATATCGCCGACCGCATCGATTAATTTATGTCGAACAAATTCATCCGGACAATGCAGTTCGTTTAATGTTCCATCGCCCTTTTCATTAAGCGCGAGAATATTATCTTCATTCGCGCCCAGTCCCATTCCGCGTTTTTTTAAATACTCCCATTCCCATATGCGGCCAAAAGATCGTGAGTTTGCGAATTCCCGTTTGAATTTTTCACGCGAATTCGCCATGCCATCAAATAAGAATTCCGCACTTTGAGTTCCGATTATTTTATCCGGATAAACCAAAGTGGCCTTTATCCGCAGACCCTTTGAATATGGCGATAGTTTTACAAATCCATCTTCCCGTCGTCCGGTGCGTAAATTATAAAGCCACAGCCCAATACGTTTAAATAACGGCAATTGTTTTATGATTTCTTGGCGATGCGCGATAATCGGCTTTTTCACGATTATTTTCGGACCACGCCACATCTTGTAAATACCGGACTTTTCGAACATTTCCATGAATTGTTTTACGCTGCCGTCAATTATAGGAAACTCTGGTCCATCAATATCGACAATGGCTGAATCTATGCCACAAACAAACAGCGCCGCCATGAAATGTTCAATCGTCTGAACTTGGTTTGGTGCTTTGCCCACAGATGTGCTCCATAAACCGGTGTTCGATACATTGTTCCAGGTCGCTGGTATGGGCGCAGCCCCCGGTAAATCCGTGCGGTGAAAAAATATTCCAGGGCTGGAAGTCAAGCGAATGCGCACATTCGCGTTCTTACCGGACATAAGCCCGATGCCCGAAAATTTAATTTCTTTCTTCATTTAATTTTTTCTTCAGCCATTCCCAGAAAGCCGGTTCTATGGTTGTTTCCAATTTTGCGATTTTTATTTTTTTCTGCGCAGAAGGCGGCAAGCGAACCCAGTCTTTTTCAGTTGTTATTAACTCGGCTTTTTCTTTTTCCGCCAAGGCAAACAATTCTTTCAGATCCGTGTCAGTATATTGATAATGATCCGGGAAAGATATCGATTTTACCGGCCTTTTTGGCAAATTTTCAAAAAATTTCTGCGGATAACCAATCCCAGCAAAAGCAATAAAACGAGAAACACCCACAGGCATAATCGTTTTGTTTTTCGCATAAAACACCGGGCGATTGAGATTTTTCCGGCTTATTGGTTTGCCGCCCCAGTTAACAAAGATTATCGCGTCTGCCCGTTTAATTGCCGAAAGGGGTTCCCGCAAAGGTCCGGCGGGCAAGATAAATCCATTCCCAATGCCTATTTTCCCATCAAAAACCAAAATAGAAATATCTTTTTTTATTGTCGGATTTTGAAAACCATCATCCATTATTATCGGGCCGGCCTTTTTGATGGAATTAAGATAATTTATATTTTTAATGCGGTCACCAACAAATACCGAAATACCGGCCTTTTGGAGCATTTTTGCCTCATCGCCACCCTTATATCCACGCATAATAACGGGGGATTTCAACCTTTTTGCAATTTCGCCTACAATTGGGGTCTTTCCGACGCCTCCGGCAAGAATATTGCCAATGCAAATTACCGGCCTTTTCGATACTTTTTTGCAAAAAGACCGGGAAAAGAAAACCAAGCGACTAATCAGAAAATAAATCCAAGACACCGGCAGCAATAAATATGCTGTAAAATTTCTCTTTAAAAACCAACTCGGTGTTTTCATTTGGTTGTGAGCTCGCCGGGTTCTATCTTTGACAATCCGAATTCCGCATCGGTTTCATGCAATTGTTTCACCATAAACTTTTCAAGATGTTCTCGCATTGAATCGAAGTTATCCTTGTTAATAAATATAGGCTCCCCCACATTGCAGACTATCTTTGAAAAAGGTGTGGCAATCAAATACCTGTCCCACCTTTTCTGAAACCAAGGCCTTGAAGATGTAAAACAAACAGGGATAATCGGCGCTCCTGTCATGCGGGCGAAATAAAGCACTCCGTCGTTCAGCCGCATTCGCGGACCTTTTGGGCCATCAGGGGACAGGGCCAAAATATAGCCTTGATTTAAACGTCGAACGCCTTCGCGCAAAGCGGATACCGCGCCTTCGCGCCCTGTAGAGCCAAATATAGCACGCAGCCCGAATAAACGCTGTATTTTGGCCATAAGTCGACCGTCTTTATGACGTGAGGCAATGGCGAACCCGCGAAATCCATACCTGCGAACGATGGGAGAAAGCATCATTGACCGTCCATGCCAGAAAACGAAAATAGCGGGCTTGCGGCGATGAGCGCGGAAAATCTTTTCGCCATGAATTACTTTCTTGGAAGTGAAATACACTAAATAAATGCCCAGAAATATAATGCTGGCCAGAATCCATTGCACAGTATGGAGTCCGAAAAATTTACGCCAAAACTTCTTCCAAAGGCTTTTAAGTTTCTTCATGTTATAACCCCAGTTTGACGGAAATATAGCAAGCCCGTATGAAAAATTCAAGAATAGTCTTTGAGAACAGGAATTGAGATTGTATATAAATGATACCTATTTCTTGGGCTCTGGGTTGGATTTATTGGGTTACAGCGTGATTTATTTCTTGACTTTGGACAGATATGATATAGAATGCAAGCCTATCGCGGGATAGAGCAGCCCGGTAGCTCGTCAGGCTCATAACCTGAAGGTCGGTGGTTCAAATCCATCTCCCGCAACCAAATTAAAAACCGCCCTTTGGGGCGGTTTTATAATCATCCCTTTATTGGCTGTTTTACTTTCTTGGCCTCATTGAATCTATTCATTATCGCATTCTTTTTTTCTGTTCGCTGTTGCGGGATTACGTAGACTTCACGGAAAATCTCTTCCAAAATACGAACATAACCCTGGACTTCGCCAGAGTTAAAATTTTCACAACTTCCCTCATGACATTGATCGGAAGTGACGCCTTTGATTCCGCCAAGCACATCTAGATAATCCGTAAGGTTTGCCCAATTGCCTTTTATAGCTTTGATTTTTTCACCATAATTCGTACCCTCTGCTTTTTCTTTCGCCAAGAAAGTGTAAATCGCCTTGCGTACACAAGCAGAAGCTCCTGTCATAGAATTGGCTTTTACACATTCCAGTGCCTCTACCAGCAAGTCTCTCAATTCTTTCGGAATGTTAGCGTCTATGATAAAAGTTGGTGTCGGAATACTCATAATGATGTTATCATCCAACGTATTCAATTTATCATTTTGAAGATAAAAATAGCCATGACAACCGAAATAATTTTGTTCTTCATTTTCTTTGATGGAAAAATCTCTTAAGTCATTCCCAAGGCCTTTAACCAAATGCATTGAAATTTTTCCACACACCTTGCAGGTTATGAATAAGGCATGCAGAGTTTTATCTTTGGTCTCGTGCAGCCGTACAACTTTTATATCATAATAATTCGCGCTCTTCGTCCCACAATGCGAACAATTATGCTGCTGTCCGTTGATAATCAACTTCTTACTTTCATTCATTTTTTTTACTCCTTATTATATCATTTTTATTGCCGCCGCAATTCATTGCGGCGGCGTTTGGTTTACTTGCCTCTATTGCTCAAACATCCAGCTGCAACAGATTTTGTGAAGGCCGATGTTCTACGGCTACGCAAAAGCACTGATGCTTTGGATGCAACAGAGCGAGAGGTTCTGATGCTATTTCTAGGCATTTCAGTTCTCCTTTCGTTAATTAATGCGTCAGCCATATCCTCAACAAAGCAGTTGACGCGATTCGGAGAACTTTGATATAATAAGAATGCTGTGGGTTCTTATTATTAGGATATCCCCATAAAATCCGCTGCTCTACGGCGGATTTTAATTTTATTCAAAGGCAGGCCTCAACCTCTTTTTTATCCAAACCGACCTTTGACTAATAAGATTTTAGCGCAGCATTTTGGAATTGCAACAAAAATATTATTTTTCGAAATTTTATGATATACTAACATCAAGTAGACAAATATTATACCTTGGTTTAATATATTAAACTTGACTTAATTATATTTTGTGTCATATATGTAAATATTATTTTACTATGAGGGTTTAAGATGGTTAATATTTTTGATATTAAGAACTTGGAAAACATTCCGAAAGATGTTCGTGGTGGTTTGAAACGCGACCCTTTCGGCGATGAAATTATTCAACTATTCAGAATGGCTGATGGCCCGTTAACAGTTGACCAAGTTTACATTGCATATTATAGGCTATTTTCTGCTTCAATGAAAGAAGGCGAATATAAAACAAAACCTGGTGCAAAACTTAAATCAAAGCGTCAAATTATGTTAAAACTTTATAATATGAGCAAACTTGAAAACCCGCAAATAACCTCTGTTGATCGTGCCATATATAAATTAGCAGAAAGAAACTTATTTTCTTCATAAAAGAAGCATTTCACTTCTGCGCCATCTACGTATCTTTACTTACACGAATTTATTCGCTTGCCGTCGTCGTGTTCATCGACTTTCTTATTTCCTATTTCTTGCTGTACGTCCAATTTCTGTTTCATCAGTATAATTCCCGGATCATTTTGCAGATCGCTCTGCATTTTATCCAGAACAGCGTCTACTCCATCCAGGCTTTTTACAAACACTGGCATTATAGAATTCGCAGCTGTTTCTATCGTTTTCTCTATACTGGCATACTCGCCGTCCAATGCCGCTATGTGCGCTGTTATGTGTTCTTCCTCATGCTCCATGGTCATATCATATCCGCAAGACCCTGGTATATGCGAGGCGTCTATTCTCACAAGGAAATCTGTATACCCCACAGACGCGCGGACGGAACGCAGCACTACGCAATAGCCTGCGTCCAAAGGTTCCGATGCAACCGACAGGTTATATTCTTCTTCGAATGTTGCGGCCACAGTTCCATGCAAGGCATCCATGGATTCCGATGGCTGCATTGCTTCCACGGTCCATTCCGGTCTGATTACTTCCACGGTCGGGGAAACTTTATGCGACAAGCAATCATCAGCAAAGGCAAATCCAGAAAAACAGAAAGTGAAAATAAAAAATGATACGGCTTTTTTCATTAGCTGCTGGTTTTACGCAAGTATTCTTCCACAAACTGATTGCCCATGGTCTTATAAAGCTCTTCCGCCAGCAATACTGCCGAACGCCCGGATTCAAACAAGCGCAGCATACTACCCAGTCCGCCCAATTCTGTATTCAGTATTACCGATTCCCCATTAACCGGCCTTGATAGCAACACAGCACGTTTTAGGTGTGGATAAGCTTTCCCTTGGATAAACGCCATTTCCAGCGGGTTCAACTTCCAATGCTCGTAATCCGCCGTATCCGCCGCAGGATTGCGGAAGAACAGCACCGTCTGCGCTTGGCCGCGCACCACATCGCCTATTCCCAATTTATCCAGCACATTTGCGCGTTGGAATGCCGCCATATAAGCCTGACGATTCTTGCGGCCTTCTTGCAGTCCGACTATGAAATTCTCGCGGAACATCTTGTTCTCCAGCATCGGCGCAGTTTCGTCTATCATAATAAGGCTGGGGTTTCCGCCAGATGTGGTAACATTATTTATTCGATGGATTATATAAGAGATAACCGCGGGTGCCAATGTTTCGTCTTGCAGAACATCCGTAAAGTCAAATGTAGTCAGTCTGGAATACAAATCCAAAGTATCTTTGCTTTCGTTGAATATTCCACCATATTGCAAATCATCAATCCACTTCTTCAAGGCCGGGCGCATTTTACCATCTGACGAGAAACACGAAATCCACAGGTTTTTCAACATCCTTTGATCCGATTCCAGATAATCAAAACTGACGCTGACCGCGCGCGCAATTTCATCCAAAGACTCTGGATCGCCCTGCCCGGAAATCATCATCAGCCAACGCCGCAAGAAAGCCCTGTTTGCACCTGTATCGTCCAATTTAAATGGATTCAGGCGAGTTTCAAATCCAGCGCTGATTTTATCTTTGGATTTATCGTTAAAGGTCAGATATTTTCCACCTGTTGCGAGCGTAAAGATTTCCGCGCCACGATTTCTATCAAAGAAGAACGCTTTTAATTTCGGATGTCGCAATGACTGCGCAATCAAGAAACTGAACAGGGTTGTTTTACCGCCACCCGTCGGACCTATGGTCAGCGTATGCGCGACCGCCGCCTGGGCATCGGAGACATGGAATTGGAACTGATAGGGCGTTCCGCTCGATGTTGGAAATACCACCAACGGTCCGGGTCCCCAATCGGAATTTGCAACACCAGTCGGCATATTTGATAATGGAATACTGGTTGCCGCGGTCATGCTCAATAACTTGAACGAACGCGGAAACACATCGAACCCCGGCAGCATTGCAAACCAAGACGCCTGTGCTGCGAAGTTTTCAGTCACAGGCGAAATACCAAACCCTGCGCAGATTTTATTAAAGTCCGCGATATGCCCGGCCAGCTCTGCCCTTGTATCGCCCGATATTACAAACAAAGGATAATAATCTATCAGCGTTTGGCTGTTCGAAACATTTTCATCCATAGAATATAATGCTTCGCCGATCTGCTGTGCCGCTATATCTTCGCTTTCATTATTGGAATCACTGCCGGCCATTTTTTGCCGTATTACTGTCTCGGTTTTTGCTGTGCCCAGAATATTGAATGCATTCATACAAATTAATTCTGTTTGGATGGTTCCAATCGCATCAAAAAAATCTTCATCCATGAAATCTGGCGAAGTCTTGAATGATACCATTGCCAAGTATTTTTTTGCCGAACCATGCGCGGCTTCTATTATTCCATCGCCACTAAACCCTATATCATCTACGGTCATCATGTCTGACATGTTTGAATCAACCCTGAAAACCGAAGGCTTTGATACAGGCGATAAAATCCGCGCATACAAAGATGCAAAGTTCTTAACCGAATTATGTTTCATTAAAACAGGTCTGTATGCCGCCAGAATCGATTCAATATAATTCGAATACTGGGTAATTTTTTCAACGGCGTTCGCGCCGCGGATTTCTATCACCGCGTAGTAAGAATTCTTGAAAATTTTCAAACCTTGTGAATTCCATTGGTCATTTATCCTTTGCAATACCGGCTGATCGAATTCATAATCCATTTTTTGTTCGGCATTATCGCGAATCATAAAGAATCGAAGTATTACTGCTGGATCTTTTATTTGATTGAATAATTGCGCGCGCAGCTCCAAAAATTTGGCCTTGGTCGCATCATCATGCATAGAAGTTTGTATTCCAGCAATTTCATAAGCGCGAACAACCGTCCCGTCTAATAGCCCCACGGTCGCATTGTCAGAATAAAGCGACCCAAATGGCAAATAAGCCGAATACTTTTCATACCCAAATTTCGGAAGAACAATTTTGGTCAAAACCCCAGCATATAAATACAGAACTATGACGAAAATCACCACAATGCCAGCCATCACCAAAATAGTCGGTGATGCGAGATCCATTGTAAAAAGATTTAACAAATCTTCCACTTAATCAAACCCTCAAAGCTTTCGGCACTCTTTTCCGCAGCATATTTATTTTCGCGAGCAGCATCTGCATCATCTGCGGCTCTCTTTTTGAATATACCATCAAGATAAAATGGACAAGAAAAACTGACAGCATGAAATATAGCGGATCGATCGGCATCTCGCCTGTTGTAGAAACCCCGACCACAAAAATTACAACATAAACCAGGAATTGAACGACAAAATTCAATATAGCAAGATTATAGGGCACATAAAATATGCGCGCCGGATTCGCCAAAGCTTTTAATACTTGCTGCCGCATTCTTTCTCCTATCCCGGATTCTAACAAATTTTCTTCGTTTTCAACAAGCACAAAATAATGGTGGTCAGTTTTGTTAAAAATACTGAAAAAAACACATTTTTTAACATGTTTATTGCTGACACAAATCTTTAACACATTTATCTTTTATGGCTGAAAACAGCCTTTTATTTATTGAAAACGTGTTAATTAAAAGTAAAAAATTGTTTTTAACTGATTTAACAGGTATAATAACAAAAACAATATAATATAAATTTGATTTTTGGTTTTATTTACAAGTATGAATTAATTGCAAAAAGAAAACCTGACTTTCGTCAGGCATTATTTCTTTTTAAAGCCTTGTTTGGCTTTAAACTTTGGTTTGTCTGGATCAATCAGTATAACCTGTTTGCCGCGGCGAATTTGTTTTACATTGCCGCGTTTTTTCCAGCCTTTTAAGGAACTTAAAAATTTCATAACATATCCTTTTTGTGGGGGAATTATATATTATATAAAATCGTTTGTAAAGGCCTCTTCCAAAACTTTTTTGATTTCCGCGCCAGACATGCCCGCCGTGCGCAAATACTCGGTTTGTGCTTGATTTGCGTGCCAAATAGAAGCCGAATGAGCAGCAGAGTCGGGAACCACAGAAATACGCTGGTTTGGCGAAAATTGAATCTTTGCGTCTTTTGCAGCCAAAGCTGTAAAACTGATATCTGAATCACACTGTTCACACCCCGGCGCAATTTCAACAACGCCAAATAACTTTGTATCAGATCCAGAATGAGCGACTACCTTATTAGATATGAAAATACCAGTATTTTCTGCAAAATGGCCGGCTTTTTCATTAATTTCCAGCTGTCCATAGCTCTGCACCAGAATTTTGCCATTAAAAACAGAATTTTTCCCGGTGTTTTTGATAAAAATGTTCAAAAAAGCCGGCTTTTTGGTATTTATTTTCGCGGTCAGAAATACTTGCTGATTTGGCACTAAAATTTCACAGTTTATGTCTGTTTTCCCGGCTATTTCGCCAATAAATACGATATGAACAGGCAAATCGTACTTTTTTGAGATTTTAAGGTCTGGCGGCAAGGTTGATAATTCATGCTGATAAAATCCATCGCGGAAAATAATGGTTTCCGCTGGGAAAGTTTTTATATTGAATTCATCCCACAAGTAAGTCATAGTAAGCGGACTATAAAGGATTTTAAGATGAGTTTCAATTGCGGAATTGTTGGGTTGCCAAATGTTGGAAAATCAACACTGTTTAACGCGCTGACCGCAACAATCGCAGCGGATGCACAGAATTATCCCTTTTGCACCATAGAACCGAATACCGGAAAAGTAGTAGTCCCGGATGAAATACTTTTAAAATTGGCGGCAGTTGCAAAATCGCAAAAGACAATCCCGACTCAACTGGAAATAGTCGATATTGCCGGCTTGGTCAAAGGCGCATCTGCCGGCGAAGGTCTGGGCAATAAATTCTTGGGACATATTCAAGCCGTGGATGCAATAATCCATGTAATCCGGTGTTTCGAGAATGATGATATAACGCATGTTTCCGGCCGTATTGATCCATTGGATGATATTGCGACAATTGAAACTGAATTAATGCTGGCGGATTTGGAATCTGTTGAAAAACAAATTGCAAATCTAACCAAAAAAGCCCGCGGGCAAGATAAGGAAGCGATAAAGCAGCTGGAAATCGCAGAAAAAATAAAAACCGGTTTGGAAAATGGAATTCCTGTCCGTGAAACTGACTTTAAGTTTAATCTTCTTACTGAAAAACCTGTAATGTATATATGTAATGTGGATGAAGCATCTGCTGCAACCGGAAATAAATTTTCAGATATAGTTATGGAAAAATATGGGAAATCGGCACCAGTTCTGGTGATTTCAAGCAAGATAGAGCAAGAAATCTCGCTGCTTTCGGATAAAGAAGAACGCGCAATGTTCTTATCAGATTTAGGCCTTTCCGAATCTGGCTTGGATAAAGTTATAAAAGCAGGATATGCGTTATTGGGTTTGCAAACTTTTTATACAGTCGGACCAAAAGAAGCACATGCTTGGACAGTTACGGTTGGTATGACAGCGCCGCAAGCGGCGGGAAAAATCCATACCGATTTCGAGAAAGGCTTTATCCGCGCAGAAATTATTTCTCCTGTGGATTATTTGGTATTGGGCAGCGAAACAGCGGTAAAAGAAGCTGGAAAAATGCGCCTGGTGGGCAAAGACTATGTAATGCAACCCGGCGACATATGTCATTTTTTGTTTAACAATTAAAACATTGACAAATTATTAAATAATAGTATTGTTCTGGTAAAGGATAATACTATGAAAAGAACGAAAAAATATCTTCCATTTTTGCTTACAGCGCTGATACTGATCGGATGTGGCAAAAGGAAAGACCGCGCGGAATACGATCGTTTGCTTGTTCAGCGCGATAGCCTGGAAAATGTAAGGGTAGCGCTTATTATTGCCCTGGAGGTTCTTGAAAATACAAGTATGGCTGCTGATCTTACGAATTGGGAACAGGCCGCAGAACTGGTTGACGGATGGGCCACAGCATATGAAAAGAATGATAGTGCGCTGAATGTGCTTCAAACAAAATACCCAGAGTTTCCAAAGCCTGTTATACAGGAGCAAGTAGTAGAAACACATGTAATTAATTTGAGATAATGAAATGGCGGAATTCCCGCCTTTTTATTTTGGGGTTAAATTTCTGACAGTCTGTTTAGCTTTTCTGTTGCATCATTTATTTCGGAATCAAGCGCTTTAATCCGAGCCAGTGATTCCGGGGTCATTTCTTTCAATGCTACTGCGCGATCAGAATTCAAATTACTAATATGATTTTTTAATTTTAATGCGACGATAAATTTTTCTGCATCTTCCTCGGTTAGATTTATCGCATTTCCGTGGGCGTGGCCGCCACCAAGGTCCGCACCGATCTTTAACAAAAACTCCGAATGCTTTTCAATCAATGTTGGATAATTTGCCGCAATTTCAGAAAGTGTTTTTTGATCCAATGAATCAACTTTTGGTACTTCTACATTTGCTTTTTGTTTTTTGCCTTCCGCCTTCCATTTATGCCATTCGTTAAATTTCCGTTGATCATACTCTTGCCGGAATTCGTTTTTAAGATTTGGGTCGGCTATCTTTTCAATTTCCGCACGCAATAATTTTTCCGCGGTGGCCCTGCCCCCAGGCGTTGAAATCAAATAATTCTTATTTGTTATCTGCCATAAAAAATCCACCAAAGGAATCGCGGATTTTATAACAGAATCCATAATGTTTTTCCCATCTTTTTGCCGCAAAACATCATCTGGATCTTTTCCCCCAGTAACGAAGGCAAAGCGCACATCGGAATTATCACGAAGCAAAGGCATCATCAGTCCTGCCGCGCGCGCCGCGGCCTTTTGCCCCGCCGTATCACCGTCAAAACAAAAGATAATATTGCGATTTGCCTTGCACAGAATCTGCAGATGTTCCTCGGTTAATGCGGTACCCAGTGGCGCGACAGTTTCCGGGAACCCATGAATCTGCATTTGAATTGCATCAATTTGACCTTCGACAACAATGCTGCGATTTGCTTTATAAATTGCATCGCGCGCGAAATTAAATCCGAATATGGTGCGTCTTTTATGAAATAATTCGGTGTCTTGGGTGTTGATATATTTCGGCTCGCTGCCGTCTAACGAACGCCCGCTGAAAGCAATCACTTGGCCATTCGGATTGAAAATTGGAAACATCAGACGATCGCGAAAGAAGTCATATGCGCCACGCTCATTCTGGCGCACAAGGCCGGTCGCTACAACATTTGCAACCTTTTGACTTGCGAATTTTGCCGCGATTTTATTTCCCGATGGTGCAAACCCCAGCCTATATTTTTTTATAACCTCATCAGAAAATCCGCGCTTGCGTATATATTCCAAAGCTGTTGCGCCGGCGTGAGACCATAAAGCCTCCTGATAAACCCGCGTGGCACCTTCCATTATTTCGAAATATGAAGCTTCACGAGCGGCTTGTTCCGGCGTCTTGGGTTTAAATTCTGGCACTTTAAGCCCTGCGAGCTGCGCCAGTTCTTTAATAGCATCAATGTATTGCATATTCTGGGATTTCATCACGAACGAGATTATGTCGCCATGCTCACCACATCCGAAACAGTGATAAAAGCCCTTTTGCTCGCTAACTGAAAACGAAGCAGTTTTTTCATTGTGAAAAGGACAGCATCCCCAGTAATTTTGGCCTCTCTTGGAAAGTGGAACACGCCGGCCAACAACATCCACAATGGACAGCCTTGCGCGCAATTCATCATTAAAATTATTTGTCGCATATGCCATTTTGGCTTAATTAGTCCTGACCTTGGTGTATTTAAACAGGCTGGGGTAATCTATGATTTGGTTCGAGTCGAATTCGATAATTTCCAACGGAATAGGGAAATTGTGGATTTGTTTATTTAGTTCATTAGCGACGTTTTGGGTATGTTTTTCATATTCTTTCCATCTTACGCCGCGTGTTTTCGGCTTATTATCATTCCTGTTGCGCTCCGCCGAGCGTTCGGACAGGCGGCGTTCGGTAATTTCGTGAGATTGAGTTATATTGAAATATAACATGCTGAATTTGTTTTCCTGACACCATTTCAGAATCATTGGAACCTGGTTGCTGCGACGCGGAAATCCATCTATGAAAAATGATTTATCTATTGGTAAATTCGGTTTTATAAAGTTCCATATGAATTCAGAATCCAACAGATATCCGTCATTCATTTTTTTCGTTCGGGCTTGATCAAGGCGACCATCAACCTGGGCCGCGCGCAACATATCGCCGACCCCTATTATTTTGATGGGCATCGGACAGAGCAATTGAATAAGCTTTGGTATGGCGGTTTTGCCGGATCCCATCGGACCATTGAAGCAAGTTACTCTATTTTCCATATGTTATTCCAGTATTTGACATGGACTGTGTGGCTGGATTATAGAGCATGGATTTCAGAATTCAAGTCAAAATCCGGTTGTCAAATGGGTATTTATTGAATGGCAAAATTGTTTCTTTTAGCCGCTATTTCACATCTGAATATTCTGTGTTTTCTTTGATAAATTCCAAATATTTTGGGCGGCAAATAAGTTCATAGTCGGCCAGCCCCAATTTATTATTCAACATGGAAAAATCAAAGACTTGTTTGGTTTTGAAATTGTAAATTTTCACACCGACTTTATTCGCGATAGGCAGCAATGCCGCGAAATCCCACAGGTAATCGCGACCAATAAATCCGATTGCCTTACCGGTCAAAACCATCATTCCGGAAATTACCGCGCTGTTAAAGCTTTGTCGCGGGATCTTATGTTCGCGCCAATGTCGCGCCATCAGAATGCTATTGCTGGTCATAATGAATAATTTAGAACTTTCTTCGGAATCGGGTAATGGCTTTATAGTTTGTTTCCATTCCTGACTGGTGAAAACGCCTTCTATCAAATATGCATTATCGTCATCGCAATATTGCATAATTTGCATAGATGGGGCATATACGACGCCATAAAGGGGCTGACCATAACTCCAAACGCCAATCGATATTGCCCACATAGGCAATTTGTTTCTATATGGTAATGTGCCGTCAATGGGGTCAATTATAAATGCATATTTATGATTTTTAATTTCAGCCTTTGGGTCGGCGCCCAAATCTTGCAAGCGTTCTTCATCAACGATTATGTAATCTTCGCCTTCAAAATTGTCCGCGCAGAATTTTATGAATTTCTGTGAGATATCTAGATCTATTCTGGTTACTATATCTGCGATTTGTTCCGATTTGGAATAGCTGCCAAGAAAATCGATATTCTTCTGCATATCTGCAGCATATTTCCCAGCGGTCATTAAAAATGGAAAGAATTTTTCAATCATTGGTTTTTCGCCTGATTACACAGCTTTAAAACATATCGATCATATTATCATAGCAATCCAATTTGTCAAACGCAAAGATATTGACAAATGGTGTAGTTATGCTAGTCTGGGGCTAATAATATACGAAAGAGAAGACCATGTCAGATTATCATCAGACGCAGAAAGTTTATTTTTTTGCATCCAAAGATTGTGTAAGAGTTGCGAGAGAAGTTTTTGAGTATCTGTCTGAAAAACCGAAGATCAAGCAGAAATGGAGTTTGGTTTTTGTTGATAAAATTCCTTATAAACTTGTGAAAAAATATAATATCGCCAGTGCGAATGGCGGCGAGCTTGCCGGGTATAGTCCCGATCTTGCAATACCTATGGACTGGGTTGCGCTTGCCGGACATAATACCGGCGAATTGGCGCATGAGTTTGTAGAAGGCCCGCATGAGCGCGCGCTTTTATTTACAAATGGCGGCGGTGGTGCGGTCTTGCGCGCAAATTTATATACCAACATACGTGCGAGCACAATCTTTTCTAAAAAATCGGCCATAGACAACGCAAAGCGTGCTCAAATAGGCGTCGGCACCATTCCGGTGCAGTTAATAACAAAAAGACGCGCGAAAAAAACAGCGGAAGCGTTCTTGTTAACAGATCCGGAAGTGTCTTTCGAAGAGATAAAAAGAAAAGATAATGAAAGAACAAAAGTCGCCAAAGAATATTATAGTAACTTAAAATAAGTAAAAACCCGCCAATCGGCGGGTTTCGACTTAACTATTTTTTCTTTCCCCATGTCTTCTTTGTGCTGGGTTTTTTATTATTAATCAAATCTGTGGCGGTGGTAAGGTCGGGCTGTTCTTTAACAGATACATTTACTTTATTACTGGAAATATATGCACCATATCTTCCTTCGGCATAATACAATATCGGCTTTCCGGTAACTGGATTTGTGCCAAGTTCGATGCCTTCGGCTTTTTTCTTTTCGCCAGATAGTAATTCTTTTGCGATTTCCAAGGTCATGGTTTCGGCAGTATATTTTTTCGCGCTCGCATTTTTCTTGCCATCCGTAACATAAGGCCCGAAACGACCAATCATAAATTTTATCCCTTCGCCCAGGTCGTTGTTAGTATTGGTTTTGGCGCCGTTTTCATCACCGGATTTTTCCCCAGCATTGTCAGTAGCAGCCAGATTCTTCGTATATTTGCATTCTGGATAATTGCTGCAGCCCAAGAATGCGCCGTATTTCGATACCTTTAATGAAAGTGTGCCTTTGCTGCATTCAGGGCAGATACGATTATCATCAGGGAATAAATGCGCAGCCAGATCTTTATTAATTTCAAGCAATACTTCTGGCGTTGGAACATCTTTTGCACTTTCCAGAACTTTATTAAATGGATTCCAGAATGCCAGTAGTGCTGCCAAGCGTTTCTGTTCACCCGCCGCGACGTCATCCAATGTATCTTCGGTTTTCGCAGTGAAATCAACCGCGATTATATCTACGAAATAACGCGATAAAAACGCTGCGACTATCCAGCCTGCGGGCGTTGGAAAAAATCGCTGTTTATCAATCTTTACATATTCGCGATCAACGATAGTGGACATAATCGTTGCATAGGTCGATGGTCGCCCGATCCCCAGTTCTTCCAACTTTTTCACAAGTGACGCTTCGGTATATCTAGGTGGCGGCTGAGTAAAATGCTGTTCCGGCAGCAATTTCGTGATATTGATTTTATCGCCAACAACCATCGGCGGCAGTTTTGTTTCGCCTTCTTCTTCCGCATCATCTTTATCTTCGATATAAACCTTCATAAAGCCGTCAAATGTGCGTGTTGTACCAACTGCATGAAAGATCGCATCTGTTTTGATGTTTGGTTTTATATCAACAACAACTGAATCAAATTCCGCATTGGTCATCTGACAGGCAACCGTGCGCTTCCATATCAAATCATAAAGCTTGTACTCGTCACCTTCGCCGGCGCCGACACGGGCCGCATCTGTGGGACGTATCGCTTCGTGCGCTTCTTGCGCGTTCTTTGATTTGGTCACATAGATGTTCGGTATTCCGGGCAGAAATGCATTGCCATATTTTTCTTGTATGAAATTACGGATGGACGCAACTGCATCTTGCGACAGGTTCGTGGCATCAGTTCGCATGTATGTAATCAGTCCTTGCTCGTACAACTTTTGCGCGACGGACATAGTTCGTTTTGATGAAAACCTCAATTTTCGGGCCGCTTCTTGTTGCAAAGTGCTGGTGGTAAATGGCGCGGCCGGCTTGCGCGAAGTCTTTTTCTTTTCGACATTTATAACTTCCGCAGGAATAACAGGTTCGCCAATTGCGGCCAGGATAGTATCCATAGAAGTTTTGTTTTCGATGGACAGCTTTTCAATTTTTTCACCATCAAATCGCGTAAGCTGCGCAATGAAATTACTTTTTGCCAATGCGCATTCTGCACCTAATGACCAATATTCCACTGGTTTGAATGCTTCAATTTCACGCTCCCTGGCGACAACCAAGGCAACGGCGACCGACTGAACCCGCCCGGCGCTGCGTCCCAAATTTCTGCGCCACAGCACAGGCGATAATCTAAATCCAATCAGGTAATCCAAAGCGCGTCGCACCAGATACGCGTCCACTAAATTTTGGTCGATTTCGCGTGGGTTATCAATTGCTGCTTGGACAGTTTTCTTTGTAATTTCATTAAATGTAACGCGATAAACTTTTTTATTTTTCAATGCGCCGCGCGAATTTAATATATCCAACAAGTGCCATGCAATTGCCTCTCCCTCGCGGTCAGGGTCGGGCGCAAGATATAACGCGTCCGCTTTTTTTAATTCATCCAGAATTATTTTTATTTGTTTTTCCTTTCCCGGCATAATCTGCCATTTCATTGCGAAATCATTCTTCACATCAACGCTGCCGTCTTCTGGGACCAAATCACGCACATGACCGACAGACGCAACAACGCGATAGTCTTTGCCCAAATATTTTTCAATAGTTTTCGCTTTTGCAGGAGATTCGACGATAAGTAAGTTCATACTAGATACCTTTGGCGGATAGCTGTTGATCCTTATTAATATATGCATTTTGTACCAGCCCGAACCCAAACATCAAAGACAACAATGACGATCCGCCGAATGACATTAACGGCAGCGGAACCCCCACAGTCGGCACCAGTCCCAAAACCATGGCGATATTTATAGAGTAATAAACAAAGAAATTCAACATAAAACCAAAACACACCAATTGCCCGAATCTATTCCTGGATGTTTTTGCAACCCAAAAAACCATTCCTATGATTGCGGAATAGATTATAATCAGCAGAAAACCGCCGGCAAACCCCAGCTCTTCCCCGAACATTGCAAAAATAAAATCAGTTTGTTTTTCCGGCAGGAATGAAAGATGCGACTGCGTGCCTTGCAAATATCCTTTGCCGATTATGCCGCCTGATCCGAATGCTATTTTCGACTGGTTAATCTGATATCCAGCGCCGCTTGGATCAGCTTCTGGATTTACGAAAGTAATTATTCGACTCCGTTGATAATCATGCATTCCGCCATACCAAACCATTGGCGCCGCCAGCGCCGCCAAAATTCCCGCAATCAAAAACCATTTCTTGTTCGCGCCAACAATATAAAACATGCCGACCGTAATCAGCCCCAATGACACGGATGTGCCAAGGTCCGGCTGCGCAACAATTAAAAGAAAAGGAATGGCCAGCAATGCGAATGGAATCAGATAATTTTTGAACTTTGACAATTCTACCGAATTCATCCATGCGAAATATCGCGCCAAGGCCATAACAAACGCAATCTTTATAAACTCTGACGGCTGGATATGAATGAAACCCAAATTAAGCCACCTTTGCGCGCCCATTCCTGTATGTCCCACAAAAGTTACAAGCACCACCAGTATCAATGCCAAAAGATAAATCGTATATGAGTTTTTCAACCAGGTTTTTATATTCGCGAATGCAACGATAAAAAATACGATAAGGCCCAAGAATATTTTTCCCAACTGTGAAATTGCAAATGGATACCATCCGCCAAACTTATTGCAAGTGGCCGCCGTTTCAGTGCATACGGGTTTTCCGGCCGAATACAATGACACAATCGACAGCACCAAGACAAGGGACATCAGAACAAATAGCGACCAGTTGAAATGACGCAGCTTTTCTGTTAAGCCGATATTTTCTGCCCTTGAGATGCGAGTCTGCCTAGCCATTCTTTAATATCTCTTTCATAGTTTCTGCTGCTGCGCGTGCCGCGGGACCGGATGAACCAGCATGCTCGGTTATAATTGCGACCGAATATTTTGGGTCGTCTATTGGCGCAAGCCCGACAAAAAGACCATGGTTGCGTTGGCTCCATGCCAGCTGGTCGTTTGTCTTTACTCCACTTTTGCGTTCTTCCAAACTTATTCTTCGCACCTGACTGGTTCCAGTTTTCCCGCCCATTTTTTGCCCGCGAATATTAATTGCGGCACCATAAGCCGTTCCGCCTTCTTGTGTAACTTTCGCTAATCCATTCATTACTATTTTTATATTTTCAGGACTTAATCCCAGACTTTTGGCTTCTGATCTGTTGTCTTTTGCTTCTATCAGCTTTGGCAAAATGGCGCGATTGGTCGCAGCACGTGCGCCCATAATCGCCAATTGCAGGCAATTCGTCAGAATATATCCCTGCCCTATGCCGGACATTATAGTGTCGCCATGCATCCATGACTGCCGGATGTTTTGTTTTTTCCAGTCTCTGTCAGGCAGTACACCCGGCATTTCACGCGGCAGAATATCCAACAGCTTTTGTCCCAGCCCCAGTTTTTCAGCCATCGATTTGATAGGGTTAATTCCAATTCGTAATGCAATCTGATAAAAATAAATATCACATGATTTTTGCAAAGCTGTTTCCAGATTCATGGAGCCATGTCCATGTTTTTCCCAGCAGTGATAAAGATGATTTCCGTATTCCCAATT
>WRCA01000005.1 GCA_009784275.1 Alphaproteobacteria bacterium | reverse complement strand
CTTGTGGCAGATGGGGCATCCGCGCCTGTCAGCTCTCATAAGATTTCAGGGCTGAACGGAGTAAACGTCACAGGTAACGCTGGGAACATTACTCTATCAGGGACAATGTATGATTTGTGGGTGACTAACGGTCAAGGTCCCCCGTCACAAGCAAGCTGGACGAGCAATTCAGACACGTATTTAAGTCTTATCCAAAATGGCAATTTTAAGGACAGACGTAGAATATACGGGGTAAATGGAATTAATGTAAGCTCAAGCGGGGGAGATATAGCGGTGAGTCTTAACAACGCTGTCGGGGAACTGCGAGATTGCAGTACCTCGCTTGCGCAGAGTAATTGGTATACAGGCAATTATAATGGTTCCCATCATCTTAACCAAAGTTCCATATCCGGCGATGAATTTTCATACTGCATGTGTGACACAACAACTAATCATGTGGATTTTTCGGTAAGGGTGTGGTCTGCTGCGTCCGGGGGAACCATTATCGCTAACCAAGGAGGCCCTTCTAATCCAAACCAAGGTTCTACTAATCCAAACTTTTGCTTGCCCACTAATAATCCGATGGATGTATTCAGTATGCATTGGGGTTGTATATTGGCAAATAACTTACCCTTTTACCCCATTAGTGATCAAAAGGGTGAAGCTGGAAGAACGCTGCCAGGAAAAATAATATGCAGCATAGTAGCCTCTGGTTTACAGAAAGGGATGTTTAATTATCTCGAAACTGATCCTGGAGATCCGTACAACGGAAGGCAAGAGACTGTCGACTGCAATGATTTGAATAAAATTTCCAACGATCCACAGATGCTAAATTTGTGCAAGAATGTTGTGCCGGGGGTTGCCATATGGGGCAATGAAGCAATGCATGACGATGATACCGCGAATGCCAGTTCTATCAGCATCTATTTCGGAAATGAGTTGTGGGGTCTGCCAGGGGAAGGCACTTTCTGGATGAAATGCAGCGGGTATATAAATGAATGCCCAGGAAAATAATTATATAACCCCGCCATACGGCGGGGTTTTTAGGGATATATATAATATAGATAGTGGTGGGGATAGAGAGACTCGAACTCTCAAGGATTGCTCCACAGCATCCTTAGTGCTGCGCGTCTACCAGTTCCGCCATATCCCCGAAACTTTGCCAATTCTACATTAACCATTTTTTTTTTCAACTCTTTTATGTTAAAATTAAGGACATATAAAATGTAGGCGGGGCATATGAAAAAAATCTTTCTATCTTTTACTTTATCCTTATTAATAGGAGCGACTGCGAACGCAGCCAGCACTTATTATACCGGGCCATATCAATCGCCACAATACAGATATGGTCAGCCGGCATCCGCCCAGCCCAGCTATTCCGCGCCCAGGCCACAGCAATACCAATATCCCACTAATGCGCAGCAACGGTCGCCATACTCACCATATTCCCAGCCACAGCAACAGCAGCAATCAGGGCAGGGCGCAAATCAGACAAGCCAGGGCTTTTATCTTTCCGCCGGTATATCGCGAGAGGTTGCAAACTGGCAATTCGAGATGAAGAATGCCGGCAGCTTTTTGCACTATGACAATATTTCCTGGAATGTATTCGATGTTAACGCAGGGTACAATTTCGATATGATAAGCATATATGGCGGCTTGAAATACGGTATGCAAGCCGGCGAAAGTCCCATGATTGACGATGATATTTCGCGCGGCGGATTTTGGTCCGGGTATTCGGAAGAATTCGAACAAGATGTTTTCGGCGTAGCGTTGTCCGCTGGCAGCAGCAAAGGCGGAAGCATGCTGAACTATAATCTAGGCATAGGGTTGATAGACAAGATGAACTTTGGCAATGTAAAGGTCACGCCCAGCATAGGATATCGATCTTTGACTTATAATTTAAAGACAAATAACAACAGCGGCATCGCGATGGAATACGCAAACTACTGCGTAGCGTTTGGCGACGAAATCCAATGCATCCCGATAATATTTGATGAAGAAACCGAGGAAGGAGAATTCTTGGATGGCACTTACGCATTCTTCCAACCGGGGACAACGCATGACTATAAAGTTTCTTGGGCGGGGCCTTATCTGGCATTGGTGACGGAATATCAAATTAACCAAAATAATTCCGTAGATGCGACGATAGAAGTAGGTTTGCCAGCGTATAAATCCACCGGTGATCAGCCATATCGTCCCGATTGGCTGCATCCGAAAAGCGTAGAAGACGAAGCGAGCATCGGCAAGGCATACAGCCTGGGGCTGGGCGCGAACTGGAAAACGGCTTTGACCGATACTTTGATGCTTTCCGTCGGATTCACTTATAATTACTATACGGTCAGCGGCGCGAATGCGACGACTTTCTTGGATAGGAATTATTTCTGGGCGGTCGCGCAGTATATCGTATTGGAAGATGGTTCGTTCGGTGTCGATCCCAGCGATCCGCTGTTCATAGATGCTGCGAATTATGTTCTTAACGAGCTTCGTCTATCACGTGGCGCAAACGAAAACTGGGTCGCAAAAAGCAACAACGAAATCGATTCGTTCTATAAATCAATGGGGATACGAATCGGGTTAAGCGCGAAGTTTTAATAATGAAAAATAAATTTGTATTTTTTACAATCATACTCTGCGCTTTGTGCTTTGTGTTCTCTGCGCCGCAGGCGGTACAGGTATCAAAGACCGCAGATACGGCGGCAGCCGCGAAAAGCATGGCCCTGTCTTCCGCGCGGCGCGATGCGTTCGAAGCAATAGTTGGCGAAAAGATTCCTATATCGGATAAAGAACTAGTAAACCTTGTCGAATCGGAAGTAATAGAAAATGAAAAGGTAAGCGCGACAAGCTATACCGCTGAAATTTTTGTAGAGATGAATAGAACCGCGGTTAATAACTGGCTGGAGAAAAATAATATACAGACGATTTATCGCGCGCCTGTGGTCAGCACTGACAGAGCGGCCGTGATATTCGAGTCCGTCGGGGGCTTGAACAAATGGACAGTGATAGAACAGGCGGCCCGGACAAGTGGCGCCGATCTGCGCATCAGCAGCATTTCAGATGGAAAAATTTCGGCGACGATGCGTGCAAATGCACAGTCTGCCTTTGTCGCAGCGATTCGTTCTAATGGAATAAACGTTTCCGATTACAACGGAATTTTAACGGTGAGGTAAAGAGATGAAAAAATTATTATTCTTAATCCCATTACTTTTTTTCACGGCGGCGCCCGTAATTGCGGATGATATCGAATCGGTTGAAGAAGAAGTTGTCGCGACCGAACAAGAAGAAGTTGCTGCTGAAGAAGTAGTCGTCGTCACAGAATCTGCGGTTGCGGAACCAGTTAAAGTTGCAGAGACCATCGTTGCGGCACGTGCCGCGACTGCGCCGGCCGCCAGGGGAAAGACCCCTTCTGCTGCACGGATTTCCATGGTTGGGGCAATACGATCATCTGCCGCGCCCGCACCTTTGCCTGTGCCGGTAAAAGCTGCAGAACCAAAGCCAGAGCCGGTTGTGGAACTTGACTGTTCGGTCGGAGAATTTCAAAAAGGCAATAAATGTGTGGCTTGCGATCAAAAAAATAACCCTGGTGTTAAGTGGGAAAATGAAGGCAAGGACTGCAAAATCAGCTGCATATCAAGTGAATATATGTTAATCGACGAAGACAAGGAACAGCCGAAATGTCTGCAGAAGTGCGATGTTTGGGGCGGGACTGCTTCGCGCGAATGGAATCGCGAAAAGGCAGAGTTTTCCTTTTGCGGCGCCGGAAAATTCTTGGAATGCCGGAAAGGATTTTCCAAAACTTGGGAACGGACAGCGTCTTCGGGAATAGAGCATGGACACTGCGCATTGGAAGGAACCATGACCGGAAAATGTAATAAGGATGGGCAGATGAAGCCGGGAAAACTTCCGAATGGACAATGCATGCAAGTTTGCGAGAATGGATTTTGGAGCGGCTGCACCCTGCAGAGATTCTGCGAGAAAGGGTTTTATGAAGACATGAAGAAGGATGTTTTTTATATAAAAGATAAAAAAGATACCAAAGCAACGGCCTTTGAATGCGTGAAATAAAAAATCGCCGCAAATGCGGCGTTTTTTAGGTCTACAGAGTTTATAGTTGTCTTATCCCATAACCCTTATTAAATCGGTCTGCTCTGTTATAGCGGGTTTCTACAACTGTTTCCTCGTATTTATCTGTGGTAAATGTAATTTGAATAATATGTTTATTGACTATGTTCATACTGGCGCATGAATAGTGTTGAGTTTTGTAGGGCTGGGTTGTATTTACTGATACTGTTCCAAGATTATTACCATTATTCTTTTTACGCCTGCCGCCGTTTATCGGATGTATACCTTTTCTAGCTTTGCGATGAAGTTTGGCGATTCCGCTGCCCATAAGACTGCTCCTTTTTATTTTTGAATGGACAGCAAATGTAGACATAATACGAAAAATTGTCAACTACTTTTTTTGTTATAATTCTATTTCATCCTTTAGTCTTTTTCCCCCCAGCAGATGCAAGTGAAAGTGCATAATTGATTGTGTGAAAAATGGGCCGCTGCCGGTATTTGCCGCAATATTATAGTCCCCCGAAAGCCCCAGAATGTTGGCAGTTTCACGATATGCATCCCAAAATCCTGCGATGGCCTCGGTTGGGGCATTAAATAGAAAATCATGAATGTTTTTATAGGGGCCTTTCGGAATAATCAAGGCATGAATTTCTGCTACGGGATTTATATTATGAAACGACATCGCATATTCGTTTTCATAAATCTTTTTACTGGGCAATTCTCCGCGAATTATCTTTGCGAAAACATTATTTTCATCATACATTTTTAACCTTTTCTGTTTTTGAATATTATATCATGAATAAAAAACCGGAGCAATTGCCCCGGTTTTTAACATTATTGTATTTTGCTTTTGGCAGTATTACATAAGAGTCTGCAATTGTGTTTTCCAAAATTTTCACATGTTTCTGCAAGAGTTTCCCAGCCATGCAGCTTTTTCCCAAGATTTAAAACAGTGCTTTGGTGCAAATTTGGGGCAGATAGTTGAGTATTTATTTTACCTATCTCTTCTCCAAAACAAATATTATGTACTACCTGTTTTCCGTTTCCTTTATGTCCATTTCCGTTTTTTCCATTTCCATTTTTTGACATTTCTTCTCACTTTTGTTTAGGTGTTAAATCTAAATCCTCCATCATTCTCGGGACTTGTAATTTAGGATATATGTAAATATTTGTCAATGGTGAAATTCTGAACTTGAAATTTACCTTTTATAAACTATATTGTTCGCATATGCACAAGGAGAAATGTATGTTAAAACCCCTGCACAATTATGTTTTGCTGGAGCGCATCGAAGAAAATAACAAGACAGCATCCGGCATCATCATTCCAGATAACGCAAAAGAAAAACCAAGCCGCGGTAAAGTAATCGCCGTGGGCGAAGGTGTATTCGACGATGAGGCTCGTGTGCCTATGACCGTGAAAGCGGGCGATACCGTGCTGTTCGCAAAGTGGGCGAGTTCTGCTAATGAAATAAAGCTTGATGGAAAAGATTTTATTTTGATAAAGGAAACTGACATTTTGGGAATTTTATAAGGAGAAGGTTATGGCAAAAGAAATTGTATTCGATACAGATAAATTAATTGCGGGCGTGGACAAGCTGGCCAATGCCGTGAAAATCACCATGGGACCAAAGGGACGCACGGTCGTTATTGAAAAGTCTTATGGCGCGCCCATTGCGACCAAGGATGGCGTTACCGTTGCAAAAGAAGTGTCCCTGAAAGACCCGCAAGAAAATATTGGCGCGCGTATGGTTCAAGAAGTTGCGAAGAAGGCTGGAGATAAAGCTGGCGATGGCACGACAACTGCAACTGTCTTGGCGCAGAAATTAATTCACGAAGGACGCAAGCTGGTTGTTGCGGGCATGAATCCAATGGATTTACGCCGCGGGATAGAGATGGCGGTCGAAGTCGTCGTTATGGATGTTGAAAAACATGCTCGTCCGGTAAAGGGCAATCATGAAATTGCACAGGTTGCAACTATTTCCGCGAATGGCGATTCGGATATTGGTGAGAAAATCGCCTCTGCCATGGAAAAAGTTGGCAAGGAAGGCGTCATCACCGTCGAAGAAGCCAAAGGAATTGATACCGAAATCGATATTGTCGAAGGAATGCAGTTTGACCATGGATTCTTGTCGCCTTACTTTGTTACCAACAGCGAAAAGATGCTGGCGGAACTGGATAACGCGCAGATTCTGGTATCGGAAAAGAAGATTACTGGGCTACAAGCTTTATTACCCATATTAGAACCAGTGGCGCAAAGCGGCCGGCCATTACTAATTATTGCGGATGATGTTGAATCCGAAGCTTTGGCAACCCTGATTCTAAATCGTTTGCGCGGCGGGTTGAAAGTTTGTGCGGTAAAGGCGCCTGGTTTTGGCGATCGCCGCAAAGAAATGCTAAAAGATATTGCAGCATTAACTGGTGCGACAGTAATTTCCGATGAATTGGGAATGACTTTTGAAAATTTAACCCCTGCAGTTTTGGGCAGCGCGAAAAGGGTTGTCGTTTCCAAAGACAATACTTTGATCGTTGATGGCGGTGGTGATAAAAAGGCTATCAAGACTCGTGCGGACGAAATTCGCGTAGCGTTGGAAAAAACAACCAGCGACTATGACCGTGAAAAATTGAGCGAGCGTTTGGCGCGCTTGGTCGGCGGCGTAGCGGTAATCAAAGTTGGCGGCATGACGGAAGTCGAAGTCAAAGAGAAGAAAGATCGCGTGGATGACGCCTTGTCCGCAACCCGCGCCGCGGTCGAAGAAGGAATAGTTCCCGGCGGCGGTGTCGCATTGCTGCGGGCTGGGTCGGCGCTTGAAGAACTAAAGGGTGCGAACAATGACCAAGATGCCGGCATTAATATTGTGCGTGCAATACTTGTAACTCCTGCATCACAAATTGCCGAGAATGCTGGAATCAATGGCGAGGTTGTTGTAGATAAGATTCTGGAATTTGGTAAAACTGCTGGCGCCAAGGCATATACATTTGGCTATGATGCTCAAACAGGTATATACGGCGATATGCTAGAAATGGGAATCATTGATCCGGCGAAAGTCGTAAAGACCGCGCTGTTGGCGGCGGCAAGTACTGCAGGGGTTATGCTGACGACCGGATGCGTGATGTCGGAAATCCCAGAAGAAAAGCCAATCCCCACGGTACCTGGCGGAATGGGCGGAATGATGTAAAAAAATCCGGTGAACGCCGGATTTATTTTTTAGTTTAAGCTAGATAAAAATCGATTGACAAAAACTATAGAAGGTGTATTCTTTGCCTACCCAAAGCAAAGGATATCTCTATGGCAAAAAGCGAAATTAAAAATCATATCTTAACGGAACGCGGTTTGTTTGGTCGTGTGAAAAACAGATGGATTGTGATTGATGAAACCTTGTGGGTGGCAAATGAAGAAGTTGCTGCGAAAAATACATTGGAAGCGGAAAAGTATGATTATGTGATGTACAACGGCAAGGAAATTCAGACCAATTGGGATGAAAATCATTTTAACGGCGTAAAAGAAAAAATGGATCCAATGCTGGCCAAGATTGGTAAGGGCGGGCTGAAACATGTTCTTGTAAAAACTACAAAAAGGGCAGGTGGCAAATTTAGTTCAAAAGGGAAAAATATCGAATATAAAACTGTGACGGTGAACGGCGAAGAATCCAAATGCATACCTTATCATAAGTATGTATTAGAATCAGAAGCAGCCGAACGCGGCGCGCATATTATCATTCTGCATCTGAATCGGAGAAAGAATGAGATTGAAAAAGCGGTGAACGCTCATCTAAAATAATTAATAAAAAATCCGGCGATTGCCGGATTTTTTTATGGATTCGTCAGGCGCAGTTCTATGCGTCTATTTTTCTGCAAGCTGGCCGGGTCGCTGCCTGTGCTTATCGGGGCTGTTTCCCCAAATCCGCTGGGGACCAAACGGCGCGGCTGTATTCCGGCTTTCTCCAATTCTTTTACAACCGCAATCGCACGCAGCAGTGACAATTCCGTATTATTTCTAAAGCGCACTGTTCCAGGAACAACCGGTGTTTTATCCGTATGTCCATCGACCCTGATTATCCAGTTAACGTCAGATGGGATCATGGATTCAAGGCTTGCAATCGCCGACGCAATCAGGTGCAATTGACGCTTTCCTTCGGGTGATAGTGTAAAGGAGCCCTTTGCGAACAATATATCGCTGGGGACGACGAATCGATCGCTGCTGGTATCGACCATATTCGAATCCCGCAGAGCGCGTTTTATCGCGGAATAAAACTGGGATTGGTACTGGCTTAACTCTGCAATTTTTTCCGCCATCGCTTTATTCAAGCGATTGGACATTTCGACATATTCGGCTTCTTGGTCGCGGGCGCGTTGTTCCGCGATAACAAGCAATTCATTCAAGCGCTGTATTTCAGTTTGCAATCCTGACAAATTCGCTTCGTTCATTTCTACATTGGTTTGATCCGTTTGCAGCTGGGTTTGCAGTTGATGAATCTGCGTGGTTAAATCTTCCCGCTCCGTTATATTAGCCTCCGTAGCGGTCAGATATTCTGCTTCCAGTTGTGACAACTGTGACTGCATCAGGTTGGCCGATTCGGTTGCTATATTCAGCTGTTGTGTCAGGTTACTTTTTTCACCTTCTAAAATTTCCCGCTCTTTTTCTAAAATTTCTAATTGTGTCTTCGCAAGCAACAGTAGCTGTCGTGCTTCGGCCTCGTCAGTCGTCATCTGTGCAAGCAGTTCGGTTTGTTCGGCATTCTGCTGACGCAGAGAGGTCAATTTCTTGTCTGCCGATTTGGCATTAAACACATTTGTCGTAGTCCACAGGAACACGAACACAATCAGCAAGAATACCAAGATAATAACCAGGTTGGAAAACAAGTCCACGAAACCCGGCCAGGTATTTGTCTTTTCTTTAAAGCGGATATTTAACATTTCTCCCCCCGTTATCAATTCATGATTTTAATTTTGTTATAGCTTTTTCCAATTGCTTTACCGCAATCGTTAATTCCTTTGCCGCAGCGTTCACATAGGGCAGGGCGGTTTCTTCACCACGCGCTCCTGGTTCCAAGTATCCGAACAACCGCGTTCTGTCCGACAGATTTTCTTCCAATTCCCTGAACAGCGAATTCTGCGCCATTGTTGTCTGCAATTCCAAGAACCCGACAATCAAGCTGCCTGCCAAACCCAACAAGGATGAAGAAAACGCCACGCCCATGCCAGCCAAAGGATGTGCCAGGCTTTGTTGCATCGTTTCCATCACATTGTCATTATTGAAATCCAATACCGAAATCAATTCCGAAAATCCGCCGACAGTATGAATCAATCCCCAGAAAGTTCCCAACAGTCCCAGGAAAATCAAAACATTCGTAATATACCGCAACTGGTCGCGCTGGTCTTCGAATCGCCCCATTATCAGATTCATAAATCCATTCATGGTTTGCGCAGAGATATAATTTTTCTTTTGTGACTTTGCGCGTATCAGCATTATTGCGACAGGACGTAGAACCTGCGGCGGCAGTTCGCTGGCCTTTGTTTCGCCTGCGAAGAATCTTTTCATCCATTTATATTCCGGAATCAAACGCATGGTATCGATGAAACAAATAGCGATGCCGAATATGGTTGTGCCGATAATTATCCCGTTCAACCAGATATTAACGCTGGCGACGCGCAGAAACTCCCCGCGGAATAAAATCACGCCAATCAGCACAAGAGCCGTGAAAAGCGCCATTCTGTTAAGAGAACTGTGAAACTTGGTGTTCATAAAAATCCCTCGTCGCGCGTATCATAGTAAATTTTAACGAATCGCGTCAATGACTTTTTTACTTGATTTTTGCTGGAAAATGTTCATAATGCCGGTGCTTCTTGGTTGTCGCATGGTGCGGCGATCCATAGTCCATAAGGAGATAAAATGGCATTCTATGAAAGCGTCTTGGTGTTTCGCCAGGACTTGACCGAACCGCAGGTCAAAGAAAAAGCGGCTAAATTTACCGATATAATCAAAGAGCTGGGCGGCAGCGTTAAATCCACAGAATTCTGGGGATTAAAAGGATTGGCTTATGTCATCCGCAAGAACCGCAAGGCCCATTTCGTTATGCTGAATATCGAATTGCCGGGTGATAAAATCACAGAGCTGGAACGCCGTTCCCGCATCGATGAAGACGTCATCCGTTTCTTGAACGTTCGTGTTGAGGAACTGGCCAAAGGCCCGTCCATCATGATGAAAAAAAATAGCGAAGAGGTGGAATAATGGCAGTTCGTGCAGCGATTTATCGTAAAAAATCAAACCCTTTGAAAGGCAAAGTCATCGACTATAAAGATGTCAAGCTGTTGGGTCATTACATAACAGAACGTGGTAAAATCGTCCCATCGCGCATTTCCGGCGTGTCTGCGAAAGACCAGCGTGCGCTGGCGACCGCAATCAAACGTGCCCGTCACCTTGGCTTGATGCCGTTCGTTCGTAACCACATAGGTTAAAATCTGGGAATTATCCCTAACTTGAAAAAGGACAGATAAAATGAAAATCATACTTACAGAAAAAATTAATAAACTGGGAAACATTGGCGATGCAGTTGAGGTTGCAACTGGATATGCCCGCAATTATCTGCTGCCGAATGGCAAGGCAATGCGTTATTCCCGCGAGAATATTGCTTTGTTCGAAGCGAAAAAAGCAGAATTGGTTGCGCGTCAGGAAACCGCAAAGAAATCCGCCGAAGGAAATCGCAAAGCAGTCGAAAGCGCGAAATTCCACATGATTCGCCAAGCCGGCGATACCGGGCAATTGTATGGCTCGGTTTCCAGCCGCGATATCGCGCGCCTGTTGAAAGAGTTGACCGGCGTTGCAGTCGAATCGGCGCAAGTCTTGCTGGGCAGCCCGATTAAAAGCATCGGTGTGTTCGAAACAAAAATCGCGTTGCACCCGGATGTTATTGTTCCAGTGAAAATATATGTTGCGCAGACCCAGGATGAAATCGAAGCCTTGGTTGCCGGTAAAGTTTTGACGTTCGGGACAAAGAAGATCGAAGAAGAGCCTGCAAACGAAGATGTGAAACCGGAAGAACCGAAAGCGGACGAAGTCGCGCCGGAGCCGAAAGTGGAAGAAACCACAAAATAAAAAATCCGGCAACGCCGGATTTTTATATCTTAATATTCGACATTTGGAACCAGCAATTTTACATAATCGCTGGCGGTGCATGAGAATGCGAGGCTTAAACATCCCAACAGTTCCTGGGGCATCGGAAGGTACGGAAGATCCGCCCCGATAGTTTGGTCATATAGAAAGTTCAACATTTTATATCCGACAGTTGTAGAATTTAAAGTCTTATTGGCTACGCTGTATGCTGGGCCGGCTATTTCGCGCGCGCATAGATTGGCACAGCGTCCGGCATTTTGCATACAATTAGATGGCCAATAGTCAAGATATACCCATTGGCCGACATGACCGTACATATCAAGCACGCGGCACCAACAATGTCCTCCGCCGGCTCCACCCGATACAAAGCCGACAGTATTAAGAATATCCGGCGGACCGAGCGGTTCGCTGACTGATGTAGTGCAGGCGCCTTCTACATAATATATTTGCCGGAACTTGTCAGTGCACGCGCTGCAAGTCGAATATGTGTCCGCAATGGGATCATAACACATCGAGTATATCCCGTATTTATTTACTGTGGGATCGCTGGGGCAATTCGGGTCGCAACAAGAAGCCATGCCGTTAAGCGTCTGATTCGTATGGCATTTTAATCCACTAATCTTATCCAAAGGCACGTCTTCGATGGCATAGCAAGTATGCTGACCGGCGCCATTTTCCATATTAATCGTATTAATGCCAATGCCGTTGTTGCAGTTAAAAAGATCTTTTACCGCTTGCCATACAGAAATTGTGTCGATTGCTTGGCCTGTGGCGGAATAGTTGCAGTAGCTGCTTGCGGCAGAATATGGCCCGATATTATTCAGCCTATCTATAATGCAGGTGAGATAAGGAACATTTGCTGCTGCGTTCGGGTTTACTGCCGGATTAGGAGAAAGCGTCAATTCCGTTGATTGTTCGATATAATCGTGGACATACTGTACATTGGCAACTTGCGCCGCGCTTGCCGCAAATCCGCAGAAAATTAGCGAGAGAAAAAGTTTTGCCACGCGAAACATTAGAAAGTTCTCGGGAATTTAATCATATTTAAGTATACAAAAATACGCAATTTTATACAAACAAAAAAAGTTCGTACAAATTTAAAGCCTAGTTAAGGCAGTTGCGGGATTTTTCTGTTTCTCTGACTCTTTTTTTCTCTTATACTCTCTTCATGAAACTTGAATCAGTTGGGATTTTGATCGGTTTGCGGCCATTCGGAGAACGCGATGCGGTTGCCACGATTTTTACGCGTGACCATGGCGTCCTGACCGGAATGATGCGCGGGGCCATTATTGCGAAAAAGAACAAGCCGCTGACAGGGCAGATGGGCCTTGTTTCCTGGAATGCGCGGCTGGATTCTCAATTAGGGGTGTTTCACTGGGAGTCGGAAAGAAATCTAGCGGTGCCATTGATGATGGATAGCGCAACGTTGGGCCTTATGAATTCCGCGTTTGCGCTGATCACAATGCTGCTGCCGGAACGGGAAAAATACGAAGCGCTGTTTATTCAGACAAAAGATTTATTGGAAAACCTGCCCAATAAGGACGCGCGGAAATGTTATCTTACCTGGGAAATTAATCTGCTGCGGGAGCTGGGGTATGCCTTGGATCTAACGCGATGCAGCAATTGCGGATGTACCGACAATTTGACCCATATTTCGCCGCGAACCGCGCGCGCAGTTTGTTCAGAGTGTGCGGAACCTTACCTGGATAAGCTTTTTGAATTGCCGGCTGACTTGAATACTACGAAGAAGTTCCTGGAGAAAATCGTGGACGAGCAGGGCGGCAAAGGCCTGCCCCAGGCGCGGATTTTTATTAATTAATAACTCTTAAAAACTTGCAAATCGTCATATGGTTATGTATAATTCCCCGCGCTGGACAGGTGGCGGAGCGGTTGAACGTACCTGACTCGAAATCAGGCATACTCGCAAGGGTATCGAGGGTTCGAATCCCTCCCTGTCCGCCAGATATAGGTTATTTTTTACTTCCGATGGCACAAATATAAATAAGTTGTTAATAGCGAAATATCTTGAACAACATTAATGGTTTTTTCTGATACCTTTTTCATCTTTTTAACAGATTTTAGTATTTCCGGCTTTTGTTTTTTCAAACAAACATTTTGCAGCTTGATAATTTCTTTGTTCAATAAAGTTTCACCCATTTTAAAAGTTTCGATTTTCATAGAATCAGTCAGCTTCATAAGATTATCAAAATCTGATATATCTGCCGACTTTTCGATTTCTTTGATATTTGATTCTATTTCGAGAATAAAATTACATATGAATTTTGAAAACTTTTCGGACCCCATTCTCAATTCTAAACTTTCCAATTTATTTATATCTAATAATTTATTTATTTTCACCATATTTTCCCTTCTTTAAAATTATGTGTATTTTTGGTGACATAATTAAATTATTATTTTCATCAAAGTTTTGATTAATGCGTATTAACCAATAATTCGCTAATTTTTTCATTTTTATATGGAATTCTAGATAATACCGGTATTTTAGAAAAAGTTTTGTCCCCTACCAGGGTATATAATAAATTTTTTGGTGTTCCCCTTGTTTCCCTTACCCTTGCATAAGCACCTTCGGAAATTCGCAGTTTGGCGGCAACCGAATTTTTATCAACCGCGCCTGATACAGGGTCTTTCATATTTACAGGGCTCCCCATATAATGCATATCATCGTTATTATCGCCTTTTATGGTACACCCGGATCTTCCAAAAAGAAGATATATTACTGCCATACTCATGGTCCCAACAACAAAATCAATATTATTTTTTAGGCAAAACTCGAAATATGAAGTAACTATTTCTCCTGTTACGCAAAGTTGTTTTTCTTTATCCAAGTCAGGGTCAAATCCTGTCCTGGAAGCTTCCCAGACCAGGGAAGAAACGGGCAATTTTTCATTAATAAAGCCAGGAATATTTCTAAAACAATCTTTTTGAAGCATATACGGATATTCCGTAGACTGAAAACGTACAATCCCATCAATTTTTTGATTAATATTATAAGATATAAAATAAATAGTTTCATTTAAACTATCAAATTCATCCCGTTCTGCCAAAAGTAATTTCCCTTTATTATCAGGTTCGGGAATCCCTGTCTCATAAATTTCTAGGCCGCTTCTCCAGTTTCGTGTTTTACAAAATAATTTATATCTGAATGCTCCGACTTCTTCGAACGTTTTATCTTTCATCGCATCTTTAACTGTTACAACCCTCATCATAACTTTTTATCCTTTGTTATGAAATAAGGTTGGATTATAACTATAGATTTGCATCAAATAAGCTACGTATCCACGTAGGGGGGAGGAGGATTAATAAGAAAGTTTACGGTTTAATCAGGCCTATGCGCATTGCTTTTACGACAGCCGTAAGTCTCGAATTAGTATTCAGCTTTCTTAATATATTACGCATGTGAAAATCTATGCAATGTTCCGATACGTTCAGAATCATTGAAATATCCCAGTTGCTTTTACCCTTCATACACCACAATAATACATCTTGCTCGCGGGGAGTAAGCGGGGTAAGTGATATGTCGGTAAAATCATCATCAGTTTTTATTATATTTTTTTCTAACAGTGCCTGATACATAAAATGAAAATGACTGGTCAACATATATAGTTTTCCAATATGTTCTTCTGGATTTGTGCCTTTGGCACTGCTTGCAATCCCAACGCCGATTATTTCGCCCCTGGGGGTGCGGTATGGTATTCCTATGCCGTCATGCAGACCGGCTTCTTCTGCCATTGACATAATAATTTCTTGTTTTTTCGATAATTCAGAATAATCTTTCAAACTTTTCCATGTAAACGGTTCAGTTGAATGACAGCCCCTTCTTCTGACAGGATCGATTTGAATATAACCATTTTCTATATAATGTTTCATCCAATCTTCTGGATAATTTTGAACCAAGCAAGGTGTTTTATTATGGTCGTTTTCGATGTCATTCGAAACAGAGCTGTACATTATACGATCATATCCATATTCGCTGGTGGATTTTCTATACAGGTCAAACAAATCGTCCAGAGAAGACGAATTGCTCATTTCTTCAAGATAATTTAATATTTTCAAAGGATTACCCCCCAAAAACTTTGAAAATTATTCAATAATATAATAATCTAAAGTCAATAAAGATACAATTGATATTTGTCATGAATAGCAAGGTTTATTAAATATATTACGTCCAATGGACGGGCATTGTAAGTATTTCATTTTCCGCCAGAATGATTCCATTAAGTGCAGTTGACAAAATACTATTTTTCGCTATAGTTGTCTAAATAAGACAACAAAGGGAAATTTTAATGATAGGTTTTGGAATAGACGAACAATCTGCAGAAACAGAAACAATTCGCACAGGGTTTGAATGCTGGGGCAATTATTGGATAGATAAGAAATTTCCAACAGGTCGCTATGGTATATCCACTTGGGACTATTTTATGGATTGTGTGGAAATGATAAAGGCCAAGCCAATTGAATCTGTTCCTGATCTCGATCAGGAAACGGGTAATATTGTCGGTTACGAGCTGGCTGATTCCGAGTATGAAAAAAGTGATGCTTTGAATGCCTTACAGAGCATGATGGTGGTTCATATATGGGGTCATATGGAAGATTTTCTGAAAGGCATGATGCCGTACTTATGTGTACTGCAGACCAGCTGTGCGAAACTGGCTGATGCGCCCAGTTTATACCAAGCCCAATATCAAAAGAACGGCAGACCTTTTTCATTCGATTACGATACATTCAAAAAAGCTTACACAATTATCGATCCTAATGGCGTCGGTTCGGTAAAACACTATATTCATATAAACGACATTCGTGTGCTGAATAATATATCCAAACATGCGGTTGGAAGGTATAATCCCGAAAACAAGCGGCACGCACTATCAAAGAGCGTCAAATTAAAACTGGGGTTAAATGGTTTGAAAAAAGGTCGTTATGATGTAGAATATCGAAAGTTGAATATCAACGAATATGTCACATACTGCAATGAATTCGCCAGAAGCATGTTTGATAAAATAGAGCAAGAATTGAAGCGAAACACGCTTTAATGAAACTAGATTCGTTATGCTTCGGAACATTATCGAGATATTTGACATATGCTTATAAATTGATAAAATGTTCGCGAATACAATTAAGAAGACATCATGAAACGGTCAGATATCATTCGTTCTATCCAAGTTAAATTCAAACGGTTATCCTCCGCAGAGGCCGCAGGCATTATGGATACTGTAACAGACTGCTTGACTGACGCGGTCACAAACGGCGATCGGGTCGAAATTCGCGGATTCGGCACTTTTCAATCCAGAAACCGTGCGCCAAAGACAACGCGTAATCCGCGGACTGGCAAAACTATGACCCTTCCTGGGCGCCGTGGGGTTTTATTTCGTCCCAGCCCAGAGCTTACAAAACAGATGAACGAGGAATAAATGTGGAAATTAGGTCGTGCCCCAGGCATAAAAACTCATAAGCGCGAGCAATATGAACGCGTCAAAAAATTGATGTGGATAAAGTGCGAATCTTGCGGCAAACTGGTTTATTACAAGGATTATAAAACCAACCTTTATATCTGTCCAAAGTGCAAGCATGCGTTTTCGATGACCCCGAAACAGCGCTTTGACTTGCTGTTCGATAATAATAATTGGGATCGTATAGAGCTGCCGGTCGCCAGTGACGATCCCCTGAATTTCTGCGACCGCATTCCGTATAAAGAAAGACTGGAAGAGGCACGCACCGACACGGGCCGTCCCGATGCCTTGGGCGCGGCGAATGGAAAAGTCGGCGGAATTCCTGTAACAATCGCGGCACTGAATCCAGAATTTATACTGGGCAGCATGGGACGCAGCGTCGGCGATGGAATTATCGCAAGCATAGAACATGCGATCGAAAAGAAGCAGCCGTACATAATGGTAACGGCCAGCAGCGGTGCGCGCATGCAAGAAAATATCTTGTCGCTGATGCAGATGGCACGCACGACTGCGGCGGTGAACAAGCTGCATGCTGCAAAGATTCCTTATATAGTGATTTTAACAGACCCGACTTTTGGTGGCGTCACGGCCAGCTTTGCCATGCTGGGGGATATTCACATTGCCGAAAAAGGCGCGCGAATCGGTTTTGCTGGGCGTCGTGTTATAGAGCAGAATATGCGTGAAAAACTGCCCAGCAACTTTCAGACCGCGGAATATATGTATGACCACGGAATGGTAGATATAGTGTCTTCGCGAAATGAATTAAAAGCGACCCTTGAAAAAATCTTGGATGTTTTGACCAAAAAACCGATAAAGGAAGTTGCGGCGATAAACGCAACTACGCCAAAAGCATCATCGCCTGCGACAAAAAGCAAATCAAAATCACAAATAAGTGGCGCATATGAAAAAGTCTTGCTGGCGCGTAATGAAAATCGTCCTCATTTCTTGGATTATATTGCAACATTGGTGTCTGATTGGACACCGCTGGCGGGTGATCGTTTGTTCGGCGAAGACCCAGCTATGCAAGGTGGAATAGGGTATTTTCGTGGAATTCCATCGGTGATTATCGGACAAGAAAAAGGCCGCGATATCGCGACGCGTCAGAAATATCGTTTTGGAATGCCAACGCCAGAAGGTTACCGCAAGGCGCAGCGTTTGATGAGACTCGCGGAAAAATTTGAACTGCCTCTTATTTCACTTTTCGATACCAGCGGCGCTTTTGCCGGACGCGAAGGAGAAGAACGCGGACAATCCCAGGCTGTGGCCGCTTCAATTGAAACTGGATTGCTGATAGCTACTCCGTTCGTGGCGGTAAATGTTGGCGAAGGCGGATCTGGCGGCGCGATCGCGATTGCGACCGGCGACAGGGTTCTGATGATGGAAAATGCGATTTATTCGGTAATTGCACCAGAATCTTGCGCGACCATCCTTTGGAGAGATAATAAGTTCAAGGCCGAAGCGGCCGAGGCTATGAAGCTGACCGCGCGTGATCTAGCGTCCGTTGGCGCAATTGACGAGATTATAAAAGAGCCATCCAAAGGCGCGCATTCAGACTGGCAGACAACAATGGAGATGGTCGCAAATGCGGTTGTGAAGAATGTTAAGGAATTGCAAGAAATTCCAGTGGTGGAGCTGCCGCAGCGCCGCGCGGAAAAATTCTTTGCCATGACCAGGGATGTGGAAATTCATCAACCGGAAGTAGAGACCGAGGAATAATTAGAAATTCCTTGCAATTCTTGAACTTTTCCCCTATACTCGCGCTACGCGCGGCGAAAACCGACGCATAAAACACAGCTGTTTTTCAAGTTTCTGTCCCCACGGGGTCTGGCGAAAAGCAGCGAGGATAACAACAGAAACGCTTACGAATTCACGATTTTCGCGTATCGTTTGCGTCCTTTAAAGGAGCAAAATATGGCATTGCCAACATTTACCATGAAGCAATTGATGGAAGCCGGCGTTCATTTCGGGCATCATACCCGCCGCTGGAACCCATTGATGGGCGCTTATGTTTACGGAATCAAAGACAAGATTCACATTATTAATCTTAATAAAACCGCGCCGCTGTTATACCGCGCGTTGGACGCTTTGGAAAAAATTACTGCTGCGGGCGGCAAAGTATTATTCGTCGCGACCAAGCATCAAGCCAAAGACATTATCAAAGATGCCGCGGAACGTTGCGGGCAGTTTTATGTAAACAATCGCTGGCTGGGCGGAATGATGACCAACTGGTCTACTGTTTCCCAGTCCATTCGCCGCTTGAAAAAGTTAGAGGCTGATATTGATAACGCGGAAAAACTGGGACTGACCAAGAAAGAAGTCGGCGTTATGCAAAAAGAAGCAACCAAGTTGCGCGATATCTTCGGCGGAATTTTGGATATGCATGGAACACCCCAAGCAGTGATTATCATCGATATCCCACGCGAAATGAATGCGGTGCGCGAAGCAAGAAACCTGTCTATTCCGACAATCGCGATTGCGGATACTAACGCTAATCCTGAAATGGTCGACTATCCTATTCCGGGTAATGACGACGCCAGCCGCGCGGTTCAGCTGTACTGCGACTTGTTCGTTGATTCGATTCTTTCGGGTATTGAAAAACGCTTGGGTGGCGCGCAAGGCAAAAAGGTAGAATCTGATATGGTGGCGGATGCCAGCGACAAGATTGAAGACGACGCCAAAGAAAAAGAATTAAAGCGCAGATCCAAAACCAGCGAAGAACGCGAAATCCGTCGCGAAAAGATGGCCGATAAAATCGAAGAAAAGGGAGTATAAAATGGCAGAGGTTACAGCAAAATTAATTCAGGAACTGCGCGAAAAGACCAGCGCGGGAATGATGGACTGCAAGAAAGCATTAATGGAAAATGACGGCGATGTTCAGGCCGCGTCTGACTGGCTGCGTCAGAAAGGTATTGTAAAGGCCGCCAGTAAAGCCGGTCGTGTTGCAACATCCGGCCTCGTTACCGTTGTAAAGGACGAAGGCTGTGGTTGTGTTATAGAGGTTAATGCCGAAACTGACTTTGTCGCAAAGAATGAAAAATTCCAAAAGCTGGTTGCGGATATTGCTGCGAAGGCTTTGGAATTGAAGGGTGAATTTGATGCGGTTCATAGCGCAGTCAAAGACGATATCGCGGCGACAATTGCGACCATTGGTGAAAATATGAGCCTGCGTCGCATCGCGAAAGTTCATGGAACGCATATTTATACTTATGTTCATAATGCGTTGGTCCCAGGTATGGGTCAAATTGGCGTTGTGGTTGCATTGGATGGCGATAAGGCTGGGGCCGATGAAATTGGTCCAAAGATTGCGATGCATATCGCGGCAAACAAACCTGAATTTGCGACTATTGCAGAGGTTGATCCAACGGCGGTCGAACGCGAAAAGAAAATCTTTGTCGAATCTGGTGCCACAGATGGCAAGCCAGAAGCGGTGGTCGAAAAGATGGTCGCGGGACGCATCCAGAAATACTATGGCGAATCCGTTTTGGAAGAACAACCGTTCGTTATGGATCCATCGAAGACCGTAAAACAAGTCTTGGCGGAACATAATACGACCCTGAAAGGCTTTGCATATTATCTGCTGGGCGAGGGCATCGAAAAGAAAGATGATAATCTGGCCGATGAAGTAGCAAAAATGCTGGGGTAATATAGACCAAAAACAAAGAATCCCGCGTTATGCGGGATTTTTATTATATATAAACGCACTATTGACAAATATTATAATAGTGATATGCTGGGCGAAAAGAGTTATTCAAATGATGACTGAATTCGCCATTGAAAATTTTATCCGTGAAAACGAACCGAAATATCGCCGACATTGGGCGAGTATTCTTAATGACCCATACATAAGTGTTGCTCCACAGTTTCATTTGACTTGGGAATGTTTGAATGGTTGCTGGTATTGCGCTTTTAATTGCGGGCCGTGGAAAGCGGATACCGTCATCCCTGCAGAAGATATTAAGTACAGCATAGATATGTTCAGGTTATTACCTAACTTCCGTAGTAATACAATAGCTTTTTCGGGCGGCGAGCCTATGATGACTCCAATAAAATACCAGGCCGAGGTTTATCAGTATGCGCTGGGGACCACAAAGGAAAATCACAGCAGCGTAAATATATTAACCAATGGCTATTGGATGGAAAATCCCAAAAGATATGCCCAGATATTGGAAATGCTGCGCGGTCTAAAAAATGTGCATTTTTACTCATTAAATCAGGATGAATTATTGGTTACGACTTCGCTCGCTTTGGAATTACATTCAGATGGTACATCCAGAAAAAGCATGCGAAAATATATCCGCGGAATAGACAGCGTATATCAAGATGAAGAACTGTATAGCAAGGTCAGTTTTTATCTAGCGCCCAGGGATAAAAAGAAAGAGTTTTGCTGGGACCAAATCGCATCCTTGCAATCAGAATTTGGAATACAAATTATAAACGAGAATTTGATCGCTATCGCCAACCGTGTAATATTAGTGGACTCTTGGCGTGGTGGCTATTGGAATAATACTGGCAGACCTTGGGCAAAAGGAAGCAACCAACTGCACAGACATAATTTAGAGCGTGATTTTGTAACCTCGCATCCTATGGGCAGGGGTTCACTTTTGGCAGTATTTTACTATCCGAACGGCATCGCATCATTAAGGGTTGAAAATACCATTATTGGCCAAACGCCTTATAAGAATCCGGACGGCAGCTATAAAACTTGGGAACAGTTAAAGCAAGGATTCATAGACGGGTTGTGGGAAGACATGCTTTATTTCCCGGAACGCCGCGCGCAGCGATACAGAGAATACCAGGCCGCGCGAGCCGCCCGCAAACAAATGCGGTCGGCGCAATATAAGAAAATGATTTGATTTTACATTGACAAATTGGGTTTAGGGTCTACAATTTGTTCAATATGCCAAAAACTAAAATTGAAGCTCTTAAACAAGCGTGCCTACAATCGTTACTGCAGGATGATTATGATATCATCCTATGGTTTTATATAGCCAAGCGGTGCGACGGAAGAAACGATTTTATCCCTTGGCAAGACATAAAATATTATATTCGTCATTTCAAAGAAAAAGTAAAAAATTATAGCAATAGAGTATATATCGACGAAGGCGGGCTTTTCACATCTTACCAAATATCTAATGAATTAAAGCCTGCGACAGAAGAAGCCTTGAAGATGAATACAGTTGTAGAGCTGAAAACGGATGCCGCTTGGGCGTGCGATCACAGAAAAGCCAAAGCAATGTGGGGTATGTTAGATTCCTTGGTCGTTCCACGGGAGCAAAAATATAGCCAAGGATATATAGATAGAAATATCGCTGCAGGGTTTGAGTTCGCTTTTGCGCTGGGCCAATCGCAAGAGACAATGGTCAAAAATCTTAAAGAATGTTTTGAACCAGAGGGGTGTTTTTGGAATCCTCCCCTATTCACGCTTTCTATATCAATAGCTGATTCCGCTTACCTACAGCGCGACATGAATTGTTTTACGGGTATCGCATCACGCATAGCCGAATCCAAGGAGCTTTCAGACAAAATTAATCTCAAAGTGGTAATAAACCACAAAAACTTTGATTATTTTAAGACAGAAGTGCTGGGCAGTCCTAAATTAAAATATCCCGATATTTCAGAAAAGGGGCATCGGTTTAAATTCAAGCTGAAAGGCTATCCGATTAACGGCATTATTTCGGATTTTAAAAATACAAGCGCAAAAGTCGCGCCCAAGAAGGACGCCCCGCAAGAGGATGAAAAAGCCAGGATTCCATTTTTTATAGAGGTTAATCCTGGCAATAAGATTGCGGTTGGACAGTCATTGATTCAAATTCCTTATAAGACCGAGAATAATAAATATAAGAATTGGTCGACGATTCGCGAGGACATCGCGCTCGAATACGCCAGACGTTATTATAGAGAAAATTTCAACCCGTTCTATAATTGGAGATAAAATGATTGTTGGAATTGACAACTTGGTCTTAGTCGCATGTCCAAACGGGCAAATATAATTTTATTGATATTTATAAAACCATTATACAAAAAGGCTGATTTTTGCTATGATTGTACAAAAGGAATTTCTTATGAATAACGATTTTTTGCAAGAGCTTGAACAACGCGGTTTGATTTATCAAACTACTGATATGGAAGGCTTACGCGCGGCATTTTCCGCTGGTTCTATGACGGCATATTTGGGTTCTGATCCAACCGCCGACGCGCTGCATGTTGGGAATCTGGTTACTATTATGATTATGCGATGGTTTCAGAAATACGGGAACAAGCCAATTATGCTGGTTGGCGGCGCGACTGGACGCATAGGTGATCCAGCTGAACGAAACTCTGACAGACCAATGATGTCGGACGCGCAAGTTGCGGCGAATTCTGCCGGACTACGTCAATGTTACGAACAGTTTGTAAAATTCGGCAAAGGAAAAACCGACGCGATTATGGTCGACAACTATGATTGGCAGAAGAATTACAGCCATCTCGATTTCCTGCGTGAGTTCGGAACGGACTTTACAGTGCCGCAGATGTTGGCAATGGAAAGCGTAAAGCGTCGTTTGGAAAACGGCATGTCGTTTCTAGAGTTTAATTATATGCCGCTGCAGGCCGTAGATTTTTTACATTTATTTGATAAATATGGATGCACTTTGCAGCTGTGCGGTGCGGACCAATGGGGAAATTCGGTCGCAGGCGTCAGCCTGGTGCGGCGCAAGCGTCAGAAAGAAGTGTTTGTTTTATCTTGCCCATTGATTACGGATTCGAACGGAAACAAAATTGGGAAATCGGCGGGCAATGCAGTTTGGTTGCGCGCAGACAGAACTAGTCCGTATGACTACTATCAATACTTCCGTAATGTTATGGATGGCGATGTTGAGAAATTCTTGAAAATTTTTACAGAAATTTCATTGCCAGAAATAGCTAAATTGGCAAAGCTGAAAGGCTCTGAAATCAATGAAGCAAAGAAAATCCTAGCGTTCGCGGCGACAGAAATCGCACACGGAACCAATGCGGCAAAAGCTGCAGCGGATGCCGCTAATGCTTTGTTTGCGGGCGGCGCGGAAAGTATGGCTGTTCCGACAGTGGAACTGAAAATGAAAGATGGGATGAATGTTGTTGATTTCGTTGTGGCTATAGGACTAATAACAAGTAAATCTGAAGCGCGTCGCGCCATAGAGCAGGGAGGTCTGATTGTCGCAGGTGAAAAAATCACCGATCCAAAGGTAATGATATCGCCCGCTAAATCGATTTTGTTGCAAAAAGGAAAAAAGACCTTTTTGAAAGTTCTGATTAAATGAAGAAACTGATTCTCGTTTTTTCTTTCTTCGTTGGCGTGGCAAACGCCGCGTCCAGTGAACTTGCCCAGGTTCAATCCCAGATTAAAAAGACTGAACAGCAGAATAAGCAGATTGAACAACAAGTAAAAACCAGCGATAAAGAAGTAGCGAGTACTCAAAAACAGTTGGTATCCGCGGCGGAAAAGTTGGATAAGCTGGAGGGCGAACGCGGCGATATAAAAAGTAAAATTTCCGACCTGGATGCAAAACGCGATACCTTATTGGCATCTATTCGTGCGAACAAAGGACGACTGGGCGATGCCGCGACTGGTCTGATTGCGATTGCATCAAACCCTTCGTTTTCAGCCGCCGACACACGCGAATATATTCTGACCAGCGCGCTTCTGACGGGACTTGCCGACCAGTTTGATTCAGAGGTAAAACATGCTGCGAAACAGATTGCAGAGCTAGAAAAAATTCTAGACGAGCGAAAAAATCAACAGGCAAAACTGGACAAGACCGCGCAAAAATATGCGGAAGACAAGGCCTTTTTGGATAAGCTGATGCGTACCCGCTCGCAACAAAATGAAAAATTAAAATCGCAACAATATGAATTGCAAAAGAAATTACGCGACCTTTCTGCGCGTGCACAAAACTTGTCTGAATTGACCGCTGGCCTTTCGCGCGGCGAAGTTTCCAAAGATGAAAGCTTCAGCTGGCGCAAAATGAAATCGCCGGTCGGAGGAATATTGCTACGTCGGTTTGGAGATAAATCTCCGTTGGGGCTGGTGTCTGACGGATGGCTGATCAAGACAAGATCAAACGCGCTGGTATCGGCGCCCGCAGATGGCCGCGTGGAATTTGCCGATGATTTCCGCAAGAATGGCAGGGTCTTAATCCTGTCGCATAAAAATTCTTATTATTCGGTTTTGACCGGTTTGGCGAGTTCAGATGTTCTGGTGGGCCAGGAAGTTTTGGCGGGTGAACCAATCGGGCGCATGCCGGACGAACGTTCGGAAATGTATATGGAACTACGCCGCGGGACCAAAGCAATCGACCCCGCAAGATTGTTTAACGAACCATAGTTTTCATACTTGCGCATTTTGTATTTTTCTGCTAGATTTTCCGCGAAAGAAAGGGAAAATCGCATGAAAAAGTTTATTGCAATTTGGTTGGTTCTGGTTGGCATTGTCATACTGCCTGCGATGGCGGCTGACACCAAAAAGAAAGAACCCGTACAGCATCTTACTGACGAGCAGATTTACGAACAGCTGAAAAAATTCGCACTGGTATTCGAAACCGCGCGCGAAAACTTCGTCGAAGAAGCGGATGAAAAAAAGATGTTAGAGGCCGCTATGAACGGCATGCTGATGGAATTGGATCCCCATTCTTCCTATCTGAACGCTGATGATTTAAAGGATTTTGATGACAAGTCTTCAGGCAGCTTTGGCGGGATTGGAATTCAAATTACTTCTGACAAGGGTGCAGTAAAGGTTATTTCCCCGATTGACGATACCCCCGCGTATCGCGCTGGGATAAAGGCCGGCGATTATATTACCCATATCGATGGCGAACAAGTTTTCGACCTGACCCTGAATCAAGCTGTCAAAAAGATGAAGGGCAAGCCCGGCACCAAGGTAAAATTGACCGTGATTTCCGAAGGAAGGGAGCCGCGGAATATAGCCCTTACGCGCGACATCATAAAAGTAAAGTCCATAAAATTCGAAGCAAAAGGCGATGATAAAAAAATCGGATACATTCGTATTTCTGACTTTGGCGCAAAGACCGCAAAGGATTTAAAGGAAGCGATTACGGCCCTGGAAAAGAAAAAGGTCATGGGATATGTCCTGGACGTTCGCAATAATCCTGGCGGATATTTGACCGCAGCCATCGATGTTTCCGATGCTTTCCTGGACAGCGGGGAAATTGTTTCTACACGTGGACGCGGCAAGGATGAAATAGACCGCAGCATGGCGAAACCCGGTGATCTGACGAAGGGCAAACCTATTGTTGTCTTGATAAATCATGGCTCTGCCAGTGCGTCTGAAATCGTCGCCGGCGCGTTGCAAGACAACAAGCGCGCGCTGATTATGGGCAGCCAGTCGTTCGGCAAAGGAAGTGTGCAGCAACAAAAGCCGTTCGGCGACGGCACCGCGATTCATCTTACGATTGCGCGGTATTACACTCCGTCAGGCAAGTCAATTCAGGGCGAAGGAATTACGCCTGATGTAGAAGTTTTGCAGTCCAAGGTCGAAGTAATCGAAAAGAAAAAAGATATTTTCAGCGAGGCGAGTTTCAAAAATGCCCTGGATAAAGAAAAAGGGAAAAAGGATAAAGATAAAGACGATGACGAAGATTATTCCAAACTGACAGATGAAGAAAAAGAAGCACGGGATTACCAGCTGCAGCGCGGATTAGATATGGTTCGCGCAATGGCGAAGATGGAAGGCAAGGATGAGTCTAGTTCTCTCAATAAAGACGAGAAAAAGGAATCGAAATGATAAGAATTTTGATTGCTACGGTAATTTTACTTGGTGGCTGTTCTAAAAAATGCGAATATATTGGTTGCGAATATCTGGGCAAGCCGTATCTTTTGGGCGCACTGGGTGAAGAAAAAGCACCAGGCACTGGTCCACTGATTCGTACCGATGCGTTCGATTGTGTGACTTTCGTGGAGACTTCACTTGCGGGCGGGGACCTGGAAAAACTGACCAAAATTCGCTATAAAAATGGCGAAATTGACTTTATGACTCGTAATCATTTCACAGAGTATGACTGGATTGGTAATAATGATTGGCTGGTTGAAAATGTGTCCGCGCAGTATGGCAAGGCCGCGACTATAAATGCGGTAATTGATAAACAGGCCTGGTTTAAGAAATCACATGGAATTGATGCTGATATCAAGCCTGTAAAAATTGCGCTTGAATATATACCTTATGAAAACTTGCAGCAGATGGAAATCACAGAGTCTATGATTGCGATGTTTGTCCGTGATAATCCAGCCATGCGTGAAAAAATCGGCAGCGATTTGGTGATTGTTCACCTGGGCTTTTTGCTTCCCGGCGGAACTTTGCGCCATGCTTCCTCTGACGCAAGAAAAGTTGTTGATGTTGACTTCTACGAATATGCTGCTGACAGGGCCAAAGACCATAAGAACAAAGGCATCGCCTTATTTCGCATAAAGGAATCAAAATGAAAAAACCAATAAAAATTTTAATCATCGTTGCAGTTGCGATCGGCGTTATAGTCGGTGTGGCACATCATTTTCGCCAACAGGCTTTGTCACATATGGTTGGTCAGATGATTCTGGTTGGATTTCGTGGAACTACACCTGATGACGCGGCGGTAAAAGACCTTGCGGCGGATATCAAAGCCGGAAAAATCGGTGGAATTATTTTATTTAATGTTGATGTAGAGCAGGGCCTGGCCGCGGGTTTAAGCATGCCAGAGGTTCGTAAGCAAATAAAATCGCGAAATATTATCGATGTCGATCAAGTTAAAAGGCTGAATGAATTCCTGTCAGATGCAGCGCGGCAGGGCGGACGCTTGCCATTGTTTGTCTCCATTGATCAAGAGGGTGGCGCGATAGTTCGCCTTGTGCCAGAACATGGATTCGATATGGTTATGCCGTCTGCGAAAGAGCAATCAAAGTTAGACATGAATCAAATCAACAGCCTGTATGCAGAGCTGGGTGGACGTTTGCACGTGCTTGGATTTAATGTGAATTTTGCGCCTTGCGTGGATGTCGATGTTAATCCCGAATCGCCGGCGATTGGCGCGCGGGGAAGGGCGTTTTCTGCAAATCCTGAACGCGTATCCGAATATGGGCATGCCGCAGCGGATGGATTGAAAAAAGCAAATGTTCTGTCTTCGTTCAAGCATTATCCAGGCCACGGCAGTGCGGGCACGGATACTCATGACGGCATGACTGATATAACAAAAACTTGGCAAGAGTACGAGCTGGAACCGTATGAAAACGTACCCGCGTATACCATGGTAATGGTCGCGCATGTGGTGAATGGAAGAATAGACCCGGACTTCCCAGCCAGCTTGTCGCAGAAGACCATAAACGGATTGCTGCGCGGTCAGCTGGGGTTCCGCGGAGTAGTTATTTCTGACGATTTACAGATGGGCGCGATTTATAATCATTATGGATTGGCGGAAACTTTGCGTATGTCGATTATGGCAGGCACGGATATCTTACTGCTGGGGAATAATTTGCAGTACACGGAAAACCTTGGGCGCATCGCGCATACGGAAATTATGAAGATGGTAAAAGAAGGCAAAATTCCCCGTTCCCGCATACAAGAATCTTATGATAGGATTAAAAAGATGAAACAGACAATTTAAAATCCCGCCGTTTGGCGGATTTTATTTGCAAAATTTGTCAATCATTTTCCAAAGAGCTTTTTAATTTTGCTTTCGGGGGTCGATTTGGCTATAATCCATGTCGCTAATTAAGGAATGAAAAAATGACCAAGATGATAGTGGATGGGAACTGGGCAGCAGCGGATGTAGCATATCGATGCAGCGAATTTTCGGCGATTTATCCGATTACCCCATCCAGCACCATGGGTGAACTGGCAGACGAATGGGCGTTCCAACACAAGAAGAATATCTGGGGCGCAATTCCCGGCGTGATAGAGATGCAATCCGAAGGTGGTGCGGCAGGGGCTCTGCACGGCGCCCTTGCGATTGGGGCAATGGCGACAACTTTTACTTCGTCCCAAGGCTTGCTGTTGATGATCCCGAATATGTATAAAATCGCGGGCGAACAAACCCCGTTCGTAATGCATGTTGCGGCGCGCGCTTTGGCGACTCATGCATTAAGTATCTTTGGCGATCATTCCGACGTGATGAGCGTCCGAGGCACCGGATTCGCAATGCTGTCATCGCATAATATTCAACAAGCTCATGATATGGCGGCAATCGCCCATAGCGCGACACTGCAGGCGAGGGTGCCTTTCTTGCACTTCTTTGATGGATTCAGAACCAGTCATGAAGAATCACGATTGGAAAGACTGTCAGACGATGATTTACGTGCATTAATCCCAACCAAAGCATTGTTGGCGGCCCGCGCACGCGGAATGACACCGGATGCGCCCACGATTCGCGGCACCGCGCAAAACCCGGATGTGTATTTCCAAGGACGAGAGGCTGCAAATAAGCTGTATGACGCTGTACCGGAAATAGTGCAGGGCGCAATGGATGAATTCGCAAAGCTGACGGGTCGAAAATACGGATTGGTAGATTACATAGGCGATCCAAATGCTGAAAATATAATTGTTGCAATGGGATCGGCGGTTGAAACTATTGCAGAAACTCTGTCGTATTTGCCTGGCGGGACAGGGGTGATTGCGATACATCTGTATCGGCCTTTCCCGACAAAATCTTTCTTATCCGCCCTGCCCCCGACGGCAAAAAATATCACTGTGCTGGACCGCACGAAAGAACCCGGCGCAATCGGCGAACCGCTGTATCAAGATGTCGTTGCTGTATTACAAAACCTCGGGCTTAATTTATTCGGTGGGCGGTATGGATTGGGTTCAAAGGAATTTAAACCCCGTGATGTAAAGGCCATTGTGGAGAATATGATGCTGGGCACCCTGCGTCATAACTTTACCGTCGGCATCGAAGATGATGTTACAAACTTATCCTTGAAGACTGATCCTGCGTTTCGTATCGAGCCGGTACAGGGCAACCCACGCGCGGCCTTGTTGTATGGTATTGGTTCTGACGGAACGGTCGGCGCTGTAAAAAATATCGTAAAAATTATTGGTGAGAATTCTGACCTGTATCCACAATCTTATGCTGTTTACGATTCCAAGAAATCCGGCGGGCTTACCGCATCGCACTTGCGATTCTGGGGCAGGCCGATCCAAGCGCAATACTTGGTCGAATCGGCGGATTTTATTTCTGTGTCTAGTTTTATGATCGCTCAACGATTTGATATTTTTAGTGCGCTCGCGCCTGGCGGCACCGTGATGATTAACACGTCGCGCGCGCCGGACGATGCATTCGCGAATTTGCCGCGTGATGTGCAAGAGCATCTGATTCGTATGCGTGCGAAAGTATATTTCCTGGATGCCGGTCGCGCCGCGCAAGAGCTGGGGCTGGGTAATCGCATTAATACTTTCGTTATGTTGAACTTTTTCAATTTAACGAAGATTATCGATCCGGCAATTGCAGCGCAGAGCGCAAAAGACGCGATTGAAAAGACTTATAAAAAGAAAGGCGCTGATGTAGTTGCGGCAAACTGGGCGGCGGTTGATCGCGCGGCGGAATTTTTGCATGAATATACTTTGCCATCTTCCCCATCGCAATTTGCGCCGGATTGGACGCCGGCAATGACGGCGGATGCGCCGACCAAAATCGCAGGGGTCTTGGGCGAAATGGCTGCTATGCGCGGCGATGGGCTGCCTGTTTCTGCGTTTGCGGAAAAGGACGAAGATGATTTCGCTTATGGCGAATATCCCGTTGGAACATCGAAATATGAAAAGCGCGCTATATCCGAACGCGTTGCAACGTGCGATTTGGACAAGTGCATACAATGCGGAAAATGTTCGATGCTGTGCCCGCATGCAGTTATAAAAATGAGTGTGTTTAGTTCTGCGGATATTGTAAAGAACAGCGAAAAGGGAATTAATTTTGTTCCGGCCAAGACGCCGGAACTTGGCCCGGATATGCAATTCGCGCTGAATATTTCCCCGGCAGATTGCACAGGATGCCAGGTTTGCACAAAGGTCTGTCCGGTTAATGCATTGAAAATGGTGCCGATTAACGAGGCTATAAACGCCGGAAATCAAAAAGGTTTTGATGCGGCAGCGCAATTGTCTCCTTTTCCGCGCGAAAAATTAAATCTGAATATTCCAAAGCATATCGAATTGTGCGAACATATGTTTGAATTCCCTGGCGCATGTGCTGGATGCGGCGAAACGCCTTATATAAAGCTGATTACGCAATTGTTCGGCGACCGCATGGTTATTGCCAATGCGACCGGATGTTCCAGCATTTACAGCGGAAATCTGCCGACGACCCCGTACGCCAAGAATGCCGCGGGGCGCGGACCGGCTTGGTCGAATTCTTTATTCGAAGATAATGCGGAATATGGTTTGGGAATGCGCCTTGCGCTAAATCAAAAGCAAAATGCTTTGCGCGCATTGTTATTCGAAGTTGATTATCCCGATGTAGAAAAATTATTTACAGAAACCGATATAGAAAAACAACGCGAAAACGAATCGGTTGTTCGTGATTGGCTGCGTAAATCAAAACATCCGCGCGCGGCAGAGGCTCTATCACTGGTGGATGCATTGGTTGAAAAATCATTGTGGATTGTTGGCGGCGATGGGTGGGCTTATGACATCGGATATGGCGGCTTGGATCATATTCTGCACAGCGGTCAGAATGTAAATATCCTTGTTCTTGATACCGAGGGTTATTCGAACACTGGTGGTCAACAGTCCAAGGCTACGCCGTTCGGTGCCAGCATGAAATTCGCAGTTGGTGGTAAGGACCAGCAGAAAAAAGATTTGGGATTAATCGCAATGATGTCGGGTGCTTATGTGGCGCAGATTGCAATGGGCGCGGATCATGTCCAGGCGATTCGCGCGATTCGTGAAGCCGAGGCTTTCCCAGGACCATCGATTATACTAGCGTACAGCCCATGTATATCGCATGGATTCGATATGCAAAATGGGCCGGCGCATCAGCGCGCTTTGGTGGATAGCGGTGCTTGGCCGTTGTACCGCTTTAATCCAGAACTGATAGAGCAGGGCAAGAATCCGCTTATACTCGATAGCGGTGCCGGGACAAGCGTTAGTTTGGAGGAATTTTTAAAGACCGAGGGACGTTTTAACACCGCGCAGGCAATGAACCCAACCCGATTCGCAAGACTTGTGGAACGCGCGGTTTCCAACAATGAATATCGCCGTGAATTGAAAAAACATATCGCTTCGTTCGCGCTGCTGCGCAAGACAGCAAAGGCTTTACAAGGATAGAAAATAAGATGCCAGACAGAATTTATCCAGTAAAAACTAGAAATGGCGAGTACAATTGTTCGGCTTGCAGTTTGTTTAATTGGCCGCTGCTTTGTAAAAAATTGACAGGCAATCAATTTGCATTGCAAGGCTGTGAATTAAATGGAACATACTATTACTGGGATGGATTGGTGCCTTGTACGATTAATAAAGAATTGATATTTTCAATAGATAAATTACATAATATGAAAAGAGAAGAGATAGATCAGTTGCGAATGGAAAAGGCAACGAAGGCATTGCAGGGGTAATGAAATGAAAAAACTTTGGTTATCGCGCAAGGCATATTACGCTTATATCCTGTGGCGATTGGGCCGGCGACAGATTTTACCCAGCTATTTTGTTAATAGAAAGCGAATATGCGAAAAAGGTTCGCCCTTGGTCGATATTTCACATGAGTATTCATTTTCATTTGATGATGGGGTAGCAAAGCGTGGAGGTTTCTGGGTTCGTGCCGAACTGGTGCCGATGCTGCACAGGGCGGCCGCTGCATTGCCAGATGGATATAGGCTGCACTTTTTTTGCGGATGGCGACCGATGGTCGTTCAATGGGCGGCTTGGCTGGATAACCTGGAAAACAAGCGCAAAGAAAATCCGAATTTGTCCGATGAAGAAATAAAACGCATCGCGCGCATGACTTCTGCGGATCCTTCGCGCGGGGACTTTGGTCCGCATCAAACCGGCGGCGCGATCGATTTGACTGTTGTTGATAAAGACGGACAGTTGTTGGATATGAGAACGCCTTTTCTTTATCTTGGACCTGAAAGTCAAACTTTTTATCCGGGTATTACGCCACAGCAGCATGCGAATCAGATGATGTTATATAATGTCATGAGGCTGGCGGGTTTTCAAAATTATCCAGGCGAATGGTGGCATTGGTCTTACGGAGATCGTGCTTGGGCAGTATACCAGCGCCAACGCTGTGCTATTTTCGGAGAGATACATTGCGATGATTATAAAATAACCCCTGAAGAAATTGCCTGCGCAGAACAGCTGGCGAATAATTAGACAAATTTTATCCCTAGCTATTAAAGAAAATAAAATGTAAAATTCCGGTCAAAAGACCGGCTTTTTTTCTTACAAGCGAGAATAAAATGAATGCGAAACTTAATAGTATTCTGGGCGATATGATAATAAAGAATACCGAACTAAAGTCCGGATTCAATTCATCTGCAAAAGAATTCCGGGATCAGCTGAAAGCAAAAGGCATTCGTGTACCATTTAAAATATATTACGAATATAAAATTCCAGAAGGATTAACACCCCAGGAATATGAATTCAAAGTACAAAAAATGCATTTCATACTGTATTTTGATGGAAGTGAGTTAGAACCTTATGGCTTAACACCTGATGAAAAGCAAGAGTTGGTTGATTATATAAAAAGAAGCAAAGCATCTAACGATCTTGCATTTATATTTGAAGAAGACCAAATAAGAAAATTGAATCCGGAATTGAAAAATATAGATTTGGCCTATGGCCCTAATATAGCCAAACGCAGTGCCAGGATACTAAATTTATTAGAAGGCGTAACATATGGTTTTGCGCCCGAAGATATTCAAAATTTTCTTAATAGGCACAATACTGGGGATAAAGAACAATTAATAATGCACGAAAAGGCGGATAACGCAACCTTGGAAAAATTGCTGGGTTTTTCTCCTGGGTATATATTATCGCCAGAACGCATGGCTGTGTTGATAAAAGAGGCCAAAAGATATCGCGTCAGGCAAGAAATCTCAAATATGGCAGTTGACGCGAACTTCGTTGAGATGTAGAATAGGGTCTATGAAGAAAGTATTTATGCTTTTTGCCTTTTGCGCCCTTTGTGCTTGCACCTTTCAGACAAAGCATCGCGGGTATGTATTTCCGGAAGACCTGGATCAGCAGGTTGCCGGTATAAAAACCACTTCTCAATTAGAGGAAAAATTGGGCAGCCCCTTGGCGCGGACCCTTTATGGCCAGCCTGTCTGGATTTACTATGGCACAGATGAAAATTATCGCGGGCCGTTCCCATTAAGCTATGATAATAAGACTGTTTTGCTGGCTTGGGTCGATGGTTCCCGCGTGACGCAGACAAAGATTTTGCGTGATGGGGACTTGCCGAACGTCTCCCCGGCTGGGGGTGAAACCGAGATCCCGGCCGCGATAGAGCTGAACGCGTTTGAAGAGCTGATTAATAATATCGGGCGATTTAGCCCTGCTGGCCTGGGGCAATAAAAATTCTTGCCAATTTCTTGAAATCTGGGCTTTTTTGTGATAAAATTCTCGTACTGGGAGAATGCCAACCAAAGGCTCTGTATTATGGCGTCTAAAAAATTAGAATTCAAGAACGGGCAGTTCGTGGTTTATCCGACCCAAGGCGTCGGCAAAGTTGTTCGTGTTGAAGAACAAAATATCGGCGGGCAAAAAATTACTCTTTTGGTGATTGATTTCGAGCGGAATAAGATGACTTTGCGCGTGCCGGTCGATCGCGCCGAGATTTCGGGGCTGCGTCCGCTGGTAACAAACAAGAAAATGAACGAAGCAATTGAGAGCGCCAAAGGGCGTGCCGGTATAAAGCGCATGATTTGGTCACGCCGCGCCGCGCAATATGAAGAAAATATAAACTCTGGAGATTTAATGAGGCTGGCGGAAGTCGTGCGAGATCTGCAACGCCGCAACGCCACAGATCAGATGACTTTCTCTGCGCGTGGGCTTTATCTGCGTGCGCTGGAACGCATGGCACAAGAATACGCGGTCTTGCATAGGTTGGATTTGGACGAAGCATCCGAAAAGATAGAAGAAATTATAGGCGTGCCAAAGGAAATAGACCTGAATGCGGTCGAAGAAGACGACCCAGAAGAACAGGAAGAAGAAACATAAAACTGCCGCGACTGCGGCAGTTTTTAATGGGATTTATTATACAGGGCTTCGTAAAGCGTGCGCCGATATTTATTATCTTCGCTGTTCAGGCGCCCCATAAAAACCAGTCGGCCGATCCATTGCTCCCGGTGGTGGGTTCTTTCAATAGGTATGCGGTCGTCAAAGCTCATGTGTATAATATGGCCGCTTTTATCTTTAACCGTTGCCCATCCACAAATTAGGCTGTCGATTGGGTCTATGCATCCAGAGATTTTTACCAGTGCCCAGTTTTCCTCTTTGGACTCAAAAAAACCTTCCACCTTTTCTTTTACATTGCCTTCGAAAGTTCCTGGTTTTTGGTCTGGACTGAATATATAACTTTGGAATCCATCGCAGATTGCAGGCCCATAGCCTTTTTTATTCTTTTTATTTTGTTCTGCAGCCCATTCATCATTATTTTTCTTCTTTTGTTTATCAAGGACGTCAAGAGCATCCCCATAGGTCATTATTTCTTCATCATTTGGAAAAATTAGTGTTCCGGAGCTCATTTTGTATAAGTATATAACACTAAATATATTTGTCAATAATTTAATCGGGGCAGCAAAAAATGCCAAAAATGGCGTTGAAATGGGATTTATTATTATGACCGAACAACTTTTTCTTTGGCAGATTTGAGAAGAAATTCGTTCCATGATATTGGTTTAAGTAGTCTCTGTTTATAATTTTGAAAAATGGACATCTGCTTGGCCCAGCTTGACACTATTTTGTGTTGGTCATTATTGCTGACATGGGTTGACACTACATTCGTAATATCAAAGTGTCCCTGGGCTTTCCAATAATTTTGACATGCCTGCAAAAATTGTCCGGCATCCATATTATTATATTCGGTATATTCCGTATCGGTCATTGATATTTTAAAATGACTGCCAATCGGCCACCATGCAGCATCTGGGTTGTCCAGGTCAACCATCGCAAGTTGTGGGCCATGTATCAGCACCACCCACACCTTACATTTAACGCTTACTGTAACAAATTTCATTTTATTTTTATTTATTGACAATTGCACTTATATCATCTTTTTAGTGCATTGCAATAAAAAATCCCGCATTTGCGGGATTTTTAAGAATGGAATCTTTTAAAACGGTATGTCATCGCCGATTTGTGCGATGTTTATTTCTTCGCGCGGAGCGCTGGGCATCGGTTGGGAATAACCGCCCCCCGCTGCGCCATAATCGCCACCTTCCATTGATTTTGCGCCGCCCAAGATTATCAGTTGGCCAGAGAATTGATTCAGAACAACCTCGGTCGTATAAACTTCTTGTCCTTGTTGATTCTGCCATTTGCGGGTTTTCAGTTGGCCTTCGATATAAACCTTGGTCCCTTTTTGCAACATGCGTTCTGCAACTTCGGCCAGGTTAGGGTTGAAAATCACAACGCGGTGCCATTCGGTTTGCTCTTTCTGCTCGCCTGTTTGACGGTCCTTCCAACGCTCGCTGGTGGCCAAAGAAAAGTTAACCACTTTCTGGCCATTACCGGTTGAGCGGACCATCGGATCGCCGCCGATATTGCCGATTAAAATTACTTTATTCATGCTGCCTGCCATCTTTGCTTCCTTTTTTACTTTCAAGGATTAAAGCGGAAAAAAAGTGAGAAATCAAGAATTTTCTACTTTTTCACCGCCCACCAAAGCGCGAATAAATACCCAACGCCGGTCCAGCCCAACACCCAGCTGCTGGTGCGAACTATGAACATATCCACATTGCCTTTTTTGGCTTGGCGCGCCAGGTATGCCGGCGCCATCAGAATTGCCGTAATCAGTAGAATCGCAAAAATATATTTAGCAATTATGATCAATTGTATTTCGCATTCCTTCCCAGTTCTTCTTCTATCCGCAACAGCTGGTTATATTTTGCCATACGGTCGGTGCGGGACATCGAGCCTGTTTTGATTTGTCCCGCATTTGTTGCAACGGCCAGGTCCGCGATGGTTGTATCTTCGGTCTCCCCAGAACGATGCGAAATCACAACGCCATAGCCGGCTTCTTGTGCCATGCGGATTGCAGCAAATGTCTCTGTCAATGTTCCTATTTGATTCGGTTTTATCAAAATCGCGTTCGCAATGCCAGTGTCAATTCCGCGTTTCAACCTTTCTGGATTAGTTACGAATAAGTCATCGCCCACCAGTTGAATTTTCTTGCCCAGGCGCTCTGTTAATTTCTTCCAGCCGTCCCAATCGTCTTCCGCCAGGCCATCTTCAATAGAAATAATTGGATAATCTGAAATCAGCTTTTCATAGAAATCAATCATTTGGCCGCTGGATAATTTCTGCCCTTCGAATTCGTAAACGCCGTTTTTGAAAAATTCGCTGGCTGCGACATCCATTCCGAATGAAACATCTTTGCCTGGTTCGTATCCAGCTGCTTTGACTGCCGCGACAATTATGTCCAAGGCTTCGCGTGTGGTATGCAGGTTCGGTGCAAATCCTCCTTCATCACCGACATTGGTGGAGTATCCCGATTTTTTCAGAATTGCTTTCAAGTTATGAAATATTTCGCTGCCGATTTTTATTGCTTGTGCTTCGCTGGCCGCATTCGGAATTATCATAAATTCTTGCGCATCCAGGCCATTGTCCGCATGTTCGCCGCCGTTGATAATATTCATCATAGGTCTGGGTAATTGAAAATCTTTGGCGGGATATATGCTACGCAGATATTCATAAAGCGGAATTTTTTTCTGTGTGGTGGCTGCGTGCGCGGTGGCAAGCGACACTGCCAGAATAGCATTCGCCCCCAGCTTCGCTTTGTTCGGTGTGCCATCCAATGCAGTCATTTTCTGGTCAATCGCGGATTGCTCGAGCGCATCCATTCCAATCAATTCAGGTGCGATTATTTCATTAATATTCTTTACCGCTTTTAATACGCCTTTGCCCATGTAATCTTTGCCGCCGTCACGCAGCTCCAGCGCTTCATGGCTGCCCGTAGATGCGCCAGATGGGACCGCAGCGCGACCCATTGCGCCACCCGCCAGCGTTACATCGCACTCTACCGTAGGGTTCCCGCGACTGTCCATAATCTGTCTTGCGTGGATTTTTTTTATTTCGAACATTTTCCTTTCCTTCCTTCGTTTTATCTCAATGAGAATGTGAAAAATACATCATCAATGAAAAAGCATAAAGTGCGGTGGCCGCGACAACCAGCCATATACTTATTTCTTCCCTTTTCTTCATATATATCAAAAATGAAGCGATCAATGCAAGCCCGCCGAAGACCAGCAGCGCGATTCCCATCCAACCATGAAAGAAGTCCGCCACGCCTGTACTGAATATTCCAAAGATTGCAAGTACTGCGGGCAGCACGCAGCAAAAAAGATGCGAACCGCATATTGCAAGCAATGAAAATATTGTGGTTTTTCTCATATGAAGCTTGTCGCTTACATCTTAAAGTTTTCGCCCAAATACACTTTTCTTACCATCGGGTCGTTTACTATTTTTTCGGTTGTTCCATGTATCAGGATTTTTCCGTCATGCAAGACATAAGAACGGTCTGTAACGCCCAAAGTTTCACGCACGTTATGGTCGGTGATAATCACACCCAGCCCGCGGTTCTTTAACTGCGACACCAGTGTTCTTATTTCATTCACCGCGATTGGATCGATTCCGGCAAAGGGTTCGTCCAACAAAATAAACTTTGGATCGTTTGCCAGTGCGCGCGCGATTTCCACACGGCGGCGCTCGCCCCCCGACAGCGCGGTCGAAGGTGCTCTGCGCAAATGTTCGATAGAAAACTCGTTAAGCAACTCGTTCAATTTTTTTATGCGCTTGGCTGGATCTGGTTGCACGACTTCCAGTATCGCCATAATATTCTGTTCTACCGACAGGCCATGAAATACGCTATTTTCCTGGGGCAGGTATCCTATGTGTAGTCTTGCGCGCTGAAAGAATGGCAGATGGGTTATGTTCTGGCTGTTTAAAAATATATTTCCAGCGGTTGCTTTGATCTGTCCGGTAATGCAATAGAATGCCGTGGTTTTTCCCGCACCATTCGGCCCCAGCAGTCCTACCGATTCGCCTTGGCAAACCTCCAGAGAAATGTCGCGCAAAACCATCCGCTTACCATAAGATTTGGACAGATGTTCAACTTTTAGTACAGATCGCTTCATAGTTTTATTACCAGTTCATTGGTTAAAATTCTGTCCCCATTGCTGGAGTCCACACGCACATTGCCATTCAAAGTTACATTTCTTTTGGTCTTGTCGTATTTGCCGGATTTTGCCGTTATATTGTCCGTTATTTTTTGACCTTTGTCAATCCGCGATACTTTCGCGCGTATGTTGTTCAAGAACACAATGTCTTCTGCTTCGTATTCCTGACGCGCGCTTTCAGCATGTATCCAAAAAGGATTCCCATCTTTGTCCATGCCTGAAAAGGATGGGTTTTCCATCTTGAACTGATTCTTCATAACATCAGACATATTAATGCCGGAAATAGGCAGCCAGCGTAGATTTTTGCTGATCATGGAACCCGCTATAATAACAGCGATAAGAACCAATCCCCATCCTGCGAATATGAATTGCCATAAACGCTGCATACGCCTATGGCCGCTGGAAATTAAAAAATTACGCGCTGACCTGTCCATCGCCTGCATCCTATTGCAAAAGAGTTTGATTTGCAACCGGTTTTCTGATAAAGTTTGAATGAGAGAAATGAAGAATTCAGTCAGATTTTTGTCTGTGCTTTTAGCATTTGGCGTTTGGGTGTCGTTTACGCCGGCTGATGCCGTTACCATACAAAAGGCGCCAGGCGTTGCTGTGCTGGAACAACAGAAAGGTATCGGCGGACTGATGGCCGGGAACAGCCTGATCCCGACTGCGTTGGGATTGGTCGGAAATGTGATGGCGTTAAGTCAGCAACAGGCTGCATTAAGCGCGGAATGCGAACCGACAGATGCCGAAATAACATTTGTGAAAAACCTGATGCAAGAATGGGCCAGGGCCGGTGGTGCTGCGCCGAATCTTTCCCCGCGGCCAGAATGCAGTAAGAATCAAAGCTATGCATCTAGCATTCGAAATCTTGCCGAAGGAATGTATCCTTGCTGGAACAGTTTCAACGGAACCCAGGATTCATTTCAAATCTATTACAGATATCCTTTCCCGGGCAAGGGTTATAAGTTAAAAGATCCATCTGCGCCAGACAATGATAAAAACCGAATGGCAATGTCCGATATGTACGAAATATTTGCCAAAATAGGATTCGAAGAAGCGGATTATATGCCTAATGAAGTTTCCCAGGCTGCGCGAATTAAAGAAAAATCATTGAACTGTGCCCCTGCAATACTCAGCGCGAAGCAAAAAGAATTATGGGGCAATATGCTGATGACAACTGTCGGCGGTTTGGGACAGAAACAAAATGCAGGCGCGACAATGGGGCAGGTTGCCGGGATTATGTCGCAGCCAGGCGGCGGAAGTCCATTGGGGGCTTTGATGGGCGTTGCGCCGGTATTAACGGGTTCTCTATTTGGTGGTCAGTAGTAAAAACCTCGCCCTGCCATAGGTTTTATCTTTCAAAATTTCTAGATTTTCAGGCAATGACGGCAAGTTGAAATCTTTTTCCATTTCCCAAACTATAATCATACCTGGCTTTGTAACAGTTGCCAATTTTTTTATAAATTGCGCGCCGAATTCAGGATTTGCATACGGCGGATCTATGAAAATAATATCTTTTTTTTCGCCATATTTATGTTTTTCGATTGCTTGAATGGCATCGGTTTTGAAAATAACCGCATTCGCGTTTGGAATACCATCCAAGTTTTTTTGAATTGTTTTTATTGATTCAGGCGAAATGTCTGTAAAAGTTACCTTTGCATTTGGCCATCGGGACAGGCATTCTATACCAAAAGCGCCGCTGCCCGCGAACGCATCCCAGATGGATATATGTGATTTTGGGTCGATAATCGGCGTCAACATATTGAACAATGCGATTCGCGCTTTGTTCTGTGTCGGACGCGCATCGGGGGGGACGCGCAATTTCTTGCCCCGCAATTTTCCCGAAATAATTTGCAAATTCGAATTCATGAATTAAAGTATAGAGCAAATGAAACGATATATCAAAGAAACTTTGAGGCTTGCCAGACGCGCCGCATCACATGAAGATGTGCCCGTTGGTGCCGTGATCGTGCGCGATGGGGAAATAATCGCGCGTGGTGAAAATCAGGTTCAATTAAAGAAAGATATTAATGCGCATGCGGAAATAGTCGCGATTCGCCGTGCCGCAAAAAAATTGGATTCCAAATTTCTTGATGGGTGCGAGATATATGTAAGCTTGGAGCCCTGCGCCATGTGCGCGACCGCGATCTCGTTCGCAAGAATAAAAAAAGTTATCTTTGCCGCAAGGGATGAAAAAGGCGGCGGAATTCTACATAACGCGCGCATTTATGAAACTCAAAAAAATCTATGGAAACCCGCGGTTGTCGAAATGCCTGAATTCGCAGACGAATCATCAAAGATGTTGAAAGATTTTTTTAAGAACAGACGCGGTTAATTTTTTATCAAACTTTTTCCAGTCATTTCTTTCGGCTGTTTTATTCCCAGAATTTTCAGCATTGTTGGCGCGATATCTGCGATGCCGCCGCTCTTCGCCAGCGTTACAGGTGGCAAGTCGCTAACGACAACAAATGGCACTTTATTCGTCGTATGCGCAGTCCATGGCACGTTTAATTTATCATTCCACATTTTTTCCGCATTGCCATGGTCTGCCGTAATCAAGATTGTCCCGCCCATCTTTAATACCGCGGGCACCAATCGCGACAATTGGACATCCAAGACCTCCATCGCGCGAATCGCTGCTTTCAGAACCCCCGTGTGTCCCACAATATCGCCATTGGCATAATTGATTATTATCACATCGAATTTCGACAGTTTTTGTAAGACTTTATCTGTGATTTCATTCGCTGACATTTCGGGTTTCAGATCAAATGTAGGAACATTGGGGCTGGGGATCAGGATTTTTTCCTCATTTGAATAATTCAGCGTTCGTTCCCCGTCAATATAATAAGTCGCATGAGTATATTTTTCGGTTTCGGAAATTCGCAGCTGGGATTTGCCTTTTGCGGCCAGCACATCGCCCAAAGTATTTTTAATTGGGATATCCGGCAGCAGAGCAGGGCAGTAATTATCTGTCTCGCCCCCATATTGCGAAAAACACAGCGCATGCGGCGGCACATAACCCGCCGGGCGCTTTATATTTTTTGTCTTTGGCGCGGCGAGCGCTTGCATAATTTGTCGTGCTCTATCCGCGCGAAAATTAGTAAACAACAATCCGTCGCTGGCGGTTATAATTCCCCCCAGTCCACTTCGAGTACAAATATCCTTCGTGCAGCTTCCATTAATTAATACAGGCTTTATAAACTCATCGGTTTCCCCGCGGGCATACGCTTCGCGCAAAGCTGTTTTTATATCTGGCGCGGAATGTTTCGCGAGCCCCAGCACAACTGCATCAAAGGCATGCTGCGTTCTGTCCCAATTCAAATTTCTATCCATCGCATAGTAACGGCCGATTAATGTTCCGAAAAATAGCTGTCCGCTTTTTATTTCCTTGCTGAATGCGCTATGTAATTTTCGTATGTATTTTTCGGCAGATTTGGGCGGGGTATCACGTCCGTCGCTGATAAAATGCACGCAGATTTTTAATTTGTTCCCCAGTATTATTCGCGCAACCGTGATTGCCTCGTTTATATCCGCATGAACGCCTGCGTCGGACATCAATCCGAAAATATGCACTATTCCATTGTTCTTTTTTACATTACCGACGAACTTGATTAATTCTTTATTTTTCGAAAGTCTGCCCGATTCGCTTTCCTGTTGGAATCTGCGCTGAAATTGATTGACTACACGGCCGCTGCCGATAGTTATATGTCCGACTTCTGAATTTCCCATAGTGCCCGGCGGCAAACCCACTGCTGTACCACTGGCATTTAACCTTGTATTTGGATAATGTTTCAGCAGTTCTTTCCAGAAAGGCATCTTTGCCAGCGCCACCGCATTGTGCTTTTTTTCGGCAGATATTCCGACGCCATCAAGTATGCAAAGGACCAAAGGTTTTTTGTTATTATTCATAAGCTTTATTATATCACAATCCTCTTGCGCGAATTTTATAAATTTTGTATAATTAAAATAATAATTCTAATGGAATGTTTGATATGAAAAAAATCTTGGCTTTAATGGGATTAATTGCGGTGGTTGCATGCTCGTCCACCGGCAGTAATCGCGATAGTAATTATAACCAGTCGACACCGACGGTCGATTATGTAGAACGGCTGGATGTTCGCGCCGCGCCGCATCAAGATTCTTTCTTGACGCAGCTGGCGATGAACTATCGGTCTTTCGCGATCTTTAATGCGCGCCAAAGCGGGCATCCGGACATAGGCGAATTGTTTGCCCAAAAGGCAGTGGCCGCATTCTCTGGCGAAACCCCATTCCCGGAACCAGTGGATAACTGGAAGATAGACGATCAGAATCTCGGGTTTGAATTGCAGAATGCTTGTCAAGAGCTGGTTCGCATGCTGAAGAACGACATGTCGGATTATTGTCCAATAGAAGCGGCCGAAGCCCAGGCGAAATTCGATTGCTGGTTGGTTGCCAGCGCCAGCGGACAATATAACACCGCTAATGAGTGCCGCGCCAGATATATGCGCGCTATGGATGCTTTGCGTCGCGGCGGCCCACAGGGATGCGGGGCACCGAAGCCAGTTGTTGCGCCAAAGCCAATGCCACAGCCTGTACCAGTTCAACCCGCGCCACGGCAAGAAGTTGTCTTTTATCCGGAAACAACGGCAGTGATGCCCGCGCAGATGCGCGCCCGTGAAAGCGTAGTGGTTGTGAATAATGTCAGTCTGGCGGATCACTTGATACGACCGGAACCGGTTCCGGTAACTCCTCCGCTGGTCTTTAATCAGAATATTTATGGCGGTGACAAGACCATAACCAAAACCAAAGAAAAGAATATTTCCAACAGCGGAAATACCATTAATAAAAACGGAGAAGTAGTCGCAGGGTGGGAGCTTGAAGAAGAAACCGTAGCAGCAGAAGAAACCGTGGAGCAACCCGTCAGAGAAACTATCATCCGTGAAACTGTCAACGGGGACTTGGTAACCCGGGAAGAGTTTATAACCATGATGGTAGCTATGCGGGAAGAAATTGCGATGATTAACCGCCGGCTGGATAATATGCCGAAATCGGAAAAGGCTTATCTAAAGGTTCAGCAGATTCCATTAGAGCCAAAGCAGCACATAATGGAAGAAGTCTTCGAAGTACATTTTGACTTTGATAAGTATCAGATAAAACCAGAATACGAAGATGTAATCCGCAAATTGGCACAAGCCGCACAGGATAACCGTAATCTAAAGGTTTCAGTCGTTGGTCATACGGATACGATGGGGACATCGGATTATAATTTTGCGCTGGGCGGACGCAGGGCAAAAACTGTGCGCGACATGCTGGTTCAATACGGCATCCCATCAGAGCAGATTGTCATAGTTTCAGCCGGGAAAAATGACCTGAAGATTCCGACCGGCGACCAAGTTAAAAGCCCCGAAAACCGCCGGGTAAGGGTAGTAAAGGAACAAAGATATATGGAACAGCCCGAAGTGTCGCATATTACGGCGCTGGTTGAAGATGAGTTTGAAGCGAGTGAGTTTGTCGAGGAATAAAATACTTGACAAACGGTAACTTTTGGGTTATAACTGCAACAAATAGGTGAACATTATGAGCAAATTTCAAGAAAAATTAGGTAATGCGATCGTAGCCATTGACATGCTTAAAAAGTATGGGCTGGACGAAACCAGAAAGAAAATCGGCGATCGGCAAAACCAGGATCAGATGTAAAATTCCGCGCCTTGCGCGGTTTTTTATGACGTTAAATAATTGGATATGCTTGACTTTCCCCAATTTTTGCCCTAAAATAGAGTCATCTAACCGGCCCGAATCCGTGCCGGAATTCCCAAGAGGTTTAAAATGCACGTTAATGAATTAAAGGCGAAATCGCCCCAGCAACTATTGAAAATGGCCGAGGAATTGGGTATCGAAAACCCATCCCAGCTGAATGTACAGCAGCTGCGTTTCGCAGTTCTGCGCGTGATTTCTTTGGACAAGAAAACAACCCTGGTCGGAGATGGTGTTCTGGAGCGTATGCAAGATGGATTTGGGTTTCTGCGCGCGCCGGAATCTAATTATCTGGCCGGTCCGGATGATTTATATGTTTCCCCGAATTTAATTAAGAAATACGGTCTGAAGACCGGCGATTATGTCGAAGGAAAAATCGATGCCCCCCAGAACGAATCCGAGCGGTATTTCGCCCTGGAAACCATAGAAAAAGTCAATCGCGCGGATCCTGAACAATTAAAGCATCGCGTATCTTTTGATGATATGACCCCGCTTTATCCTGATGAAATGCTAAAGATGGAGGTCGAAAATGACAAAGACAAGGGCCGGTCGCTGTCCGCGCGCGTAATTGACCTGATCGCGCCGACAGGAAAGGGCCAGCGTTCGTTGATCGTTGCGCCGCCGCGTACCGGGAAAACGGTCATGCTGCAGAATATTGCGAACAGCGTCGCGACTAATTATCCTGATGTTACTCTTATCGTTTTACTGATTGACGAACGTCCAGAAGAAGTTACCGATATGAAGCGCAGTGTAAAGGGCGAAGTTATATCCAGTACTTTCGACGAACCTGCCGCGCGTCATATCCAAGTCGCCGAAATGGTTATAGAAAAGGCAAAACGCTTGGTCGAAGGTGGCAAAGACGTCGTAATTCTGCTTGATTCCATTACTCGTCTGGGTCGTGCGTATAATACGGTTGTGCCGTCGTCGGGTAAAGTCTTGACTGGTGGTGTTGATGCATATGCTCTGCAGCGCCCGAAAAGATTCTTTGGCGCGGCGCGAAATATAGAAGAGGGCGGCAGCCTTACAATTATCGCAACGGCCCTTGTGGATACCGGCAGCAAGATGGACGAAGTTATTTTCGAAGAGTTCAAAGGAACCGGCAACAGCGAAATCATCCTGGATCGTAAGCTTTCGGACAAACGCGTTTACCCTTCTATTGACATTACTCGGTCCGGCACGCGCAAGGAAGACTTGTTGGTCGGCAAGGATATCTTGTCAAAAATGTATATTCTGCGCCGCATCATCAATCCGATGGGAACATTGGAAGCGATGGAGTTCTTGTTGGATAAGCTCCGTACGACAAAAACTAATGGCGATTTCTTCAGTGCAATGAATGCATAACTTGCTCAATCGTCATCCCCGCCCTCGCGGGGATGACGATGTTTAAGATTTAGAATTTTAAAGATATATTATTTATATATGTATATAAATTTCCAATTTTCGCATGACAAATTAAAAATTTATTGAGAATATATGGCAATTATGATAGGATTTTATTCATGGGAATCACAAAAGGAGAGACCATGAAAAAGATTGCATTAACCTCTTTAATTGCCCTGTTCGCAGCAAGCGCCGCGAGCGCGGGCGTATTCGACCCGACCTATCGCGTAAAAGAAGGCGATATATTTGGCGGATTTGGAATAAATTATACCACCGGATTTAATAAAACGGGCTCCAGCATGACGGACTGGACTGCCGGTGACTGGGATGTTGATGATGTTAACCTGGCTTATGGAATTACAGATAAGTTCGCGTTAACACTGGATGTTACCAGGGGCAGCTTGGCATTTAATCCAGTGTCGGGAATTGTAAGCCACGGCTTTGCATATATGGATGTGATGGCCGGTACAACAAATCCAGAGTTGGGAATCAATTGGCGCGCGCTTGGTGGCGAAAGCTTTAACCTGGATGTCATCGCAAAATATGGCTTTGCATGGACGCGTGAAAATATGAGCGGCAACCATACGCGAATCGGCATGAACAACGTCACTGCTGGAGTAAAACTTTCTGGCACAGTGGATAAGTTCCAATGGGGTGCGACAGCATTACTTAACTATATGTGGATACCGGGATGGCTAATGAATGACAATTTGGTCAATTTGTATATGCAGGCCGAAGCGCAATATGCAATCACCGCAAAGTGGGCGGCGCGTGCAGAGTTGAACTATGATATTTACAATCTGACTAAAGAGGCAGGCCCGGATTATTTAATCTTTGACCGTTCGGTGGCGCTGGGCGCGGTATATGCGATTTCCGATACTGCTGCGGTTCAGCCGTATGTATCATATCACTTTGGCACGAAGTCCGATGGCTCTAGCTTTTTCGACCGTTTCTGGCAGATTGGCGCTAAATTCGGCGTGCAGTTCTAATAACTGTGGAAAATAAGCAAAAAATAAAATCCGGCAAGCGCCGGATTTTATTTTTGCCATATTTGTTCTAACTTATTACAAGCTTTTCTAAAAACGTAACTTTGTACTGCGGATAGCGTTTTCCTTATGTCATCAGTGGTTACTGCGGCTCTATAGTTAATTTGCTTTGGCATCACATGGCCCAAGCGGTCTATTATAATTTCATCCCTTTTCAACGGGGACGCGTACTTATAGTATCTGGAAGGAATATTTGGATCATTCAATAATCTGTATAAATCGATCGCGAAGGGAAAATAGACGCAGTTTGTGTAATCAGAAAAATCGAGGTCTAAATCTTTGTATTCATCTACAATTTTATCACTGGCTCTTCCTTTGAAGATTATTCTTTCTTTGATATAGACATTTGTTGGCGGTTCTATGGAAAATGTATAAGCACTGGCGTAATCATCATCCCTTATGGGGGTAAGTATTTGACTGCCACCCCGTCCAGCCATTGGCAAACTGTCGATTTCTTCGAATATCAGGTCTCTTTCTTCCCCGGGCCTGGCACTTTCATCGTCAGTGGCAGTATATAGATTCAAATGTAGATTCGCATCCAAATAGACGAAATGTTTGGAATCCTTGCGGCCGATATCATACATTTTGATTCTCTTTATCTGACAAATTCTTGTTATTGCGATAAATATAGCACTTGAGAGTTATTTGTCAAATATTTGAATATAAAATTCGGGGAAAAGTGATAAAAGAGGCTTGATAATACGACTTTTGCGCTATTCCAGCTGTGATAAGACCGATTCGCCCGCCAGTTTTATTTGATTGAGGTATGTTTCATATATCTGGCAATCCCGCGCAATTTCAGACCTGTACGCGTCCCGCAGGTTTGATGCCATGTAAAAGCAGCCTTTCAGATGTTGCATGCAATAGTCATGCCCTATTACAAAGGCATTTTGTCCCCTCATCGTATTTTCTTCGTCCGGCCAGTCTATATTCAGCGCTTCATTCAGCGATGCCAGGCTGTTATAACCGGTATAATTTCCAAAAGTATCTTGCCAGAACTGTTCCAGTTCTTGATCGGACATACCTGTACCCGGTTTTCCCCCATTTTTAATAATAATCAACCTTTGCAGGATATCTTCGATGACTGGGCGATAAGTAGCTTCGATTTGCGCCAGCTGGGCGCTGCAGAAACAGCGGTTGTATGGCGTATTTTCTCGCTTACAATAGCTGTTCATGCATGTCCTGTAGTCCGCAAGGCATTGTGTGGTCGCAATGGCGTTCCCAGAGATCGTGGCGAGTCCCGGTTCTGTATTATTTCCACGGGAAGGAATTTCACCGCGGGTTGCCCGCGCAACCACTTTTCGTTGTTGTGCGGCTGATGTTGAAACACCACCGGAACTGGTCGCACTACGCGCGACCCCCCCGCGTGGTACAACAACCCTTTGGGATGCCATTCCGCTAGGATTTGCGGCTCTGGCCGTCAAACCATTGTCCCCCAATGTGACTGGATAGGTGCCGGCCGCGGTGACATTGGCATTACGGGGCTGTGTTGCCGCACGTGAATTCCTTGAAACCACCCTCCGCATCTTTGATGCTATGGCGGGGGGGGACGCCTGTGCGGGGCCGCTGGCCTGCACAAACTCTGAAACTGGGGCGTTTCCGGACCCAACCGCCGCGCGTGACCATATTGGAGAGGGATTCGGAGCAAAAGAGGCCGTATCTGGTCGCAGAGTACGTTGCATTTGTGGGGTCATAAAGGATTGCATTATATTGTAGTCTACGGGGGCTACAAAGTCGCTGGGCGCATACATCGGTGCCACAACCGCGCCAGCATTTCCAGTGCATAGAGCAATAATTAAAGAGAAAATCGCGATTTTCTTCATTTACTGTCGCCAATCCAATATTTTTTTATCCATTTTGTTGGACACACATGACGGATGCCGAATTTTGCCGTGTACCCGTTCATTGCTTGCTCGTTATTCGGTCTGCCGTGAAATATTACGATTTTCGCGCCTTTTGGTATTTTCGGGGCGATAAACCAATTCAGCGGAAATGGCAGCAAACTCTTATATTTAAAGCTGGCGCACCAGTTTTCATTAGGCCAGAACTGGAAAATGTCTTTTTTCTGCATCTCGTTGGATAAAAATTGCTGTTCACGCCGAACTTCTTTACGCACGCTATCGAAATTCTTTTCAAAATACTCCAATACATCCTGATGCTGCCCGATTTCAAATCGAACTACGGATGAATTACCTTCTACATCATTGCCTACGCGGTCACGCGCAATAAGGAATTTCCCGGGCACTTTGAATAAATCGTCAATATTGTCGACAATTACGGTGTCCAAGTCCAGAAATAGGGCGGTTCCATGCAAATCTCCAACTCTTCCTGGTAAGAATAGGCCAAGTTTTTTCCAGCCGCGTTCGGGGCATCCTTTTGGGAAATTCACGGTGGGAATGGGAAACGTTTCGATCCCTTTGTCCAGCTTTACCCCATCTAATCCGACGGTATCTTCGGTAAAGCACACAAATCGATGCGGCAAGGTCAGGTTTTTCTGCACCATGTGGTACAGGCGATTAACGTATTCCAAGCTAAATTTCTCGCTGCCGTCTTCACGCCGCCACCATATGCAGATGACGCTCAATTCGGGTTTCTTGTTTTCTTTGGCTTTAACAGGGGCGGTTTTCTTGGGTTTTATCGGCATTTTTCTTCCTTTCTTTGGGTGAATTATAAAGCATTGCGAACAACCATTGCAAGCGGTATAAAATTTAAGTTGAAATCTGAAATCATTGTCGTATAATTAAAGGGTTATGAAAAATTGTTTCGTTTCTTTATCTTTTTTCTTTCACCACGCCTGCGCGGGCGTGACTTTATAGCTATTCCATATTTATATCAATTAACACTTGCCGAAAACGGCATAATCTTGCAATATAAAAAGCAATAAAAGAGGAAAGAAAATGGATCTTAAACCAACAAAACCTTTATCTGGATTTATAGAACTGCTGCCTGTACAGCAGCGGTGCTTTGACGAGTGCGCCCGCCGCATGCAATCCGTGCTGCAAACAGCCGGTTTTGCGCGGCTTGATCTGCCGGTAATCGAACGTGCGGAAGTCCTGACTGACAAAGACAATTGGGATGAAATTGAAACACAAATCTTCCTGTTTCAAAAGGGCGATACCAGGATGGGATTGCGCTATGATGGCACAGTTGGGCTTGCGCGTTATGTCGCGGGACACCTGAATGACTTGGTTTTTCCGTTCAGATCGTACTTATTTGCTAAAAATTATCGCGGGGAACGCCCGCAAAAGGGCCGTTATCGCGAATTTTATCAGCTGGACCTGGATGTTCTTGGCCTTGGTGATTTAAGCCAGAATTATGATGCGGAAATTGTCGCTGTTTTAGCAAATGCTTACGAATCTTGCCGAGAATTTATCGGTGGGACGAATATTCGCGTCGGCAGCCGTAAATTTTGGGATGCCTTTTTTGAATGGCAAGAATTAACCCCGTCAGAGGCACGCACAGCGTTCATTTTGATAGATAAAAAGGATAAACTCGACGATTTTAATGGGGCTTTGCGTGAAGAAATTGGAGATAAAGCAAATGCAATTATAAAAGTATTTTCAGATGGTTATAATGCATTTTTAAAGAAATCTGTCAAGTTAGATTCGGCAATAATCGGGTTGGATGAATTTATGGCACAATTGGCGGCTTTGGGAATAAAAAATGCCAAAATCGACCTGGGGATTATGCGTGGTCATGCATATTATACAGGTCTTGTGTTTGAATTTTTTCTCGATGACTTCCCATCATTGGGCGCAGTGGGTGGCGGTGGCCGATATGAGAATCTGGCTGATAAATTCAGCAAAACGAAGATAGTCGGTGTTGGTGCAGCGGTCGGATTTTCTAGAACAATGGTTGCTTTATTGGAAGATAACGCCATAAATTTGGAAAAATTTGAAAATCCGATCGATGTAGCGGTGCTGGTAATGGGACAAGAACAAACAGCTTATGCCATGGAGATCCTTTCGCAATTGCGGACGGCCGAAATAGTCGCTGTGCCTTATTTAGATGCTGAAAAGAAGTTTAAAAACCAAATGGAGTTTGCAGATAAAATAAAATGCAAATTCAGTATAATAATTGGTGAAGATGAAGTAAAAAATAAAGAATTAACCGTCAAGAATATGGCATCTGGCGAACAGCAAAAAATGGACATTAAAACAGCTATAAAGTATATAAAATGATAGAGCAAAAATTGAAAGATATTAAAAACCGCGCCGCGGAAATTGAAAGCTTGATGAATTCAGGCCAGGTTTCTGGCGCGGAATTAACAAAGCTTTCGAAAGAATACTCGCGGCTGTCTGAAATTCTGCCAATTGTATCCGAATATTTTCAAATTCAGTCTGGAATCGCGGATGCGAATGCCATGATTAGGGAACCGGAATTAAAAATTATGGCAGAGGAACAATTAAGTGAATTCAAAAAGTTATTGCCGGAAGTTGAACAAAAACTTCAAATTGCTTTGTTGCCAAAAGACGATGCTGATGATCATAGTGTAATTGTGGAAATTCGTGCCGGCGTTGGTGGCGAAGAATCCGCATTATTCGCATTCGATTTATTCCAACAATATAAATCTTATGCTTTGCGTCATGGTTGGAAGATAGAAATTATCGAAGAAAACGCAACCAGTTTGCGCGGTTATAAGGAAATAATATTCAAAGTAGACGGGCGGGGTGCCTATGCGCGGTTTAAATTCGAATCCGGAATTCACCGAGTTCAACGCGTTCCAGAAACCGAGGCATCCGGGCGCATCCATACCAGCGCAGCCAGTGTCGCCGTTATGCCCGAAGCCGAGGATATAGATGTTGTTGTAGAAGAAAAAGACTTGCGTATCGATACTTTCAGGGCGCAGGGGGCGGGCGGTCAGCATGTTAACAAGACTGATTCCGCCGTTCGCATTACTCACTTGCCAACTGGCATAGTTGTATCAAGCCAGAACGAGCGTTCGCAGATTCAAAATCGCGCTTATTGCATGGCGATGCTTCGCTCGAAATTATATGAAAAACAAAGAATTGAGCAAGAAAATTCAAGTAATGCTTCAAGAAAATCTATGGTTGGTTCCGGCGACCGTTCCGAGAAAATTCGCACATATAATTTTCCAGAACAAAGGGTTACAGATCATCGCATAAAGCTGACTCTTTATAAACTGGAAGATATTCTGGCGGGTGGCGAAGGATTGGATGAAATGATCGATGCATTAACCGCCGCCGACCATTTGGAACAGCTGGCGAGCCTACGCTGATTGCTCCGCCGGAAGTCCGCTGTGGCCCGGAAAAATAACTCATTTTTATTATTCCTCTTTCAAAGAAAATAGATACGTATTGATTTTGTCAAGATGTTTGTGTTGACAAACAATTTTATTATGTTATATTCACCATGAATAGAAAAAAGAGGAATTAAAAATGTTTAAAAAGAAAGAAAAAGAGTTTGTGCCAAAGAACTTGTCAAGGCCCTTGACCAAAAAACAAAAGAAAAGAGAAGTTTTGAGCATCATTGCTTTGATGGGTTTAAATTTAGCCTTGGTTTTACTCATAATTGATGTCTGTGAATTTGGGGCGTTGGATAAATTGCTTAACAGAAAAGAACTGAAATTCAAAGGGAAACAGCAGCAATTGCGGGATGATTATTGGAACTATATGGATACTATTCCCGAACAAGCGATTCTGGAGGGAGGACATGATTTAAGGCTTGTTGCGAGCGACACTTCTTGGCAAAGGATATTTAATGAGTATTTTGCCGCACATCCGAAAGAAAAGGTTAAGTTTGACAAGGCGAACGAACTTGCGAAAAGGCTTACTATCGAGCAAGACAGCCTGACAGATGCTTGGCATGAAATGCTTTATGACTTCGAAAGCCCGCCTGCGGATTCTGCAGGACAAGCAAAAATAATAGCAGAATTTAGGGCAGCATTTAAAAATAATTACGAAAAGGCAAAAAAGGCTGGGCTGGAATGCGCCTATGATATTTGGCGTGGGGTTGGGAAAGAAGAATTTTATCTTCCAATTTTGCCCCCGCATCTTCAGAAAGAATATGACCGGATAAGTCAAGAAATCCATGATCGCTATGAACGAGACATGGAGATTCGCGCAGAAAAATCAAAAAAACTCTTGGCCGAGCAGGAAAAATATCTGCGTCGATATGCCGATACTATCGGGTATAAGAAATATAAATAAAGTTAAAATTGGGACCAATAGCTTCCCATATATGTTATAAAGAGGTATATTAATGAGTATTTTTAAAAGGCAGAAAAAGCACCCGCTTATTGAAGGAATAGAATCATTTGTTCAGCTAAAACGGGATAATATTGAAGAATTGAGGAAAGATGATGCTTATTTCATGATGGCGAGTCCAGTCGATTATATAAACTCGCCAAGGCATAGCGAGAGGCAAATAGCCATAATCAGAGAATTAGAAGAAGTCGGTCAAATTGTCGAAAAGTTACAGTCAACAGAATTGAAGCTGATGGAATTTGAAAGCAAAAAACAACAATTCCTGGCCGGTGCCGGTACAAAAATGTTGGAATCATAAATAAAAAAACCCGCATTCGCGGGATTTTTAAATCAGGTCTTTTACATAATTTACTATTTCAATCAGCGGGATAATAAGCAAGAATAATGAGCCATCCAAAATAGTTCTTGTTACCAGGCGCATGTTGATTTCGATTCTTTCCCGCGCCTTCCATTTAGAAAAATTCGGAATCAGCATCGGCACTTGCTTTTTATAGTCAGTGTATTCTTTGCCAAATTTTCCTTCTAAAAATCTTTCTTCATTCAAGATCATAGGATAAAAGCAAGCCAGGAAGAACACGATTATATATAAAAGCAATTCCATACGTCCGGTCAACAGACCAATTCCAATAGCTATCAGGAATGAGAAAAAGTATAACGGATGTCTGACAACGGAATATATTTCAGTTTTTGCAACTTGTTGATCCTTGTGCGATGCGATAGTCAACGAAGAATACATGCGTCCCAGAACGCCCGCGATCAAAAGCAAGCTGCCGAATCCTTCCAGCAGGTCTTTCAGCTGGTAAGAGAATGGTATCAACGGATTTGTGAAAAACCAAAATCCAAGAAATACAAGAGTGTTTACTAATAAAAATGTTTTTCTATGTTTATTAATCCAGCCTTGGGTTGATAAGCGATCAGTTTTGATTTTTTTAGGCATATTGTTTCCCTTTTTTATTTTTCACCTGGGGCGGATTATACAATTTAAATGCTATCCGTCAACAAGAGATTGCATTAGCCAAAAAATAGTATAAAATAAACCCGCAACGACCCCATAGTTCAACAGGATAGAACAAGTTCCTCCTAAGAATTAGGTCCAGGTTCGAGTCCTGGTGGGGTCGCCATAAGTTTCGGCGCAGATATAATTATTCCCTTTTCCACACGTTGTCCGCACGGGGGGCATCAGGTATGGTCGGCACATCCCAATAATGAAGCGCTTTGAATCCGAAATGCTGTTTATGATACACATATGCCCAGTCGTCCATCTTGCGTGCCGCAAATTCCAGCTTTATCGCTTCGTCATTTGTCGCAAGAATTGCCGCGACTATTTGTTGGATTATATTGCGACGCTTGTCGGTGGTATTGTCGCCTGTTTCGACCTGCAGGTACCCCAGCACATCCAGGTGCAGAAATTGGCCGCCAGCAAGAAATGAACGCAAGACCAGCTCATAATCATCCACCACCCACAGATCCGGATTATGGCCTTGGATGCGATTATAAAACTCTTTGTCCCAAACGCGAACATGGTTCGGAATGCCAACTATATGGCGGATGGTTTTAGGATTAAGAGGGACCGCGATGCATTCTTGGTAAGTATGAGCATTGCCGGTCAAAGGATTAATGGCCCGGGTTGTGCGATAACCTCCATAGCCCATGGCAAATCCATTTGGATACGGGCTCATCGCGCTTAATTCTTCCGCGTCCGATACCATCACGCTTGACCAGTTAGAATATATAAAATCAAACCCATCTCCAGCCGCAATTATGTCATCAGTCAGGTTGGGCATCAGCAGGTCATCATGGTCCAATTCTGCCAGATACTTTCCGCGGCACATCGATGCGGCGCGCCATTTTGATTCTCCTATAAACCCAGAATGCTTGCCATAACTGAAATATTTTATCCTGGGGTCGCCCAAAGATGCCAGGTATTTAGAAAGCCGTTCTGCATCCGCATCATTGTTTGAATCATCGACCAGTACCCATTCCCAATTCGGGTTGGTCTGGCTCATGACGGTGCGCGCAGTGCGCTCTATGGATTTTTGCGGGGTATTATACAGCGCGGTGAAATACGAAACTTTGTCATTATTCAAAACCCTGATGTCATATTCCGGGTTCATGGCAGGCATGCTGTAGTCATTGTAATAGTCCAATGCTTCCGGCCTGATTTCGACATTATAATCCGATACTTTTTTAATTACCGAAACGCCCCAGTCCCATGGAAATGTTTTGACAATCAGTTCTTCCTTTGACTGGCGGATCGCCAGCATTACGGTTTTCCAGATTTCTCCGTTATAGAACAATTTTTTCTCAAAATTCTCTATTTGAGTATTTTCATATGAAGGGGGGCAGGCGTCGTGCATTACAATAAATCCACCCTTGTTGATTATTTTCAGCGCATTATTCAGGTCTTTCAGAGACTGTTCATGAGAGTGATCGCCGTCAATAAATATGATATCGAATTTTTCTTTATTTTGGGCAAAGAACTCGTCAGAAGTCATCTGAAAGTCAACGAACTGTTTGAACTCATTTATAGATTCTTTGGAATAGTATTCGCATACTTGGCACGGATCGACGGATACCTTCTTCGGGCACCTTATTTGAATATAATTAATATACGGATTCGATACGCCTATTTCCAAATATGACTTCAGGCTGTTGTCGCATATCAGCTTGTTTATGATGAAGGTTCTGGTAATTGGGTTTATCATGGGCGTATCCGAAATAATTTGCAGCCCAATCATATACCAGCAATTCCGGAATTTCAAGTGCAAAACTACTTCCTCCCCCTTGTATTTTATGCTATAATATTTATCAGATTTATTATGCGAAGGAGAGATGAATTGCGGGGGCTTTGCATTTTTACGCTTTTATTGTTTTCCCCATGTGCTGTTTGGCCATCGCCGCGGTCGGAAAGCCCGGCGTCGCCGCGCGCATCCGATAATTCAGCCTCGGTTTCTTCTCCATTCTCTATTTATTCAGATGCCTATTCCGATGTGATGGTTATTGTGCGCGCGTTGATGCCTGCACGTACCCCTCCGGGTGGAGGAAAGGGGTCATCGCCACGGCTTCAAAACCCAGGCGGACAGGTCGGACAGACTTCATCAGCGTCAGGACAAGATCAGGTAATTCAAACAAAGCTTCAATATATAAACTTTTTGAAGAATTCTTCTATGGGCAGCCAGAACGACTGCGCGGACAAGTATGCTAAATTTAATAATTTCTTCCGCCATGAATCAAGCCTGTCCGGGCAAATTTCTGCCAAAGGGAGCGGGTCGAATTACGGCAGGTTAGATACTATATGCGAATTTCTTGATTACGGCCATTGGTGCTTTGCGCTTGGGTTTGCTTATGCCGTAAGGGATTTCGAAGACAATATACGCGTCAGCAGAGGAAACAAATGTTTCACATATCAGGAATTTTGCGAAAGCAACCGCAAGCTGCTGGATAATTCCAAAATTGACGAGTATCTATCAAGAATCATAGATGAAATAATGTTTTATAATACGAATATAAGAAATACTGATAAAAACACAGTGATGATAGTGACAGAACAAAGAACCGGTCCTTCGGTAACCACCAGCACAAGCTGGAAAGGATATGATACGGACAGCTGGGTTCAGGAACGCATACCGGTGTCGGAAATGACAAGATTATTATGCAAATAACTATTAAATAGCAATCTGTATATCCCCTTTATGTTCATCGTATTTGATGTAGTATTTATACGTTTTTGGGGCGAAATGTATCAGGCAAAAAGTTGGATCTTCGTATCCCGTATAATCAAATTTCTTTATTTCGTCACGCCATAGCTTTTGTTTTATACTTTGGTCTTCTATTAGTTTTACAATGCCGAACAGCCTTATCGACATGCGTGTTTTAGGATTGAAATAGTAAAGGCATACATGCGGGTTATTCAAGATTTGTTCTATCGTATGCCATCTTTTTGATGCAAAGAAGTACAAGTCGTCCAAGGTGTCGATTTCATGATTAAATATATTAACAAAGCTCCGGGTTTCGGGATATTCGCCCAGTCCAAAGGTGCAGAATTGCACGTCTTCACAGCTTTTTATGATATCGATTACAGATTGTTCGGTACTATTGTCCATGATGTTAATTATACCGAAGTTATAAAAAATTAATATGGTTTTATATTCTTATTGCTTTGGGGCGATGGGTCGTTTATCATGTCATTTATGACCCAGAATCTGGAAGTAAATCTTGACAGGCCAATAGTTATGGTAGGCTTGATGGGCGCCGGAAAAACCAGCGTCGGGCGTATGCTTGCGCGTAAGCTGGATATTCCTTTTGTAGATTCCGATAAAGAAATAGAGGCCGCGGCAGGATGCAGCGTCGTCGATATTTTCTCCCTTTACGGGGAAGAAGAATTTCGTCGTGTAG
>WRCA01000004.1 GCA_009784275.1 Alphaproteobacteria bacterium | reverse complement strand
TCTGAGCCAGGATCAAACTCTCAAGTTTTAGAAAACTTGTGTTTGAAGTCCTGCACATAAACAAGCTGACTATAAAAATCTAGTCATTCGTTTTACTATTTCGCAAGACAAGTTATAAGATTAAACGAGGCTCCGAAGAACCTTGTAAAAAAACCTGTCTAGGATTGTGCAAACTTCAGTAAAGTTTGGATTGTGTCCAAATCAACTGTCTGCACATCCCTTCTTTCGTATTTGCACTTATATAAAAATATAAGCCATCAAACACGAATCTTGATGAGCTGCTTTATTAACAATGTTGCGATTTGCCCTGGTACAACGAATCGTCGTTTTTCCATAAAACCGCAGAATTTCAGGGGTTGAAGCTTTTGTTCCAACTTGAAAGCCCACATAATATAAAGACAAAGTTCGGAAAAGTCAAGTGGAAAGTTAAAAATATTTTTTGCTGTACCCGGCAGAGAACCAGTAAAAAACGCGATTTTCGAACAATATCCACATGTTTTGTAGAACATCTTTTACAAAACGCTACTTTTACCCTTATTAACACTAAAATCTATACATCAAACCTAGTTTTACCATCGGGAATAATTTATATTTCTCCAATTCTTCATTAGCATCTTGCACTACCATCGCTTTTTCAGTCAGGAATAAATCTATTAACGGGGTTTGTTCTATGATGTTTATCCAAGTCGCCCCATTATCAAAACTAATCTGCAATACATCATTAACCGGCGCGAACAGCCTTAATTCAGCCGTTCTGCTGGTAAAAACTACACCTGCATCCATATAGATTTTAAATCCGCGAAATAATCCCAGATCAAACCCAGTTCCAAGATAAGGCCCAGAATATTTCCAGTTAACATCCCCTTTGCCCCTGATTGAATTACCGTTATAGCGGAATATATTATTCCCAAATTGAAAATCCCAAGCATCAGGGGGCAGTCCATTTGCTCTGCCAATCAAGTTTGCAACTAAATCCAATTCTCCATTCATATATCCTCCGGTTAAACGCCAACCGCCCAGGAACCAAGTATTACCGAATGGATAAAAATCAAGCAACAGTCCTATATGATGCGCATGTAAAACTCCGCTGTGACCATCTATGGTTATATGTCTGCCTATATCAATGCTGCGATCCAATGCGGAGTCAACCGCAGAATTAACTATAGAACTAATCGGGGTAGTTGACGCAAAGTCAAAGCGCAAACCAAACCTCTTCCACCAGAATGACTCAAAGTCTTTATTGGCATAACCAATAAAACCATTTAATCCTGATGTAGCAGAAATACCAACACCCAGCTGCAACCCGCGTGGAAATTGTGTCGGCGAAGTAAACTCTTCCGCAAATGTTGGAAAAGTCAGTATTGCTGCAAAAATAACCAGAGATATTTTTTTCATAAATCCGTCATGTTCAATTCTCGAACATGACCAGATTTTAAATCACCCAGTTGTATGTTTCCATAGGAAACTCTGTGCAGTTTCTTTACCAAGAACCCAAGTTCATCCATGACTATGCGAATCTCATTTTTCTTACCTTCGACAAGTGTTAATTGCACACTTAATGGATAACGCGATAAAACTTTTATTTCCATAGGGGCATATTGCACCCCATCGATTTTAATTCCTCTGCGCGCGCCGTCGAAAATAAAATCATCGGAAGACAAAGGTGAAAGAAAACTACGCAAAGCCTTTGCACGCGCTGGCGATTTTATTTCTGCAAAATTTTTCGGATGCAGATGCGCGATGTAAACTCGTTTAATTCCACTGCTGGGCAAGGTTAATCGACGCGCTAATTCTCCATCATTCGTCAGTAGCAGCAAGCCCGTAGTTTTGTAATCTAATCTTCCAACATATTTAAAGTTATGTAATTTCGCCGGCAAGTAATTAAAAATTGTCTCGCGCCCCTGTGGATCGCTGTATGAAGTAATTGTATTGATTGGTTTATTAAAAGCAAAAATGCGTGTTTGTGATTCGCTGGATAATAAATTTCCATTAACTTTAATCTTTTCCGCGCCATCTACAAAAAATACAGGCGTCAGAATTTTTTCGCCATTAACAAAAACTTTGCCTTCGGCAATAAGCTTTTCCGCATCGCGACGCGAAGCAATTCCAGAATCTGCGATAAATTTTGCAAGACGAGTTTTCACGCCAGTTCTTTTACCTTCTTCGTCATTGGGTCATATTGGCGCGGGGTTCCGCGATAGCCCATCGAAGCATGGTGCGCCGGTACCAAGAATTCCGGCAAAGGCGGCGCTTTGCCCATCATAACTTTGGCATATAATTTTTTCTGGATTTCAGTTTTATTTAGGAACCATCGCTCTTGATCGGCCTCTATCGGGCGGTTGTAATGCCCCTGGATAATTACTATCTGTTTCTGATCCGGCAGCTTCATTATATCCATAGGAGTATAAAGCATTTCTGTCTCGGTTGTTTCTGATTCTTTTCCTTTATCGTCTTTCTTAACCTTGATTTTCATCTTTTCGCCCATCATATCCGAAAAGCGTTTTGCAGAATCAGGATCATTTTGACGCATAACGATCTTTGCCGCAGTGGTCGATATAATCGTAGCCGATGCATCCGCGCCATATTTTTCTTGAATCTGGTGCAAGTCCTGACCAATGATCAGATACGATACTTGTTGCCCGCGCCCGATATCGGGACCTTGGATAATGGCCTGCATCTTTTGCATCTTTGGCATTTCGTCCAATACGAATAACACAGGACATGGTCCCATTTTTTCAGGTCCGTTTTCAGAATTAGGAGCATTCGCAATCAGGTATTTCGACATCAATTCAATAAAGATTGCGGTAATCGGATTCAAAGCATCAGCATCAACTTGATTAATAGACAGATAAACCGTTACAGGTTTCACCTTTCCATCACGCGGATCTACCATCCCGCGCAGGTCTTTAAAGTGAAAATCACTGTGGCTGGTGCGATTGCGCACGGCGGCATTACGGAAAATTCCCAACCCCGACAGAACAGTCGACAGAATAGAACCACGTTCCTTGTCCGGAGTATTTGCAATCTGGGTCAATTCCAAAACAGCGCGATGCGAATATCCATATTGCAGCGACTCGTTAACAGCATCCAAGAACAGATCCTTCATCGGGTCCGCCATCATAACCATCTGGTCGCCTTGTTTGCGACGGTTTTCAAGCTCTTCCGCGATACGCACCTGGTTCTTGTTCAGCCAATCCAGAATCATTGCGAACGAAGCTTCCTTTCCAATCCAATCGTCCGGAATATCCTTCCAGGTTCCGATATGGACATAGTTCATTGCGTTCAGCTCCCCGTTTGCCAGCGCATAGCGTGCGGCATCCGCATTCGGGTCATTCATAAGCGTGTAATATTCACCCAGCAAAGCCGCATCTTCGGAATCAAACTCCCCCGATTGCAAGCGAGAATAAAAATATTCATCCGCTTTTACCTTGTCTATCTTCGACACCATGAAATTGATCAACCCAGACAGTGTAGCGCGGCCAGATATGGTCCAGTGCGGGTCAGCAGTACTGCTGGTTTTATCCGCAATCAAAGTGGAACAGATAGAGTCTATGTACAGGTCGCGTTCTTCTGATAAAAACGGCACATGCGACGGCGATAACGGATTCCAGCTGGGGTAATAAATGCCCCCCTGCGGATCATCCTGGCCCGCCCAGTTCATGATGAACACAGGGCCGACAGTCGACCGATAGCCAGACGTCAGCTGGTAAAGTTCCGGCTTTGGGTCGTTTACGATCATGGATATTGTGTCACAGTCCAAAATAGTTGGAATAACCACACCTGCGGTTTTACCGGTTCCGGGGGGCGCCACGCATAAAGCGGACAAGGTTTCATCCAACATCAGCGGTTTCTGCTTTCCATCCAGTTTGAAATACCCCAAAACCATCATAAAGCCGTTAAATAGCCCCAGTTTATTACTGTGAATACCCATTTTCTTGATGTCTTTTTCGGTTGCTTTGTTGGATGATTTTTCTTTGAACTTATCCTTGCCATAAGGATTAAATTCCTTTAAAAATGTTTCATCTGCAATTATGAAAAAAGCAGCAATCGGCAACAGCGGCGCAATGGTCGGAAAATCTGTCTGGGTCGCGGCCCTGTTAAGCCATTCCGGCACTTCGGCAAACATGGAAAAACCACCGGATCGCAACAGGTTGCCAAAGTAAATCCCAATCCATTTCCAGCTGGCGGGCGTCCAGCCATAACGCCATAAATGCTCTATCGGGAAAGCCAGCGCAAACGCACCCAAGCATGCCAGGAAAGTAAAAAACTGCCACTTCCAAGCCCAGAATTTCTGCGCCAGCGGGGTGGCCTCGTGCTCCTTGTATTTAGACGAGTCAAAAATGCCCAGGCCTTTACCCTTGCCTGAAAGCGATAAAAAGTTGAACTTATCTGCCATTGGCTGTATTATATCAAAAAAATGGATAATTAATAATGCAAAACTTGCCGCGGATTTTTATTGACCAGCCCCTGGAAACCGGTAAACAAATTCCGATTTCCAAAGATCAGCTGCATTACCTTGCCAAAGTGATGAGAATGGATAAATGCTTGGTTTTTAATAATGGTAAAGAATTCCAAGCAGAATTGGTTTCCGGTTCCCGGCTTTCAATTTTGGGTTTAACAGAACACAAAGAACCTTCAAACAATCTAACATTCGCATTTGCGCCGATAAAGCAATCACGAATGGAAGAAATGCTGAATGCGGCCACTCAAATGGGCGTTGCAAGGTTACAGCCCGTAATTACCGAACGAACTATCGAAAGATTTCCAAAATGGGAACGAATTAAAAAAATCATAATCGAAGCATCGGAACAAAGCGGGCGCAATTCTGTGCCGGAATTGCTGCCGCCGATTAAATTTTCAGACCTGGAAAAAAGCGGCTTGGTTTTTGCAGATGAAAGATTTGTGCATAATTCTGGTTATAAATCACCAACCATTAATAAACCGTCGACGGTTTTTGTGGGTCCCGAAGGGGGATTTTCAGACAAGGAATTTGCCGAACTTGATAAATCCAGTGCGGTTGGAATTTCACTGGGGAAAACCATTTTACGGGCAGAAGTTGCGACCATCGCGATATTGGCGAAAATAATTAATTAAAAAATCATTATGCTTCTTCGAGCAATCCGCGGAGTTTCATATCCTCAATAATTTTTTCCGCTTTATTCAATTGAATTTTTTGCAATTCGGAAACTATCGTTTCACCAGATGATTCTGCCACTGACAGATCTTTGCGGAGATAATCCAGTATAAATTCATGCCGTCCATTTTTCAGCTTGCGCAAAATCGTATCATCTTCTTTAAATGTTTGCATATCGCCTTCAAATTTATCAAAAATCTTAACAAGTTTTGATTCCGGAGTTTCACGATTTTCATATTCCATAAATAAGTCATAAACTTTTTGCCCGATCGGCTCCGGCAGCATATCGCGGTATTTTTCAATCGCCGCATGTTCTAACATTTTCTTTTTCGCTTTGACTTCGGCAATATGGTCGCATTGCACGCGCGGGGTATCGCCGACCTCGGCTTCCACTAAATCGTGAACTATCGCTAATTCTAAAACTCGCTGCTGGTTTATAGGCTGCTTTACGTATGGCAAAACCATTATCAATAGAAATGACAGCTTCATTATATGGTCGCTGTCGCATTCCTTTCTGCCACCTGGAAAAAACATATCCCTTTGCGTAAAGCAGAGCTTTTCTAACACATTAGTAAAATCATAAATTTTTTGCGCAACATCTTCCATATGGCCCGCCTAATTATGACTTCTTTTTAATCCACCACATCTGGCCGATTCCGAACAAATTCGACACTGTCCAATACAGCACCAATCCCGCCGGCATCCACGCAAACAAAGCTGTAAACAACAACGGCATCCATTTCATAAATTTCTGGGTCTGTGCCATTGGATTATCAGAATCCATTTGCTGCGAAGACTTCATCTGCAGATGCTGTTGCCACCACATGCTCGCGCCCATCAAAATCGGCAAGATAAAATAAGGATCCATCACCGCTAAATCCGAAATCCAAAGGAACCCGGAATGCCTCATCGGGGTTGAAATCAGCAACGCTTTATATAACGCAAAGAATATCGGAATCTGCAGCAACATAGGTAAGCATCCCGACATCGGCGAAGTCTTGCTTTCGCGATACAGCTTCATCATTTCTTGCTGCATGCGTACCTTGTCGTCGCCGTACAGCTTTTGAATTCTCTGCATTTCCGGCTGCAATTTCTGCATGGCAGCCATGCCAACAAAAGACTTGCGTGTCAGTGGCCACATCAAAATACGCAGCAGAATCGTAAACAGAATAATTGCAACGCCATAGTTCCCAACAAATCCATGCAACGCATTAATCGCCCATAAAAACGGTCTGGACAAGAACCAGAACCATCCATAATCGATTGTTTGATTAATCCCTGTAATCGTTTCATTTGCCGTATTTAATACATCAGGAGTTTTGGGGCCTGCAAAAAGATGCGTGGTGACCAGAATCGACTTACCCGCGGGCACCATGACCGGCGCTGCATTTGCTTCTGCTGATACGCGGCCATCTGCCAATGATTTCATCTTTACCGTCTGGTCATTCGAATCCAGCGATATAATCGTTTGCCAGTACTGTTCTTCAAATCCTGCAAAACCACCAGGCGTTGTCCAAGCAAATGATTTTTTACCCAGCGCTTTCCAGCTTTCGCGTTCTATGCCCCCATTTTCAAACGCAACCCCGCCAGTGGCAACCCCAGTCGCATCCGAACCCGCATGACGTACTATGCGCGCATAAGGCACAAATGACACATCATGTTTAGAATTGTTCTTGACCGTATCCTTGATCGTAATTACATAGTTTTCAATTGCGATCGCGCGAATGAATTCGACCCCATCCGCATTGCGCCACTTACCATCGTTCCAAACTGTTCCCGCATTCGGTGCAGTCGTGCCATTTGCCAGAAAACCAACCTCTGTAAACTCATTCGTGGCCGATAACAACGAAATATTTTTATCGGAATTTTTTGCTTCTTTATAATTTTTTAATTCAATATTCGAAATGCGCAAGCCTTGAACTTGCAATGCGATATCAATATCTGTAAGGGTGCGAGAAGGGATATTGGAAACATCCTCGACTGCTGCAACATCCGCGCTTTGTACTTTCTGTTCTGTGTTCTTGCTGGGCGTCATCCAGATATAAAACAACCACCAAGCAATCCCAAAAATCACTACCCACCACAAGATGCCGGAAAACTTTGATTTCTTGTCACCCGAATCTTTTTGCGCCATCCAATCATTAAATCCAGAACTCTTTTCTAAATAACGAACCATTATTTCTTACCTTTTTTATTAATAAACCATCCTAATAAATACAACGCAACACCGATGCATATGGCTATGTCCGCAACATTAAACGCTGGCCAATGCCAAGCTTTCCAATGAAAGTCCAAGAAATCAATCACCGCATTAAAACGAATACGGTCAATCAGATTTCCCAGTGCACCACCAATAATCAGTGACAGCGCGACGCGTTCATATCTTTCCTTTGCGCGCATAAATAACTGATGCCCCAAGAATCCGATTATAATCCCAGTAAGCACCACTATTACCATCGGCGCGGAATGTCCCAGCGCGCGGAATAATGAAAAACTTGTTCCCGGATTCCAAACGAATACGAACTTAAACCAGCTTGTCATCGGCAGGCTTAATAAATCTGCCCCATGCACAATTACGCCGCCATTACAGAATTGTCCGTACAGATCGCATGCTGCGCCGGCCCAGTGAAACCCCACCGGCGACATTTGCATTATAAAGCCCTTGGTTAATTGGTCGATAAAGACAACCAAAAGCACCAAGACTATAACCCATAAAGTTTTTTTCATGTACTAACCTTTTGATTGGGGCATTATAGCGAAAAACTTTTGCAATACAAATAAAATAAGGACGGGTGAAAATCCCGCCTTTTATTCAATGTCCATGCTTTTCCATGGCATTAGTAAGCGCATAGTAATTATTTTCACGCAAGGAGTTCATCAAACGGCCTATTTTTTCTTCTTTTATACCCAATGATCCCAAAACTTCTTGCCCCAACACGAACGAAGATTCGATGGTTTCTGGCAAAGCAACCAATTTGCCTTCTTCCATTAAATCCGCCGATTCTTTCATATTCCGCACTCGGGCGAAAATCCTTGCCCTGGGGGATGCGATGCGCACCGCCCGTATGGTCCGCTTTGCAATCGCCGCGTTATTAAGAGCGATAACCACTGCGCGCGTTTTACGCGGCGCCAAACCTAAATCTCGTAGCACCGCTTCGGATGTAGTATCCCCATAAAATACATTAAACCCAGCTGCGCGTCCTGTCATTACAGCATCTACATTCATATCAATTGCGACATACGGCACTTTCTGCGATTCCAGCATCTGCGCGATAGTCTGACCCACGCGGCCAAAACCACATATCATTACTTCCGGCTTTATTTTATCGATGCCATCTTTGTTTATTTTCTCGGCATGCGAACCGTTGAAAAATTTTCCGCGCGAATACAGGAAATCATAAACTGCGATTAATATCGGGGTAATCATCATCGATACGATTATGACCGCAGTCAGTATTTCCGCGCCTTGATGCGGAATAGCCTCTATGCCATTCGTCTTCAAAGTCTGCAGCATCAGCAAGCCGAATTCTCCGCCTTGGGCAAGAAGCAACGCGATTAAAAATGATTCTCTGTTCGGAACATGGCGCACACGCGCGACCATATAAATTGCCGCGAACTTTACCACAATCAGACCAACGACACCCAATCCTATTACCCACCAGTTATTAACCAGCATCGGAATATCCAGTCCCATTCCCAGCGCTATGAAAAAGAACGACAGGAACATAATCTGATAGGGCTGAATATCTGCCCGAACCTGATGACGATAAATTGTTTCAGATAACAGCATACCGGCCAAGAACGCGCCCATTGCCGGCGGCAAGCCGATAAAATCAAATACGACCGCACACAGTATTATATTCAGCAATATCGCCAGCAGAAAAGCTTCCTTGGACTTTAGCTTTGTGACGACCTTCATCAAAGGCTGCAATATCAAACGTCCAACAACCATAACGCCCAGAATTAATCCAATCGACAGAACCGCAACGTCGATTACTTGTGCGCCCAAATTGAAAGTATGTCCGGCAAAAACCGGCAACATCGCCAGCAACGGCACCGACAGCAAGTCTTGGAATAAAAGAATAGAAAAAGCCTGTCGCCCCAAGTCGGTCTGCAGCTCATTGCGGTCGGCAAGTATCTGTAAATCGCTGGATGTGCTGGACATTGCCAGCATCAGGGAAATCATTGCAACGCCTGTGATAGTCCAACTGGTAATGCCAAACAGGATTGGAAAAATCATCACGGCAACCATCAGAACTTGCGCCGCGCCAAATCCGAAAATGGTGTGCTTCATACTCCATAATCGTCGAACATTCAGCTCTAACCCGATGGTGAACCATAAAAATATAATACCTATCTGACCCAGGAAAAGCCAAATGTCAGTTACTTCCCACAGCTGCAAAACATGAGGCCCCGAAATAATACCGGCTGCCAAAAACGCCAGCAAAGTACCAACACGCGCCAAGCGCAACAAAAACACCAGCGCAAACGCAACCCCCAGGAATATAAGTATTGAACTGCTCATTTTTTCCTCTCTCCCATCAGTATTAATTATAACATAATTTTACACGCTATCTCTGCGAATTTTTGGGGGCTTAATTCCTCTGCGCGTTCGGTGCCGGTAAGTCCGAATTTCGCCCAATCGACATCCGGCATAATTCCGCGAATCATCTTGCGCCGCTGGCCGAAAAGTTTAGCGGTTAGTTTTTCAACGGATAAAAGCTGAACTGTTTTTTCATTCTTTGGAATAATTTGCACCACTGCACTTTGAACTTTTGGTTGTGGAACAAAAGCTGTATTCGGAACATTGAATAAAATCTTTGCATCCGCAACCATCGAGATTAAAACTGCCAACCGTCCGTATTGAGGATGTCTCACGCGCGCAACTATGCGTTCCGCAACTTCCCGTTGAAACATCAGGGTCATAGAGGCTACATTTTTAAAATCATGCAGCCAACGAATTAATAATTCCGTCCCAACATTATACGGAAGATTCGCACAAATTGCATAATTCCCCTTTGCTGGTGAAGGAAGTTTCAACGCATCGCCATAAATTATTTCCAGCCTGCCATCTGCAACGGCCGATATTTTTTCCAAAATGGGCGCAGCGGTTTTATCCTTTTCAATCACGATAACTTTCTTTGCGCCCGACATTAACAAAGCCCGTGTAAGGCCGCCCGGCCCGGGGCCAACTTCAATGACAACAGAGTTTGCAATATCTGGTACTGCACGCGCAATTTTAAGGGTCAAATTTAAATCGAACAGAAAATTCTGGCCCAATTGTTTCTTGGGCTCCAGCCCTGCTTCGCGCATCATTTCTGCGATGGGTGGAAGATTTAATAGTTTCTCATTCATATCTGTTTTCTTCCGCCAAACGCGATGCTTAATGTCCCGTCGTCGATGTAATCAAGGTCGCCACCAAGGGGTACGCCGCTGGCCAATTCAGAAAACGTTATATTTTTATTTCCGATTATGGACATCACATAATGCTGCGTTGTTTTTCCTTCGACTGTATTAGGCAAAGCGAAAATGATTTCGGTAATTTTTTCATCACTCAACCGTGCCGGTAAACTTGCGATATTTAAATCTTCCGGCGTTACGCCATCTGCGCCTGAAAGCAGTCCGCCGATTACATGATATCGCCCACTGAATACTCCGGATTTTTCCAGCGTCCAAACATCCGATAAATCGCGCACTATACACAGTTGCCCATTGGCACGGGATGCATCGCGGCAGAATTCGCAGTTGTCACCGTCGGTTAAACATCCGCAAATGCCGCAAGGGCGAATTGTTTCCGCGGCATCAATTAATGCCGCGCCCAACGCCACGGTTTTTCCCGTTTTATCTTGCAATAAAGCGAGTGTTATTCGCTGCGCCGCCCGACCCCCGACCCGTGGTAGCTTTGCAAACTGTTTTATAAGTTTGTCTATTTTTGAATTCATGCGGAAATCATAGCCCATTGCCCAAAGAGAAACAAAGAAAAAAATTCTAAACTTGACAATTTTATGATACAATTAACATATAAAAAGGATGTAAAAATGGAAAACACCACAAAATATCCAAATTCATTTGAAGAAGTTTTGAAAATAGCAATGAATGCCCCAGAGGATGAACGTGGCCACAAATCGGTTTTCATTGCCATGGCAAATGCCGGGAAGGCGGAATTCATCGAACATTCTTGGCAGAGCGGTTTTCCGAAAACATTAGAAGACGCCGAACACATGCCGGCTTATCGGGATAACAAGGAAACTTTCAGTCTGATGATCGCCGCAGGCGCGGATAAATCTCCAGAAGCGCAAAACTTTCTGCGATACGCGAATCTTATCGGCTCTGTGATTGATCAGAATTTGAAAGAACCGCGAAATATAGTTATTTTTCTGAAAAATGTAAAAGCGCTGACTGACGAACAATTAAAATATGACGTGCTTAAAAAAACATACACAAGCAAAGAAGAGTTTCAGCGAGAGGTGCTTTTGCTGCGCACAAAAAGTCCGTTTACAACTGCCGATGATCTGGCAAATTATTTGTATCTTTTTACTGGTTTCGTAAGTCCTCCGACAGAAATGGTAATTGAAAAAGATAAAGTCGCAAATGATTTGTTGGCAAAAGCTGACGAGGAGCTGAAAGCGGAAATCGCAAAAGACATTCCAGATGAAAAGAAAATAAAAGACCTTGAAAAATTATCATCTCTGGCCGTTAATCACTTGAATGTTACATATGAACAGAGAAAAGAATTAGAAGAGGAAATCAAGAAAAAATTTGACCTGAAACAGTTGCTGGGGAATACAGAATATATTGCGCAGTATGACCGCGGCGTCTTACAAGAAAATCAATTATTAAAAGCAGAAATTGAAAAACTGAAAAATGAAAAAGCAGAAAATGTCAAACAGCAACAGCGCGATTATGACAATTTGATGGATCTGGAAAAAGCAAACCAGCGATTAAGAGAAGAGATCAGCGAGCTGAAAGATAAATTGTCGACCACAGAAGGCACTTCCAGAAATACGCAGACAAAATTAACCGCGCTTCAAGAAGCCGTAGAGAAGACTTCTGCGAAAACATCTACGCAAACCGGCAGAATTGCGAAACTACAAGGCATCGTAAAAAATCAAAAGGGATCTTGAACAAACCGCCCTTGGGCGGTTTTTTAATTAGTGAAATACATAACAATCCCCGCCGCCAGATCGGAAAGTTGTACAAGCATTTTGCGCTGCAGATTCTGACAAGCCATTTGTCCGAACACGCAATGTTCCATTTGGCCCAGGTTCTATTGTCGTGGAAAGCCCGGTGAATTTCTGCACTTTTGCGGCCTGGGTTTCGGCGGCTGCACGGCTGCTGAACGCACCGAACTGCACGCCAGTAGAACCAGCCGCGGGTTTGACGTTATTTATTATTTGCGGCTGGACTTTCGTTTCTACGATCTTTGGACTTTGTACTTTATATTCTATGTTCTGCGGTGTGGCCTCGCCGCGTGCAACTGCAAAACCTTTATCCAGCATCCTTGTGGCAGTCGTTGCGCGGATGTCTTTATTCGATGCGCCCAAGACCACCGCCATAATATTTCTTCCATCGCGCGAAGCCGTCGCCACCAGCGAATACCTCGACTTATTCGTATATCCAGTCTTCATCCCATTACAGCCTGGATAACTGCCCAGCAAGCGATTTCCATTCGTAAAGGTCTGCCCGTTATAAGTCCAGCTTTTTATGCCGAAATATTTCCAATACTGCGGAAAGTGCTTGTAAACCGCCATAGACAGCAGAGCTATATCCCGCGCACTGGATAAATGATCATCATCCGGCAGACCCGACGAATTTTCAAAGTTTGTTTTAGAAAGTCCTATTTCTGTCGCGACTTGTGTCATCAGGGATGCGAAGTTTCCTTCTTTTCCACCCTTCAGATTTTCTGCCAATACCCGCGCGACATCATTTGCCGAATGCACCGCCACCGCCTTTATAGCGTCTTCTACCTTGATTTTTGAACCAGCGGTCAGCCCCAGCTTTACCGGCGCTGCGTTCGCCGCTGCTTGCGACACTATCAGGTGATCATCCAGGTTAAGACGATTGTGCTCCAATGCATCGAATGTCAGATACAATGTCATTATTTTCGTAAGACTTGCGGGATAATTCACATCATTTGCGTTTTCGGAATAAAGTACCTTGCCCGTATCCATATCCGCAACCAGAACAGCATTGTATTCCGCCGCCGATAAAGCAAAGGGCAAAAGGCAAAAGGCAAAAACCGCCAACAATTTTTTCATAAAAGAAAGAATACAAAAAATCCCTATAATTGGTCAATTAATAAAAATGGGGCGCATTGCGCCCCGTTTCTTTATTATTCGCTAATTTCGCGTAGTGAAATTTTATTTTCGTCCACAACAACCAGTTTGCCGCGGTTAATGCCCAAACGCTTCGCCGCGCCAAAGGCATCCCTTTGACCGAACAGCTGGGCGTCAAAGACTGGATAAACCCCGCGCGAAAGGCACAGCTGGTTCGCATCGATGGCATCATTGCAAACCACTATTATCGTAACGTCGGGCTTTCTACCAGAAATCGGCGTTGCAATTTCTGTGCCGGTATCAAACGCAACTATCGCCTGGGCTTTATTAAGATAAGCCAGTGACGCGACAGAGCGAGACCAATCATTTTCCGGCAGATGTTCCGTCCGCGACCAGTCATATCCATTTTCAGAAACATCCTCGTCCGCGCTGACCAAGATTTTCATCATAGTATCGATAACATTCACAGGGTTATCACCGATGGTGGTTTCTTCACTGGTCATTACGCAATCCGCACGCAAATAAGATGCCAGCGCAACATCGGAAATTTCCGCACGCAAAGGAAATTCGGAATGAACCATGCTACTTAACATTTGTGTTGCGACAATAACAGGCTTATTCATCTTGCGGCACAGGCGTATGCAACGTCTTTGCAACGCAGGCAATTTTTCAAATGGCACTTCCACGGCCAAATCACCGCGCGCAAACATAATCGCGTCGCTGATTTGAATAATTTCTTCCAGTTTTTCCAAAGCCTGGGGACGTTCTATTTTCGATATAATCTTTACCGGCGCCGATGAATGCGCGGTTATAAAGTCACGAGCCTCTGCCACATCTTCTGGACGCTGCACGAATGAAATCGCAACCCAATCCGGATTTTTGGTCAGAACATATTCCAAATCAGCGCGGTCTTTCGGCGTCAGAATCGAAGACTCTATTTCCGTGTCGGGAATATTAAACCCACGCCGTGACCATATTTCATCACCGCGTTTTACCTTTGTGGTGACAGAACAGAATGTAGAATCAACCGTGCAGCTGTTATTCAGAACTTCCAGTTCAATCTTGCCATCATTAAGTAGCACTCGATCGCCGACTTTTAAAGATTTTAATACATTGCTGTCCGGCAAGCAGACGCGGGTTTCATCGCCGCGTTCCGGATTATTATCCAGTATGAATTCTTGTCCGACCTTCAAAGGATAATGATTTTCGGTTTTAAAGTCGCCTATGCGATGCTTTGGCCCTTGCAAGTCTGCAATTATAGCAATAGGACGATCTAGCTCTGCGGAAATTTTTCGTATCATATCGATTTTTTTACCCTGAACCTCGCCTGTATCATGGCTGAAGTTAAGGCGGCATGCATCCACGCCATGCTCGAGCATAGATTTAAGTATCTTATAATCCTGGCTGTTTGGGCCAATCGACGCGATTATTTTGGTGAGTTTACTCATAAAAATACCTCTTTTTTTGCGACCAAGGAGGCGACCTTGCCGCGGTTTATTTTTTCTTGTGTTTTCAATTTGCAATGATAACATAACTTCGCAAATAAACAAGGGAGATTTTATGGCCAAAGAAAATCATGGTTCTATCGATAATAAACAGCTGATTTCTGTTATAGAGCGTGTTGAAAAATTGAACGAAGAAACCGCGGCAATTGCGGCGGATATCAAAGAGATTTACTCGGAAGCAAAATCCGCAGGATATGACCCGAAATACATCCGCCAAATGATACGCCTGCGCAAATTGGACCCAGATGAATTGGATGAAGCAGATGAACTGATGAAAATGTACCGCGACGCGTTGGGGCTGTGAAGAAATTTACCAAAAACATTGAAGATTTTACCTGCGCGCATTGCAGCGCGCATGTAAAAGGTGACGGTTATACCAACCATTGCCCGCATTGTCTCTGGTCGCAAGACGTCGATATAAATCCAGGCGACCGGGCTTCGACATGTGGCGGACTGATGAAGCCGATTGGCATTGAAACTACTGGCGACAAATTTATTATCATTCATAAATGTGAAAAATGCGGTAAGATTGCGCGATGCCGCGCCAGCGAAAATGACGATATGGACGAAATAATCCGTCTTTCTAACAACCCTGAATTTGTATTTGGGAAATAATTCCGTTTGTGCCAGAATTTTTGACATGACCTTGGCATTTGCTCTTTTCTCGTTCTGTGCGGGTATCGCAATTTATTTTGCTTTGCCTTTCGAACCCGCAATTGCTTATCCATTTTTAATATCATTACTTTGTGCTGTAAACCTATTCATCTGGCGGAAACATAATCTCGCTCCGATTATTTTTGCATTTCTTTTTGGATTTTTCTATGCCACCGCGCATACCCGCTTTATCGATATTCCATATATCTCAAATCCAAAGCGGGATATCGAAATTTCCGGCAGTATAAAGAATATAGATTATATGCCGGATAAAATCCGCGCGTTTATTAAAACCAATGAAACGGAAAAGCTGCCATCCATGCTCGTTCGCGTTTCATTGCCGCTTGATGCGACAACGCCGAATATCGGCGATGAAATTACCGCGAATGGGACATTGTTTCCTCCCTCGCCTGCGGATGCTCCGGGTGGATTTGATTCTGCAGAATGGACTTATTTCGACGGATTGTCCGCGACAGGATATTTAACCAAAATAACAGTTACCAAAGAAAATACTGCAAACAATATCGCTACCTTGCGGAATGAGCTGCATAAAAAGCTGGATTCGAAATTATTCGATTCATTGGTTCTTGGATATAAAAACTCACTAACGTTTGAAGAAAATAATGCTTGGAAAGCCGCCGGGATTATGCATGTATTTTCCATCAGTGGATTTCATATAACGCTGGTCGGCGGATGGCTGTTCGCGATGTTTTATTTTTTCTTTCGAAGCATGCCGCCCATCACACGGAGAATTCCGGCACGTTACCCCGCGATGGTCTTTGCTTGGTTCGGCTTGCTGTTTTATTTATTCATTAGTGGCGCGGAAGTCGCAACCCAAAGGGCTTTTCTAACAACCAGCTTAATGTTCCTTGCATTTATTGCGGGCAGAACCATGTTTACTATGCGAAATGCGGCGCTGGTATTTGCTGGGTTGCTGCTCACAAATCCGCATTATCTAGTAGAGCCCGGATTTCAACTTTCATTCAGCGCAATTTTCGGAATGATTTGGTTCTTCGGAGGCTCGGAATACAAAAAGCTGTCATTCTGGAAGAAAATCTGGCGCGCCTTGCATGCCATGATTATGACGACAATAATTGCTAGTATCTTTACTGCGCCATTTATCGCATATCATTTTAATAACGTTCAAATTTATAGTTTAATTGGCAATCTTATTTGCTTACCGATTTTCTCGCTGCTGATTATGCCGCTGACTATGATTGGGATGACCACTTGGGCGGAAAATATTTATAACTTTACATTGAAAATCGCTGAATGGATTTCTACATTTCCTTATGCATTTCTTCAGACGCCAAATATGCCGGGAATTGCCCTGGCATTGTTCACGGCGGCATTATTATGTTTGATGCTGGTCAAAAATAAGAAAATTAAAATCATAGCAATTGCTTCTTGCGTTTTATTATCTGTAATTATAATAGTGGCAAAACCCCGTCCAATTTTCTACACAACCGCAGACCATGAATTAATTGCGATTGTTCAAGATGGCAAGCTGTACTTTAACAGAAACAAAGCCAGTAATCATTATTTCGCTTTTGATACTTGGAAGATTTCGAATTTCGAGCCAACCGGCACAACAAACCTGCGAATAAAGTGCGAAAAAGGTCTATGTATAATCAAGACTGAAAATTGGTCTTTGGCATATACTCAAAAATTTATGCCTTTATTAAATCATATGGAAGAATTATGCACGGAAAATGATTTCATAGCTTCATATCTGAATATAACCAATGCATCGAATTGCAAAGCTGAAATTTTGAGTAAAGGATTTGTGATTTATAAAAACGGAAGGGTGGAATATGTAATTGCTAATCGTTATTGGCATATTCGGCCGAAACAAAATAAAGCCCTGACGATGGCGCAGTAGGCCCGGCCGCGCTGCGGTTTTTCGCCGCAAATACTTCATCTATATCAAATGGCTTACCCAGGCCAATTTCAACCAAAGTCCCAACCATATTTCGAACCTGGTGATGCAGGAAAGATCTCGCGGAAAAATTCATAATTATATACTGGCCCTGCATTTCACCTTTTTCGCCATACGCCATATCACAAATTTCTATATCGGCTTTATCAAGGGTTTTTATTGGGCTTTTCGCCTGACATTCGCTCGCGCGAAAGCTGGTCCAATCATGATTTCCGACTAATTTTGCAGCCGCTGCTTGCATTTTTTCCACATTCAATGGTCGAGGAATCCACCAAACCATATTCTTATCCATGATCACCGGCGCACGGCGATTTAAAATTATATATCTGTAATTACGACAGGTACAAGAAAACCGAGCATGAAAATCATCTGACACAATTTCGCAATCCAATACAGCAACAGGTGAATCAATCAGATAAAAATTAAGCGCGCGCATAACTGTTTCTGCGTCTGAATCGCCCACTATATCAAAATGGCAAACCATGCCCAGCGCGTGCACGCCGGCGTCTGTCCGGCCGGCTGCGATAACTTCGACATCCTGTTGGCAGAATTTGAAAACAGCATCCCGAACCAAAGATTGCACCGACGGCCCTTGGATATTCTCCTGCCATCCAATCAGCGTTGTTCCATTGTATTCAAGAGTGAGCTTATAACGTGTCATTTTCCAAATTTTATTTCTGCACCACGAAGACCGTTTACAAAAGATTTCCAATCCATCGGCTTTTTGCCCGCAGGTTGAACGCGTAATATTTCCAGTTGGTCACCGTTCATTTTTGTTCCCGAGATATTCACATCAATACCATTTATCTTGGTCCGTCCACCGATACTGCGTACTTGATTGTGAATCTGGCGCGGACTGCGTGACCAGTCAATCAATTCATCCACACTTGTCCATTTTCTTGTAAAGGTTGGTTCGCCGACCTGCGGTATTGATGGATATTTTTCTGGATTGCGTAAAAACTCCAAGACCATTTCGCCACCAATCGCGCTTACCTTCTTTTCAATGTCAAAGGTTGTATCGTTTTCGCCAATTTCAAATTTTTCGCGCATAAAAACATCGCCCGCATCGACTTCTGTCACCAGATTCATCAAACACACTGCGCTTTCCGTGTCGCCATTATAAATCGATGTAGTAATTGGCGCCGCGCCACGATATTTCGGCAAGTCACTGGGATGAATATTCAAACAAGGTGCCGCAGATAAAACATTTTCACGCAAAATTACGCCATATGCGGCAACAATAATAAAATCTACTTCGACGGATGATGGAAATTCTTTGATACTTGTATGTACTGGGATCGCTCGGCTTTCTGCCCATTCATGTACCGGGGATTTCGTCAGGATTTTTTTACGTCCAACCGGCTTCGGCGCACGTGTAAAAATCGTGACAATTTCATGTTCGCCCGCGATTTTATCAAAAATTGGGACTACGAACTGTGGCGTGCCCATAAGAATTAACTTCACGCTTTTCTCTTTCTGATTTTTCGCATTACCATTTCGCGCTTTACCGGCGATAAATAATCTATAAACAAAATTCCATCCAAGTGGTCAATTTCATGTTGAATAATGCGCGAGGTAAGGCCATCGAATTCTTTCCGATGACGAACGCCTGTTTCATCGGTCCATTCGGCAGTGACTGATTCGGGACGTTCCACATCCGCATAAATTGGCAAATCATTAGAACCCAGTACCGACAGGCATCCTTCTTCAATTACACAGGTTTTTTCTGATTTCGATATAATTTTCGGATTGAGCATTTTATGCGATATGCCGGGGTCTTTGCGGTCTTTTACTTCCTTCATCACAATGAAACGCAAAGGAATCCCAACCTGGGGCGCTGCCAGGCCTACGCCGCTTTGTTCATCCATCATTTCCGTCATGTCACGCAGCATATCAAGAATTTTTGGCGTAATATTCTCCACCGGCGCGCATTTTTCGCGCAGCACAAGGTCGCCGCATAACTTCATTTGCAATTTTTTCATAGCTGACTATAATCATAACAAAGGAAATTCAAATGACAACTATTTTAATCATTGCCGGAATCGTATTAATAATAGCCTTGCAGTTTGTCCTGCTGACGCGAAAACAATCCGTTGATTTATCCGGCCTGCGCGAAGATAACACTAGGCTGCGGGAACGTTTGGCAGAACGCCTGGGCGCATTGGCGCAAAATGCGGCAGAATTAAAAGCAATCAGCGGGGATATAGCGAACTTTAAAAATATACTGATGGGGTCAAAACAAGCGCGCGGCAGTTTCGGGGAGCGTCAACTGGAAGACCTGGTTGCGGATGTAATGCCACCGGAAACTTATGCTTTTCAAACAACTTTGGAAAATGGAGTTCGCCCGGATTGCATAATTCGCCTGCCGTACCCACCCGGGGATATGATTATAGACAGCAAGTTTCCCTTGGAAGGATATGCGAAATACACTGAATCACCAGACGACGGAAACAGGAAGATTTTTGAACTTTCCGTCCGCACTCATATAGATTCCATCGCATCGAAATATATAATTCCGGGAAAAACAGCCGAAAGCGCGATGATGTTTATCGCATCGGAATCTATTTTTGAAACCTTGCATCGCGAGTTTCCGAATATTATCGATTACGCAGCGCGGAAAAAAGTTTTCTTGGTTTCACCTGCAACATTGTGGGCAACATTAAATACTATCCGCGCTGTTCTGTCTGATATAAAAATCAAACGTGTCGCAGGACAAATTAAAAAAGAATTAGATATGTTGCTGATGGACTTGTCACGCCTTGGCGACCGCGCAACAAAACTTGATTCACATTTTCGCGCAACGACAACTGACTTGGAAGAGTTGCAAACATCCATTCGAAAAATCACACCACGCGCAGAGAAATTAAAAGAATTGGAGTTCGGCGAATAATGGAGAGAATTCTATGCCAAAGTCTACTGCAATATTTTCGCAATTTCGCAATCATCATAAAGGGCAGGATATTATTTTAATTGCCACGGGACCAAGTTTGGATAAATTTACCCCAATGAAAGATGCTGTTTATATTGGTGTAAATGGTGCTGTAAAATATAATAAAGTCAAGTTTGATTATCTTTAAAGAATTCATTAACTATGACAACAAATGTATAAAATTTATGGGCGATATATCCCATATTTATCCCGAAAGTGCCATTCCTGACAATTTACGGGATGCCGCAAAAGCTTATAATTACATTGTTAATGGTATTAATACAGATTTTCCATTAGACCCAGATGAACAGCCAATGCCAAGGTGGCACAGTATTGCATTCCCAGCTTTGACTTTTGCTCTTTGGACAAATCCAAAACGGATATATCTCGTTGGTTGTGATTGTGCTGATGTGGGGTACTCAAAAATTGAAAACAAATCTCCTGATGTTCTTAATGCCTCTGTGCATAAAATAAAAACAGGATGGAATGCATTCAAAGAATTTGCTTGTAAAAATTACCCAAATACAAAAATTATTTCTATAAACCCCATAGGCTTAAAAGGAATGTTTTCTGATATAGAATTGTGATTAAACAAACCACCCCGGCGCTTCGCGCCACCCCTCCACAGGAGGGGAACCAAGGCATGGCTTATTTTGCCTCTATACGTTTTCCTGTTCTGGAGTTTATCCACACCTGCTCTTTCGCAAGTTTCATCATTTCTAAATCTCCGCATGAATCGCCATAAACGCGAATTACGACAGGAGTGATTTTCTGACGCTTTGCCCATTCATTAACCGCAACTACCTTGTTTTTCCCAGTGCATAAAAATTCGTATTTCCACGGATGTGCTTTTCCCATAACAGAGCATAATACATCATCAAATCCTAAATCTGATACCAAAGGTTTTAATAAGTACTCTGGCCCCGCAGATACGCATAATACAATATTTCCATCTGCGCGCTCCTTGGCTATTCGATCTTTAGCCCATCCAAAGCGCAATTTTTTATGTCGTTTGATAAAAGCCGGCGCAAGACGAACCACCAAATCCGCGCTTATAAACCGGCGCAGTAATTGCCGCCATAACAATCCCCCGCTGGCGCATTTTTTACTCCGAAATAACAAGAATACTAATAAACCGCACAATGATACCGGTAAAAATAACCAAGGACGAAATGAATGTAGAAAGCAATACATCATAAAGCCTCGATTTGCATCGCCCGCGCTCAGCGTTCCGTCGAAATCGAACAGCACTACGTTTTGCTTCTTCACTATTTCTTTCTCCTTAATCTCTCCATCAAAGTAAACACTGCAGGGGTCAGGAAGAATGTCCAGAATAACGACGCCAGAATTCCGCCGATAATTACCGCGCCCATTGAAACTTTTACTCCGTCAGGACTCCACAATTGCGGTATTAATCCCGCCACAACTGCGACCGTTGCCATTACCAGCATTCGCTTTTTATCAACGAATTGTTCCCACAGGGCTTTTTTCGCCGGCACGCCTCTATTCATATCTTCCAGGGTTGGCTCTAGTATCAATATATTAGTACTTACTGCTAATCCGACTAACATAACCACAGAAAGCATAGCAGCTATGTTAATACTCGCGCCAGTTAAAAACAGCAGTATGAACACTCCGGAAAAACTGGTCAGGATCGCAGTCACAATCGTAAACGGATGCGCCACGGAATTCATAATTGCCGCCAAGACCATAAAGGTGAGTATAGTCGCCAGCAAAAACGCATTCGTCATTTCTCCGGCGGACTCGTCTTGGATTTCTGACATTCCGCCAAACGAAGCGCTGTATCCCGCATCCCATTTCATTTCGGACAGCTTGCCTTCTATTTTTCTTTGTACAGGCACGATGGTAGACTTACCCAAATTAATATCTATTTCGGTAATTCGGTTTTTATCCACACGGCGAATGTCCGGACTGGCCGCACCTTGTTCTATATCGCCCAGCTCGGATAATGATACCAGTCCTTTTGGCGTGCCAACAAATATACTGTTGAACATAGCGTGGTTTTTATAGGCGGGCGCCAGCTCCATCACTATCGGATATTCATTGCCGCCTTCCTTGTATTTGTAATCGTCATTGCCATATAAAGCGGTACGCAATGCCCCGCCAGCCGTCATATTTTTCACGCCCCAGAATTTCATATTTTCATCATTTGGAATGAACTTCAATTCAGTGCCAGGTTTTTGCGAAGCCAGAACCGCGCTTTGTATTTCCGGAATCTGATTCAGTATTTCCAAAACTTGCGCCGCATAGGCTTCCCGCTTTGCATCATCATCCCCAACAATATTAAGAACCATATCACTGGAAATTGCATCGGACATTCCGGGACCTGCGCGAACTTGAATTTCTACGCCTGGAATTTCTGAAAGACGCGGTAATATCTCTCTCGCAATTTGCTTGTCAGACATTTTACGGGTCGTACGCGGAACCAGCCCGACCTTTGCCTTTATATTTTGAGTACCACGGTCACCGATTTTGATGGATACGAATTCAATACCTTCAACACCTTGCAGCCTCTTTTCGATTTCCTGTGCGACTGCTTCGGATTTTTGGAACGTCGCACCGGAACTACTACGGGCTGTAACGGTAATTTCATTTACATCGGTATTCGGCGCAAACTCATTCCCAACCCAGCGCATAGGAATTATTGATAAAATCAGAACTAATGCAGCAACGCCGACCGCACGCCAAGGATGTTTCAGCTGCCAATCATAAAACGGCCTAAACCATGAAAGAGTGTTTTTAGCGGCAGGGATGGTTTTCTTCTTATTCTTTATTCCCTTTTTCTTTTTCAAAATTTTCGCGATCATCATCGGCGTCAGAGTAAAGCTGAACATAGATGAAATCAGAACCAGATACACAACCGAAAGTCCGAACTGCTTCATAAACTGCCCCGCGATTCCGCCCATAAACGCCAAAGGCAAGAACACCACTACGTGCGTCGCAATCGTTGCAAAGATTCGAACCATGACTTTCTTTGTCCCCAAAACTGCCGCTTCTTCCGGATCATATCCTTGCTCTATCAACCCCAGTGCAGATTCGATCAGTACTATCGCGTCGGTAATAAGCGTCCCCAATGCAGTTGCCATGGCCAGCAATGTCATCGCATTTATCGTAAAGCCCGACATATCCATAAAGAAGAATCCCGCAACAAGTGACGCCGGTATCATCACCCCTGCAATTACAGTAGTTCGCCAATTGCGTGTGAACACCAGCAGAGTAATTACCGTCAGAACAAGCCCCAGTATTATGTCAAACACCGTGCCGCTTGTTTCTTTCTGCACTGCTGTGGATGAGTCCGATATGATTTGCATGCTGGGCTGGGCTGCCTGGGCATTGTCCGCAAAATATTCATCCATCGTATGCTGCAATTCCGGCATTTGCTTATGCAATGCTTTGGATATTTTTATCGCGTTGCCATCCGAAGACTTCACAACAGAAACAATAACCACGGGCTTTCCATCCAGCCGCGCACCTGTCTTTTTATCCAGCACGGAATCTTCCACTTTGGCGATGTCACGAAGGCGCAAAACCTGGCCTTCGGATGTTGTCATCTGCAAATTTGCAATATCATTAACGCTGGTAAATTCACCGACAAAGCGCACTACATTCGAATCTTCGCCTGATTCCAGCTTGCCCCCTGGAACATTCAGGTTATGCACCGCCAAGGCACCGACAACATCATTAATTGCTATGCCGCGCGCAGCCATTAATTCAGGATCCAAAAAAACCCGAATTGCGCGCTTGTCCCCGCCATATACCGAAACGCTGGCGACGCCAGAAACCGCCGTAATCTTGCGTGACAGAACATCTGTGGTAAACTGCTCCAGATCACGAACATCCGCACCGGTCAGTACGATATCTAAAACAGATTCCTGCAAGGGATTTAGTTTTTCCACCACTGGAGTTTTTAATTCGGACGGATATTCGCCCACGATAGAATCCAGCTTTGCTTTGACCTCCCCCGCTTTGTCATTAACATTCACGCCCAGGTTAAATTCAGCCATTACAAAACCGCCGTTTTCAAATGCCCGGGAAGTAATCTTTTTAACACCAGCAACTTCGGACATTGCGTCCTCTGTTCTCTTGATAACCTGGGATTCAACTTCGTCCGGCGATGCGCCCGGATATACAAAGCTGGCCGTTACCATGGGAAAGTCAATCGCAGGACGCGATTCCACATTCATTCTGGGGTACGCAACAATCCCAAGTGCAACCCACAGCAAAACAAACATAATTGTAGTAACCGGATTCCGGACGAAAAATTTAATCATTGCTTTGCACCCTTGTTCCGGCTTCTACCTTGGACAGAACCACAATATCGCCATCATTCAGACCATGAGAGACCAATATCCATTCGGCATCTTGATTCATTATTTTCACTTCACGTAGAGCAACAATCCCGTTTTCCAAAACCATAACCGTGCTATCTGTGACTGCATAAATCGGGATAAAGAAGCCGGTATATTTTGCTTCTGCAAATTGCTCCCCATCTTCGACATTTGCTGTTTTTATCAGATACATCCCAGTATCCAAATCTAATTTGCTGGATACAGAAATTATATGTCCCGCGCCAATGCGCTGACCAACGCCAAACTTACGAATGCGAGAATGAGATACAAAAGCGCGATTGTCTTTTATAAACAACGGTTCTTTCAGCACGCCCATTTCTTCATGCGCGACCATTGTTTCGACGGTCTTTTCCGAAACCCGCGCGGCATTAAAAACTTCGCGCTGACTTTCCGAATAAATCGCGTAAACCCGGTATCCTACCCAGGCCGCGATAATAATCGACAATAAGATATAAATATATTTTTTCATATTATCTCGTTAATCTTTTAACTTGTTCGCCTGCCATCAGCAGGTTGTATTTTGCATTCAGAACTGCGATATCCATTTGCGCCAAAGCGGCAGATACATCAGATAGTTCAACCGCGCTGGTCTGACCTGCGGCAAATCTATCGCGCGAGTATCCATACGCTTTCTCTGCCAGATCTCGCGCGTTATTCAGCGCTGACAGATTCCCGCGCAGATGGTCATATTTATGAACCGCAGTGTTGTATTCTTCGGATTTTATTTTTTTAGACTTGTCCAAGTCCTGACGCGCGGCTTCTGCATCCTGCGCAGCAATTGTAGCATTTGCGCGATTCAATCCGCCATCGAAAATAGGCACGCTTAATGCCAATCCCCAATAAGCATTCTGTGCCTTGTTGCCTTGCCACAGTTCATAATCAGTATGCATCGCGACATAATTATAAGACGCCATTGCCGCCAGGGTCGGATAATTACCGGCGCGTTTGCTGGACGCCAAGGCTTCATTCATCTTGATTTGCTCGCCCAGCATGTCCCATTCGGGAGAATCTATTTCCCCGGCATTCAGATGAACGAAGCTGTTTGGGAAATCGGTCGTTAAATTCATTTCTTCCCCGACATAAATCCCGGCCATGATCTTCAACATCCGATGCGCTGCATCACGGTTGAATTTTGCATCCGAAAGATTGATTTCTTTTGCTGCGACATCGGCTTCTATCTTTACAAGGTTCGCACGCGATGCGCGTCCCGCGGCAGTCAGTTTTTTTCGCGCAGTAATGGCATCGCTTAAAGATTTTTCCGCAATTTCAACCAGTCCGTCCGTCATCTTCGCAGTCCAATACAATTGCGCAGCAGCATATCGAACTTCGCGCCGTGCCAGCTCTTTCCCGCTTTCTGACATTTTTATCGCACTGCGTACTGAATCCACAGCGTTTCCTATCTTTCCAAAAGTATAAATCGGCTGAGTAATGGTCGCACCCGCCATAAAGATATTATCCGGGATAGAAACATGCTGACTGGCCCCTGTCATTTGGGCAATCAAGCCACCCAGTTCTGGCGGTAAATCTACCCCTTCGGAACTGAAAGGTTTTCTGACATTAACCAGATTCATATAAGTCGCATTACCTTCGACCTTGAACCAACGGTTCGCATTTGCGGCATCCAATGAAGCCTCGGCTTTTTTCAGATTCGCATCAGCCTTTTTCAGATCATTCGATTCTGCCATAACCATTTCGACAGCACGTTCAAAAGATAAATCGCGCGCGTGCGCGCCAGACAACATCAACACACCCGCCAATATAGACGCAAGTAATTTCTTCATTTTATTCTTCCATTTTATTAAGCAGTTCGTTTATTGTTTTAAGGGCCGCGGTAAGCCTGATTTCATCTTCCCGGCTGATTCCGGAAAAAAATTCCGCAACACGTTCGCGCAGCAGATCTATTGCTTGTTCGGCCAGTTTCGCACCCTTGGCACTTACGGAATACCAAACATCGCGACGATCCGATTTATCGATTTCGCGGAGAATCATTCCATCATTTTCAAGCCTTTTGAAAACAGCGCATAAATTTGACGCGGGTGTCATCTCGCGCCGCGCGACATCCTTTAATTTCGAACGCCCCGATACATGCAGTCGGACGATCAACTGAATCTGCTGACGCGAATATCCGATAAGATCCGTGGGGGCCTTTAGCCTATCCGACATTCTATCCACCGCCCGCATATTCATTTCGATAAGTCTTACAAATTCTTTTTTTGGCACTTTTAAACCTTATAATAAATTATTATAATTTATAATGATTATTACTTATAATAAATTAATTTGCAAGGAAAAAATTCAGCCGGAAAGACGATTTACTTTTTCAGAACTTCTTCGACGATTTTCGTAACAGCATCGTTCGAGATTTTGGCTTTTCCCGCCATCTTTTTCAGACGCGCGGGATTGCTGAAAAGCTCATCTAATATAGCAGTTAACCATTTTGCCGTAAACTTGCTTTGCGCAATTGCGATGCCTCCGCCAGTTGCAGCAAAGCTTTCGGCATTCGCTGCCTGATCCGGATTTATGGACAATGGCACAAGAATCGCGGGCCTGCCCACCGTCTGCAACTCTGCCACTGTAGACGCGCCACTACGTCCTATGACCAGGTCTGCCGCGGCAATTTCATTTGCCATATCGCGAATAAACGAAAGAACATTTGCCTTTATCCCATTGCTGGCATAAAACCTTTGCAGTCGCGCCACATTTTCAGGACGCGTTTGATGAACGACAAAAGGCCTTTTCTTTAACGCGACAATTGCCGCTGGCACCACTTCGTCCAAAATCGCCGCGCCCAGCGACCCGCCGGTAATCAACAGTCGTTGATCGCTGTTTTTTGTTTGTGGTCCGACTGATAAAAATTCCTTGCGAACAGGCAGGCCAGTATAAACAACCTTCGCTTTTGTCTTTGGCAAATCTTTTATTGTCGGGAAACTGGCCATCAAAACATCAACCCAACGCAAGGCAAACTTATTGGCACGCCCAATGGCCGCATTTTGTTCATGCAACAAGGTTGGAATTTTCCAAAGTCGTGCCGCCAGAATCACCGGCACACTGGCATATCCGCCGAATGCAACCACCCTATCCGGCCTGAAAATCATAAAGCGCAAACTTAATGCAATTGCCGACAGCCCTATTTTCATCAGCGCAAGCATTTGATGTATTTTGTCTTTCGCGCCAACACCCGATGCCCAGACAAAGGCCGTGCCCGCCCGCGCTGGCTTTTCTTTTTTTACAAGTGCCATCATGCGTCCATCGCTGGATATTATGACGCGCTGATGACGCCGCACCAATTCTTCGGCTACGCTTAACGCTGGAAAAATATGCCCGCCGGTACCGCCGGTTGCTATCCATATTTTCATTTTTATTTCCATTTATCTTCTCTGACCAATGCCAGAATCATACCGAACATTAAACAAAACGCTACGAATGACGAACCACCATAAGAAACAAATGGCAAAGTCATTCCTTTTGGGGGGAACAAACCCAGCGCAGACATGACATTGATGCATACCTGGGTGCCAAACAGCGCAAATAACCCGCCACAAGCATAAAATACAAACTTATCCTTTGCGCCAACTGCATCCGCCGCCAGTCGCTTCAGGACATATAAAAATCCCAGCAACAGAACGCTTGCTATAATAGCGCCAGAGTCTTCCGCAATGGCGGAAAATACAAAGTCTGTATGAGCGTCCGGCAATGACTGTTTGATAAAGCTGCTTTCCCCGCTGCCGAACAGGCCGCCATTCTGAACTGCCTCTACCGATTTTTTTATTTGGTAATTATCACCGCCGCCCGCCATTCCCAGAAAGCCCAATATTCGCATTCTGACGTGGGACATTGTAAAGAACGCGAATATTCCCGCGCCAACGGCAACGCCACCGAAAATAGGCAGGAAATACAACGGCAGTCCCGCAAGGAAAATCATCGCGGCAAACACAACCAAATACAGAATGAACGACCCAAAGTCTGGATGAGTCAGAATAATCAACAATGCTGGCAGAAAGAATGCCATATACAGCGGCCAGCCATCCCATTTCCATGCTCTTTTCGCAAAGAATATATCACCTGGCGCCAGCTTTTCCATACGCGTTAGAAACCAAGCCGTTAAAATTATAAATCCTGGCTTTAATAAGTCACTGGGCATGACGCTGGCAAAACCCAAGTTAACCCAGCGCGCAGAACCTTTGACCGCGGCCGGCATCACCAAGGTCGCAATCAAAAGCAATCCGCAGATCGCCGCATTCAGAAAAGCGACAGCCAGCACTTGGCGTTTTGTTAAAAACGATGATACCAGCAAAGTAATAAGACCAATAATATAAAACGGAATCGCTTTCAGCAGAAAAAAATGCCAAGGCTGCGGCGGATTCATTCTTTCCGCGGCAACGCTTCCCGCAGATACCATCGCCCACATACCGACAAAAATCAGCGCGATTACGCACCAGAACAAGCGCCGGTCCATCTCGAAATACCAACTGGTTAACTTGCTCTCTTCGCTTCTACGTAGCATTTCACATCCTCATCAGCAACAGCGCCGCGCTTGAAAATAAAACTGAAATTATAAAAAATCTTTCTACTATCTTGGATTCGGGCCAACCGTCCATTTCAAAATGATGATGCAGCGGCGCCATTTTGAAAATTCTTTTCCCAACACCATTCTTTTTAGTAAGCTTATAAACAAAAGTCTGAATAAAGCTGGATGCAAGAATCGCGACCATCATAAGGCTCGCAACGCCCATAACAATTTCTACTTTCAGCAACATCGCGACCGTTCCGATAAAACCACCAAGGGCCAGACTGCCCGTGTCCCCCATAAAAATGCTGGCCGGCGCGGAATTAAACCACAAGAATCCTACCAGTGCACCAATCGCTGCACCAACCACCGGGAACAGCCCGCCTGCGGTCGGCAACAATATTGCATTCGGTACAAATCCGATGCGCGTTGCCCCATACAATGCCGCCAACATCACCAGCAATGTTGGTATACTGATCTTGGTTATCATACCATCCAAACCGTCGGTTATATTCGCTGCATTCGCCGTCCCAGCGATAACAAAATATGCCAAGACAAAATATAATATCCCAAGCGGGAAAATATATCCGCCCGGAAACGCCAGTGAATATTCTGGAAGATAAATCGGCATTGTTTGATTGATAAAATATGCCAGAACAATTACGCCGATGCCTTCCAGTACCAGCCTCGACCGTTTTGACAATCCATTGTTCGCCTTTCTTCCCTGGCTACGAACTTTTTTAAAGTCATCAGCAAATCCTATCAGTCCAAACCAAACCAACGCACCGATCGCAATCCAAGGCATCGGATTATGATAATCCATAAACAGAATGCTGGATATAATCATCGCCAGAATTATCAGACCGCCGCCCAATGTAGGCGTTCCTGCCTTGGCCAAATGCGACTGCGGCACATTTTCGCTGATTGGTTGGCCTTTTTTCTGCCAGCGACGCATAGCGTTTATATACCAGCGGCCGAAAACTATCATGATCAGAAACGCGGCCGCAAAACCCGCCGCGAACAGCGCGCCACCAGTAAATTCATATCCCAAATTTTCTAACAATCCTGTAAACATCCTTTACCCTTTTTCCCGATTATATATTATTTATTTTTCTTTTCTTGGAAAATTTTCCGCCAGTCGGAAACTTGCTTTGTCGTGGCTTTCCAAGCTTTTTTCAAGTCTTCGCCAACAGTCTTACCAAACGAATCGTCTATCTTGCCCCCCAGGGAGGTTGCTATATCAGCCGCTTTGTTAACCAGATAAGCAACCAAGCATCCAACTATCAAGACCGGCATAAAACCGTCGATTGTTTTGACCGATGGGGTCGCCGCATCCAAACTCGCGCCCACAACGCCGCCCAACAAAGCCGCGCCAATTGCCGCAACAATCGCAAGGACTATGAAATAAATTATCGCACGGATAAAACGTTGGATCTGCTCCGATAATCCCGCGTATTTGAAAATCCCCGCAAAGGCCTTGAAGATATCGCCCGGAATTCCCTTATAGTTTGTACCCTTGCCAAAACATTCTGTAATTGCGGTAAAAGGTAGTAAAAGAATAGCCAAGAACAAGTCCGCAATTACCCCGAACGCCAGCAACGCAAACTTCCAAATATTTATCGCAAATATAACAACAAAAACCGCACCCGCGACAAAAGTCAACGCGCTGTGTCCAATACCATAGCCCATCCATTTAAACCCTATACCAACACATTTATAGAAAAATCCAGACAGGCGCGTTGGCAAGCAAATCAATTCCGCAGTATGGGACGATGAAACTATCGAATTACCGGTATTGCCTATGAAATCCTTGATCGCCTCGCAAGTATCCGCACTGGCCGCGCCCGTAATGGAATTAAGTATCAGATTCGACATATATGCACCGGCGGTAATTATCGGCCCAAAAATAGTCATAAAAATTTCGCCCGGATTATTCGAAAGCACCCAAAGCCAGATGGAAACAAAAACTACTTTTGTTGCGATTTCCTTTGCCAGCTTTTTCACATCACGATCGCCTTGCATCATGTTATAGGTTTCAAATAATATCCAAAACGCCAGCAGTGCCACCAACAAAATTTGAACAAAATAGAACAAGCTGTCAGCCAGCGCTTTACCAATCATATCCAGTGCGCTGACAAAAACCTTGCCGACCCTTGCCTCGATCGGCACATAATCTTTTCCACCGGCTTTTTGAGCGTCCCCTTGAAACTCTTGCAAATCATCGAATAGGTTATTAGTCAGCAGTTCCTGGTTATGCTCGGTCGCCCAAAGACCATAATTCCCGATTTCCCCAGGCGACGGCAAATTTGTTTCTGCCTGGGCGGAAAAAGCCAAAAGCCAAAAGCCAAAAGCCAAAAATAAAAATAATTTTAACTTTTTCATTTCTTTCCAAACGCGTCCGTGATTTTTTTGGTCATCCCTTGGGGAATCGACCAAACCTTTTGCCCGAATTCTTTGAAGGTGCTGCCCAAGTTTAATGCGCCGTCCTTGCCGCTGAATTGATCTTTGACCAGAATGTCGTCTATCTTCTTCTCTACCACATAGAAATAAATAAAGAATATTCCGATCATCATCATCAGAAACTCCCAGCCGTTCCTCATGAAGTCAAACGCCCTGGGATTTGTCATTTCCACCACTGCCCTTTCTTTATCCCAACAGGCTTTGAACAAACTCTTGTCCATCACATCATTGACCAACGATACTTTCTCGCACTTTTCGAATATCGCCGCAATGACAATGTTTTTAGAACTGCCCGCAGACTGCCCGCCAGCAATCACAGGCGGCGTTATCGCGGAAAATCCATACTCATCCGCAGCAAAAACAACAATTGCATAAATGATTAATACCTTCAGAGTTATCGCAACCACACGCGTCGCGCAGTTAACCAACATCTCCACGCCCTTGCCAACCGCGCCTTTTAACACACCCCAAACATTTTCAAATGCATAGCTGGCGATGAAGATAGGCAGAAAAATTATGATGAATACCAGACGAAATACTACATTCAAAATATCAAAAAATATCCTGAATCCGATTATTAAAAACATTATCACCAGTGCAAGACCGGCCATCCAGGTGAATAATCCCCCCCCCATTCCCATCCAGGTAAAATTCATCAATGAAAAGCCTGCGGCAGCGCCCGCCAAGATAACAGTGCTTATATTTCCTACCACGCACATGAACGGCCGCAGTGCTGGCCCAATGATATTATTTTCTTTTACTGTACTATTATCAAGCGCCGGGCAATGTGCCGTGTTGATCGTTCCGGTTGCCGCCATCGATAGTTCTGCCCCAACATACATAACCGGTCGAATGGTGATATCTGATACAGCCCTTAATGCCGCAGTTCCACCCAGTCCCAATGCCCCCAGAAAAGCCCCAACAAGCAATACACGAATGCCTTGGTCGCGCACGCCCTTAAACCATTTTTCAAAATCGAGTTTCCTTTCCCCCGTGCCCATTTCGATATTTTGTTTATTCGATTCCTGCAAAGTTTTGAAAGTATGAATAAACAGAAAAACAATAAAACCTAATGCCAGTAATATCCACAGATTTCCCACCAATGCATCCCAAAAACTTTTGGTGGCCGAACCTATGACATTGAACAGCTGGGTTACATAAGGACACAGGAAACATCCATTCGATTTTGAAATATCACAAGCGACCTCTGTCGCGCCGGGGGCAGACGAGCAAGCGCCTGTTGCCTGCATGAAACTAGTCAGGCTGGTATAAGTAATTGAATCACCATTTATGCTGCTGGATAAATACCAGATGCCAACGCCAACCGCGATGCACCACATAAGAACTTGAACAGCTGTTAAGATAAGTTTTGTTTTCAGCATTTACTTATTTTCTTTTGTCTCTTCTTCTTCGGCTTTCGCCCCTTTTTTCTCGTCCTTTTTATCGCCCCCGCCTTCCTTTTTCTCTTCTTTTTTGGTTTCTTGTCCGGTCGCAGCAGCCCATAAAATTTTTCCTGTATTCTTTGCAAAATCAAATGTGTTTTTGCCGACCTTTAACGCGTCTTCGCCCAATTGGTCGCCAATAGCATGCCTTTCTTCGATTTCGAAAGTATCGGTTATCATCTTGGATACTTGCTTTATATTATCCGCCAGATACTGCACGATATAGACCAAGACCAATACTCCGCCCAATGTCAGCATCGCCAAGTTGTCATCGGAAAAGTCGCCCGCGAAAATGCTGCCATCCATAATATTTCGCGCCAGTTCCGCGCTGTCTGCACCGGGACTGGAAAAGAATTTTGCGATAATCGTCATTATCACGATATAAGTTATCACAACGGTCGCAAGGGAAACTATGGAATTTATGGCATTCTTGAAATAGCCTGGCGTTACATTGCTGTTTAGTTTTTTTATCCAATCCGCAGACTCCGAATTATTAAACACCCACAGAACCATCATTATCGGAAAGAAAAATGCAAAGAACGTCAGGTCTATGATTACATCGGCAAAATAAAAACAGAATTTTATGAACAGCTTGAAAAACGCCCAGACGATATAAAGCCCCATAAAAAATAGCATTATATGCTTTATCAGCGCCCCAATGCCATAAAAGGCCTTCCAAGTAAACGCATGATCCATTACAACCATTCCCATCTTGATCATTGCTTGGAATTGGGTAATGCTGGTCTTCATCAGCATAATAATGCTATTGCGTAACTCTGGGCGATAAAATCCATCGTCTGCCATTGACTCTACTGGATAATCAACTTTTTGCGAAATGCTTTGTTCGTCGGTATTCATCATTGCCTGGGTATAGACCAAGGTTATATTTGCGACAGGTTCGAAAGTAATCCTTGTAATAAACCTGGGCACCATAACCCCCAGCCCCAACAGAGCTATTACAAACAAAGAATTGACCATCACAGGTTTCAGATATTTTTGATAAGTTGGATCCATCTTGTCGGACTTCCAGTTCTGAACAACCGAATACAAAACATAGAACGCGACAAATACGCACAAAAGAACAGCCGCCAGCAATGCCATTTGGTTATAAATCGCCGCGGCAGCCGCGCTGATAACTTGAAACAGCTGGTCGAAGACGGGGCAGCTCCAGCATTTCACAGTTTTTCCGACAAAAACATCAATAAAATGATCCATAACTATTTCTTCTTTACCCACCCCAGCGCTTTTCCAATATTCTTGCGCCATTCATTAGTTTTCTTCCAAGCGTTCTTTGCATCGCCAGATGCTTTCTTGTATAGGTCATCGCTTCCTTCACCGACATAAACCATCAGCTGGCCTCTTGTTAATTCAAAAATTTTGAACATAAGGAAGAATGTCAGCAATGAAGACAGCCAAATAACCGAATGCTGGCCAAATCCCATCGCTTGATTTACGACAACCGGAACATTGCTGGATGCGCTGCCACCAGCCGCAACAACAAATGTCGAATGATTGAAATTGAACAAAGCCTTTACCGCCGCGATATTCACAACCAATATAAACATGCACGCGATCATTGTGACAACCAGTTTCTTAAGGCTTTCTATTATCCCACCTTTTTCACCGAATACATTCCAAGGATCCAACCATTTGTCTGGATTTTTCGGCTTTGCCACAAACATCAAAACCTTAAACGGGTACAATATTAATGCCATGCCGAATTCGAAAATTGCCTGGATTATCAGCAAAGCCATAAAGAAATTACTGGCGACAAATGCCCAAACCAAGAAAATCCCCGTTATCAGATTTAATATGTCGCGTCCGCCATGCGGTATAAGGGTCATCAGTCCCGTCAATCCACTGGTGATAAAGCTCATCCCGCGTTTTATAATCTGATTATTCACACGCGTAATATCAGCAACCGGCTGAACCAAGAACTGACAAGATTCCGGCGAGATATATTCTTTCTTCAAGATGCTGTCCGGGCATGGCACGGGCTCTGCCCCTGGGGACAGATTCATTTGATTTATACTTTCTGAAATGCTGTGAACATAAATAGAACCGAATTTTAAAAATGGATCTACGGCGAATTTGGTTACAGTCTGCGGCTGTATCTGCAAAAATAAACCAGCAGCCAAGATTGCGCGAATAGCGGGCTTTACCAAGTCTTCCGATATAGTCTTTGCGCTTGCTTTGTCGCCCCACATCTGCCCGCCGCCTTTTATCCCCAAGAAAGAAAGCCAATTCTGCGGGAAATACATCTTAACCAGATACAATCCGATTGTCATCCCCAGCCATCCCCAAACAAACAAATAAATGATGCCGTCGCCATCACCCACAAAGAACTCATAACCCGCCATGGCGACCGACATAAATGAATCTAAAACAATCGGGATAAACCTGGATAAATCCAAACTATCTACAATACCCCATGCGGCGGCTGATGCCGCCTGCGGCACAAAGCACAGCGCGCAAATAACCGAGCACAAATAAAGAATTCTTTTCACGAATTTCATTCAACACTGATTATAGCATAAAAAGCCTTTGTAATTGTGATATAATTAAACGAATATCGCGTCCATAAATATGAACCGTTTTAAAAAATTTTGGATAATTTTTCTATCCTTTCTGCCATTGTCGGCAGGGGCGATTGCTCCGCTGGCCATTGGCGCCATCGGCGGTGGCGCCCTTATCGCGGGATTTTCTATTTATCGGTCCATGGCGCCGGTTAACCTGCATGATGCATTGTCTTTCTTTTCCAGCTGCTGGTCTTGTGGAATGTTCAACGATATCATGTTGATAATGTCGGATATATTGCCGCGGATTTATTCCGCCATAGGCGAAGTTTGTATTCCAATTGCGCTCGCACTAACCGCAATTTATTTCGGTTGGGAGATTATAAAAGGATATATAGGATTGGGCGATCAGCCTGATGCTTGGAATCTTGCCGGAAAATTCGGCAGTCACGCGGTAAAATTAACCCTTGTAATTGCATTGTTCGCAATGCCTCTGCCGCGACTTATAACAAACATAGCGATAGAGCCTATATTCAATGTCGGACTTTCACTTGGTCATGCAGTAGATCAAGGATTTGCAAAGGGCACTGAAAACGAATATTCCTTTGAAGCATGCCTTGTTACAACCGCCGTGATGGACCCCAGTTCAAGGGATGCGAAAGCGGCCGAGGCTGGCGCTTTTTCACCAAAGCTGCGCCATAATATGGCATGCCAATTGGGGCAAGTTCATCAGATGACGGGGCTGGGTCTGACCGCCGGCTGGACGCTGATGAATATGGCGTTTAACCATGAATACATGCACAAGATAATCATAGGAATTCCAATATTTCCAAATGTAGCGTTATTCCTGGCGGGAATGTTTATCATAGTCCTGTTTTTCTTCGCTTTGATACCCGTGCCGTTATATTTTTTGCAAACCTTTATCAAACTGGCGATGAACCTGGTTATGCTGCCGCTGATGATGTTGTCTTGGCTGTTTGGCGACTGGAAGATAGTAAAATTGGGGGATGGCCCAAAAGTCATTATAGATCAGGTTATACAAGATACCCTGGGGATTGCCATGGTCGGGATTTTCACCGCATTTTCGGTCTTGTTCCTGAATGCGGCGTTTGGGGAATGGCAAGGCGCCAGTATTTTATTGGATGCGCTGGAGAGAAACGATTCGCATTACTTGGTAAAAGGGCTGATGATGAACAACGGCAGCCTTATTACAATAGTCATGATGGGACTGTTCCTGGCGATGTTAATGAATTCCATACCTGCATTGGTTCAGGCCTTGTTCGGCGAAGTGAAAATACCGGAAGATTATTATAAAAAAGCCCGCGAAGACCTTGATAAGGTTTGGAAGAACACTAAAGAATGGTGGAAGAAGATTAGTAAGTGAGGGGAAAAGTCAAGAAATTTATTTTTCTGGGCGGGATTTTTTTCTACTTCCGAATCTGATATAATTTTCCCTGATGAGTTATAAAACACCGTGTTCCCCTGTTTTGTTCTGGCCTAAATCGCGGGCGCGTGATACCGACCCTTATCAATCTGCGAGGCGTACAATTGCCGATCAGCATGGCGAAATGCCACGTGTTGAATCGGGTGATTTCGATATGGCGGAATTCTTCAAAGCTAACTCGGACGCCGTCCTTTATTATCCTGTATTTTCAAATTCTTGTGGCTGGTGGGGGGAATTATTGGGTGGCAGCGCAAAAATTTGCGAGAAAATCTCGGTGTCAAAGGATTGCCAGCTGATGGTAATAGTCGGGGATAAAAAGCAAGAAGCATCAGACAAGAAAACCCAGTTATTCGCGGCAGAAATTTACCCCACAAACCAGTTTTTCAAGAAAGTTGCCGCCGTAGGGGTAACAGTTTCAGATATGCTGGCAACCGAATCCGGCACTATTCTGGCGCTATTTTCCGGAAAAAACCAAAGCAAATTCCAAAACTTTATAGAATCCACAGGAAATTTTTACCTTGGTTGTGTTGGACACTGTTAAAAGTCTCCGCTTTCATAGCGGTTTTTTAATAGAAAACTTGATTTTTTAAAATTTCCCTGTATAATTGCCGGCGCTAGCAAAAAGGTATCGATATGAAAAAAGGCATTCATCCGGAATATCACGAGATAAAAGTTACCCGGACCGACGGAAAGACCGTTAAAATGTATTCTTCCGTTAAAAAAGACTTGGTTTTGTCGGTGGACAACCTGAATCATTCCGCATGGACAGGCCAACGTGCCGCGGTCGACAAAGGCCAACGCGCTGCAGAATTCAAGAAAAAGTTCGACGGATTTAAGTTTTAATAGTCAAAGATTCATTAATTGTCATCCCCGGAATTTGCGCAGTGATGCATAGCATCATCCAGCAAATATCCGGGGATCCAGGCATGATACTATGGAAAACTTGATAAAAGGCTCTTCGGAATTAAATAAAATGTTCGCAGCGATGCAGCGAACTGGGGCGGGACTGCGCCGCGATTTCGGGGAAGTTGAAAATCTGCAGCAATCGCTGCCCGGCGCGCGCGATTTCGTAAAAAAAGCAGCCCAGAGAATTGAAGAAGCAATCTTGCAAGATTTGACGCTGGTGCGTCCGATGGCGGGAATATTAACGCCGAACTATTCCAAACAAGGCGATGGCCGGGATGAATTTGTCTTGGCGTTAAGCGGGGCGGAAAATTTTGTTCGGGGCAATCCTCTATTTGCAATTTCATTAGCGTTGCGTAGTAATGACGAAACGAAAATAGCGCTGATTTATTCCCCAATCGATGACAGATTGTATTACGCCGAAGCGGGGACAGGTGCTTTTGCTTATCAAGCGTTCCACTCCTCCAGAATAAATGTTTCGAATTTATCCCAGCCGCATGATCTTACGATTGGCTTGGGCAATTGTAATACCAGTTCCGAATTTCCAGCCATAGGCTGTCGTTGCACTGGCTGTCCTGCATTGGACTTGGCATGGGTTGCAGCGGGCAAATTTGATGGTTTTGTTTCAGAGCCTTTGGATTACGCGGAAATATGCGCAGGCGAGCTGATGGTTCTCGAGGCAGGTGGCGAAGTTTCAATGGATACAGAGCTGGTTGCAACCAATAAAAAATGGCAGCGGTAAGCTGACTTATAGTCTTTTACTTCCCGATTTTCGAAATTGACAAACGACAGATATCTGTTATGCTGTGTGCCTTGACACTGTTATAAAAGGGTTGGCTCATGGCTATTTTAAGATACAAAACCGGCAGATGGTTTTCTGATATTAAATTAATTCGCAAAGTTAAAACATTTTGGTCAAATGACGAAGCTGGGATGTATGCCGGTATGAAGGGTATGCAGCGAATGCTCGCCGTTGGTTCTAAAAAAATCGATGAGGCAACCTCCAAGGTAATTTTATACAATCGCAACTTGGCATGCCAGGCGGCCATAAATGCTACCAATAATTTCAAAAATGTAGTTTATGACATCAGCGAGAACGGCGGAACATCCGGAATGCGCCTTATTACCGAAGGGATTTTTGATGAAGCCGCAACATTGCAAGTCCTGATTTCTGACTTGGAAAAGCTTAATGGCAAAGTGGCCAGCGATGATGTTGCTCCTGCATTGCTTCAATCTGCCGAGATATTCAAAGGAATCAGGTATTCCAAATCACAAATTATTAACTTATTCAATGAAAATTCTAAAATATTAAAAGAAGAGCGGAAAAAGGAAGACGAGGAATATGTTAAACTCCATGGTCCTCTTGTTTATGCGTTTAATCCGACCCTCCCATTTGCTAGCTACAGCAGATAATTGTCAAATTTTATTTGATTTATAAAAGGTTTCAGCTATAATCCCAAGGCTTTCTGGGGTGTCGTCTAACGGTAGGACAAGAGATTTTGGTTCTCTTTATCGCGGTTCGAATCCGTGCGCCCCAACCAATAATTTTTATTGCTCCCATAGTCTAGCGGTTAGATTGCGGCGATTCTCATTCTGGAATCCGAGTATATGAGAACGAGCGTAGCGAAGTTCGAATAACTAGGAGGATACGCGCAGGCAAAGCCAAGCGAAACACGGGTTCGAGAATATTTTTATTGCTCCCATAGTCTAGCGGTTAGGACGCCAGATTCTCATTCTGGAAACACGGGTTCGATTCCCGTTGGGAGTGCCAAAGACAAATAATTTCCTTATTAACAACTTGCCGCCAACAGGCGGTTTTTTCTTTGACAAACTTTCTACATATGCTATATTAAACCCACGGCGAGAGAGAAAACAAAAAATGAGGAAATTATGGCAGTCTCGCAAAAAACACTCAAAAAACCTAAACCATTAGTTGTGCCCACTTTGTTTTCTGGGCCACAGATGAGCAAGTTCTTCAAAAAACAATCTCCCGAAGAAATTATCGATCATGTCAAACAGACTGAAAACAGACAAGACCTTCGGTATCTATCCTATAGTTTGGATTTCGAAGTTTTAACGGAAATCGTAAACAATGATTTCGTTTCATATACGACGCTGGACAGGATAAAGTGGACTTTGGAAAATGTTCCAACAATGAAAAATCCAAAATTGCTGAAATTAGTTCAAAAACGCGCGCTGGAAAAGCATGAAGAAGCTAAAAAAGAACTGAAAAAACTTATAGGAAAAGAAACAAAAACTAAAAAGAAATAAAAAACGCCCCATTGGGGCGTTTTTTATACCAGTTCTGCCTTGGCAAGTTCCAGCAGATCGATTGCTTTTTTAATACCTGCAGATTTATGCGCAGGGTTCTCATTTTTTTTACCGCTTGCGACTACTGGTTTTATATCAAGGTCCGCCAGCTTTCCATCTTTTATTAATTTCTTCACACCAGCAATAGTCATCCCACGATCATAAAGCAATGTTTTTATGGCCTCCAGCGCAGCAATGGTTTCCGGGCGATAATAACGCCGTCCACCCGCACCAGTTGTGGGCTTTATCGCGGTCGGAAATTGCTTTTCCCAATACCGCAGAGTATACGCCGGAATGTCAAGGCGCTTTGATAGCTCGTTAATAGAAATAAATGGTTCATTCATAAAATTTACCTCTCCTATAGCCTTATCCCGGTTCCAACTGAAACGTTCGTGCGGCCGCCGCTTGATACCCCAACACCTACGCCGGTAGAGCATCCGACGACAAAAGCACATAAAGCAATTACGATAATTTTATTCAGGTATTTGGACATTTTCTCCTTCCTCTCCCTCTTCCTTTTCAATCGCGGTTGCGCTGATGACGCGTTCGCCTGCGGCGGTTTTAAACAGCGTCACACCGGCTGTAGAACGACCAGCGATACGTACCGCGTCAGCCGGAGTTCTGATAATTTTTCCGCCATCCGTCACCATCATAATATCGTGGTCGCTATCAATCGGAAAGCTTCCTGCTACGGCCGTATTTTTCCCACCCAGTTTTATCGCCGTGATGCCACTGCCGCCGCGATGAGTCAAACGATACTCATAAGAGCTCGTGCGCTTACCAAAACCATTTTCGCTGATGGTCAGGATAAACTGTTCGTCGCGCGCCATATCGGCCATGGTCGATTCACCCAGAACAACACTTGTTGTTTCTTCTTCATCACCTGCATCTTCTTCCGCGCCCGCTGCGCGACGCGCAGCACGACTTTGTTTTATATAGGCCGCGCGTGTTTCCGCATCAGCATCTGAATGATTAAGCATTGCCATACCGATAATATTATCGTCCTTTGCCAATTTAATCGCGCGAACGCCGGTGGAATTGCGCGAAGCAAATACTCGAATTTCATTAACAGGGAATCGTATGCAACGACCGCGGTATGTAGACAAGAACACATCTTGCGAATCGTTGCATAGCATCACGCTGACCAAGGATTCTCCTTCGTCCAACTTCATTGCAATTTTTCCATTCGCGCGAATAGATTCAAAATCTTCAAACGAATTGCGGCGCATAGTGCCCATGCTGGTCGCAAACATCATATGAGTATTTTCTTGATTTTCCGGCACCGGCAAGATTGCGGTTATCGTTTCACCCGCTGACAACGGCAGCAAGTTCACCAACGGGCGGCCTTTTGCGTTTGCTGCTGCTTCTGGCAGTTTATAAGTCTTTAACCGATAACACATTCCTTTACTACTAAAGAACATCAGCGGAGTGTGCGTATTTGCGACGAACAATTGCGATACATAATCGTCTTCCTTGGTCGTCATTGCATTACGCCCTTTTCCTCCGCGCTTCTGCGCGCGATAAGTATCCAGCGCAACGCGTTTGATATATCCGGTATTAGAAACTGTTACCACCATATCTTCGCGCGCGATTAAATCTTCCATATCAATATCAACTTCGGCGTCAGAGATAATTGTGCGACGTGGTACAGACCAGCTATCGCGTACCGCGGTTGTCTCGGTGCGAATAATTTCGATAATCTTTTCATGGCTGCCCAAGATTTCCAATAAACCTTTTATGACTGCACCCAATTCCACCAGGTCCGCATGGATTTTTTCACGTTCCAATCCCGTCAAGCGATGAAGGCGCAATTCCAGAATTGCTTTCGCTTGTTCTTCAGACATATGAAACATTCCGTTTTCATATTCTGTATTCGGGTCATCGATTAATTTAATATAAGATTCTATGTCGGACGCTTTCCATCCGCGCGCCATCAGTGCTTCACGCGCTGCCTCTGGATTTTCCGATGTTTTGATAAGTTCGATAACTTCATCCAGATTTCCAACCGCAACAGATAATCCCAATAAAGTATGCGCCTGATTCCGCGCTTTATTTAATTCAAAGATAGTGCGGCGGCGAATAACTTCTATTCTGAAATCGATAAAGGCATCCAAGACTTTGCGAACATTAAACAATAGCGGACGGCCCAAGTTCAGCGCCATCATATTCACAGGAAAACTATTTTGTAATTCCGTGTATTGGAATAACTGATTGAGAACAACATCCGCAATTGCATCGCGTTTTAGCTCTATAACTATACGCACACCTTCCTTGCTGGTTTCATCGCGAATTTCGCTGATCCCTTCGACGCGTTTTTCTTTTGCTAGTTCTGCGATTTTTATAATCAATGATGCCTTGTTAACCTGATAAGGAATTTCATCAACAATAATCGCCTGACGGTCTTTTAATTCTTCGAAATGAGTCTTTGCACGAACAATAACACTGCCGCGACCTGTGGTATGCGCTTTATAAGCGCCGCTGCGACCCATCATAATTCCACCAGTTGGAAAATCTGGACCAGGAATAATACCAAACAGCGCTTCTTCCGAAATTTCGCTATTGTCCAATACTGCCAGAACACCGTTACAAACCTCTCCCAAATTATAAGTCGGCACATTTGTCGCCATTCCGACCGCGATTCCGCTGCCCCCGTTCACCAGAAAATTCGGGAATTTAGCGGGCAGAACCTGTGGTTCCTGCAGGCTGCCGTCAAAGTTCGGCATCCAATCGATAGTATCCTTATCCATATCGTCCATCAGTGATGCACCCAGCTTTGACAAGCGTGCTTCGGTATAGCGCATGGCGGCCGCTTTGTCCCCATCCATAGAGCCAAAGTTACCCTGACCCTGAACCAAGCAAGCCCCCATGGAAAAATCCTGACCCAGGCGAACCATGGCTTCATAAATACTGCTGTCGCCATGGGGGTGATACTTACCCATAACTTCGCCAACAATACGGGCGGATTTCACAGTAGACCGAGTAGACGGCGCGACGTCATTCATAACGTATAAAATACGACGATGCACAGGCTTGCACCCGTCGCGAACATCCGGCAAAGCGCGGTCGACAATAACGGACATAGCATAGTCCAAAAAGCTGCTGCGCATCTCTACTTCCAGGGGGCTTTGCAAAATCTTGATTTCATTGGTATTCGTGGGGGTTTCAGACATAAAATATTCGCTCCTTCTGCGTATATTCGCGCGTGATTCTATACGAATCGCGCAACCTCACGACGCACATTACGGTTTTTTGCTTGCACCGCAAAAAACCTAATATTTATACGCTCGGTTTCCTTATTTTTTAGCGCCTGAAATATAGCAAAACCAGCACTTTCAGTCAAGAAATAAAGGCGCGAATTTATAGTTTTCTTACCCCCTATTTTTACGAACTTACAGCATTAAACATGCTTGACAAATAATATTAATGTGCTATATTTACGACAACAATAAAAGGTTTTAGCATGTGCAATGCAATAGCAGTTTCCGCCGCGGCGAGTGTAATGTGGATAATTTCGTTCCTCTTTGTATTTTGCCTTGTCGACCGGTTCCTTAAATGGGCCGGATTTTCCGGACTTATCAATGAAAAGAAGTAAAAAGAATGGATAAAATGACATTTATGTTTGTTGAAGGACACGCACTGCAATCAATATTGTACGATGACCCTGATTTCTTGAAAAAATACCTTTTTGAAGTTATCTCCAGAGAAGGGCCTGAATTTGGAATAACCCTGGAATCTGTGGGAAATACCGACATCAGCTATTTCAAAAAAATCGAATCCTATCACCGGAAGCGCGCCGGTAAAATTCTTCGGCAAAATAAAAACATCGCAAACAATGTCTGTGTCGATGCAAAAATGGCCAAAAGCTATGACAAAAGTCTGGATTTCATAGACATGATGAAAAAAGTCATTGATTATAAAAATCTGGAATCAAGGCTTGCGGAAAAAAATTAACCAACTATCTTGCTTTTTAATAAAAAGTGTGATTAAATCCCGGGGCAAACAAGGATTTTTTCCGTGCTCGCGCTCATACTGTGCCTGCGGCACGATTTCGCGCTCCACGGAATGACAAGTAATGAAAATAAGGATTTAAAATTATGGCAACGAAGAGAACTTATCAACCATCAAACGAACGCCGCGTGAAAACCCACGGATTTCGCGAAAAGATGGAAACCAAAAGCGGACGCGATGTCCTGAACCGTCGCCGCGCAAAGGGACGCAAACGGGTCGCAGTATCCGCCGCGCGGTGAAGCCACCGTTGACTTATAGTTTTTACTCCCCGTTTTTACGGGGATTTTTTATTTTTGAATTTTATTTCCATTCGCAAACAACATTCGCGTTTTCGGTGTCAAGGGTCAGGATTTTATGGCGCGTAACATTTCCTTCAAACGCAGTGCATACAGTGACCGAATCTGTCCCCGCTGGAATTTCTTTTTTAAAGTTCAGGAAAATTTTGCGCAATGCATGCGAATCGCGGAAATCAAAGCCTACGCTTTCTGTCGCCCAAGATGCATAAACCGCATTATTCACATGTTGGTTCACATCAACGTCGTCATAGCGTGTTTGAAACTCCGCGCAGGTTTCAGTTTCAAAATCCGGGAATTTTTCAAAGGGTAAGTCCAATGCGCGCTCTTCTATCACGGCCCAACCCGATGGCAGCTCGGACAAACGCATCGGACGGCGGGTTTCCAAATCGATCATTACCCACTGTGACGTAGCGCGAACTATGACGCGTCCGTCATTGCCACGAATTTCAAAATCACGCGCAGCCTTTAGGGAATCATGACGCGATGGCCAGGTTATAAATTCAAGCTCTTCACTATCACGCGGCAATTCATCAATTTCCACTAAATAGTGCGTAACAACCCAAGCAACATTATTCGCTAGGCAAAAGGTTCGCCCCCATCCTAGAATTTCTGCGTGAGTGTCGGCAATTGACTGAAGCTCGTTCATTAGCATAACCGGCCGAATAAAACCATGCCGATCACATTGGTATGTTTTTAAGATTTTCTTTTCATAATACTTTTGCATACTTATTTGCTGTATAATCTTCTGTTATTATCTCTCTTGAATTTCATGTCTCTTTCTCTCTTTGCTTCTACTCCTGTCTTTCCGAATTTTATACCGGTCAATTTATTACCAATTTCGGCTTTTTTATTACTAGACATTTCATCTCCTTTTTTCCTTGGACAACTTTCATTATTATATCAATTTTTTCCGATTGTGTCTTGTTGATTTCGATCCCATATTTATGTTGGAATTATTCACCCCAAACCAGCTCTCCGACTAATTCGTCGCCGGAAAATTCCAGAGTTTCAACATTCAGAACATTTTTGATGTCGGTTTCAGCAGCATGGAAAAATTCAGTATCGGCAACCGTTAATTTCGCAATCGGCTTTTTCATAGAGAAGCTATTCTTGGTCTTTTCCCCACGAACAATGGACACCAGATCGCAAAGCTTTTCATATCCACCTGCGTCTGAATCTATTTTTATTTCCAATAGAATTTTATTGTGGATAGAGCCACCGAAAATAGCCTGCCAAATTTCTTCTGTTATAAACGGCATAAACGGGGCAAACAGTTTGCAGAATGTTATGATTGCGCAAAGCAAATTCGCCAACGCAGATTCATCGCCGACATATGCGCGACCCTTCGCAATCTCCAAATAGTTATCGCAGAAGTCCCAGAAAGCTTGCTCGGCAGCAATCAACGCACCGGTATAATCATTCTGCACGAAGTATTTTTTGTACTCCAAATCCATCGCGCAAAGCTTTGCAAAATATGATTTATCAACCATCGATGTTATTTTGGATTCCTGCTCCTCCTTGGAAAGTTTCAAAAGTTCGCTTAATGGGAATCCGAACACAAACTTGCTCGCATTGAAGAATTTCATTACCAGCTTGCGTTTTGCCTCTATGATCTTCTCATCCGCAGTGCCATCCATCCCCAGCTTGCTTGATGCCGCCCACAGACGCACCGCATCCGCACCATATTTTTCAACCAGTTCATCCGGCACAACTACATTACCCTTGGACTTCGACATTTTCTTGCGGTCTGGATCCAACACGAATCCGGAAATCCAAGCCTGTTTCCACGGCAACCGATTATCATTCATAAACGATTGCGCAATCGTATAAAATGCCCAAGTTCTTATAATGTCATGCGCCTGTGGCCGCGCGTCAAATGTCCCAAGATCAACACCCGCGACCGCTTCCGCGATTTTCGGTGTAAGCGAACTTGTTGCCCAAGTATCCATCACATCCGGATCGCCGATAAATCCATTCGGTTGGCCGCGTTGGGACTCCGTATATCCCGCGGGACATTCCGCCATCGGATCACATGGCAAAGACTTCGCCAGAATTGGGTTATCAAAATCTGGTTCTCCCGCGCCATTCAGCTTGTACCACAACGGAAACGGCACGCCAAAAAAGCGCTGGCGTGAAATCGCCCAGTCCTGGTTTAATCCATCTATCCAGTTTTCCAAGCGCTTGCCCATATGTTCTGGCGTCCACTGAATCGCCGCGCCGTTTTTGTGTAATGCATCTTTTTTATCCAGCAAAGAAACAAACCATTGGCGGCTGGGGACGAACTCGATCGGCACATCGCCTTTTTCGTAAAACTTCACCGCATGCATCAGCGGCCGAGGTTCACCAATTAAATCACCAGATTCGCGCAGCATTTCGGTAATCGCTTTGCGTGCGGCTTTTACTGGTAATCCGACCAGTTTTTCAAAATTCGCACTCTTGGAAAAAATTCCAATGTCACATATTTTTCCATCTCGGCCTATAATTTGCCGCAAAGGCAGACCGTTGGCCTTCCAAAACTTCACATCCTCGGCATCCCCAAAAGTGCAAACCATCATAATGCCGGTGCCTTTTTCTGGATTAGCATGCTCGGACGCCATAATCGGAACCTTATGTCCGAACAGGGGAACAATTGCCTGCTTACCAAAGATACTTTTATATCTTTCATCATCAGGATGCGCAACAATCGCGATACAAGCCGGCAGAAATTCCGGACGAGTTGTCGCAATAATAAATTCTCCGCCGCCATCCACGGCAAATCGAACATCATGGAAAAAACCAGCAATTTCACGATCTTCAATTTCCGCTTGGGCAACCGCAGTTTGAAATCCTGTGTCCCACATGGTCGGGGACTCAACAGATTTCACATTGCCGGTTTTGTAAAGATTCAAAAATGTTGCCTGCGCGATACGAATTGCCAATGGCGAAATCGTGGAATACTTTAAACCCCAGTCATAAGAAAATCCCATTCTGCGAAAGATACTCTCAAAAACCTTCTCATCCCGCTCTATCAAAATCTGACAGGCTTCTATGAAATTCTTGCGCGAAATCGGGCGCGGTTGTTCTTCAAATTTTTCCTTATGTTCTGGCTTGAAATTCGGATCATAAGCAATAGACGGATCACACTTTATATTAAAATAGTTTTGAACGCGCCGCTCGGTCGGCAAGCCATTGTCATCCCATCCAATTGGAAAGAACATATTTTTTCCACTCATACGCTGAAAACGCGCCAGAATATCTGCTTGCGAATAAGACATGATATGCCCGATGTGCAAGTGTCCGGAAATAGTCGGCGGCGGAGTATCGATTGCAAAAGTTTCATCGCGCGAACGCAAAGGGTCATATTTATAAACGTTACTCTTTCCCCAGAATTCCACACAGCGATTTTCAATGGCTCTATGGTCAAATTTTTGGTCCAGCGATTTATCTTCTTTGTACTTCATTTGTGTTTCCTTATGTGTTTGATAATACTATTTTGCCCCCGTAAAATCAAATAAAAGTGTCGCCTTTTGGGCGACACAAGCGGAACACGCAAAACGCGCGTTCCGCTACTTAACTACTACCACTTCCCATTTGCTGGTATCCAGTTTCTGCAAGTCCTTTGGCAAGTCGGAAATAGGCATCACATTCCAAGTCTGCGTGCGTCCGAACGGGCCGATTTTCCCGCGAACATTCAGCTTCGAAGCGTCTTTCTCATCCACCCAGATAACAGCGGAATAAACGCTTCCTTTCTTCGGGTCCATAATCTTTCCACCTGAATACTCATTATCTTTCTCATACCATTTCATGTTCCAGATTATATCCAGACCCGCCATTTTCGGGCTGCCTGTGACTTTATCTGCCACACGAACTGGATTATTCAGGGTTTCGGAAATCTTGCCGGTTTCGGCATCATAAAGCGCGACTATGCGTCCGCAAAGATTTTCGCCGCACTGGTAAAGCCCGACAATGGATTTCGGCTTGTTCGTCTCGTCATCAATGGTTTGATAAAAACCAGTCAGCGGCAATGCCGCATTAGCCACGCCAATGCAAAGAATGGCGAAAAGCGAAAAGCTAATAGCTTTTTTCATAATAAAACCTCTTGGGTTTTTATATCGGACAGAGGGATATTAGCAAGCGAAATGCCTTAAAGCAAATAATTATATTGCACGAACAACGCGGCAAAATGCAACGCCATATACTGCGGCTGCACCGGCGCGTTTCAAGACTCGGCGCAATTCCGCAAAAGTCGCGCCTGTTGTCATAACATCATCGACCAGCAAAATAGTTTTACCCTTCACGGCCTCTGGCCGGACAACTTTGAAAACTCCGCGAATATTTTCCGCGCGTTGTTTTGCGTTTTTATGCCCCATATCAGGACGATATTTCCTGTGAACAGAATTCACATCCATCGGAATATTGAAATGTTGCGAGAGCGGGCGCGCCAATAAACTTGCTTGGTTATATCCGCGCTTCCACAAGCGACGATATGACAATGGAACAGGAATAATTAAATCAGGAATCTTCTGACATGTTTCCATTTCGCGCAATGATGCAATCATGGCCCTGGTCATAATCTTTTGATATTTCAATGTGCTGGCATGCTTGAAAGGCAACATTATATTCCGCGACCATTCGTCATAGACACAAGCGCTGCGCATCCAATCAAGTTCATTTTGACCCGCGGCACACACGGGACACAGCGGATGTGCGCCCAGGTCCAGATTCGCTGCGAAAGGATAACCGCATACGCAGCATTTTGGATCACCAATCCAGTTGAACTTGTTCCAGCATTCGGCGCATAACGTTCCATGATCGGAAACAGGCCCTTTGCAAATTGGACAACTGGGTGGAAATAAAAAATCTAGGAGTTTTGATAACATAAAAGCTGATTTCAGCTGTCAAATCACCACGCTAAACTTTTTGTCGTAGTGCTTTTTTTGCCTCGCTTTTGTGTCAAGGACTGAAATACCTCATTCGAGATGACTCGCAAAACCAGCGCTTCGTCTTCGCGGTCTGCTAATACTGGCACAATCTTTTGATCCGGCAGTCCATTATCTTTCAGAACTTGCTCTATGATCGTCAGCCTGCGTGCCGCCAGCCTGCGTCCATCAAAACTGCGCGTAGCATGTTCCGGAATCGATATTTGAACCGCGCGTTTTGGATTTGCAGCCACGATCCCGGCATATTCTGACAATAGCATAAAATTATCACGCGATAACGCCGCATCATCCCCGTGAAAGCTAAGCTTGATTTCTAATGGACGAATATCGTTTCTTTCCGAAAAGTCGGGCGTAGAGTCAAATCCCTGAATAGATGATTCAAAACTATCATCGCCAAAGGTATCAAACCTATCTTCTGCCTTGTACGCGGATAGATGTTTGTTTTCTGAAACATAGGTCTTTTTGAACGCGCGCTTTAATTGCATCGGCGATAACTTCGTCAAAGGCGTATCATCTGTGTCTTTATAAGCAAATTCTTCTTCTGACATCGGTGTTGATTTGGTAGAACGAACCGTAGCCGAACGGGCGGCAGGCGCATCATTCATCGGCACAACCAACTTTCTGGTTTTTGATTCAGTGGAGCGTTCTGCCAATGCTTTGTCTGCTATGCGTTGCAGCTCTGCTATTCTGCCGGCTTCATATGCTTTTTGCACAGCTTCTTCATCAACAACTTTTTGAACAACCTTTTTTGCGGGTGCTTCTGGCCGCAATACAATTTTTTGGGCAGGCGCACTAACGACAGAAGGTTTTCTATCCAGGCTTTCTTCCGGCAACATAAAGCTGCTGTCTAATACTGCAAACTCATTCGCGCTGGGCATGCGAAGCGGAGTATCTTTTGACTGTGCCCACAGATTTCCACTGGGGCGACGAGGCGTTAAAACATCGTTACTGGAAATAAGTGGCTGATGGCTGACGGTTGCCGCGCGCGCGACCGTTTCTTGCTTTTCTACGCTTTCTGTTTTCTGTTCTATGACTTGAACTTTTTGCGCAACGGGCGCTTCACCGTACATGGCGCGCGCAGAAACACTGCGTCCGACATTTACTGATGGCAAAGCCGCACCCGCAATTGCAGAACTGGTGAAAATAAGCGAAAACACCGGCAAAACTGAATACTTCAGCCGCATGAAAACCCTTCCTTTACTGCATGATAGAACAAAAGGCGAATCGGGCGCAAGGGGAAAATAACTAACTGATTGGCTAAATTTTGGTTAAAAAATTCTTCGAGACTTTCTTTATGCCTTTGTCTTTGAATGCTACGGTCATAATATCGTCATTTTCTTCTATTACAACGCCACTGCCCAGCTCTTCGTGCATAACTAGTTTTCCGACATTGCTCTTCGACTTTCGATTTGCAATCTCAATAAAATCGCTTGCGATTTCATCTATAAACCGACTGGGCATATCATAGAAATCTCCAAATTGCGAACGGGCGCCGTACAAAATAACACAATGCCGCTTTGCACGCGTGATTGCGACATAGGCAAGACGTCTTTCTTCCTCTAAATTTTCTTTGATTGATTGCCGGTGTGGGAAAATTTCGTCCTGCCACGCTGGTAGAAATACAGTATCGAACTCCAAACCTTTTGCAGCATGGATTGTCATAATTGAAACAGAATCTTCATTTGTATCCCGTTCGTCATCCGCTGTCATTAATGAGGCTTGTTCAAGAAAATCCGGCAAACTATCAAAATTTGCAACTACGGAATTTAGTAAATCATGAATGTTGTGCAACCTGTCATCTTTATCAAAATCTTTGGATTCTTGCCACATCTTGATATAACCAGAATTTTCTAATAATTGCTGAACTGCGTCTTTTGTCGCCATGTGCTGCCAATCAAAATTAAATAACTCTATGAACTCTTTCGCAGTTGCCGCCTGCTTTGGTTTTAATGAAAATTTTTTCAACGCGTCAAATAAAGATAAATTGTTTTGCTTTGCGAATTCTTCCAACGATTTTATTGTGGCGTCGCCGATGCCGCGCTTTGGACTGCCAATAATGCGCTTTAACGACAAATCATCAAAAGAAAAACATAGTAGACGAACATAAGCGATTACATCCCGAATTTCCATTCGGTCATAGAACTTCATCGCGCCTATCAAACGATGTGAAATTTGTCGTTTTGCCAATTCCTCTTCCAATGGACGCGAAAGCGAACCGCTGCGAATTAAAATCGCAAAATTCGATAATGGCTTTTTAGCAGATTCTATACTATCCGCAATCATCGTTGCTTCCTCGCGCGCAGCATCCCCATATTTGCCGACTTCCACAAGTCTTACTTTCTCGCCTTCACCAAGGTTAGAATGCAGATCTTTCCCCAATCTCCCAGTATTGTTTTTTATCAACGAATTTGCCGCACCTAGAATATTTCCGGTCGAACGATAATTTTCTTCTAGCCTGATAATCTTTGCATTCGGATATTCGCGTGGAAAATTCAGAATATTTTTAATTTCCGCACCGCGCCAAGAATAAATACTCTGGTCGTCATCGCCCACACAGCAGATATTGCCATGTCCGCCTGACAGCATTTTTAATAAATGATTCTGCGGAGCATTAGTATCTTGATATTCATCAACCAGAATATATCTGAATTGCCGACGGTATTTTTCGAGAATCTCCGGATGCTCCGCAAATAGACAAATCGTTTTATTTATGATGTCCGCAAAATCGATTCCGCCCAGTCGTTCCATTTCTGAATTATAGGCAGAATAAATCTTGTTAAATATCCCTGAAATTTTTTCGGTTGATTCAGTATCTTTATATCTGGCGATTTTTTCAAGCCAATCTGACGGCTTGTACTCCTTGGTGTCCATCCCGAGTGCAAGTATTGCGGTTTTAAGAACAGATTTTTGCTCATCCTCACCAAAGACAAGAAAATCTTTGCGCAAACCGGCCTCCGCATGCCAGCGTCGCAGTATCCGCAAACAAACAGAATGAAATGTACCAGCCCATGGCAACTCTTTGTTATATTTGCGAAAAATCCGCTCTTTAATTTCCTTTGCCGCTTTATTGGTGAATGTCAGGGCCAATACCTCCCATTCTTTTGCTTTTGCATTCTCCCCTATTACCGATGCCGCGGTACAGGCAATCAGAGCCGTCGTTTTTCCGGTTCCCGCACCCGCAAGCACAAGAACTGGCCCGCCACTTATAGTGGCGGCAACGGCCTCACATTGAGCTTCGTTTAAATTTTCTAGCAATGCGTTCATAGTGCTGCTATGATACACAAAACGGACTGGAAATGAACAGAATAATTTGCTTTGACCTTGAAACCACAGGATTCGACTATGCAAAGGGAGATCGCGTTATCGAAATCGGCGCGGTAGAGGTAATAGATGGCAAAATTACCGGAAATTCCTTTCACGAATATATAAATCCCGAAGGGAAAATAATTCCCCCATCCGCATATATGGTTCACAAAATTTCAAACAGCTTTCTTGAAGACAAGCCAAAGATGGCTGCCATCGCGCCAAAGCTGCTGGAATTCATTGGGGATTCCAATGTGGTTGCGCATAACGGATTCGACTTCGATTTTCCTTTTATTAATTGGGAGCTTCGCAAGCAAGGATTGCTCGAAATCCCAAGAGACCGCCAAATGGATACTATAGTCATCGCGCGGCATAAAATTTTCGGGCCGAAAGAATATAGCTTGGACGCCCTTGCAAAATGGTTTGGGATATCGTTGACTGCGCGTGCGGATGCGCACGGCGCGCTGATTGACGCAGAAATTCTGGCAAAGGTTTATCTGGAACTGGAAAGCGCGGCGCCATTGCGTAATATCGGCGATATAATAGAAGAACAGCGCGAAGCAATGTCAAAACATCCAAAGGTCGGCGCAAGTTTTCCGCAACGCGAATTTCCACCGCACCCGGATGAATTAACCGCACATGAAGAATTTATGAAAAAAATTAAGAATTAAAAATCCGCCATTCGGCGGATTTTTTTATTACTGCATATTTATCAGTAAGGTTTGGATTCTCCCGCGGGCATCTTCGTCGTTCAACGCATTTGCAAGAGTATTTGCTGCTTCCAGATCTGTTCTTGCCGCCGCCATATCGCCTATTTGAACATGCAGCGCAGCGCTCTTTTCAAAATAAGACATCGCGCGTCTGGACATATTTATACGCACCATCGGGTCTTCTACCATTTTGATAGTTTCGGAAATGGTGGTAACCCCCGTCATATAATCGTTCAAGGCTTCTTGATATTTGCCCAGTGCTGTAAAGGCTTCTGCGCGACCGGCAAAATCTTCATCCGACGGATTATTCGGAGAGTTGTTCAGGCTGGCAGAATAATCAGCAATCGCCGCATCCCAATTCTTCATCCACAAATTCAATTGTGCGCGTCTGGAATAAATATCGCGCGCGGTCAGTATCTCGTTCGGGCGTTTGCCAAATGCATTCAATGCAGAGTTCAAATCAGACAAAGCCATTTCCAGATTGCCAAGGCGTATATTCAGCAATGCGCGGTCGTAAAGCGCCAATGAACTTTTTGGATCCAATGAGATCGCAAAATCCAAATCAGCGGCCGCCGCGGCATAATTAGCCTCGGACATATACGCTTCGCCGCGGTAAGTATACGCAAGCGCGGATTTAGGATCGGACTCGATCGCCGCGGTCATATCTTCGATCGCGCCGGGAACATCGCCCGCCATCAGCTTATCTTTGCCGGACGTCAGTAATTCAGTACCACGCGCTGACATTGATATTTCTTGGGTTCCACGTTCAAACAAAACATGATGTCCGCGGCCCAGAATATAGAAAGTGGACGCGACAAAGAAAATTATTATTACCCAATAAATGTACAAAGAAAGTTTTGCACGTTTGGCCGCTTTTTCATTAACGCTGTGTATCGCGATTGGTCTGGCGATAGGTTTTGCAATTGGCATTGCCACTGGTTTCGCCGATTTAGCCGGCTTTGCCGCCGCGCGTTTCACTATCTTTTTTGTAGATTTTTTTGGCATGTTTCCCTCCCTAAAGAACACTCCGTTGGCTGCAGAGTAGAAAAAATTAAAAATGAAGTCAAGGGATTTAAGGTTTGAAATTTCAAATAATGCATGTATAATTTCCGCTATGGAAAAACTCAAACTGTATATGAAGAAGCTGGCATGGTTCTCGTTGCGTGCTTTATTCTGGCTTTTATTAACCGGAATCGTCGCATTGACATTGATTGTCTTGCGATATGGCGCAGACTTGCCTGATTATAGGGGACTGGCGACATACGCGCCGCCGGTGGCGACACGACTTTACGCATCTGACGGAAGTCTTTTGATAGAATATGCCGAAGAGCGTCGTGTGTTCATAGACTATACCGATATGCCAAAGCAATTGGTAAATGCCTTTATCGCCGCCGAAGATAAAAATTTCTGGCATCATCCTGGGATTGATGTTTTTGGAATCGTTCGCGCGGGCGCAAATAATGTTATTCACTTTGCCGGCGGGGGCGCGCGATTTACCGGCGCATCCACTATTACCCAGCAAGTCGCAAAGAATTTCTTTTTGACAAGTGACAGAACTATGTCGCGCAAAATCCGTGAAGGAATCCTGGCGCTTAAATTGGAACGCGCTTTTTCCAAAGAACATATAATGACATTATATCTGAATCAGATATTCTTGGGCGCACGCGCATATGGCGTAGGCAGCGCATCATTGATGTACTTTAACAAGCCGGTAAAAGAATTAACTTTGGCCGAATCGGCATTCTTGGCGTCATTGCCCAAAGCGCCCAATGACAGGGCCAAAGCGACAGAACGCCGAAACTATGTCTTGCGCCGCATGATGGAAGAAGGATTTATAACAAAAGAAGAAATGACCGCAGCACAGGCAGAACAACTGAATATAAACAGTGGATTCATGGCGCAGCAGTCGGATGACTTTCAATACTTCGCCGAAGAAGTTCGGCGCGAGTTACTGGATAAAATCGGCCGCGAAGAACTTTATAACGGCGGGCTCTATATAAAGACTACTATCGACCCAGATTTTCAACGTGCAGCGGTAAAGGCTTTGAAGACTTCACTGGATGCATATAACGCGGGACGCGGCGGATCTGAAAAATTGCAAGGCGCAGTGATTGCAATTAATCCGCATACCGGACGAGTGCTGGCGATGGCAGGCGGATACTCCTTTGCACAAAGCAGCTTTAACCGTTCGACACAAGCTTATCGTCAAATCGGTTCTACTATTAAACCTTTCGTATATCTGGCCGCATTGGAAGACAGTGATGTATGGAATCCAACATCATTGATTTTGGATGCGCCGATCGTAGGATGGAAGGAGGACGACAGCTTATGGAAGCCTGAAAACTACGACAAAAAATTCTTGGGACCAGTGCCATTGCGCTTGGCATTGGAACAATCGCGAAATGTCCCAACAGTCAGGCTGGTTGAACAAATCGGGGTGCGCAAAGCGGTTGCAGCAGCGCAACGGTTCGGCGTTTATCCGGAAAATTTGAAAAATATGAACTTATCTTTGGCCCTTGGTTCTGGCGAAACAACATTGCAAAAATTAACTTTGGGTTTCGCAGCATTTATTAATGGCGGATATCGGCAAGAACCTAAATTGGTCGACTATATAGAAGACAGATATGGAAGGCTTGTAGGAACGGGATCTGTGCGCCCCGAAGACTGGCGGAATGATTTAACACCACCCCAGCAAAAAGAAAATGGAGAGCCATTGGCTGATCCGCAAAGCCTGTATCAGGTTGTATCTATTCTCCAAGGCGTAGTAGAACGCGGAACTGGTCGCGCCGCGCATGTTCCTGGACATACCATCGCCGGCAAGACAGGCACCACCAATGATGTAAAAGACGTATGGTTTGTCGGATTTTCCAAAGACTTGGTAGCAGGCGTATGGATGGGATATGACACCCCGAAGCCCATGGGTGCGGGCGCAGGCAGCCATATGGCGGCAAAGGTTTTTTCTGACTTTATGACTGTCGCATTGGCCAGTACCAAAGACCAGCCATTTCCCGTTCCGAACGGCATAGAATTTCGTCGTATAAACCGGCAAACCGGTACGCCTGCAACCGGCAGTGATGGCTTTATCATCAACGAAGCATTCAAGCGCGGACAAAAACCGAATCAACCAGGAATCAACAGCCCACAGCCCACATCCGATGGCTATCAGCAACCTGTGGAAGTTGGCGGAGTGTTTTAATTAAACCAACCCAAAAGAAAGGAAAAAACATGAACAAAATTTTAATCGGCGGATTATGCGTTTTGGCATTGGCAGCTTGTGAAAAGAAAGAAAAGCCTTTGGCCGAAACGACAACCAAATGTGGCGATTTTGATGTTGCGATCAAGGTCTATAACGAACGCATCGATACGGTCATTAATAGCGTAAAAGTTTCTATGCCCCAGGTTGTAGCCGCCAGCGGCGCAAAGTACCAAACAGAAGATGCCTCGGTTGTATTATGGAATAAAGGCGAAGATTGGATGATGATAGTTACAGATGGCGAACAGGAAAAGATCATAGAATGTGCAAACATTTAAAAATCGCGCGAATGCGCGATTCTTATTATTCTACTTTTCCTGTTGCAGCATTAAATTTTTCTTTCCCGACTTTTACAAAGTATTTTCCATTCGCGGATTCTAATTTTGGTGCGACTGCTTTTCTTGTCTGCGCCGTCCAATAAATTGTTCCGTCACGCGCATCTAATGCATAAAGTACACTATCTACGCTCATCACAAATGCCAAGTCCCCCGCAATTACAAACGGCGCTGCTACGCTTATCCCAATACACCATTTCTTATTGCCATTTGCAATATCCAGTCTGCAAAAAGCACCACCCATGCCGCCAGCAAAAACTCTGTCTTCATTAATCACTATCGGCGCGACTATATCCAAGACCGATCCGCCACCCAACATATCGGTGTCATTGAAAATATCCGCGACCCAAATAACTTCACGGGTTTTCGGATTAACCTTTACTAATTCGCCTGTGGTGAGCCCAGCATAAACATAATTCTTATAAACAACCGGGGTTCGCTGAATATCCATTTTTCCCAAAGTCGGAAATCCCGCAAAGATTTTTCTTTTTTCGCCGGTATCCGAAACTTCAAAAATTTCGTTATTCAGATTCTGCTCGTACATCTTCTGCGATTCGATTGGCACAATTCTTGCAAAACTGGCTGCCAAGATTTCTTCCGGGATTGCGCCTTTTTCAGTTCGTACAGACGCGCTTTCAAAAATCGGTGTCCGCGCGCCGGGCAAAATCGGGTCTTGCTTTGAGCAAGCACAAAGCAAAAGGAGTAAAGGAATAAGAAATAAGTTCTTTTTCATTATCTCAAACTTTCTGCCATCCCAGCAACAGAAGCCGGAGCGTTCTTGTCAGATATTATTTTATCCAGCCATTTATTCGCTGCGGCCACATTATCTTCCGCCAGATATTTTTGCGCCACCAGTAACATTCCCGTGTAATAAAACGGGGACCAAATTGACAACACCGGCGACATGAACTTTTCAAACTGCGCGCCATCCATAGAGTTCGCATTCATAACCGCAACATGAATCAGAGCCAGATCACGAAAATCCCTGGTCGCGCCCTTTTTCGCCAGTTGTTCCATCTTTGCGCTGCCCTTGCCTGACTGCAAGTCCATAACAGCGGACTTGAACAATGCCAAATCCCCCATGCCGCCGCTGATTTTTGCTGCCGCGCGGGCAAAGGCTTCATCTGCAGCCCGGAAATCTCCGCTTTGCGCCAAATCCAGCGCAGCTTCGAATTCACGCGCCTGTACAATTTTTGCTTCATGCTTGTAATGCCTATACAATTGGATACCGACCGTAATAAGAAATATCGCGATTGCGCCCGCGATCAGCCACCGCATGTATTTCTTTGCAAAATCATACATTTTCTGCGCTTGGACTTCTTCCGATATTTCACGATACAGCGCATCTTCCGCGTGTTCGTCCATGGACTTCTTTGCGGGTTTCAAGTTTTTATTCCTGGAAAGCATACTGGCCATTTCAAATCCTTTTTCGTTTCAGAAAATATACAAGTTCGCTTGATTGTTTGCAAGTCGAATTGTATAATTGTGCGATGAAGAAAAATCTGCCTGCCCCTTTGCCAAAGACAACCCGCCTGCCTGCGATTTCCGATGATTATTCGCTGGCGCGGTATATCGCGGAAATTCAGAAATTCCCGATTCTGTCGGCAACCGAAGAATACGAGTATGCTACAGCCTGGACAACTATGCATGATTCGGCAGCGGCGGAAAAACTTATCAGTTCTCACCTGCGCATGGTCGTTGCCGTGGCGTATGAGCTGAAAAATTATGGAATCCCCGTATCAGACCTGATTGCGTCCGGGAACTTGGGATTGATGCAAGCGCTGCAGAAGTTCGACCCGGAAAAAGGCTTTCGTTTTTCAACCTATGCGATGTTTTGGATCAAGGCGGAAATGTACGATCTGATTCTTTCCAATTGGTCTATGGTAAAAATCGGCACTTCCGCAAATCAAAAACGAGTTTTCTTTAATCTGTCGCGGGCAAAACGCGCCCTGGGGATTATGGACAGCGAAATGACCCCCGATCAAATTCGCCAAATCGCAGAGCATCTGGATGTTAACGAAACTGATGTAGCCGGCATGGCGCGGCGAATCGGCGCGCGCGATGTGTCCTTGAACGCACCTTTGCGGAATGATTCCGATTCGGGCGATATATTATCCAACCTGGAAGACACAACTGATTCGATAGAGGACCGAGTCCAGAATTCACAGATGAGAAAAATGGGAATGAAGCTCTTGCAAAAGCACATGGCCGATTTGCCAGAGCGTGATCGTGCGATTCTGATCGCGCGAAGAATGTCTGATCCGGTAAAAACTCTGGAGCAATTGGCATCAGAATATAATATTTCGCGCGAGCGGGTTCGTCAGATAGAAGAACGCGCATTCGCAAAACTTCAAAAAGCCATCCTCGCGGAATCAAAATTATGAAGATATTTCTACCTTTAGTTTTTTTGTTTTTGCCTTTATCAGCGCATGCGTTCGAATATGATTATGAAAATTGGAATATGAAGCTGACCGGATATGGCACGGCGGGCGGCGCGGCATTAAAAGACGATGTCGGCGCGGTAACGGATTGGATGCTGCGCGGACAAGTGTCTTACCGGCAATCAAACGATTGGCTTTTTGGTGCAGTTGTCTCCCAAGACGCGTGGGGTGTTATGCGCGAACAGCCTTTGCGGGATGCTTTCGCGTTCGTAGAATCGCCTTGGGGTCGGGCGGAATTGGGATTCACAACAAACATTGCCACAAAGTTGGGATTGGGGCTGCCGGATGTAGGCGGCTTGCGCGTAAATATGGACCCTGTTATTTACCAGCTTGCAGATCCTTATCCTGTGCTTTCCAGAACTACAGTTTCAGGTGCGTCATTTGCCTTGCGCGCAAATATAGTTTCTGTGCCAACAAGCCCAGTTCAATTCGGATTTTCTTATGCTCCAAAGCAACGACATTTTGATAACGCCGCAGATTTCGGATTGAAATACAAATTTTCCGAAGGTAAAACAAAAACTGCCTTGTCCCTGGGCGCTTCATTCATAGACCGACCAGATTTTATGGCGGGCGATATTTACGCTCCGCGCGTTACGGCGGATTGGCGCGGACAATTCAGCACTGGATTAAACCTGCAATATAACAGCTGGATTTGGGGACTGGTGGCCAAGGTAACATATGACCAGAATCCAACAGGGGCGTTATCAGACGGACTTGCGGCAGGAACTGGCATCAGCTATGATTTGCTGAACTGGTCTGCTAGCGTATCTTATATGTTTTCGGAAATAGGAATATTCCATGACGGAATGAATTACTTGGCGCATACGGGAATCCTGTCCCTTCGATATAAATTCAACCAATACCTGAATGCATGGATATCTGGCGGATTCGTAGATTCCGAAGTGCAATCAACACCATTTATCTCTGGTGGACTGACGGTGAAATTTTAAACCAGGCACTTAAGCGTCGCGCCGGTATTTTTCAGCATAAACCAGCCATATCTGTAATCAGTTATATAAACCGTTATTGCAAATATCGCAAATGCAGCGATCACCAGGCCAACTTTGGTCTTGTTGCCCTTCATGCAATAAACGCCGATATTATAAAGCAGGAACAGAACATAGCCGTCGACCAACAAACTCACTATCCACAAAGAAGTGCAATTAAATGCCAATGAGTTCAAAACCAGAATCACGGGATAGATAAAAAATACGCTGGCCAGTCCCTTGACCGCAATTTCCCAGTCTCGATCGCCGCCAGTTATTTCGGACACCATCATCATCAGCCCCGCCATTACGAACAACAATGCCACTGCCAGTACAGGTATAATTACCAACTTCGAGAAAACCGCCGCAAAAGTTACTGCCGCGCCACCAATCAATTGCAAGGCCAGAACCAGCACGCCACCCAACAAACCATACATAAAAGCCTTTAACATGGATTCTTCCAAATTTCCATCAGCGACGATTTTAGAAAAGAACTGTTTCGGCTGGGTCAGAATGTAAAATATATGCTGCAGCCATTTTTTGAATTTCTTAATCATTTTTTTGCCTTCCTGTCTTCTTATGGTTATAATAAAGACAAAATAAGAAAAGTTCAATAGGAAATCGCGCCCCTTTTCGTAATCAAACGGGGCAAATAGGTGGTAATCATATTTTGCGTCTTTTGGGTAAATTTTTATTAAATTTTATAGTATTTATGTCTATAAACCCTATAAAATTTCATAAAAATTTCCACCAAAATCTATCAAAATCTGATTGTGTTTGATTACGAAAAGGGGCTCTTATGTTAAAAATCGCAATCGCAGGCCGCCCAAATACAGGCAAATCTACGTTGTTTAATGCGCTGACTCACTCGCGCAGCGCACTGGTGCATGACCGCCCAGGTGTTACGCGCGATGTATTATCCGGCACGGCGCAGCTGGGGGATTTGGAATTCGAGCTGATGGATACCGCAGGGCTGGAGGCCAAAGGAAGCGCGATTGAAAAGCAATCCACGGAGTTTGCATTGAACGCAATAAAATCCGCAGATGCTATTTTGTTTGTGGTCGATGGTCGTGCCGGGGTAACGGCGGAAGATTTAGAATGGGCGAAAACAGTGCGCAAAACGAGAAAAACGAAAATCTTGCTGCTGGCGAATAAAGCGGAATCAGAAAAACGCCTGCATGACCTGAATGATTTTTATAAATTGGGCTTTGGCGAAGCTTTCCCTATCAGCGCGGAACATAAAACCGGTTTTGAAAAAATTTATGATTTTATGAAAGCATTGCCGATTACCAATCACAAACCAACGGTTACTGAATCACGATTAAGAATTGCAATTCTCGGTCAGCCTAATGTAGGCAAATCGACATTAGTAAATAAAATACTCGGCGCAGAAAGGGTAATTGTTCGGGACGAACCTGGGATAACCCGCGACACTATCGAAGTCCGCGCAAAATATCTGGGGCGTAATATTGTAATATCAGACACCGCGGGGTTGCGGCGCAAGGCTAATATAACAGATGGACTGGAAACTTTATCCGCGTTAAAATCATTGGACGCGCTGGAAAAAACCGATGCGGTTGTTTTGGTGGTGGACGCAACAAAAAATATCGAAAATCAAGCACTGGGAATTGCCGCGCGAATTTACGATGCCGGAAAGATTCTGGCGGTGGCATTGAACAAATGGGACCTGGTGCCATTGGAAGAACGTGAAGACAAGCTGTTGAAGTTAAAGCACCAGTTTAAAAATTCTTTCCATCAAATTATCAAGCCGCTAATTTTGCCTATTTCCGCAGAAACCGGAACCGGGGTGAAAAACCTAATGAAGCGGACATTCGAATTGATTGATAAATCGGCTGACCGTAAACCGACAAGTTTAATTAACCGCACGATAGAAAAACTAATGGAAGCGCGCCACCCACCAATGTCGCGCTTGAAACGTCCCATGAAAGTAAAATTCGCATCGCAAGTCTCTACCAATCCTATAAAGATCGCGATTCATGTCGGCGGTGCTACGGATATGCCTGAATCTTATACCAGATACCTGCGTAAAGGTTTGGCAAAAGCATTGGATTGGGAACAATTGCCGATTTTTATCGAATATAGAAAATCTGAAAATCCATACGATGCGAACTCTTGACAAACATCTGCAATGTGTTACACTGACAGTCTTACAAAGGACTGTTAATGAACATTTTCACTTATTTCAATTTGCGTAATCGCGCGGAAGACAAGAACACTGTTGTATCAAAACTTTCAGACGATACTATCCATGCGGCATGGCACGGCGGCAGCTTTACGATTCAAGAAACAGTAGAGACAAAGCCCCATTTTAAAAGAACTTTCGGCTATAAAATCATCCTGAATGGCCTGCAGAGCGAAGAAATAAACACTAAAAGCATTTTTGATTTGCCTGTCTATATATGGGCCATATTGCAGTCTAAATTAGTAGAGCAAAAACAAAAGGCGTAAGATATGAAACAATTTTTAAGAACTTGTAGTGGTTTGACGGTAGCAGCTATTATAATTCTTTGTGCAGTTAAGTTCATCGGACGTAAACTTGAAGCAAATCGGCAAGAATTTGAAAAAATTAAACAAGAGCATGAATATCGTTTCAATAATGATCCGATTTATCAGCAGCTGTATATCACCATGGAGTCCTATGGCCCAAGATCGCCAATGTCAAAATCTCTGGAAATGGCGCGCTGGAAAGAGTATAAAAGACAAGAAGCATCTTACAATTTCAGTAAGTATGTTGAGCGAAACTATCCAACTGTGCATTGAAACAAACCGCAAATGCGGTTTTATTTTTTTGGCATCGAAAATTCACATCCACAGTATTTTTGACGATAGAAGTCATATTTCTTATTTTCATCAATACGCATTGATTCATCCCAATTAACAGGAATATATTGTATTGCATTAGCGCATATCTGCGCCCCTGCTTCATCAATTTGTTTCTGATCTTTCCATTTTGATATACCAAATACGGTGGCCAGCGTATTATAACCATGTTCGCGCGCCCGATCCACCCCCCAAGCAATCCGCATTTTAAAGCATTCCGCACAGCGGCGTCCGCGTTCTGGCTCATCTTCCAACCCACATACACATGACAGCCATTTGTCGTGGTCGTATTCACCAATCACATATTTTACATCCAATGATTCACAGAGCTTGATTTGCTCTATCAGTCGTTTTTGATATTCCGATTCTGGAGATATATTCGGGTTATAGAAAAGAACGATGAAATCTGCGCCATCATCCGCAAGCTGCTTTATAGCACCTGCGCTGCACGGCGCACAACATGACATCAAGACAAGGCGTTGATTACTTTCTAACATACTTTGTTGTCATTTCTGCAATCTTGTCGGCATCGATTCGTGCGAATAAATTTTCAGGCACGACGAATACTACGCCATCCTTTATGCGGCGTTCATATTTCCCGGGCCAGGATAAATCGTTCTTTGCGCCGAATATATTTTGCATTTTTTGCGCTGCATCCGGAATAAACGGTGCGGCCACACGAGCATAAAAATCAATCAGCTGGAAACATTCGTTCAATACTGTACCCGCTGCTTTCATATTGCCGTTTTTGACCAAGGTCCAAGGCTCTGTCAGCGTCATGAATTCGTTGCCTGCGGCCCATATTTCGCGCAGCGCGGTAACGGCTTTTCTAAATTCGCATGCTTCCAGCGCATCCGTCAGTTCAACCAACTTTGCATTCAGAACTTGTTCCAATTCCGGCCAATGCGGTGTTAAACAATCATTTATTTGTGCCGGCACGTTATTCCCGAAATTTTTCTCTGACAGTTTTGTAGCGCGCGATACAAAATTCCCCAGCATTCCGTTTAAATCTTTATTCACGATGTCCGCGAATCGTTGAATCGTAAAGTCTGTATCATCCGTTTCTGGCGCAGACGCCATCAGAGCATAACGCCACGCATCTGCCGGGGCATCTTTTATCGCATCGCTTAAAAATATTCCATTCCTAGTGGATTTGGAAATTTTTGCGCCTTCGAAATTTAGGAAGTTCATTCCTTTCAGCAAATCGACTGTCTTCCAGTTATCGTTTACTGCCAGTTCATGTTCCGGGAAAAATACCGAATGGAACTTTACGTTATCCTTGCCCATGAATTGCGCGTAATAGCAATCCGGATTCTTCCACCAATCCGCCCAATCATCCGGCTGTACAGCCTGACTTATGGAAACATAACCCCAAGGCGCTTCGAACCAGACATAAAAAGTTTTATTTTCATAGCCTGGCTTGTTAACAGGAATTCCCCAAGATAAATCACGAGTAATGCTGGTGTCGCGAATACCTTCGGCCAGCCATTTTTTTGCAATCGAGATTGCGGAATGCGACCAGTCTTTTCGCGAATCAATCCAATCGCGAAGCGCGGGTTCCATTGCGGAAGCCTTGAAGAACAAATGCTTTGTTTCGCGCATTTCTATATTATGACCGCCAGAGATTGTCGAATAAGGATTTATCAGTTCGCTGGGCTCTAAAAGTTCCCCACATCCATCGCATTGGTCGCCGCGTGCTTTTTCATAACCGCATTTCGGGCAAGTCCCTTCTATCTGCCGATCCGCCAGGAACATATTGTCATCTACGCTGAATGGTTGAATCATCACACGCTCATCAATCAAACCTTGCTCGTCCAAGCGAGTAAACAGCGACTGTACCAGCTTCGTCTGCAGTTCCGTATGGGTATGCCCATATAAGTCAAAAGACAAATTAAAATCACGGATGGATTCTTCATGCAGGGCAAAATACTTATCCACATATTCCCCCACCGGAATGCCTTCTTTCTGCGCGCCGACCACCGCAGGCGTTCCGTGCACATCTGCGCCGGAGATATGCAAGACATCGCGGCCTTTGGCGCGGCAAAAGCGTGCGTATATATCGCTGGGCAATAACGCCCCCACCAAATGCCCAATGTGCAAGACATTATTTACATAAGGAAGCGCGCTGGTAATCAAATATTTCTTATTCATAAAAATCACCTTTATTTAAAGTGTAAAATGTAAAACGGCAAATGTAAAATGGAAATATGAAAGATTTATGCGCAAACGCGCATCATCCGACTAAAGAAAGAATAAATACTGTATGACATTTTTTAATCTGGTGGGTGATAATGGACTCGAACCATCGACCTTTACGATGTCAACGTAACGCTCTAACCAACTGAGCTAATCACCCAAAGCCGTGCGATTATAACAAACTTGCCAGTAATTGCAAATTATTTTAAGCGCTTTATTTTCTTTCGCAGGCATTCTTCGCCACAAGACAGCCCATCGCCGGAAAACTCTAATGCGCGCTCATACGCATCACGTGCACCTTTTTTATTCCCCAGCTCTACACGCACATCCCCCAGATGCTGGAACAGTGATGAATTTTCGCTCGCCACCCGACCAACTCGTTCCAGTATTTCCGATGCTTCTTCTGGCCCTTCTTTTGCCCAAACAATCATTGCCAAAGTATTCCAAGCATCCACATCAGATATAGATTGTTTTATTACCGCCGTTGTATATAAATACGCCTGATCAAGATTTTCTTTTTTCGCGACCCAGATTTTTGCAGTGTCCAGCAAGACATCTGGATTAGTCGGCGTTAAATCGCCAGCTTTTAAAATATCATCTTCGGCACGATCCAATTTTCCCTTTTGAACATAAATCCGCGCGCGCTGCCGTAGCAAATAAGACTTTATACTATCCGAAAGTTCTTCCTGTTTTAATGCGTTATTTACGATCTTAAGCGCGTCATTTTCCCGGCCCTTTTGCAGATTTATCGCAACCAGCTTTGTCAAAGCCGGCATAAAAGTGGGATTTTTCTTTAATGCGGCCTGCAACCCGGATTTCATTTTCTTAAAATTACCGGCCTTTTCGGCATTTTTCAGCATCACGAAGAGGTAATAAGGACTATCCTTTTTTATCTTCTCGAAATACTCCGTGTAAACTGGCGATTCAACATTATAAAAGAACGACCCCAGATAATAATTAATCGCATCGTCTCCCGTACCAATCGCAGACTGCGCCAATCTTAACAATACCAGCGCAGCATTCGAGTAAGACATCGCAGGAGTATGCGAAACATTTTGAATTAATCCAAATCCCAACGCTCTTTTATATCCGGAATAATCCTTGTTCGTATCAAATTCTAAATTGTTTATAAACGCTCCACCGGGGGTGCTGGCAAAATCAGAGCGTAATTCTTCCGCAGCTTCATCAAATCCATGTTTTTTATAAAACGCTTGCAGATATAAATAGTCATTAAGGTTGATGAAATCCAAAGGCACTTTATCAAAGGCCGCCTTTGCTTTATCGGGCCGATTCGTCTCGGCGTAAACCATGCCCTTTGCAAACAGCTTCCATCCTTCTGTAAGATTCAAGGAGTCTATAAATTTAATCGCTTCGGATTCTTTCCCAGTTGCAACCGCCGACCATATTCGAAGTGGCGACATTATCTGGGACTTATCCGCGGAATACATTTTATAAATTCCCTTCCAGTCATCTTGCGTTAGTAAATAAGCAGTATACGCCGCGCGCGCCAGCATATCCTTTTCGCCCGCCAGAATTCTTGCCGTGCCATCAACATTGCCTGCCAGAAAGCGTCCCATCGCAGCATCCATCTTTACCGATGCAATATCAGAGTCCTTGAAGGTTTCGGTAAACTTCATTACAGATTCGAAATCATCAACCCAAATTGCATGACGGGTCGCCAGATAAGCGCCGAACTTCGTTTCGGGATATTTAAAATTATCCGTGGACTTGGAAGGACGCAGAAGCCCCCAGCCAACAACGCCCAACACAACCAGCCCGCCAACCATCAAAGCGGCGCTTGCAATCGTCGAATATTTATTGTTTTGGGATGTTTTCATAGTATAATTACTTTATGAAATACTCACCGGAACTGCAAGACAAATTTGAAAAATACGTGGAAATTTTGCGCGACTGGCAAACCAGGGCAAACTTGGTCGCGCCCAGCACCTTGAACGACATCCAACATAGACATATAGATGATTCAACACAGCTGGCGGAATACCTTCCCAGGGTTACGATTATCGATTTGGGCAGCGGGGCGGGCTTTCCGGCGGTGGTGCTGGCGATTATGGGCTGGGATGTGATATGCATAGAATCGATAGGAAAGAAAACAAAATTCTTGGAAGAATTAAAAAAGCAGCTGAACCTGCCGAATTTGACAGTAGTAAATGACAGAGTGGAAAACTTCCTTGCGACATCTACCCTGCCCCAGAATATAGTTTTTACTGCGCGGGCGTTTGCGCCGCTGATAAAAATCCTCGATTATATCTGGGTGTATGAAAAGAACTTGAGCAAAAAATCCGGGGTCAGTTCAGTGGGACGAATCAGCGCCACATCGGCATACTTGCTGAAGGGCGTAAATGTAAACCAAGAAATCGCAACTGCGCGAAGAAAATATAAGTTTAATTATGAGCTGTTCCCATCTAAAACCGGGGATGGGTTTATTGTGGAGATAAAAAACATCCGTAAGAAAATGGGGGAAAGAATAACCGGCCCCCGCCCACCATTATCAAAAAATGTTTAATTTTCAATCGTCGTATCTAACTATAATTGAGTTAATACAATTATTCGCCTATATACAAAATAACAAATCATCTAATTATAGTTGCACGACTTAATAAAACCCAACCATAAGTTGTGTGAATAAAAACCTATCCGCCCAAAACAATATTCTATCTATAGTTGATAATTATAATTAATTCCCTTAATGCGATTTTTTATTAAAGGGAATCAAGTGCCCCCCTTGTTAAAAAACTGGGGAGATTATTGTTTTGAATACAAAAATCTCTTTATGGTTGTCCAGCAACATAAATTCCTTATATTCTCACACTGTATTCTATATATAATTGTTACATTATATTAATTCACCTAATATGACTAGTCCCCCCTTGTTAAAGGGGGATGGAATCTGTTAGCGAACATGGCGAGCTTTACAGATTCTTGGGGGATTATCTTTTAATGCGCGAGACAATAATCTCCCCAGGGTTGCTTTGCTCGCCAAGCTCGCAAGCCAACCCTTCCCCTCTTTAACAAGAGGGACAGGAAGAATCCCAAAACCAACCCATAAAATATTTTTTGTCAATCTTCTTGACAAATGAGTTTTATCAACTATAATTTATATGTAAACAAAAAGTAGGAAGCGAATCATAACGAATCACTAACCCTACACCAATAAAGCCAATAAAAGGAGGCGAGCTATGAGAAAGTTGTTTAATAGACAAAATAAAACTGAAAAAACAAACTGGCTGGGTGTTAACTGGCTGGCGAACACGAAGCTTGGTAAAGGCCTTACAAAAGGATTCTTTTTGGTGACCGCTGCTGGAATTATGTTTATTTCCTGCGTGAAGCCAAAAACTTGTGATGCAAAAATAGAAGATTTGAAAGGCGCACAAGCAAAAGAAACGTCTGTTGGAAATAATGTTCGCGCAGCGATTGAACCAGCATTAACAAATCCTGATAATGTTGGCCCATTGTTTTGGAATAATTTTAACCACTTTAATAACCAAGCAAACACTGTTCCTAAAAATCTTCAAGATAGTACCAAAACCTTTGTTTTAGTTATAGACGATTTTAGAAAACAATTTGGAAATCCGTTGCCTTCAAATAATAAAACTTTGAGCAATTTGTATGATCTGTGCATAGAATACGACAATGCATGTAAAAATGTCACAGATGCACAGTCTGCACTGACGCAATGTGAAACAACAAAATAATATATATGTCATTATTTACTTTTGTTATCCGGCATCAATAAGATGCCGGATTTTTTGTTTGATTTTATTTACAGCTATGTTTTAGAATGCCCCTTGAAAGTAGGAAAAAATTATGCATTTATATCGAAATACATTTTTTCTTTTTATATCTTTATTTATATCCTTTGACGCAATTGCTGTTTGTCTTAGTGCTAGTCATTCAAGTTGCGGAGGGATGAGCCCTCCTATGTGTTCAAATACACCGTCAGGAAACTTGGTTTGTTCGAACTCTTTTTTAGATTTTACAAATAGCTGCTGTCACACTGCTTGCGTTACTAATGCCTTTTTTGACGGCAATAACTGCGCTTGTAATCCCAATTTCTATCGCACACAGAGTAGTAGTGGGACAGGGCATAATACGGGTGGCGATACATGTACTGCATGCTCAAGTTATATAACTAATGGAACTTGTAGCTGCGCTGGAGGTCAAGCTGCCCCAACAAGTTGTACTTGTCCGGCTGGTCGTTACTATAATGGTTCAAACAGTTGTTCCCTGTGTCCAGAAGGTTCTTTTAACTCCAGCTCAAATCCTATTTCTACAACAACATGCAGTCTTTGCAATAGTAACATGAAAAATTCAGGGACTGGAAGTACTTCTTGCTCTACGCCATGCGCTGAACCAAATGCCACAACTTACAATGCAAACTCTTGGAATTCTGGAAATACTATCCTTACTTGTCGAATAGCTACTTGTAATAATGGATATACTTTGAATGCTATGGCCAATACCTGTACTGCCAACCAAATAACAATAACTTACAATGGAAATACTAATACGAGTGGTACAGCTCCAACTTCCCACTCTTGCACTTATAATGGAAGCTGCACTTTAGCGGCAAATACATTTTCAAAAACAACTTATTCTTTCAATCAATGGTGTTCATCAGCAGCGGGCGCAACCCCCTGTTTTGCTGCTGGTGCAAATGCACATACCCTTGCGCAAGGTGGTACTAATTTAACTCTTTATGCAACTTGGCTACCTGCACAGACTACCATTACATTGAATTGGAATGACACAAACAACACTACACAAACTATACAATGTTATTTTGACGGCCTTACTCCATGTAATGATCTGCCAGCATCGGCATCAGTAACAGCGCCAAACGGGTATAGTTTTATTGGCTGGAATACAAAAGACGATGGTACTGGAATTGATTACGTTAATGGCAACACTTTTCCTTCTGGATCTAGTGTAACCTTACTTTTTGCTAAATGGGGGAAAACTATAAATTTCGACAATAATGTAGCAACACCATTTCCATCAACGAAACCTTGTTTCCATAAAGGAAAGATTTCGGGGCCATCCATTTCTGCTATTACTTATACTAATTTCTCTAATAATGGTGATAATACATGGTATCCAAATAATGACGGTACTGGAACACCGACTATCCCAGCAACACCAGGCGAAGTAGCATGCGATAGTGTCGATGCTGCCAATACTTATCGTCCGAGATGGCAATATAATGTTTCTTATGACGCTAATGGTGGTACTCCAGCGATATCTACTTCAATACGTACAACATGCACTAAAAACTCTGCCTGCCCCCAATTACGACAGATACAAACTATAACAACACCAGTAATGGCGCTTACAAATTTTGCATTGGATTTAGCAAATTGGGGCACAACTACAACTACAGGAACTACTGGAGTCGGGCTTATACCATATACTTCAACTTCTTTCAACAGTCCTACCGGGAATACAACCCTTTATGCGGTTTGGATTCCGTGTGGCCTCGGGAAATACATGGATGATACACATCCTAATCCGACATCATGTCCCCCTGGACATTGGTGCTCTAATTGTAAGAAGTACCCATGTCCTGCCGCCACAACAACAGTTTACAAAGCTGGGAGTTCTTGCTCGAATACTCCTAATAATGTCACAGATTGCTCTAGCTATACTGATTGCGCTCTGGTGGATGGGAGCATGATTTGTGATAGCAGGAATGTTTGTTACAGGTTTGATTCAAGTCCTTTAAAAATACCACCTGCAGGATTACCCCTGTATTTGACTAGCAATCCTAATCCGTAATTCTGTATCTGCCGCAGAATTTCCTGCCTATTTTCGCTCGATGAGAGAATTAACAATGATTTGCTCTTTATAGTTGTATTCTATATATTTTAGAAAGCCTGGTGTAATTCTATAAATAGTTGTTTATAATTATTAAATGATTTAATAATTACCTATCTATCATACGCCCAACATTATTCTATAAATGGTTGTCATTAACCAATAATTCGCTTTATCGTTTAGTAGTATAAAATAAGATTTGTCCCCCTCTTTAGAGGGGGTCATGGCAAACTTAATTAAAAACTTTCGAGACTTTTTCCAACACCGGCAAGTGCAATTTATTTTTCTTCGCGGTCGATATTATCCATTTCAATGCGGCTATTCCTTCTACCGTTCCGGTAACTTTTTTACCCGTGGCCATGGCCACACCCGCAGAATAATTTCGACTGGTTTTACTGGTCGCCGACAAGAACAAGTCCCCTATTCCGCACAGCTTTCCAAAAGTATCCATTTTTGCACGAAAAAGCCGGGAAAATGATATAATCTCCTGCCACGCCAGTGTCAATTTCAGGGCCCGTTCATTCTCACCCGCGCCCTGGGCATCCAAGTATCCCATCAGCATCGCAACAACGTTCTTTCCCGCGCCACAAATTTGAACCCCATAAACATCATTCGATTCTTCCAAAATAAAACTCGGCAGCGCGCAACGCGCGGAATCAAAGACTTTCCGCGACCCCGCAACCGTAGACCCCGTAGGCTTCCCAGCCGCAACCTCTGCCGCAAACTGTGGCCCGGATAAAACCCCAATCATTCGCCCTGCCCCCGGTATAATATCTGCAACTACATCCGACAAGAATCTTCCCGTCTGTGGCTCTATACCCTTGGAGCAAATAATTATAGGCTGTTTTTGCCAAAAAGGCCGGCTTTTTTGAACAGTTTTGCTAAAAAACTCTGTCGGCGTTGCAATCAGCCAGATATCCGCCCGCTTCAAATCCGCCATATCACTGGTCGCAATTATTTCACGCGAAATAGAAACTCCATTCAAAGAAGGATTCCAATGTCTTTGATTAATTTCTTTTGGCTTTTTCTCATCCGAACACCATAAAAGGACCGGATTTCCGCCGCGCGCCGCAACCACCGCCAAAGCAGTTCCCCATGCGCCTGCCCCGATTATTCCGACTGTTTTCTTCATTTTATTCTCTCTATCAGTTTTTCTAGTCCCGCGCGGCTTTCAAAATAAAGCGCCAGATGCCCTGCCCCATTTCTTTTTACCTTGATTTTAGCTAAAAAGCCGGTATTTTTCTTGATTTTTTTCTCTAAATCCCGGATTTCCGCCATATTTTGCGGTTTTTGCGAAAAAGACCGGCTTTTTTCGCTTCTTTTTGCATTTTTTACCAGATCTTCGGTATCTTTAACCGACATGTTTCCCGCAATTATCTTCTTTGCCAAGGCTTCTGGATTTTCCGCCACCGCTAAAGTCCTGGCATGCGTCGCAGAAAGCCGCCCATCTATCACCATCTGCTTTACAGATTCCGGCAATCCCGATAAACGCAAGATATTCCGCAGATAACTGACTGACTTTCCAATCAGCTTTGCCACATCTTCTATTTCATAACTGCATTTGGTCATCAAGTTTTCATAAGCCGCAGATTCTTCGATTGCGTTCAGATTTTCGCGCTGCACATTTTCTATCAACGCAATTTCCATCGCATTTTCATTCGTAAGGCTCTTTACCAGCGCTGGGATTTCCGCCAAACCCGCGATTTGACTGGCGCGCCAGCGACGCTCGCCCGCAATAATTTCATACTGATTTGCCCTGCCCGCTACATTTCGCACCAGGATTGGCTGCAAGACGCCCTTTTCGCGTATTGAATTAGCGAGCTCTTCCAGTTCTTGCTTTGCAAACGCTTTGCGTGGCTGATCTGGATTCGGTGCAATCTGAACAATCGGGATATGCCGCACTACTACGCGCTCGCCACCAGCCAGCACGGAAATTTCCGGCATTGTGCCCATTTCTGCCTTTAAATCCGCAAGACCGCGCCCCAATCCAAATTTAGACATTTGCATCTCCTTTATCACCGCATGCGTTTACTATTTCTGTGGCCAGTCTTAAATATGCTTGGGCGCCGGCTGACTGAAAATCATAAAACAGCGCCGGCTTGCCATGGCTGGGGGCTTCGGAAACCCGGACATTTCGCGGAATCACTGTTTGAAAGACTTTATCCCCAAATGTGCCGCGAACGTCCGCTTCGACCGCACGCGTTAAACCATATCTTTTATCATACATGGTTAAGACTATGCCCATAGTCTCAAGATTCGTGTTCCATTTTTTTCTTATCTCTGCTGTTGCGCCCATCAAGGCTTGAATTCCTTCCAGTGCGAAGAACTCGCACTGCAATGGCACAATAAGCGAGTCCGCTGTAGTCAATGCATTCAAAGTCAGGAATCCCAGGGCAGGGGGACAGTCCAGCAATATATAATCATAATGATCGGATATTCTAGAAATCGCATCACGCAAACGATATTCGCGGTTTTCCATATCAAGAAGCTCTACCTCTGCACTGGACAGTTGAGGGCTAGATGGTAAAATATGCATATTTGGAATTGCAGTCGAGAGTATATTTTCCGATACATTGTCCGTACCCATAATCACACCATAAACTGACTGGGCATGCGATGCGCGAACAAACCCAAGGCCTGTGCCCGCGTTTCCTTGCGGGTCCAAATCAACTAGTAAAACGCGACGTTTTATTGCCGCCAGACTGGCACCTATGTTAATTGCGGTGGTTGTTTTACCAACACCACCTTTCTGATTTGCAAAAGCGATTATTTTTGCCATTTATTTTTCCTTCGTACCGGCAAAAATACCCGAATCTGACGATTCGGGCAAGACGAAAATTATTTCACGCGAAATAATGACTAACTTACAGATTATGCGCTATTTTTAATACGCAATTGTCCACATGCGCTGCCTATATCTGCACCTCGTTCTCGCCTTATTCTGACATGAATCCCATTTTTTATCAGAATATCTTGAAATCTGTGAATAGCGTTTCCGCTGGGCGCGATTAAATTACGTTCTGCAACCGCATTCCAAGGAATTAAATTCACCATGCAATTTTTACCACAAAGCAGGGCAGATAAATCCTCTGCACATTTGATTGAATCATTTATTCCGCCCAGTAAAATATATTCAATCATTAATTGCCGACCAGTTTTGTTTGAAAATGCAAATGCGGCATCCAAAACTTCATTAATTTTATAGCGATTATTTATAGGCATCAAATCGCTGCGCATAGGGTCCAACGCGGCATGCAGCGAAATAGCAAGGTTAATCGGGCGTCCCCATTCGGTAAGTTCAATAATGCCTGGAATAATACCACAGGTAGACACCGTTATTCGTCGCCATGATATATTTAAGTCGTGATTTGCGCGCTCTAAAAAGCCTTTTAAATTTTCGGTGTTTTGTAATGGTTCGCCCGTGCCCATAACAACAATATGCGACACATCATTATTATTAAAATCACCATTGGGTTTCATATCAGAGCCGCCGCGCAAAGCCCACTGCGCAGTTAAAACCTGTGCAAACATCTCATTCGCGGTTAAATTGCGCTTTAGTCCCAGCAGGGTGCTTGCGCAGAATTTACAGCCCATCGCACATCCCGCTTGACTGGACACACATACCGAATTTCCGTATGTAGTACGCATCAGAACGGTTTCAATTACTTCATTATCGTTTAATTTCAACAGAAATTTTGTTGTTTGTCCGTCAGAAGACTCCAATTTTTGAACAATTTCACAGGGCAGGGTGGTTGCAGTTTCATCAAGCTGTTTTCGCAAGGATTCCGGCAGATTTTTCATAACTTGAAAATTAGGAGCGCCGCGTTTAAGCCATTCAGAAACTTGCTTTGCGCGAAATTTCGGCTGGCCCATTTTTTCCAGGTATTGCGCCAGCTGGACATCTGTAAAATTAAAGAGAATATCTTTTGTCATTTATAACTATCACGGCTTTGCGGCGAAGTTGCTTTAGCTGTTGATCCCCGGCGAACATCGCCTTTTTGAAAACAGCGTTTTGTTCGATAATTTCATCCAATTTTTCAAATTCTTTCATTTTCTTTTTCTTGCATACCAGCAAGACTGTGCCATCTATGCGCGATGACCATTTTAATTCTGATAATCCTGCCATACGTGCACGAATATCACTGCTTAATTCATACTGCGGGGCAGTCAATTTCTGTGGCGCGCCGCCCAGTTTTTCAGCCATTTTAACAGCAGCATCACAATCTTTTGGCGTTGTTAAATTTTTAGCAACTGATTCAGGGATATTTACAAGGCGTATAAAGGTTACCTCTACAGGCAAACCCTGTTCACGTTCTAGATCCGCGATTTCCGTTGCGATTTCTTCCTTGGAAACAGAAATAGTTGGGACAATAGTTCTGGCGATAATAATCTGCCACGCAATATTAGCACGAACCGCATATTTTGCCATCTCCATCTCGGTCGCCGACAATGCGGATAAATTCAGTCCGCGTTCCGACATAGCTTTTATTTCTTTTTTAACGTCATCATCTGATGGCGTGACTTTAAAGTTCTCTGCATATTTTAACTTCACGTTATCGTCTATGATATTATTCAGCGCGCGCTTGCGATTATCTGTATAATTTTGTCCCTGTGCCGCCATCAGCTTCGTCCGTGCTGTTATATCGGTGTCCGTTATCGGTACGCCGTTTACCGTTGCGACAACAGTTGCTGCATTTAAAATGCAAGGAGCAAGACATAAGGCATAAATAAATATAAATTTATTAAAAATCTTTTTTATTTTTGACATATCTTATTCCTTTTTACCTTTGCTTTAAATAAGCCTCTCCTGTTTCATATCGAGAGAAATACTGCGCATCACGATCCTGTGTTAAATTGCCTTCTGTCAGTTTTAATGCGAACTGGAACCCAAAGCGCGAGGCACCGTAATAGTTTTCTCCATTTTGATAAATGCGTATTGCCCCGTCTTTGTAATAGCTAAGCGATATTGTATAGCACGGATGGTCGTAATACAAGCCTATGTTTTGCTGCTGCAAGTTGTGATCTGTGATGTTATATATGACGCGCGCGCGGACGGAAAGCCGCTCTGTTAGACTCATACCACCACCCAGCACGGCTTCATTTATAACCCTGTTCTGCGCAAGCGTATCTGTCAATTGAGTGGCACGGATATACCCGGCTTCGGCATAGTCCTTGGCCCCAAAACGAACTGTAGACTCCAGATGCCGCAGTTCCAGTTCCTCATTATCAAATCGAAATCTATTTAGTATGCTTAACCAGTCGTTTGAATAAAGCCCTATGCGCCCAACATAGTCTGATGCGCCATAATGAAATCCCGAATTTGGATCCAGATTAGTCGGTGCAAAAAAATCATACGATTGTCCCAAGAAAACCTCGCTTGACCAACCATCATGTGAAAAAGCCCGCCAACTGGCCCCGTAATCCGCATAGTGGCCATTAGCCCAAAGATCATAACCCGCCAGTCTGTCATCGGAAAACAGCATAACATCAGACAACAAAGATCCAGCAGAATCATTATTAACAAACGCGGGATTTTCCAAATGCCGTTGAACAGTAAATCTCACTTTTGGCTCTATAACATGCGTCCAGTTTGTGCCCGGTTTTATAAAAGGCAAAGACCATTCGGCATACCCAGATGGTAAAAAGCGTCCACGCATTCCGGAAAAATCACCGGGCGCGCCATAAATTGGAGTATTGATAAAATTATAAACATCGTAACGCGCACTGGCGGATAAAGTCAGCCTTTGTCCCAATGGTAAAACCCAAGGTGAAACTATGCGCCCACTGCCTATTAGACGTTGCGAGGCGGAAGAACCACTTTTATTAATTCCCAATACATCGCCCATAAACGAGAAATAAGTATTGCCAAACACAGGCTCCGTTTGATACACGCCATGAATGTTGGGAAGAATATCACCCGAAGGATTCGTTTGATTCCCATGCAACACACGCAATTCTTGGAAGGAATGAACTTCGGTCGTGGCATATCCTGATCTTGAAAATAATTCCAAACGCGCGCCGGAATCTAAATACGGCTGATCGCCATAAAAATTATACTGCTGCAAATAAGTCTTGTCTGATGTCCGGTTTAAAAATAAAAAAGCGCGCGCATTATCACCCAGATCGACCCTGTCTTTGTTAAAAACATGCCATCTGTCGACTCCCGCTTGGTTATGGGTATAAGAACCCTTGGTCAGCATACTGGAATGATTCAGGTTAAGGCGATGCTCGGCCTGCCACAACGGATTTTCTCTTGTTAAATACGAAGTTGTGATCGTAGCATCATGATAATTAGAAAAATTGAGATACAACGGTAGATTTATTTGCATTCCCATATTATTTGTGGAATTAAATGATGCAAACAAGAAACCGCTCTTGTATTTGACCGTGGGATCAGGATAACTAATTTGCGGGAACCAGAATACAGGCACATCGTAAATCCATAAAACCGGATCATAGAATATCATTTCACGCGCGGTACTATCATGCGTCAGGCTGGATGCAGACAGATTCCATGCCTCTATCTTATCACCACAATTCGCGCAAGTCGTATAGGTAGGTTCCAATGCTGTTGTAATATCTCCATCTTTTTCTATACTGGCTGCTGTTATGCGCGTATTTCTGGACAGATATAAAACCACTCTGCTGCCGCTGGCGCTGATGTTCCTGTCTCCAATATATGCATCTACCAAAGTAACATTCTGTCCCGTTTGATTAGTTATAGTAGTTGTACCTGTGGTTTTTATGGATTTAGAGCCTAAATCGTATTCTATCTTATCAGCAGTAATCGTCTTTGGCGCATCAGCATCAAGCCCTACGCCATGCGCCGAGCAAAGGAACAAAGACAAAGGAATAAGGAATAAAAATTTCTTTACCATTATTTTTTAACCAACAAAATCGCCAACACAGCGATTATAATGAATTCGGCGACTGCCATCACAGCCAGCCATGAAAACGATTCTATGACACCAGAAAACGTCATAAACATCCCCATTGCAGCACTCATGCTCAAAGTCGCAATTGGCGCCGCCATACTTATCTTGCGACGCAATAACGACATCCTTAAAAGTACCACCGTCGCAATCAAAACAAGCATCAAATTCATGAATGGCATCAGGAATCGATTTGCTATTTCTGAAATCAGCATTTTATACTCGGACTTTTTGAACAAATCTGGACGCATCGCATCAAATAACAACTGGGGCGTCGAAATCTTGCGAACTTTGAAAGTAAATTTCGCCTGCTTGTCCGATATATTCATATCCATATCGAACGAGTCAAATGTCCCAACCACAAAAGTATCGCCATACGATTGAACCGAACCATTAGTCATAACAATTGACATACCCCTTGCGGTTGATACCAGCTTTCCTTTTTCTGCTAATGCTACTGTCTGATTCTTGGGATTGCGGTTGTCGAACAGCATTAATTGTGAGATATCGCGATCATTAACTCTGTTTACAAAAACCACCAGATCATCTGCCAGCTGATTAAACGAGGCTTCCTGTAGCGCCAAATGCGCCAAACCATACCGCATTTCCCACTGGGTTTGATAAAATTTTTCTTGTGTTAATGGAACTATCCATATGCTTAACGCCAGATGCAGCGCTGTAATGCCACCTGCCAGTACCAGGGCAGGGCGCGCCAATCGCACCGGAGACATCCCAGCGCCCATCATTACCGTGATTTCTCGGTCCGAAATCAAACGATTATAAACAAACATAGCAGCAATAAATACGGCAAAAGGAATTATCAAACTAGCAATGAATGGCACCATCATCAATGTGATGCCCAGAAATCCGCCGATACTGATATTATATTGAATAAGAATTTTCAGCATGGACAAGATTTGCAGCATCCAGGCCAGCCCTGTCAAAACCAACAGCAGCATTATGAAAAAAAGCGAAACCTGCCTAGATAAATACCTGTCGATAATCTTCATACGGGGGAGTATAATCGCAAGGCGCGGTGATTGCAAGAAAGAAGGAAAAAAGAAATCCGGCTTTCGCCGGATTTTTTATTATTTAACCGTTGTGGTTGAGTTACGGTTCCATTTCCAGACTTCTTCGCCTGAACCCAGTTTCCATGGACGTTCTTTACCATAAGAAATGGTAGAGATGCGTTTGCTGTCCACACCGTCTTTAACCATCACAGCCTTTGCGGCGTTCGCACGACGTGCGCCCAGCGCAAGGTTGTATTCCGTGGTTCCGCGTTCGTCGCAATTACCTGCGATCTGAATCTTGGTATCTTTGTGGTTTTTCATATACAAAGACTGACCCAGCAGGTTATCACGCGCTTCTTCAGTAATTACCGAAGAATCAAACGCAAAGAAAGCTCTCTGTTCGTTTAAATCGGATGGCTCAACAATTTTGTTGGACCCACCGCAAGCTGCCAGCAATCCTGCAGTGACTGCCAACAAAGCAAAATTTTGCACTTTCATGAAAATACTCCCTTGTATTTTTTTGGTTCAGCGTTTATTTTATCTCAAATTATCAGCAAAATCAAGGGAAATTACTTATGGGAATAGATTCGCTGCGCGATCTTGCCCTGGCAGGGGTAAAGTGGGAGCTTTCTGATGCAGTTACACAGCACCAGAAAGAGATTTTAGATAATGAAAATTCTAAAACTTCAACCCTTAATCCTAAAATCTCTGCGACACAGAGTGTTGCTGTCCCCGCCAAGGCGCCGATTGATATCTGTGCAGCGAAAACAGTCACAGCCGATGTAGAAGATATTGATGCCCTGTGTCGTGCAATCGAAGATTTCAATCATCCACTGAAAATGTTTGCGAAAAATACGATATTGCCAACAGGAAATGGTGAATTGCTTGTTATCACTGATGCGCCTTCGTCGGATGATGACGAAACTGGGCGGATTTTATCGGGCGCCGCAGGCGAGATATTCGACAAGATGGTTGATGCGATTGGATTATCTCGCAAAGACATTACAATTTGTCCTCTTGTATTCTGGCGGGCACCTGGCGGACGAACCCCAACGGACGAAGAACTGGAAATTGCACGCCCATTTACCCAAAAACTTATAGAACTGTTACAACCAAAAATGATTTTGACACTGGGAACTTTGGCGATGCAACAGTCCTCTGACCTCGGTTCTCGTTTCCCGTTTTTTTCTATCCCCCACCCTAATTATTTAATTTTGAAGCCTGATTCAAAGAAAACTGCTTGGGAAGAATTGCAAAAATTGCAAAAAACCTTGCAAAACGGAGAAAATAAAGTGTAAACTATGGTTTAGGTATAAATAAGGAGACACCGATTAAACCTTTGAATAACAACCGTGATACCCGCAGGGATACCGGTCCCCGCATGAATAACAAGATTTTCGCAAAAAGCGTCCAAGTAATTTCCGCCGAAGGACAAAACTTGGGCGTGATGCCAACCCCCCAGGCTTTGCAACTTGCAATCGAGCTTGACATGGATTTGGTCGAGATCAATGCGACCAATGTGCCGCCCATTGTTAAAATAATGGATTATGGAAAGTTCAAGTATGAACAGAAAAAGAAAGCGGCCGAAGCACGGAAGAATCAAAAAACAAATGACCTGAAAGAAGTCTGGATAAAACCGTTCATCGAAGAAAACGATATGAATATCAAGATGAGAAAGGTTCTAGAATTCTTGGCCGACGGCGACAAAGTTAAAGTCTCGGTCATGACGAAGGGCAGCAAAAAGGTGCTTGCGCGCGGACGCGATGCAGTTCCGATTCTATTTGAAAAAGTAATCGCGCTGATCGGGGATAAAGGAACATTGGAAAGCAAATCCAAACCGGACGAGCGAACAAAATCAATTATAATCGCCCCCGCGAAATAAAAAAATCCGCCGAATGGCGGTTTTTATTTTTTATCTCCGGCTAAAAAATTCTCCAGCCAATGATTATCAATATTCAATGTTTTCACATCTTTGTTTTTCAATAATTTCTGCTGCAACGGTATTGTCGTTTTCACGCCTTCTATTATAAATTCATCCAGCGCACGTTGTGCGCGCATTATGCATGCCGTACGATTCGGGGCATATACCGTTAATTTTGCAATTAGCGAATCATAAGTCGGTGGAATTGTATATCCCGTATACATCGCCGAATCAACGCGAATCCCCAAGCCCCCCGGCGGATTATACTGCGTGATCGTCCCAGGATTCGGAATAAAGGTTTCTGGATCTTCGGCATTAATTCTAAATTCTATCGCATGACCGCTGGGCACCAGATTACCTTGATTGTATCCCAGTTTTTCGCCCTGGGCGACGCGAATTTGCTCGCTTACTAGGTCAACCCCGTATACCATTTCGGTCACTGGATGTTCTACTTGCAGCCTAGTATTCATTTCCAAGAAATAAAACTTTCCATCTTCAAACATAAATTCCAAAGTTCCTGCGTTGGTATACTTCATCTTTTTGACCGCTGCCCTGCAAACCTCTATCATATCATCGCGCTGCTTTTGTGTGAGGCTAGCCGCCGGACATTCTTCCATAACCTTTTGATTTTTCCTCTGCAACGAGCAATCGCGTTCTCCAAAAATAACAACCCCGCCATGCTGGTCGGCCAAAACCTGAAATTCTATATGACGCGGATGAAGCAATAATTTTTCCATATAAAGCGTATCATCGCCAAAACCGGCCTTTGCCTCGCGCTTTGTCATCTGGAATGCTTCCGCCATGTCTTCTTTATTCAAAACCGGACGCATGCCTTTTCCTCCGCCACCCGCAGATGCTTTCAACATTACCGGATATCCGATTTTGTCGGCCCACTGCAATGCAGATTCCAAAGTATCGACCGAACCATCAGAACCCGGTACAACCGGCAAACCACATTTAAGCGCGGTCTTCTTTGCCTGAACCTTGTCCCCCATTTTGGCTATCATAGATGAATTGGGGCCTATCCAGACCAATTTATGCAACTCTACTTTTTCCACGAAATCGGCGCGCTCTGACAAAAAGCCGTATCCTGGATGAATAGCATCGGAATTAGTCAGCAATGCCGCTGTTAAAATCGCCGATTCGTTAAGATAAGAATCTTTTGCCGGCCCGGGCCCAATGCAAACTGATTCATCAGCCAGATGAACATGCGCGGAATTTTTATCTATGGTGGAATACACGGCAACCGTGCGAATTCCCATATCGCGACAAGCGCGAATTATTCGCAAGGCAATCTCGCCTCGGTTTGCTATCAGAATTTTTTTAATTTGTGGCATTAGGCCCTGTTTCCATAATTTATAGGCAAACGACGGCAGGATATTTAGAGCAAGAACAAGGATTTTCGTGAAGCATGTATGAGTTATACATGCAAGCGGAAATCCGCAGTTATTGATTCAAATAGACGCCGCTGCTTCGCGGTGAATACTAAAAACATCATCTATAAACAAAAACTCGCTCGCTGTATATTATACAGCTTCGCTCCT
>WRCA01000003.1 GCA_009784275.1 Alphaproteobacteria bacterium | reverse complement strand
CATTCTTGGGCGCATGTCTATATCACAGTATTTCACCAGTTTTCTAGCGGCATGGTTCGCCAGGAAATAATCCAAACGCAGGCCGTTATCTTTCTCCAGGCTGCCACCGCGATATCCTATCCAGGTCCAGGGTTTTTCCTCGTTCGGATGAAAGCGGCGATAGCAATCTTCCCAGCCTGCATCCAGCCATTTTTGCATCACTGCCCGCGCCGCAGGCGCAGAGATACTGCTGCCTTCGTATTGTTTTGGATTCCATACATCGCGGTCTTCTATTGCGACATTAAAATCCCCCCCGATTATTATAGGTTCTTCCGAATTCAAATAATGCGCAATATGTTTTGTAAAATGATTCATCCACTCGATTTTATATGGAAACTTCGGGCTGTCTATTGACTCTCCATTTGGCATATAGACATTTATAAGGCGGACTTTCCCATCTATTACGCATTCGATCATTCTTGCATGGGGGTCTGCAAACCCAGGTAAACCACGGGTTACATCCTCTATAGAATGTTTCGAAAAGACCCCGACCCCATTCCATGATTTCTGTCCGAATATTTTGATGTTATAGCCCAGATGTTCGAACACAATATGTGGAAACGAATGGTCTTCTACCTTTAATTCTTGCAATAAAATCACATCATATTCGCGGCTTTCTGCGATTTTCATAAAGCTTTCCATATGCGCCCTTATGGAATTTATGTTTAAAGAGAGTATCCTCATTTTATTTGCCATTTGTTTTTTTCTTTCCTATAATATCCACAGTCCAATATAAAAACAATAGGGAATTTATAACATGAACATGTTTCAATTTCTGGAATCAGCCGTACGGGATGCCTCGAACGAGCTGTTCCTGACGCGAGAAAAGATAACTTATGCTGTCTTTCTCGAAATGGTAAAAAAACGAGCCACGACGCTTGCCGCGATGGGCGTAAAAAAGGGTGATGTTGTTGGGGTTCTGGCCCATAACATCCCGGAATTTCCGCTGTCCTTATTCGCGATATGGTATTTGGGCGCCCATGCTTTGATGCTGGACACCAACCTTACTCCGTTCGAATATGACAATATGACAAAGCATGCGAAAACAAAGCTGGTCTTGGCGGAAAAAAGCTTTTTCTATAAGTCGGCGAACTTTAAGTTCTATGACATAACGACCATCGACACCAAGCTGGATCCGGCCTTGAAGCCCGCGCATGTCGAATCCGAAGATATTGCGACACTATCCTTTACCAGTGGTTCTACGGGTACGCCAAAGATCGTGCCTTTGACGCATTACAACTTAACTGAATGCGCGGTGTCATTGGAAGATATGAACCAATGGTTACATCGCGGTGATACTCTATACGGGTTTCTGCCGATGTATCACGTGTATGGTTTTGCGATAGAAATATTGGCAAGCATACATTATCGCGCAAATGTCTTGTTACAGCCGACAATTAATCCAAAGGATATCTTGGAAGATTTCAAGACATACCGGCCTCATGTCATCCCGGCAGTGCCCAAGATATGGGAGGTTTTCCGTAAGAAAATTATTGACGGGTTGAAGCAGAAAAGGCTTTGGTGGCTGGCGTCGTTTGTATTGAAGTTCGGACCGTTCCTGAAGAAGATAGGACTTGGGTTTCTGGTACGCAAGATACAAGAGCCTGTGTTGGCGGTATTCGGCGGTCGTGCGCGCTTGCTGATTGCCGGCGGTGCTGCGACTAAACCAGAGGTTGAGACTTTTTACGAGCGTCTTGGTCTTGCATTTATCCAAGGATATGGCCTTACTGAAACGGTTGGTCCCATCTGCATATCCAAACCGATTAAATGTCGCTTGCCGTTCGCTTTTGGCGCGCCCATTACGAACAACGAATGCGAAATCCGCAACAAGAATGCGGAAGGCATAGGGGTTCTTTGGCTGCGCGGGCATCAGGTATTCGGCGGGTATCTTAATAACAAAGAAGCCAACGAAGAAGCTTTTGACGAAAAGGGCTTTTTCAATACTGGTGACTTGGTTTCGATGGACAAGAATGGAGAATTACATTTCCATGGACGCCAAAAGCAAGTGATAGTTACGGATGTCGGAAAGAATGTGTATCCGGACGAGCTGGAGGCCTTGTTCCTTAAGATTCCTGGTGTGAAGAATGTTGCTGTATTCGAACACACAGTCAAAGGTAAAACTGTCGCATATGGCGTATTCCAAGTGGAAGACGGAATGACCTTTGAAAAGTTGGAAAAAGCAGTTTCGCATGCGAATAGAAAAATCGCCAGCTATAAGTGGGTAACACACTTCGCAATGACGACGAAGGATCTGCCGCTGACCAGCACCCAAAAGATAAAGCATCATAAGGTGCGGGAAAATTTGGTTGCGGGAGAATATCCGACGAAAAGGGACTAGAAAAATCCGGCGAAAGCCGGATTTTATTTTGCATATTTTTCTTTCATCGCATGCATTTCCCACCAGGTTGCAAATGCCGGTATCAAGAACAAGATTACTCCTGCGATTTTCCATATCCCCAGCAAAACCATCATATACATATCAGCTTCGCGTGGTGTGAAGTTCGTAAAGTGTGCCATCAAAGATTCGAATACTGGTGTTAATGTAAACAGCCAAACCAGAAATACCGCGATATAGTTTATTAAGAATGCACGGAAATTTATGTTTCGCCTTTGCGCCAGCTTATGCATTTTATGCGCAAAATAGTCTTTATCCATTTTGAAGTCTTTCATCTTTTTCTCCTTTGGTTAATTATTATAATTTTATCATAAATCATAAGGCTGAAGAAGAGGAATCGGCTCACAGGAATCGGTTCATATTAGAATGCGCAAGTGCGATTGCAATCGCATCGGATTCATCCGAAGTTTTTGGTTTTGCCGCGGGGAGCAGGATTTTCACCATAGCGCTGACTTGCGCTTTGTCTGCGGCACCCGTGCAAGCAATTGCTTTTTTTATTTTAGTGGGTTCATATTCGAATATAGGAATTTCCCGCGTTCCAACTGCAACCATTGCCGCCGCGCGCGCATGTCCCAACAACAAGGTAGTAGTTGGATTCTTATTCACGAAAGTGTATTCAATAGAGCATTCGTCAGGCTGAAAATCATCGCACAATTTTGAAACTTCATTAAAGATTTTTGCAAGGCGTGTAGGTAGGACATCTGTTTTAGGGGGTAAGATTACGCCGGAGGCAATATAGCGACGTTCAGAGCCCGCGGATTCAATGACCGCCCAGCCAGTATGCAAAAGTCCAGGATCAATACCAAGGATTCTTTTCATTAATTTGCTGCCGTAATTACTTTCTGTACGTCATCGTTTGCTTCCAGCACGTCCACTAGTTTTTCAAGTTTCGCATAAGCCGTATCATCCAAATCCATCGGCATATTCGGCAGCCAGGTTATTTCCGCATTCTCCGGTTCCCCCAGTTTATCCGACAAAGCTTTTTGAACGGCCATAAAGTCATCCGGTTTTGCTTTGACTATGTATCCCTCTGCGCTGGTTTCTAAATCATCTGCGCCGGCTTCCATAATCGCTTCGGTCATTTCATCTTCGGATTTTGCAACGGATAAGGGATAGAATATCAGTCCCGCACGAGTGAACATAAACACAACGCTGCCTTCTTCGCCCATATTCCCACCGTTCTTTGCGAATGCGCTGCGTACTTCCGGCACAGTTCTGCGTGGGTTGTCAGTAAGGGCTTCGACGATAACCGGTACATTGCTAGGGCCATATCCTTCATAGCGCACTGCCACATAGTTTTCGGTATTTTTATCTGCAGCCTTGTCTATTGCGCGCTTTATATTGTCATTCGGCATAGATGCTTTACGTGCGTTTAATATAGCCAGACGCAAGCGGGGGTTATTATCGGGGTTTTTATCGCCCAATTTCGCCGCCATAGTGATTTCACGCGCCAGTTTGGTAAAATGACCGCTGCGTGCGGCATCTGTTGCCGCTTTTTTGTGTTTGATAGTACTCCATTTGCTGTGTCCTGACATTTTATTGCCTTTTGATTATTTTCTATTATAATTTCGGGAAAAGGATACACGATGATTGGAAAATTGCAAGGAATTATCGACTATATCGGCGAAGGGTTTGTGATTGTTATGACAGGGGGCGTCGGGTATCGGGTCTTTGTTCCGACAAGCGTCTTGGTAGGCCTGAAGATGGATGACAAAGTGTCGCTTTGGATTGAAACCAATGTCCGCGAAGACCATATTCATCTGTTCGGATTCGAATCAAAGGGCCAACAGGATTTATTTAATCAATTAACCAGCGTATCTGGTGTGGGACCAAAGGTTGGCTTGGGCATCATCGGCGCGTTCCGACCGGAAGTATTAATGAATATAATTGCGTCCGAAGATGTAAAAACCATGACCGCTGCGCCAGGTGTTGGTAAAAAGGTCGCGGAAAGAATAATTGTGGAGCTGAAAGGAAAAGTTAATGCGGGGGCTGCTTGTGCCGGCGGCACGGGAACCGCACCAATGCAAGACTTGCTTTCTGCGCTGGAAGCGTTGGGATACAGGCGCGCGGACACGGTCGAATTGGCGCAGCGCTTGGTTAAAGAAACCCCCGATGCAGACGTCGGGACCTTGGTTAGATTGGCGTTGAAGGAAATGACGAGATAACGCTTGAAATTCGGACAAAGTGATTTAGTATATTAACAAGAGGGCGCCAAAGGCGAGAGATATTAGAAACAAGAGGAGCCCATTATGGATAAAACCCACAGTATTGAACATTATAAACAATATCACATGATTTCATTTCGTTGCCCGGAAATACCCGGACGTTCTAGGGATGATTCTGAAGAAGTCAATGGTAAAGTCAGAAAGATAACCAAAGAAGAAGTTTTACAAAGTATTAAAAACGAATTTTGCATAGCGTGTGACAAAAGAGAAACAGATGCGTGTAAAATGTTCTTTAAGGCTAATTCTCTTTCATTATGAACGATACGATATTCGCATTATCTTCGGGGCATGGAAAGGCCGGCGTTGCAGTAATTCGCGTCAGCGGGACCGATTTGCGCGGTTTATTCGGACGTATTATTTCCAATAAGGATCAAATAAAACCCAGGCATGCTTATCTGGCTGATTTGGTTGATGTCGAAGGCGATATAATCGATCGCGCTATTGCCATTTATTTTCAGGCGCCTAATTCCTTTACCGGTGAAGATGTTATCGAGTTTCACGTTCATGGCAGTAGCGCCGTGATTGAGAAATTATTCGAGACTTTGCGTACATATGGCGCGCGCATAGCATGCCCAGGCGAATTTACCAGACGCGCTTTTGACAACGGAAAGATGGACCTGGTTGAAGCCGACGGTTTGGTTGCGTTGTTGGATGCGCGCACTGACCGCCAGCGCGTGCAAGCCTTGAAATCTATGGCGGGCGGCGACAGTGCGATTTATGAAAACTGGCGTTTGCAGATGATCGAGATCGCGGCTTATTCCGCGGCGATACTGGATTATCCGGCGGATGAATTACCTGGCGATATTAGTGAAAGTTTGCTGACGCGGACACGCGCTTTGCATGATGAAATCAACACTGCATTATCCCGCAGCGCCTCTGTCCGCGCTATCCGCAGCGGTTTTAATATAGCCATTGTTGGTGAAACTAATGCCGGCAAATCTTCGTTATTTAATCGTTTGGTTGGAGAAAGCAGGGCGATCGTCTCTGACATTCCCGGCACCACGCGTGATGTCGTAAGCGCTGAAATTGATATAGATGGATATCTTGTGCGACTGGCGGATACCGCGGGTTTGCGTGAAACTACTGACACAATTGAAAAGATCGGGATTGAAAAAACTAATCAAGAAATTGAAAATGCCGATCTGGTAATATTAATTTGCTCGCCTGACGGCGAGGGTCATGATTATGCAAGGCGTAATCGTTCCAATGCAATAATTGTTCATAATAAATCCGACTTGAATAAAGTAAAAGACAAGGAAGGAATAAGCACTTCTGCATTAACCGGCGAAGGAATTTCGGAATTATTGGAAAGCATAAAGGCTGAAGTACATTCCCGTCTGGATAGCGCCGAGTCTGATGTTGCGGTAAATGCACGCACAAAAGCTTTATTAATCGATGCCGTAAAAGAGTTAGAAAATGCAATCAATATAGGCGCGGAACAAAACCAAGATTTATTTGCAGAACATGTTCACCGCGCTGCCGACAGCATAGGGCGAGTATTGGGTATCATTGGTGCTGATGAGATTGCGGACGCTGTCTTTGGACAATTATGTCTAGGAAAATAATAACACGCTTTTCCATTGCAATAGAATTTATTTTTCAGTATAAATTTTCCGAAGAAAGAAAGGAGTTTTCATGAAAAAATACTTATTATTTGGCGCGATCGCGCTGGTTTTGGGTGCATGTGAAGAAAAGCCGGCAGAGGTCGACGAATTAAAATGCGGTGACCTGGATGTATTGGTTTCGGTTTACAAAAGTCGCGCCGATGCTGTGATTGGTGAACAACCAACATCTTTTTCGAGAACAGATACTGATACTGGTACTCGTTACGATGGCATGATTGGCGACCAAACCATGGCGCTGTGGAACCAGGGTGGAGAATGGATAATGGTTGTTGGCGAATCTGATGCCATCGAATGTGTTAAAAAAGCCTTGGCAAAAGAATCTGTTGCCGAACCAGCGGTCGAATAAAAATCGCGCCTTTGGCGCGTTTTTATTCTGCGCTGTTCTTTGCTTTCCAACGAATGGACGCATGTACGCCGTTGCAGAAAGGCTTGTTACTGCTAGCCCCGCATCTGCATAATGTTTGTTTCTGTCTTACCTCATAAGATTTACCGCTGGCGCTTTCTACCCTGATGCCACCACGTATCCATAATGGTCCGCTGATTTTAAGGCCGCTATCTTCTATTGTATGTACTTGCGGTTCGCAAGATTCTTCCAACGACTCACCTTTATTAGTGAACATCAGCAGTCGTCCTGCGGGGCAAAGATTTGCTTCTTCTGCGCTTAATTTATCTGCCGCTTTATCGCCTTGCATAACCAGGTTCCAAATTCGCCCGCCCCGATCGCAAAACCTTGCAAATGCACAATAATTCTGATTGTCCAGGAGTGTTTGATTTGGGCCAGTTATTGCCTCTGCGCTGGGTTGCTCCATTATTGGTTCAAAGCTGGCGGTCTCGCGGCCATCCCAATCGATCCGCAAATGCGCCCCGTCACAGAATGGCGCGTGTTTGCTATGCCCGCAACGGCACAATGCAACCGGGTCAGACTTTATTTCGAATGTTTTGCCATCGCCATATTTTATGCTGATCCCGTTTTCATCCGTTAGTATTATTTTTTCTGTAATTTTCTTTGCTCCGAACAGCATATAAGGACCATCAGCAGTAATTTTTATGTATGGCAGCATAAAGAACACCTTGTAGAAGAAGGATGAAATGATGTGTCTGATTTATCGACAGTACCATCTTTCATCCTTCGAGTATAATTTTTCATTCTTTGCATGAAAATGTCTATGAGAAACACTTCCTGATTTTGGAATTTAAATTAAATGTGATAAAATTCATCTCAAGCGGAGAGCATATGTCGGACAGATATTTATCAATCAAAAAAAATATAAGCGGATTTTCGTTCGCCAATCTGGGACTGTTCAAAGGGTTCAGCGACGGGATAATAAGCGCCGTATGGGCGCTGGTTTTGCTGGACATATTTCATAACTCTGCAACTGTTGGAATTTATTCGTCCATATATTATGCATTTTATATGCTGATCACTTTATTTTCTGGCGAGATGTTTAAGCTGTCCAGCAAGGCAAAGATGCTTTATATCAGCATGCTGTCTGTCGCGGTCATTTATTTCATGATGGCGTTCTCAATAAAGCCGGCGACCTTTATCGCACTGGATTTTGTCTCTGCAGTACCCCAGATGCTGATAGGTTCCTTGTTGGCTTTGTTTATGGCGGATTTTTCAAAAAATGTCGGCATGGAAAAGCTGAATGGTCGATATGTGCTGTGGATAAATGCGGGCTGCCTCATCGCGCCTATGGTTGCTATGTATATGGCAAGTCATTTCGGGATCCGGTCGCCGTTTTTTGCGGTTGCGGTTATCAATCTGCTGGGGCTGCTGTATTTCAGATGGTTCGGTATAATTCAGCCGGATAAAAAAATCCCAAAAATAAGTCCCAGGAAGACATTCAAATCCGTATGGAAAACAACAATTGCTTATTTCAAGCAGCGTGATCTGGTACGGGCTTACTTTATAAATTTCGGACAATATGCACTGTCTGCAATTCGCCTTTTGTATGTTCCAATTATGGTGATAGAGGCTGGCTTTGGTAAAGACACATTGGGCTGGGTTTTGACGGCTGGCATAGTTCCTTATGTTCTTTTGGCGGAACCGCTGGGGCGCATTGCGAAAAAGACTGGGATAAAGATATGGGTAGCGTTGGGCTTTTTGTCATTTGCCGTATTTTCATTCTGGGCATCGTTCGCAACAGGAACAACCCTGCTTGCTATATTCATACTGTGGCAGATTTCGGGTGCGCTGATAGAACCATTGACCGATATATTCTTCTTTGATGCTGCCAAGGGTAAGGACAGGGAAAGATTTATGGGTATATTCAGGACAGTGAACAGGCTGCCCAGATTTATAGTGCCGGTAATCGGTGCCGGATTCATAATGTTCTTTGGGACGACCAGTTCTGTCTGGCTTTTAACCGGGATCATCGGCTTGCTTGCCGGATTATTTGTGTTGCTTCCTGCAAGAAAATAAGCTAGGCTTTCCGCATCATGGAAAGGAGATTTTTATGGCGAAAAAAGTAGAGGCCGCCCCAGTGGCGCCGACAAAAAATCCTGCGTTGGAATCCGCGTTGGCACAAATTCAGAAGCAATTCGGTAAAGAAGCCATTATGAAAATGGGCGATGGCTCCCAACAGAATATAGAAGCTATTTCGACCGGCTCGTTGGGGTTGGATATTGCGCTGGGAATTGGCGGTTATCCAAAAGGACGCATCGTTGAAATTTATGGTCCGGAATCTTCGGGGAAAACCACATTGGCGCTGCATGCGTGCGCCGAATCACAAAAGAAAGGCGGCACGGTTGCATATATTGACGTGGAAAATGCATTGGATCCAAGCTATATGAAAAAGTTGGGCGTTAAAGTCGAAGACGTCATTATATCTCAACCCGAATCCGGCGAACAGGCGTTGGAAATTACGGATACATTAATCAAATCTGGTGCAGTTGATGTCGTCGTTGTGGACTCGGTCGCGGCATTGGTTACCAAGGCAGAGCTTGAAGGAAACATGGGCGATAGCTATGTGGGAACAACCGCGCGTTTAATGTCGCAGTCCTTGAAGAAGCTGGCAGGCAGCGTTTCGCGCAGCAATACTCTGTTGATATTCATCAATCAGATTCGTATGAAGATAGGCGTTATGTTTGGTTCGCCGGAAACGACATCGGGTGGAAATGCGCTTAAATTCTATGCTTCTGTACGTCTTGATATCCGCCGCACCGGGCAGATCAAAGACAAGGAAGATGTTATTGGAAACGAAACGCGAGTGAAAGTTGTAAAGAACAAAGTTGCGCCGCCTTTCCGTACAGTGGATTTCAAAATTATTTATGGTGAAGGGATTTCCCGCACCAGCGAAATTTTGGATATGGGTGTGAAATTTAATTTTATTGAAAAAGCAGGTTCGTTCTATTCTTATAATTCTGAACGCATAGGTCAGGGCGAAGCAAACGCGCGCCAATGGCTGAAAGATAATCCAGATGCTCAAAAAGAATTGCTGGATAAAATCATGGCGAAGTCCGCCGGAATTGCTGAAGAAATGACAACGGGACCGGATGACGATAAAGAATGTGAAGCTGAATAAAATATCCGCGCGATGCGCGGATTTTTTATAATTTTATTAGATTGCTTTTTGCAATTGCATCGATGTCTTTCCAAATTTTTAAATTATTTTCCATATCTGAAAGCTTAATCATATTCGGGCCGTCACATGGTGCATTATCTGGATCATCATGCGTTTCTGTAAAGACCCCCGCAACACCAATGGCAAGCGCTGCGCGCGCGATTACTGGCGCAAGGCGTCTGTCGCCGCCGCTGGTACATCCGCTCGCTGCAGGCTGCTGTATCCCATGCGTCGCGTCTATTACCACTGGCGCAAGTTCTGCCATCCAGGTAATATTTCGCATATCTACTATGAAATTATTATAGCCGAATGCAGTTCCACGCTCGCACAATAAAACTTTATCGTTCCCACTGTCGTGCATTTTTCCAATCGTCGATTTCATATCCCAGGCTGCTGACCACTGTGGCTTTTTCACATTCACAGGCAATCCTGTTTTCGCCGCCGCAATCAACAAATCCGTCTGTCGCGCCAAGAACGCTGGTATCTGCAGCATATCTACGTGTGGCGCAACTATTGCGGCTTGCTCTGGCATATGGATATCTGTAATTACCGGACAGCCGAATGTCTTGCGGATTTCATCAAACACAGGCAGCGCGCCTTCTATCCCTGCGCCGCGTCCCGAAGAAATCGAAGTACGATTTGCTTTATCAAAGCTTGTTTTAAACACAAAAGGTATGCCAAGCGCCGATGTCATTTTTACCAAGGCTTCTGCCATGAACATTGCATGATCGCGCGATTCCATCGCGCAAGGTCCGCTTATCAGTACAAACGGTAAATCATTTCCGAAAGTAACATTTTCATTTATTTTTATTTTATCCATTTTCTTACCTCTTCTAAATCTTCCATTGTGTTCACATCTGCCGGGGCGCGCGGGTCAATACGAGTATCATCCAATATAGCGGCAAAGACAGACATTCCGTTTTCAAGGAATCGAAGTTGTTCCAGCTTCTCGGTTGCTTCTAATTCCCCAACCGGCAGTGTTACAAATTTACGCAATGATTTCAAATTATACGCATACATTCCGATATGCCAGAAAGCGTTGTGGACGCCACCATCTGTGCGGTTGAAGGGAATTGGGCTGCGGCTGAAATACACGCATCGTCCGCTGGATTTTACAATCGCGGTTTTTACTATTGCCGGATTTTTAATTTGCTCTGCATCGGAAAGAGGCTGTACCACCGTCGCCAAGTCCGCGCCATTTTTTTCTAAAATTTCTGCCAAATGACGGCTGATTTTCGGATCGACATTTACATCATCCCCTTGGAAATTTATTACAAAGTCATACTTTGTTCCATCCGGATCAATAGTGCGCAAAGCTTGTTCTATACGGTCTGTGCCAGATGGGCAATTTGGATCAGTCATGACCGCATTCGCGCCAAAGGATTTTACATGTTCGAAAAGTCGCTGACCGTCAACTGCAACAAACACATCATTTGCATCAAATGTGCCTGTAACGTTTTCCCAAACTCGTTGTATCAAGGTTTTTCCATTAATGTCTTGCAGGAATTTTTCTGGCAGACGCTCTGATGCCAGTCTGCATGGAATTATTACAACCGTTTTCATTTTTGCTCCGTTAAGTATTTTAATAGTTCTTCATAATTATTAAACTCTGGAACGAATTTCATATCGGCGGGCAAATCCGTCGAAAAGCCCTTTTTTACACGAATTGGCTGTATGCCCAGCTTTATCGCACCGCGCAGATTATTAAATCTGTCATCAATCATTGCAGTTTCGGATAATTGCCAGCCGTGTGATGCCATAAATTCGCGCATCATTTTTTCTTTATCTGTGCGGATTTTCCCGTCTGGAAAAACTTCATGTTCAACAACATGAATTTCTATCGGCAATCCGCCAAAATAATATTCAAGTACCCTTCTTTTTTCGTCAGGAAGATGGGTGCCAGAGGCAAGTGTCTGATTAAATCCACTGCGGCCAAGTTCTGCAATAACTTCACGCGCACCATCGTACAAAGGCCTCCATTTTTCGCTAAAAAATTCACTATGCACAAAATCGTTAGAGGCTTCTTTGCTGAATTCAGACATTTCCAAGCTGCCCAGTTCTGGGTTTATGCCCATGACTTTTGGCAAATCTGAAAATTCCATGTTCGCATGTTCTGGCGCGTATTTCGGGTGCTTGGTTAAGAATGCAAAATATGCCGCATCCAGGTTTGTTAGCACTCCGTCAGCATCCCAGAAAATGTTTTTGATCATGCCTTCCTCGTCTTTTTGCGTACGGTACTATCAAGCTCTTTCTTACGCAAGCGGATTGTCTGGGGCGTTACTTCAACTAGTTCGTCATCTTGTATGTAAGATAATGCTTCTTCCAGTGAGATTTTGCGCGGCGGTGACAAAAACAACTTTTCATCCGCCGTAACGCTTCTCATGTTTGTTAATTCTTTTCCCTTAATGGGATTTACTTCCAAGTCGTTTTCTTTGCTATGTTCGCCGATAATCATGCCGGAATAAACCTGCGTTTGTGGTTCAATGAATAATGTTCCACGAGGCTGCAGATTAAACAAAGCATAAGTTGCTGCGGAACCATTTTCCATACTCACCAAAACCCCCGGACGATATTGGTCTATATCTCCGCGATACGGGCCATATTCCGCAAAGATGCGATTCATAATTCCAGTGCCGCGGGTATCCGTGCGAAACTCTGACAAATATCCAATCAATCCGCGCGAAGGAGCGCTGAATACTATGCGCGTTTTTCCGATCCCCGATGGTTTCATTTCAGTAATTGTGGCTTTGCGCTTTGTCATTTTTTCAATCACAACGCCGCTGTATTCGTCGTCTACATCGATTACTACATCTTCGATTGGTTCATTCCCATCAACCATTACAACGCGTGGGCGCGAAACTGATAACTCAAAACCTTCGCGACGCATAGTTTCAATTAATATTCCCAACTGTAATTCGCCGCGGCCGGAAACTTCGAACGCTTCATTATTTGCGGACTGGGTGACGCGCAATGCGATATTTGTTTCGGCTTCTTTAAATAATCTTTCGCCAATCATTCGGCTGGTTAGTTTTTTCCCGCCTGACCGTCCTGCCAAGGGCGAGGTATTAACAAAGAACGTCATAGTTAAAGTTGGCGGATCTATTGGAAGCGCTGGGATTGGTTCTGTCACGGATGGGTCGCATAAAGTATCCGCAACGGTTGCTTTGCTAAATCCAGCAATAACAACAATATCACCGGCTGCCGCTGATTCCAGCGAGACTTTTTCAATACCACGATGTTCGATTATTTTTGTAATTCTTGCGTTTTCTATAAGCTCGCCCTTCATGTTTATGGCTTTGACGGCTTGGCCAACGCGAACTGTGCCAGATTCAATTTTGCCGGTTAAGATTCTTCCTACATATGGGTCAGCCTCTAATGTCGTTGCAAGCATTCTAAATGGCGCGTCGAGTTCGCACCGGCCGCTGGTGCCGCAATTTGGCGCAGGTACATGGTCGATAATTAATTGGAATAATGGCGTCAGGTCTTTACGATCGTCAGTTAATTCACGAAACGCTTTGCCTTCGCGTCCAATAGCATAAACATAAGGAAAATCAAGCTGTGCATCCGTTGCGCCAAGTTTATCGAACAAGTCAAAAGTTTCGCTTAATACTTCATCTGGACGCGCGTCACCGCGGTCGATTTTATTAATCGCAACAATCGGACGCAGGCCCAACTTCAGTGCCTTGGATAATACAAACTTGGTTTGGGGCAGGGGGCCTTCGGAACTGTCCACCAATAAAATCACCCCGTCAACCATAGATAGAATACGTTCTACTTCGCCGCCAAAGTCCGCGTGGCCTGGCGTATCGACTATATTGATTTTATAGTCTTTCCAAATGATGCTGGTGGGTTTTGCGGAAATGGTAATGCCGCGTTCGCGCTCTATTTCACCAGAATCCATGACGCGTTCGGCAACCCGCTCGTTTTCACGAAAAGTTCCGGCTTGCTTAAGCATATTGTCGACCAAGGTAGTCTTTCCGTGGTCTACGTGGGCTATTATAGCTATGTTTCTAATCTTCATGTTTCTGATCTTTTGTTAAATGCGCCGAATAATACACCCCGAAAAACCCTGTTTCAAGCTTTTAATAAAATAGTTGACAAATAAGCATATTATGTTACGATTTAGACAATAAATTAGATCCGAATCGGGTCGGTTAAATAATAAGAGAGGTTTTAAAATGGCAAAAGATAGAATTCGTAGCAAAGAAGAATGGAAGGCACACGTTAACCACGGCGCAAAAATGCATAACAAAATGGGCATACTTCGTTTTGATTATGGTAATATTTTTGATAACCGTGCCGAATTGAAAAAACTGATTGATGAAAAAGGCTGGTCACGCAGCTATGTCAATGCAATTAAAGGTTATGTCAAAGTTGGCGACAATATGCCGACAGATGACGAACTGGCCGCAATTGTCGTGCGTGAAGAATATGTTAAATTACTGCGTCAGTTGATTCGTCGTCGGCTGGGCTTCTTCGCTTCTGGTTTGGTTCTGGGCGCGCTGTTTGTTTCGCTGACAATCGGTATTTCAAGGAAGGCATCCAGTTGTTCATCCGATGAGCCAGTAAAGAAAGATGAGCCTGCGAAGATTGAAGATTCTCGTCCGGGCTGCTCTTGTTCCTCTTTGGCAAACACCTATGTTTCTAATAGAACAATTCCGAAAGAATCAAAGCCAGGTTGTTCTTCATCTGAAAAAGAACCGGCGTCGGAAAAGGTTGAAAAAGTTAAAGAACCCCATTCTGGCTGCTCTTCCCCGAAAAAAGAAGCAGAGCCAAAGAAAATAAAACCAAAGAAAGAGAAGAAGGTTAAAGAGTCTCGTCCAGGATGTTCCGGTCCGAAAAAAGAATTGGTGCCAGTAAAAGTAACACCGAAGAAAGTAGAGACGGTGAAAGTTACAGAATCCCATCCGGGTTGCTCTGGTCCAAAGGTTAAACCGGAAGAGGTAAAACAGGAAAAGCCGGTCGTTGTAAAACAGGCGCCGAAAAAGCCAGAATCGAAATACGTCGATGGCGCGGTTGAGGATGCCCGTCGCATTTTGGATATTTGGTATCCTGGCAAGCACAACCAAAAGTTATTGGAAGCCCGCATTCAATCGATCAAAGCCTGGTCAAAAGCCAACGGCAAAAACATTGAACCTTGTCGCTTTTTGCTGGCTGCACACGATGCCGGCGCGCGTACGCCTGATAACAACAAGCTGTATGCAGGTAATGATGACTTTATTCGTTCCGGCGGCACCCATAAAGTTTTTGGTGCGAAATGGATAAAAGTCGTTATCGGCGGTGATTATGTCGGTGGAGATTTCGCCACGAATAGCGCGCTGATAAGGGCATTGGCAATCAGCATCCGTGGGGACAGCGTTGTTATTTCGGATGAAGCTTTGAAAGGATTTTGGATTGTCGATCCATATATCGGATTCGGCAACCAGGTCGGATATGTTCCGAACGCGCCGTACTTTGATGATGGAAAGCTGCCGGCGAATGCATCGCGCAAATCGGATGGAACTCTGTTCAATAATCCGCATGACGGAAATACTGTCTATTCGACTTATGCGGATGGCGTGTTTGCTACTGTTATAGGTGTGAAGAAGACAAATTTCGAAGTGTTCTATTATGTTCGGTCGCCCGTAAGACAATAGATAAAAAAATCCCGCAATTGCGGGATTTTTATTTTGCGGTTCTGATTTTAGTTCGGCCGCCCATTAATGGCTGCAACTTTTTTGGTACATTCACACTGCCGTCCGCATTCTGATGATTTTCAATCACCGCGGCAAGCGAGCGTGGAAGCGCCATTGCTGTATTATTCAATGTCGCGCAATATTTGACCTCGTTCGTACCATTCTCGCGATATCTGGTCATTGTTCTGCGGGATTGAAATTCACCGATACTTGAACAGCTGCCCAATTCCACATATCTATCCTGTCCTGGCAGCCAGGCTTCTATATCATGCTGTCGAACTTTATTAAAGCCCATGTCACCGGTCGAGATATTCACGACCTGATAAGGCATTTCCAAATCCGTCATAATTTCTTCCAAGAATTCCAGTAACAATGTGTGCATTTTATCGCTCTGTTCTGGTTTACAGAATATAAACTGTTCTACCTTATGGAACTCATGGACCCTGATAAGCCCCCTGGTGTCGCGTCCCGCCGCGCCCGCTTCCTTGCGATAGCAAGAACTAAATCCCGCATATTTAATTGGCAATTTATCTTCGGGCATGATTTCATCACGATGCAAGGAATTAAGCACGATTTCGCCCGTTCCGGATAAACATTTATCCGGCATATTCAGATAAAATACATCGTTATCCATAACCGACAGATCGCCGCCCGGAAAGTGTCCCGCATCAAATACCATTTGTGGTTTCACAATTGTAGGCACTTGGATAAATGTAAATCCCTTTGCAATCATTTTCTGGATTACGAATGTTTGTATTGCCAGATCCAATTCTGCGATTTCGCCCATTAAACAATACTCACGGCTGCCGCTGATTTCAGAAATCTTTTCCGGAAGCCACCAGTTATTCATATCCAGAATTTCCCAATGGGTACGCGGAGTGAAATCAAGTTTACGTTTTTTGCCGACCTGTTTAATTGCAACATTACTTTTATCATCTGGTCCGATGGGCGAATCTTTCGCTGGGATTTGCGGCACGCTATGCAGCAGGTTATCCAGCTGCGCCTCCAGCGTTTTCAATTCGGCTTCATCATCTGCGATTTCTGCGCTGATTTTTTTTGATTCTGCAACCAGCGGTGCACGTTGGCAAGTATCTGCGCCTGCAATTTCTGCGCTGATTCTATTCTTGTCCGCAGTTTTTATCTGGGTACTGGTTTTCAGCGCGCGCACGCGTGCATCCAATTCCAAGATTGCATCCGTGTAATCTGCAAAGCCTTTTACGGTACAAGCATTTCGCACCGCGTCAGGATTTTCGCGAATGAATTTTATATCCAGCATCGTTACGCCCCCTTACAACTGTGAAATGAAATCAGGAAAGCCGCCATCTTCGTCGTCCAGCTTTTCATCAGGCTCTTCCCGTGTGAAAGATTTATCCCTTGGATCACGCGACGTGTCTATCTTGGATTGCTCTTCATTCACTATCCTTCCATAGTGTTCCGCCATTTGCAGAATACGCTCGCGCTCTATCTCGTCCGGTGTTTGCCGCGCTTGGTCCATGTATTGCTTGCGCTTTTGGCGCCAGCGGTGGCATCGCTGGATCATAAGCCCAACGGACATTTGCTTTTTATTATTATTGTTTTGCATAGTTAGTCTTTCTTATTAAATAGTGGAAAATAATCACAGGAAAACATCAAAATAATCCTGTTACTTTGTATAGTTTACACTGCCTGAAAATCAATTGCAATAATTTTTTCAAATGGCTATGATGGTGAGTGTAGGAGGGGTTGTTTTGTCAGAACAGAGCCGCGGAAATTTTTTATTGCAGGCGCTGCTGGCAATCGCCCTGGTAATGGCCTTTATGCCTATGCTGGCGCAAAAGCTGGCGACCCGAAAGAGTGATCTGGGGCTTTCTGTTTCTGCCCAGCATATAAATAATGCTGCTCGTGCTGCCCGCGTTTTTGTGCGATTCAACAAAGATAATATCAAATATGGCGTATCTTCCCTGAATGGCGAAGCACTCTCCGACTTGCTGGAACCCTTTGGTTTACCGCTGGGCTTTGTCCCCCAGACCGCGCAAGGGCAGAAGATATCAATGATCGCGTCGAAAAACGACAATGGCGAAGCTTTGGTGCTGCTGGTCATTCGTGGCGGGAATCTGTCCCCGCAAAAGCGGCGTGAGCTGATGGCTCGTATCGGGCCTGATGCCGCGGATTCGGGCAAGGATGGTATTCTGCATGGCATAGGCGGGTGGGAGAAGAATCTGAAAGACTTTAAAATCAAGCCCGATAAGGAAGCCTTTTATGTTCTAATCCCGTCAGACGATGATTTCTCCGAACTAATCAGGCGCAATGCAAACGATCCCGAAAGAAACAGATTTCATACCGATTTGGATATGGGCGGTTATACGATAAAAAATATATCTTCTTTTTCGGCAAAGAATGCAGAAGTTGATTTTGCAGATTTTGGAACCTTGGCGATTTCCGGTTCCAGCACCGACCGCAGGTTCAAGAACAAGATAGAACTGCTGTCCGTTAGCAAGGCGGTATTTCAATCCCGAGAAGGTTCTGGCGCTTTGAATATAACGCGCGGAGACCTGCGTTCGAAACTGGTATCGACTTATTCTATTTTTAAATATGGCCTGCCCGGAAGTATAGAGGCAGAGAGTGTATCATTGAACTCTTTAACCATGGCAGTGGGGCGCGCCGGGTTCACCGGTTCTTATGACTGGGATGTTGGTGGGGATGTTATTTTAAACAATGTGTCGCTGAATACCGAGATGATGGAAATATCAGGATTTATAAATGCTTCGCGCGGACAAGATGTTTTTATCGACCAGAACGAAATAAGTTATTCCGCGAGAAGTGGTATAGAAACCAGGACTATATCTGCGGCTTATCTGACATTGCGCGATCAGATTTCCAGCGCTCTGGCGTCCGGCGATACTGGCGCAATTCTTCTTGATATTCGGCCCAGCGGAGTTTCTGTTCTGCCGGATATTTTGCTGGACTCCATCAATAATGACAAGATAGATATATTAAAAAATCCAGAAGGCGATGACAGTACGACAGTTAGCTGCAAAACAATCATAACCAGTTTGCCCGGCATGCCGTCATATGAACAAAAATCAGTCGCTCAAAATATTGTCTGCCAATATATTTTCTGGCAGCGTTTGGAACGTCGGATAAATATGAAACAGTGCATAGAGGAAGGTCGTCGAAATTGCAAATGAGTGCTCGTAATTTTCAGAGGCAGCAGCGCGGAGCAGGACTGATGGAAGTTCTGCTGGCAATCGCCATCATTGGCGCGATTTTGCCATTCGCTTATAACGGCGTGATGGAGATGAGCAACAGCATAGTAGACGCATCGGAAGCAAGGAGAATATCCGAATGGAGCGATCCTATAATGGCTTATGTTCGCAGGAATCAAGCCGACTGGCCCGATAATGCCGAAGTGGAATTCGATGAGGGCGAGGTTGATTTAATTCGCGAACAGAATTCGGAAAATAGTATATCCGGACGGATGCTACATCCATATGCCGGGTTTATAGAAAAGCGCGCGGCCAAGGGTGGCGCGATGATTAATGCTTATCTGGCTTTTAGGCCCGAAAATATTTCAGAAGTTAGGGTTTTAAACATTGCGAAGAATATTGGGTCCGATGCAGCCATAGTCGCGTTAAACAACGAAGCAGTAAGTCCCGCAGGATGGAGCATTTCTTCAGATCTTTTTTCACCCGGCGATTTGATTTTCAGAATTTCAGATATTCTGGGCGAAGATGAAGCGAGCAGGTATTTGCACAGGACTTACCTTGATGACCCTGACATGAACACTATGTTCCGCGATTTGAATATGGCAAAGAAGAATATGGTGGGTGTTGGCACGGTCTTTGCGAAAAACATAAAGGCAAATAATGCGAATATCTGGTTTGCCGAAACGCCAGAGGTTCGTGCGTTGGATGCTTATTTCCCCGATGGCGCATCTATCGATCCTTCGAAAGCCACGCTGGCGTCTGTCCGTGTAAGTGGCGATATCAGCGGATTCAGGAGGATCGTCGCAAAGAAATTCACCGGGGCAACCGGCACTGTTTGGTCGCAAAAGGGCGATGTGGTTGTCGACAGCGTTAATGTTACGGGGCCTGTACATGTCCAGCGCGACTTGGTACTGAAATCGGACAGCATTCGAACTATGTCAGGTTTTGCGGGAATTCGCGCGCATGTTTTGGCGACTCCATTTGTCAGTACAGAACAATTATTTTTCGCCGGAGGATTTGGCATGACCATATCCAGCGAGCTTATGTATTCCACCAGTATGAACCCGATTAAGCTGGGCGCGTGGATTTTTCCTTCGGAACGTGGTCCGAAATTTTCCGGGATCGTTCTGCGAAAGATTTCAAGCGATGATTTAAGCACAACATTAGATGCGCCGAAAATTGAAGAATTTGGGCCAATAATATCGAGCGATTGGAAGACGAAATGAGGGCGAGAAAAAATAATTTTTATCAACGTGGCAGCATGATGGTAGAAATTCTGCTGTCGCTTGCGATTGCCGCCGCTGCATTGCCGTTTGTATTGCGTGAAATGGATACCCGCACCATACGTGCCGAGAATGTTCGCATAGCGCGGGATATCGGATCGGTGCGCGATGCTTTGGAAAAATATATGGAGCTGCATAAGCGGGAATTACTGACCCCGATCGGTGCCACCATAACGCGTGTCCGAATAAGCGACTTAAAAGAATTTGGCACATTGCCCAAGGAATATAACAGATTCCAAGCGCGCATACTCAAATCCCGGGATCGCGGCGGTCGTGCAGTTCTGTCGGGATTGGTGGTATTTGATTCCGAAAATATTTCCCCTGTTCGTACGCGTGAAATTGCAGAGTTGGGCGGAGAATCCACAGGCTTTGTCGAAAAATCCGAAGCATACGGTGCATTCGGTACTTGGCGCAGCAAGACAAATGTATTTGATGTAAAATTCGGCAAAGACGCGATAGTGGAAAGCACTGGCACTATTTTATCCGGGGGCGATTTCTTGTGGCGATTGCCATCTCCCGATTCTGCGGATGCCACTATGTTGTCAGATCTTTCCTTGGGCGGATACAATATAAAAGAAGCAGGTTTGGTTGATGCGTACAATGCAGAATTTAAAGAGATTATGAAGGCTGGTTTTATCAATGCGCGCAAGGTTCAGATCAGCCCGCGTCCGAATTGGGATACTTTTTTCGCCGTGTCTGGCGAAGCGCTTGTATCCGGCTCGCTAACATCAGATTCAAGAAGTATGGAAGTCGGGACAGAGCTGTATCTGAATTCGACTGCGCGACTTTCCAGGCTGGATGCGGGAGAATTGTGGGTGCGGGATTTGACTCTATCGGGATTAAGCATAAGCGGTTCGGAAAAACCGGCATTATTAAGGGTTAATCAGACCATAGATATGGTTCGCGGACGCGTAACTGCGCGCAGCATAACAGTTGGCTATGCGGGTACGATCGCACCCAGGCTATCCGTATCCGAAAAAGTAGAGGATTCTGAAAACCCCGGATATTTTTGGGATTTTCGATCTGATACCGCGGTATTTCATGATTCTTCTTTTGCGATATTAAATAAGATGATGAAGGATGCCGTTAAATCCGAATCAAAAGCATCAAAGACCGTCACCGAAGATATAATGGGAAAAGTTTCAGCAAACAGCAATGCGACAGTTTCCGACTTTGTCAGGGCTTTGAATGATATACAGAATCGAGTTCGCCAAAAATATAATGGCTTGAATATGATCAAATACGGTGTACAATAGATCCCATGAAAACAGTTTGTCCTTTTTGCAAAGTAGAATACTCGGTTAAGGATGCCAATGGTGCGCGCAGTTTTGAATGTGCGGTTTGTGGTCATGTTTGGCGCGAGAGCCGGCCGCGCCGTAATTCGCGTATTTGGATTTTTATGCTGGCTTGCGCGATTTTGGTTTTGGCAGTGCTGTCATTTATCGCCGTAGTGCGTTACATGCCGCGCGAAACACAAGGACCGTTGGGCATTAAAATGGACTCTGCTGTTATGACGGCTGACGGCATGGTTGTTTCTGGCGTTATAGCCAACAAGTCGGACAAATTAAATGGCGTGCCTGATGTTGTTGTTGTATTAAAGGATGCAAACGGGGCGGAGTTATCCTCGCAGGTTTTCCCACCACCAGCGCCTTTATTGGATGCAGGCGAATCAATTTCTTTTTCGGTAACAGTTAAAGATACGCCGGTCCGTGCTTCGAAAATCGGAGTGGAATTTAAGGAATAAAACATGAATAGATTTTTTTCTCTTTTTCTCTTTTTCTCTCTTTTTATTTTTTCGGTCAATGCGGCGTCCCCGGGAACCCTCTGTCCGCGCGTGTTTTCAACCAGCACAGATTGGGAAAGCGTTACAGGGCTGCGTTATGCGCAATTTAATTTGAGTTTTGTGCGCGATAACTCTATCGGGTCCAGGGGCATGGAAATATATTTCTTGGATTCATTCCCATGCACAGGTCAGGCGGAAGACGCGCGTCAGTGGATTTCCCCGTCAAGAACCGCTGCGCTGGATAGTAATGCATCCATGGGATTAAGTTGTGTGCAACGGCCAGAACAAGTGCGCTTTGCTTGGCGCGAAGTTCCACGCGATGCATTTCAAAATACTACCACGGGGATAATTATCTGCGATATTCCATCCGGCAAAGGGCGAAACATCACCATAAAATTACAGGATTGCACCAAGGGCAAAAATTGGAATGAATGAGCAGCCAAGAATTTTTACCGCCATGGAATCTGATATTGGTTTGCGGCTTGATAAATTTTTAGCTTTGAAAATGCCGGAATTTTCCCGCAACGAAATTCAAAAATTCGAAATAAAGCAAAATCAAAAAGAAGTAAAATTATCGGCTAAATTAAGAGAAGGCGATGTTGTCGAGGTAATCATTCCAGAAAAAACATCTACGACTTCTTTTGTATTTGATACCTCTTCTTCTATTAAATTAGAAATTTTGTTTGAAGATGATGATGTTATTGTGGTAAACAAACCACGCGGCGTTGCAATGTATCCAGGGGCGGGGCGAGAGGCTGATACCTTGGTCCACAGCGTTTTAGCGCATACGAAATTGTCAATATTGGGCGGTGAATTACGGCCGGGGGTTGTGCATCGCCTTGATAAAGACACCAGCGGGGTTGTTATTTTGGCAAAGTCTGATACGGCATTTCGTGCGCTGGTAAAGGTTTTTGCTGAACATGATTTAACTCGGAAATATATTGCCTTTGTTTGGGGTGTTCCGAATTGGACAGAGGCAGATATAGAAGGCAATATTGGCCGGTCAACACGCAATCGGCAAAAGATGTCTATGCTTAATCGCGGGGGAAAAGAAGCAAAGACACTGGCAGAGGTTTTAAATGTTTGGACTGATGCGGGCATTTCGAAAATGCGATGCACTTTGTTCACGGGCCGAACACATCAGATTCGTGTGCACCTTTCCGCGCACGGCTTTCCGGTTGTATGTGATCCTTTGTACGGCCGCGGGAATGCACGCCTAGGCAGTGTGAAAAATCCTGAACTTTTGGAATTTTTAAAGACTCATCAAGGACAGATGTTGCATGCCGAAGTTCTGGAATTCGTACATCCCACAACTGGCGAGCAGATGAAATTCAAAGCAAAACTGCCGGAAGACATGAAAGAGCTGCAAAGCTTATTGTGATTCTTTTGGGATATAATAATCCGAAACCTTGAAATAATTTTTCCATTGTTTTAATTCATTTTCATTTATCAGAACGAATGCATAGTTTTTATAGTGGCTTGTCGTGCTGTAAATATGTGTTTGCGGAACATATGTGGTTGATGTCCCATATCCATAGGCGTAGTGTCCACCGCTGTTGGAATATGTAGTTACTGGGGTTGTAGTTGTGTAACTTCCAATGGATTTATTAGAACCACTATTTTCGTCCAACACAGAAAAATACGAATATCCTTTTTCAAAGGCAAATTTAGAAGCATATTCTCGACATTTTGTGCTAACGTCTTTTGGGTCGGCACCATCGGTACCCTTGCAAGAAATACTGAAAATTTTGTTTACAAAACTATCATCAAATCCAGCTTCATTGGGTTTTATATTTTCAATATCATGCTCAACATGAGCACAAGCACACAAAAAAGATAGAAAAACACCAAATATCAATTTTTTCATAGTAAGCCCTTTATTGAGAAGATAATTTATCTAACCTGCACCTCATCCACCAAAACTCTACTGACGGATTCTAATTCGATTGGTTCGAACTCTGTATCGATTATCGGTTCTGAATCGTCTTCTGGCAATATTGTTACTTCTTCGGTTTGGGTTTGCATCGGGCGTGGCACGTCAGCGTTTTGTCTGTATGTCTTCGCGCTGTACTGTCCGCGCACGCTGGCCGGCAATTTTATATAATCCAAAGGATTAACCCCTGCGGTCAATCTTATTTCCGAAGGTCTTGATCTGTTCTGGCCCGTCACCATATAAAGCGGTTTTATAAAATTCGTCGCCGCATATGCCGCTATTTTAGGTGCTCCGCTGGCGTCCAAGGTCATTACCTGCAAAGCGCGTTCCGATGTGCCATTCGGGCGTAGTCTTATTAGTCCGTCCAGTCCGCGAAATCCCGACGGATCCATCAAGAATTCCATCTCGCTATTTTCCGACCCCAATGCGCGTATTGCCAGCATTGCCGCGTCATATCCCATGGAGCTTATTCTTTCCGGATCGGTATCGGTAATCTCGCGGTAAGCATTTGCAAACTCTGGCGAAATCGCGGGCAGCGCCGCATAGCTGGCGCCGCTGAATGTCATATCGCGAAACATCGCATCATTATCCCACATGGCGGTTCCATAAAACTTTACCCTTTTTGCCGGTGCGTCATAATACCGCAAGAAAGACCCTAATGCCTTGGAGTCCGCCGCGTTCCCCAAGAACAGGACCGCATCATACGGAACATCGCCGATTGTATCGGACTTATTCCTTTCATCCAATTGTGCGGATACAAAAGCTTTTTCAGGGGCAGAGACTTCCTTTTTCATAAGGATATCTGAAAGGATTTCTTTTGCACGGGTATTGGCATTGCTGCGGGCGTTGAACATAGTGGCGTCTTCGGCGGCATGCTTCATGCTATCCATATTCCCCGATTTATAATAATACAATCCGGCAATACGCATACCATAGATTGATGCGGAATCGAGCGCCGCATTTCCCATAATATATCCGGATACGTTATCTGGCGCAAGGATCAGCAATTCCCGCTTGTTTTCAGTCGGCATGCGGCGAACGATTGTTTCGACGCTTTGCGCAGGCATTAATGACATGGTCATAATTCCGTTGCCCAATGCTGTCGCGTCAGAGGTAAAAGACAATACCGGCAGTCGCGATGATTTAAGATTACGCAATATGTCCGCGTCTTCCGCAAATATAGGTCCAATAATCAAGTCCGGGCTTTGATTCAATGCGTTTTCCATCGCGATCATGCGTGTATCAGCACTGCCGGACAAATCCATAAAATTAACATTTACATTGCTTGCGCGCTTTTGGATAAATGCCATTTCAACAGCGGTTCGCACAGATTTGCCTAGGGCCCCATCCGGCAGTATTACCGCTATATTCCTTTCGCCGCCATATATGCGGGATGGCGCATCCAGCTCTATCGCGTCACCCACCGGTCCTTGGCCATAGCGGGTGCCCCACTGTTGCTGGGTGCCGCAGGAACAGAGCGCAAACAGCAGGCAGCAGGCCATAAAAATCTTTTTTATAAACATTGAAATTCCCTTACATTCGTGTATTATAACCACAAAGGATTCGCAATGCAAATCGGTTTGTATATCGTAGGGACGCCGATAGGGAACCTGTCGGATATGTCGCCGCGGGCGATAGAGGTTCTGCGTGATGTCGATTTGATTGCTTGCGAAGATACCCGTGTATTCGGTAAATTGGCGGCACATTTTAATATAAAAACCAAGCGCATGGCATTCCATGAACATAACGAGCGTGAAGTCGCAAGCGACCTGGTTGCAAAGATTCAAAATGGCATGGCGATTGCAATTGTCAGCGATTCTGGGATGCCTACCATCAGCGATCCAGGATTCAGGTTGGTACGTGAATGCCGCGCAGCAAGTTTGCCTGTGTTTGTAATTCCGGGGCCTGTGGCCGCGATTTCTGCGCTGGCGTTGTCTGGATTTCCAACCGACAGGTTTAGTTTTCTTGGATTTTTCAAAGATGAAAAGCATTTGCGGGAAGACAATAAAATTCGCCATACGATAATTTACTATGAAAGCCCGGCGCGGGTTTCGGATACCTTGGCGATTCTTGCGCGTATCATGCCAGAGCGTCGCGTTGCGATAGTGCGAGAGATTACAAAGATTCATGAAGAGACAGTTATAGGATATCCGGCGGAATTAATGCCACGAAAAGAATGGCGCGGAGAAATCGTAATTGTAATAGAACCAGCACCCGAAACAAAAATGTCTGACGAAGAAATCGGCGAAATTGTGCGTGATGTTGTAAAAGGTGCGCAGAATACTAAAACCGCCGCCGCTGAAATTTCCGTCCGAACGGGTCTATCAAAATCGGAAGCATATGAGAAAGTGTTAAAGGGCGTAAGATGAAAAAATTTATACCTGACAACTTTATTATTCCAGATGGATTTCTTGCCGATAAAATCAAGGCAAGGATGCTAACAATAAATGATGTCGTGAAAGATTATGATGCGGTTGTCACTTCTATCGACCATTTGCAAGGTGTATTTGGGCCGGGATCTACATGGCCAAAGGCTGATATTTCATTAGAACAGGATTTGATAGATCTGGGCTGGCATCAAAAGGAATTCCAGGAAAGAACTTCGTTCGCATATACTGTTATGTCGCCGGATGAATCAGTATGTCTGGGCTGTTTTTATATTTTTCCTTATGACAAAGACGGTTTCGATGCAATTGTCTATATGTGGGTTAGGAAAAGTGAGTTTGATAAGGGCCTTGATCCAGTGCTTGAAAAAGAAGTTCGTGCGTTTATGAAACAATGGCCGCTCAAAAATGTATTATATTTCAATAGGATGTAATAATGGTGAAATTTGTTGGTTCTTTTGAAACAGTTAAATCCTTACCCAAGACGCATTTCCCGGAATATGCGTTTATCGGGCGAAGCAATGTAGGAAAATCTTCATTGGTTAATGCCATCGCGGGCAACGTAATTGCGCGCACTTCAAAAACGCCCGGACGCACGCAGTCGCTGAATCTTTTCAATTGGGGCGATCGACTGGCCTTGATGGATTTGCCTGGATACGGTTATGCGAAAACTTCCAAGGTAGACGTTGAACGCTGGTTGGCGCGTTTGGAAGAATATTTATTAACTCGTGGGCAACTAAAACGGCTGTTTATTTTAATTGATGCCCGGCATGAACTTAAAAAATCCGACAAAGAAATCATGGATTTCTGCGATGCAAACGGCGTGCCTTATCAGATTGTTCTGACGAAGATTGATAAATCTAACAAGTCAAAAATTGCGGATATAAAAACTGAAATTATTTCAACCCCGCGGCCAGCTGCATGCGCAGAGATTTTGGAAACGTCGGCAGAGAAAAAAATAGGCATAGAAGAAATTAGAAAAATCATTGGCTGCAAATAAAAATATCTTTTGCGCATCCAATCCTGCACGGCTTTGTGACGCGTTGTGGTCGCTGCTGGTCGGTCGAGATTTTTCTGATGACATAATCTTCCTTCCCAGTCGTCGCGCAATTCGCACTGTTGAAAAATTTATTGCCGACAAGTCCGGCAGCGCAGTTTTATTACCGAAATTGGTTGCACTGGGTGAAGAGGTTGAAGAAGAAGATGTGCAAGGCGTCGATGTTGTTTCCAACCAAGAACGAATTTTGGTTCTTGCAAAAATGCTGGATGCGGCAGAGGGCATGGGATTGTCTACGGCGTTAACTGTCGCGCGTGACTTGGTTCGCATGGCGGATTATATCGAAAACGAAGGGCAAAATACAGACAACAAAGGGCAAAAATGGTCTGAACTGATTGATGAAAAATATGCAAAACACTTTCAGAAAAAGGCAGAATTTCTAACTTTAGCGGACAGCATTTTACCCAGTATTTTTCCAGACAAAATCACCGAAGCGCAAAAGAGAAATCAAGATATTCGGGACTGGATTCAAGTATTGCAAAAATACATAAATGGCAGAATTATTATCTGTGGTTCTACCGCATCTGTTCCGGCCACTTCGGATTTGATGGAGTTTGTAGCGGGACTGGACAACGGATATATTATTTTGCCGGGCGGAATCAGTAAGCAGAAACTTGAAAATATTAACCTCTGCAGTCCATATTATTCAGAGATTAAGTTTTTAGAACGCATCGGAATTGCACCAGAGGAAATTCATACAATTGATGTTGGCGAATCTGCGATTGAATTTTTTAATAATGCTTTTTCAAATAACACGCGGTTCATAAAAACTCCATTGCGGTGCGAGCGAATTGATTGTAATCGCGAAAGTGAGGAAGCGGAGGTTGCCGCAGAAATTGTCGCACGCGCAATCGCGCAAAATAAAACTGTTTTGGTAATTACCCCGGATGCGGCGGGAAATCAACGCTTGCGAGAGGCTTTTGCTCATCGCGATTTACAAGCGGATTTTTCTGGGGGAATCTCTGGTGCCATGACTTTATTCGGTCGCGCGATTCTGAATAATTTTGATGAAAAGGCAAAAGGAAAGATAAGGAATTTATTTGAATTTATTGATGAAATGAGTTTGGAATTTTCCGAGTCTGATTTGCCAGTTATCGAGAAATTAAATGAAGTTTCGGATATTTTATTACGCAATGGGATTGTGTTGGAATCATCGGATGCGCGCGCAGTTGTGCTTGACTCTTTGTCTTCTGTTCAGATTCGTCCCACGCTGAATGACGATGCCAAAGTTCGTGTTTTGGGCACGATTGAATCACGCATGCAGACCGCGGATATTGTGATACTCACCGGACTTAATGAAGGAATGTTTCCAGCGTTGGGGTATGAAAATCCTTGGCTTCCGCGGCGTATCGCGGAAGAAATAGGATTACCGCCGCCGGAACGCAAAGTGTCCCTTATGGCGATGGATTTTATAAACCTGTCTTGCGGCGGAGAAGCTTATTGGCTGCGCAGCACAGTCAGCGGCGGCGCACAGACAACTGAATCAAGATTTTTATCACGGATTGAGGTTGTAAGAAAAGCGGAAAGCAAAAGCGCAATATCAAAAGAAATTTTAGAAGCAGTTCGTGTGCGCGATAATGTCCCATTTAAACCATTAGATTATTCGCCGCCGACTCCTCCTGCAGATCGGTCACCTGTTTATGTCACGGAATTAGAATTGCTGATTCATAATCCTTATGCTTTTTATGCCAAGCATATTCTGCGCTTGAAACCAAAGGATGATTGGTGGGCGGAGCCTGGCGCGAAAGAATTCGGAACTTTGGTGCATAGTGTTATAGAGCGCAGAGCACAAAGTACAGAGCACAAATTATCATTGATTGAAGAATTAGATTCAGAAGCTAAAAAAATCTTGCCGGCGGACAGTGTTTTGTTTCACTTTTGGCATAAAAGGTTTCTTGAAATCGCGCCCGCCGTTGAAAAAATGCTGGCGGAATCTGTGGGCGGAGAATCGGAAACCAAATTGGAAACAATAATTGCAGGCAGGGCAGTGCGCGCGATTGCCGATCGTGTTTGGGATGATGTTGTTTTGGATATCAAGACAGGTTCTGCGCCCAATAAATCCCAGTTAGAGCAAGGGAATATGCCGCAATTGCCGCTAGAGGCATACATGCGTGGCGCAAAAATCATACAATTCTTGCAATTAAAGAATAATGATGTGAAACTGATAGAATATTCTGGCGAACAAGCACAGGCTATGATAGATACATCTGTTCAAAAGGTTTCCGAATTGTTCGGGCGATATTCCAAAGACGCCGAGCCTTATGAGTATTACGAAAACACCGACGCTAAATATAAGGCTTATGACGATTTGGCGCGCGCAGATGATTAGAGTTTTTTACGTGCGCGCGATATTGTTCACACAATGAAATTCCTGACTCTGGCGTGTGTTTTGCCCAATAACTCATGAAATCATCATATTCTTTGCGCGACGCGCAGCCGTCTTTGTTTTTATCGATGCATTCCATATCGTCTTTTACTATATCAAAGTACTCTTCTTTAATACAGCAATCGTCGTCAAATAAAATGGCCGAGTTGAAGTGTTCGCAAGTCGGACATTCTTTCCTTTGCTCGCAATAATCTCTTTGTTCTTGCGACAGTTTTGTTTTTTGCTGCGGGCAACTGCAGCCGCACAGCAAAGGCAAAAGTAAAAACGCGAAAGGCAAAATCTTTTTCATGACTAGCCCACTATTCCATTCTTGATCGTAATAATTCTATCTGCACGTTTAGCCAGATTCATATCATGCGTAACAAACAACATTGACATGCGCGTTTGCTTTGTTAAGTTCAAAAGTAAATCAAAAACACCCGCGGCATGCGCTGGGTCAAGCGAACCTGTTGGCTCGTCCGCAAGGACTATTTCCGGTTCATTAGCAAGGGAACGCGCGACAGCAGTGCGCTGTTGTTCCCCGCCGGACATTTCGCCTGGACGGTGGCTTGCGCGATGCAGAACATTTGCGGCTTTTAATAATTTCTTTGCGCGGATTTTGGCCTCGTCCTCTTCCATTCCATTCGCAAGCATCGGCAGCATTACATTTTCAAGCGCTGTGAAATCTTCCAGCAAATTATGACGCTGATAAACAAACCCCAACTTCGTACGACGAATTGCCGTGCGTTGGTCTTCGGTCATTTTATGCGTTGGCGTGCCGGCGATAATGATTTGCCCCCCGCTTGGTCTTTCCAACAATCCCACGCATTGCAGCAAAGTTGACTTTCCACAGCCAGATGGTCCCACCAGCGCGATGATTTCCCCACGCATAAGGTCAAATCCGCCGCCGCGAAGAATATGTAAGGGTTGGCCGCCTTCCATAAAAGTCTTCTTTATATCGCGCACGGATAGCACTGATGCACGCTTTTTTACACTCTGCAAAGATTTCAATATCGATGTCATTTTTTTATCTCTATTTTTTATCAAGCCATTCTAGCAAATCGTTTAGATGGGTTTCGAAAATTCTACCCTTTCCGTTATACGCATCAAGGCCATTTTCTTTCCAATTACGCAAATAGTCTTGATTAAACCATTTTACTTCCGCAATTTCATCCTTGTTTATTTTCATATCGTTTATCGAAAAGGAAATATTTACCCCCCCCTCTGATTTGTCAATATTCCCCACAACATAAACATCAACCAGGAATTTGTATCTGTCGACATCATCATAAAAACGCGTTTTTATTAACCGGAATTTATCTTTTGGAATATCAAGTCCAAGTTCTTCCAATGTTTCGCGGCGCGCGGTTTCCAATGTGTCATTGCCAGCACTATTCTTTCCGGCGACAGAACACCTCCATTTATTAAAAGATAAATGCGATGGTTTTCCATCCTTGTGCAAAAGAACTTGATTTAAAGAATTTACAATAAATACATTTGCGGTATTTATAATTAGTCCTTCTGCAATAACCTCCTTCATTGTCGCTATACGTCCTGTTTTGGTTCCGTCTTGATTATAAATATCAAAAAGTTCCTCCGTTTTATTCATTCCTTAGCACTTCCACTGGGTCGGTTTTGGCGGCTTTCCAAGCCGGATATAATGTTGCAAGAAACGCCAATGCCACCGCGACAAACGCAATTCCCGCCACGTTCCAGAATTCTATTTTGTTCGGCAATTCTGAAAGGTAATACAATTCCGCGGGGAATAAATCGCGACTTGTTAACCACTGGAAGAATTGTCGTATAGGTTCGATATACTTCGCAACCAGCAGACCCAGCAATGTTCCAAAGAACGCGCCGATTACTCCAATGCTGCTGCCCGCCAGAATAAATATTTTCATCATGCTTTTGCGTGAAACGCCGAATGTACGCAAGACTGCTATATCGCGTGATTTATCTTTTACAAGCATTACAAGACTTGAGACTATATTAAACGCTGCAACGATTACGATAAGCATCAAGATAAGAAACATCACATTACTTTCGACTTGCAATGCGCCGACAAAACCGCGATTCAAATCACGCCAATCGCGCACCACAAATCCGTCGGGCAGGCTGGCTTGTAACGCGTCACGCACCCGTGCGGTAGATTCTGGATTTTTCAAGAACAGGTCGATATGCGAAACCCCGCTCGGCGCGTTCAAATATTTCTGCGCGGTTTCCAATGGCATAAAGATATAGCCAGAATCATACTCATACATTCCTGCAAAGAAGCTGGTTGCCACAGGATAAGACTGTATTCGCGGCATGGTTCCAAACGCCGTTGCTGTGCCACCGTTTGCTGATACCAATGTTGCATTATCCATCAATGTGATTTTTAAATTTCTGGCCAAGGCCCTGCCCATAACCAGCTGACCTTCTTTTACTTCCGTAATCGGTGTGCCATAGACTTTGGTTTCGTTTGCGAACTTATTCGCCAGATCCGTCATTCTGATTCCGCGCACCATTGCGCCGGAATTATTTCCGTCGTTGGTTACCATTACCTGGCCTTCCAGTATTGGAACTATTCCTGTAATATTTGCAGCCACGACTTTATTCTGTTTCATTTTTTCAATCAGAAAATCATAGTCTTCGATTGCGCCACCTTGGTGATATACAACTACATGTCCATTCATTCCGATTATGCGCGAAAGCAAGGTGTCATGGAATCCGCCCATGACAGACATCACGACTATCAAGGTCGCAACGCCCAAGGCAATTCCCAGCAATGACACCCATGAAATGACGCTGCCAAAGCCGCGCCCCTTTGCCCGCAAATAACGGAAGGCTATTTTCTTTTCTAAGCGTGAAAACATAACTTTAGTCCTCTAGATACTCTCTTAACGCATCGCCCGATAATTTCTCGGCGGGCTCGTTCCGGTCTATGATCGAGATTAATCTGGGGCTCATGAATATAACTAGTTCCGCGAATGGACTGATTAATGTTTCCGGATCTGTTACAAAACTGTGCGTTGGGATTCCGATTATCACATAATTGTCGCCTAATGTTGTTGGAACATTGTACGACGCCAGTTCACCGCGATGTGTACGTAGTACTACCTTTGCATCCAATTTCATCATATCCGCATAATTTCCATATTTTCCAGTGGCGCCGATAATCAAATCTGTTTCCAGTCTGTCTTCGCGCGAACATTGCCCGATATCAAATCGACTTTGCCAACCATTTGGTATCACAAATGTTCCCTGTGAAATCAGTACCACATTACTTTGCTGCGCCAAGAAATCTTGCAGGGTTTTAGTATTGATTTCCGGGCTGACCACAAGTGTGCGCCCCACAACCCCAGGTATCGACATTCTTACATTCTTTTCGCCAAACGCGGGCAGCATATTCATCCAGATTATCGGATTGTCCGTTCGCGGATATACGCGATAAACATCCATATCCCAGGCGATCAGATATTTCTTGGAGCCAACATCCGCCACGATATCGCGAACTTCTCTTTCCGTTTGATAATTGCCTTCGAACGATATAGTTTTATCTTGCCAGTTCGTCAGCAAGCTTCGCATTTCTGCGCCGCGCATCGCATCTATGATGGCCATTATGACATATTCGTCCTGTGGCATTTTCATCAGCCATTTTCCGCGACTGGTTATGCGCAGCTCTTTCGACGCATCGTCATATGAATAATAAACTTTGCCCAATCTGCAGATCAGCTCTATCGCGTCGGCCAAGTTTCCGGAATTAATATCCCCGCTGATAAGGTCCGGCATATTTTCTGTCGTCACGACTTTTATTCTGGTTCCCTTTAATAATTTTTCCAAAACATCTGGCACGGTTTTTTTCAAGAAAGAATAATTTTCAACATCAAATTCCGGCAGGTCATCGCCTTTGTTCAGCCTGATAATCTCTACCGGCTGCGCGGGAAGTGTGGATAAAATTGTTTGATTATCCCAGTCCACCGAACAGCGTTTGGGCAAGTCTATCGCAAACCGACGCGCGGTATCCGTGGTCAGCGCGGCCTTGCGCGGGAATATAGGCACAGATCGTTCGTCTATGACAACATTCTCGATAACCTCGATAGTGTCGAATTGCGGCTGGTTGCGGGATTGCATTTGTGTGCAAGCGCAGAGCAGCGCAAAAGGCAAAAGTAAAAAGGCAAAAGTTTTTTTCATCTCTGTCCCTTAAATGTTCATAACTTTTTCAAATTCTTCCAATGTCATCTCGTAAATAGGCTTGCTAGACGGCGTTGTCAGATCTTTCATGGTTTCGAATTCCATGTGATATTTTTTTATCAGCGCTTTCAGCTTTGCATCCGGCGAAGCCAGTTTTTCCCCGTATGCATTCAACATTTCCAAGATGTCTGCGGCAAAAAAGCGCCCCGCATAATTTTCGGGCGCGATGCCGCCTTTTTGAGTGCGGATTGCGGCGGACAAAGTTTTCAACGCTTCGTAAAATCCGGCAATTCTTATGTATCTCTCTTCCGGGGTCATGCTGGGGGGCTCCTTTCCGGTTCATTATAGACTTAAATCGAGCGGCTGGGCAACTAAAAAAAGGTAAAAGTCAGAAGTAAAAAGGCGAGAGCAAAAATTTCAGATTGCTATTGTATTAACGGATTTGATATACTTCCTGCAAATGAGAAAACTTCTGCCTTTTGCCTTCTTAATTCTGCCTTTGCTGGTTGGTTGCGCGTCGCCAAACAGCGGGCTTATAGAGAATGCAACTGTGCTGAACTGGGAAAACGATGCCGTGACCATGGAACAATTTGTGCGCGATCACAAAAACTGCCTGGGGATTACGCGCCCGGCACATATGCCCAGATCCCGTGTTGCAAAGCTGCTTAGTCCAAATCAATCCGCGCAGATGCCGAATTGGGATGGATTATGGGTGACCTTTCAGTCGAATGAGCATAGAGAGAACGGCCAACGCGCGCTGATGTCGGTGCCGCCTAATTCTTCTTCGAAATCCGTCGGGGCTTACCGCAGATGCATGATGCGGCGGGGATATTTGCTGCGCGCTTCGTAATTGATTACGATTTTCAATTTTTGTGATATAATTGCCTTTGTATGAAAAGCAAATTCTTGTTTTGGCTGATGTTCGGCTTTGCCGTGTTGCTCGCGATTTATATCGCTGTGCGGATGTCTATGGTTTTGATGGGTCAGGGTGGCGTTTTGTCGACTATTAAAAAAGTATCCGTTAATGCCATCGGAGGCGGGGATGCGCGGCAGCTGGCAGGACGGCTGGATATCGCGCCTGGGGCAAAGTCCTTGGATATGGAAGATGCTTTGGCAAAAATAATGGCGGATCCGGATGTTGCGCTTGCCAGTGTTCGCCGGATGCCAAATAGTGAAATTAGGGTTCGCGCGAAAATGCGTGTCGTGGTTGCGGCTTGGACAGACGGGGAAAAATATTATCCATTGGATTCCAACGGGACGCCAATCAGCCGCCAGCTGGATTCGCGCCCGCAAAGCACTCTTGTTTTTTCCGGGAAAGTCCCGTCGGATATTTCGGAAGTTTTAACAGTAATGCGCCGCGCGCCTGATTTATTTTATCGCACGGATAAGATGGAGTTTGTAGAGAACAGGCGCTGGGATATTTTCTTGATGGGTGGAATTCGCATCATGCTGCCGGAAGAAAATTTCGTGGACGCTGTTAAGAAAATAGAGAAAATGCATAAGCAGAATGCAATACTGGATCGCCAGATCCGCGTGCTGGACATGCGTGATACTTCGCGTCCGCTGGTGAAATTAAAATAAGAAATGAATCTGACTGACGGGGCTTTTCTGTGTTTAGATATCGGATCATCCGGCGTACGTGCGGTTGGCGCGCGTGTAAGCTTTGGTCGCATAAAGTCTTCGGCAACGGTTTTTTTTGAGTCAATGGACGCCGCCTATGCGGTGAAATCCGCGGTCGACAGCCTGGAAGAACAAATCGGCGCGCGTTTTGATTCCGCATATGTTACGGGAAATTTCGGTGATGTCAGGTCCGAGATTTTTTCACGCAAGACAAGTTGGGGCGGCGAACATAAAATACTTCCGCAGGATGTTTTAGAGCAAATAATGCCGCGGGATGAAGATTTTTTTCCGATGCATATCATCCCATTGCGATATGACCTGGGTGGATTTCAAAATGTATCCAGCGCGGTGGGACATATTGATAAAAGTTTAGATTCTCTGTTCCATTCGATTTCTTATCCTAATGAGGGAATGGCATTTGCGAAATCCGCGTTGCGCGAAGCACATCTGGAATCCGAAGGCTTTTTCGACCCTATGTTTCTGATGGGGTCTACTGTTCGTTCTCCAAAAGAATCTGCGGCGTTCATAGATTTTGGCGCAACATCAACAACTGTGTCAGTATGGACTGCGCGCGGTCCGATGCTGCTTAAAAAGTTCGATATTGGCGGGATTGATATTACCAGGAAATTGTCAGAGGCTTTTCATATATCAATGTCGGAAGCGGAAAGATTAAAAATCGCAGGGATGACGTTAATAACCACGGAAATGGACAGGTTTACCCCGGCAGACGCAAGATATGAATTTTCAAGATTTGACATCAGCGATAATGCGATGGGTATATTCCGCAGGATGATGAGTGTCGTAGAGACTTCATTAAGTCCCGCTTTGGAAAAATATCGCGTTCAGAAAATCTTTATCAGCGGCGGAGGTTCCGGTATTCCAGGATTAGCAGATACCATAGAGCAAGCTTTTGGCGTAAAGGTTGAAAACTTGGGGCCGTTTGCGGCGGTAAATGCCCTCGCTGATTTTATATGGAATCGCGAAACCGCCAGAATACAAGGCTATCTTGCGCGCCGCAAGAAATGGGAAAAGTTTTTCGATGCTGTGATTGCTTTCTTCAAAGTTAGAACCAAGAAGCGTCATCGCGGAATTATTCCAATAATGCCCAGCACCCAGTCTTTCGATATGCGCAATGCTGCGACTTATGCGAAATTCGCAAATGCCGGCATCGGCATAATTCATGTAGAGGTGATGGATGGATTTTATGTGGAAAAAATACTCGGCGGAATTGACGAGATAAAATTTATTCGCGCGCATACTACGGCGCATCTGTATGTGCACTTGATGACCGAGAATCCGGCCCAGTGGGCGGCTGAGGCAATTGCCGCTGGCGCGGACACAATAATCGTATCCAGCGGTACAAATGGAGTATTGCGTGCGTTGCGAGAAATAAAGGCTGCAGGAAAGCGCGCAGGAATCGCGCTGCACCCCGAAAGTCCGATTGATATAATCGCGCCAATCTTGCGGGACTTGGACGATGTTTCGGTTATGTCGGTGGTGCCGGGGCCAAGCGGGCAGAAATTTTTGCCGGCGGCTTTGTCACGAGTCGCAGCTCTTGCAAATACCAGAAAGAAGCATAATCTGAAATTTAGAATCAACGTTGATGGCGGAATAAATCCAGAGACAGCAAAGCAGTGCTGGGATGCGGGCGCGGATATGTTGACATCGGGCAACTATTTGGCCAAAGCGCCAGACTTCGCCGCAGCTGTTCACAGTTTGATGAAATAATTTCTCTTTTTCCCTTTTTCTATATATCTTTTTATGATAAAATGTAGGTATGAAAATGTAGGTGTGAGAATGAAAAAAGCATTAATTGTTGGTCTTGTTTTGCCGTTGGCGTCCGTCATTTCGTTTGGTGATGCGGGGGCTGTCAGCTATGTTGGGACACCAACTGCACGTCCTGCGACGGCGGCGCGGCTGCCCAGCTTGGCAGGGCTTTCGGGCATTCGAACAATCGGCACGGTTTCGGTCGATGCCGGACTGTTGGCGACTTGCGCGGAACCACTGAAGAAAAGATTTTCCACCAGTGATTGCGTCCGGGAATACGAAGGCTGCTTGCGGAGCGGCGATGTTTGTAAAGAAAATTTTCAGCTTTGCTCTAACATAAAGCAATTTAATAAGAAAAGAATTTTGTGTCAGGACGAGTTGGCTAGATGCCCTGCGGATGGAATAAAGGCGCTGTTTGGAAATTCTGTAACGACCAGTGATGATTCATCTGTTGCCAATCGCGCGATTTGCGAAGAAGAATCTGTGGTTGTAAAACGCTCGTTCTCGCCGGCTTTGCAAGATATAGCAGTTGCGGGGGACAGCCCGGTGCAGATGTGGATAAAAGAAGGCAACAGCTGGGCATCGGCAAATTCTGTAAAAAGTTGTAACGAAACTGCGGATGACTGTATAAAACAAGCATGTGCCGGTTCGCCGCATAAATGTATCGATGTTGATGGCTTTACAAATGATGATGCCAATAATATGGTGAATATAGTTGATTCATCTGAAACAGGTTTGCGCTTGAATCCCAATATTATAATGAATTATATGAAAAATCTGGGTTGGGGCAGCAGCAATGTAAATAGCTATTTAAGGGAACAATGCCGCGAAACCATTGGCTCTGATGAATCATGCTTTATGGTAGTAGAAGGCACATTGGCAAAAGAAGCCGATCTGATAGACCGTAGTTCTATAGACAGAGTATATAGAAATATAATGGAAACCGGTGTTAATGCGCGATTCAAGATGAATCAGTCCAGAATAAAAGAATGGGCGGCAACGGCAGCATTGGCTTCGGCGAATACTTGTAAAATCGCAATGCGAAACTGTGCGGTTAATGCTTGCGGCGAAGGTAGTTATGCGCGGTGTTATGGATTATCCAAAGATGTTCAGTCCGGCAAAGTGGACATAAAAGGCAAAGCAGGTGCGGGGATTACCGCCCAGTGCGAAAATGTGATTAAAAATAATCAAAGCTGCTTGGATGTCTTTGTCAGTAAGGGCGGTAGCCCATCGGAGGCATGGGATAAAATTTGGATACAAGATTCTATTGGCGCGATTTCGGGACTAAGTACAGAATTGTCGGAAATGTTTAATGAAGACATGGTTGCTAATATGCGCCGAGCATGCCAAACTGTGGCAGAAGATTGCGTTACAAATGAATGCGCCCCGGATTATACCGCTTGCTTTATATCCAGTATTGATGCAAAAAACATGAAAAGCAAAACAGTTGTTAACGGTGTTGTGACCGGAAAGGCTTGGAATGGCGGATTTGACGGAGAAATGGCCAAAGGATTATGTTTGCTGGAAGTAAAGAAAGATAAAAGCTGTAGAGAATTTTTCGACGTTGAATATGCAAAGAAATCATCGGGGGCGAGTGCAGATTCTTGGGGAACATCCAGTGGCGCACGAAATGCTTGGTTGTCAGCCTCATCGTCATCATCCAGCACGCTTTCATTCTGCAGCCCGAATTATACATATTCCCTGGGTGACTTGCCCACTGCAACAGTCAGTGCGGATGCCAAGTTTATTGCAATGTGCGCAGAGCAAGAACGTAATATATTTGGAACTCTGGTTGCTGATATAGGCACGCGCGTGCAAAGCATGTTTGAAAGAAAAGCAAATGAAGCCAAGACTGCTTGTAAAGATGCTGGGGAAGGGTATGCATGGACTGCATTGCCGAATCAAACCGACAAACAGGGAACAAGGCGAAAAGCGACCGAAGATACCTTTGGTGGGGCTTGCCAGCGCGAAGCTACACTTACGATATTGATTAAAAATCAACCTGTAAAGAATATTGATGGTTGCATCTATTCTTTCTGGGGCGAAAAGAATGTAGGTTTGGTTGTAGGTTGTGGGGAATGGTTAACCGAAACATGTTTGGATAACATAGAAGCAAAAATTCGTGAATCTGAAGCTAGGTCAAAAGATGAAGTGAAAAAGGATAATGCACGTGCCAACAAGGTTGGTTCCCTGGTAGGGGTCATTGCTGGCCTGGCAGGCGGTGGATTGGGAGCCTGGGGCGGATATACGCTGGGTGACAAGATCGCCAGTAGTGGTGATAAAAAAGCGCAGAAGAATGACGAAAAAATGCGAGAAATTAACCAATGCCTAACTAATGCAGATGCTGTGGCACGTGATTTGGATTGGTGCTCTGAAAAATATGGCAAAAAAAGTAAGGTAATCGCGAAAGAACCAGCTATGTGCAATCTTGATGGTAGAGAATTCTCTGGTTATACTTGCGAAGAGCAATCAGAGCAATCAGATGATGATGCCGCTAACACTGCCGGAAAAATCAGAGGAATGATTAGTGCACTGACGAAAGATAAGACTGCACGAGAAGCCGGTGTTAAGTCGGATCGTGAAAAGCAGCATAAAGCTTGGGGTACTGCCGGTGCGATTACATTGGGTGCGTTGGGAACTGCCGGTGGAATATGGGGTGGTGTTGAAACAGCCAATGCCATAAAAGAAAAGGCGAACCAGCTTGAAAAAGACAAGCAAGATGCAGCATATAAAGAATGGTATGACAGCATCGGAAGCAAGATAAAATGCCGTCTGGCAGGTGACACTACGGAGGTTGGATATCGTGTAGGTATGGAGTTCTAATAAAAACCGCCGGAAACGGCGGTTTTTATTTCTTAAAAAACTTCTTCAATTCCCCGTATGCTGTGGAAATGCGGGTGAATTCCGCCGCCGCGGACTTTTTATTCTTTGCCGTGTCCGGATGGAACTTCTTCGCCAGGGCCCTGTATTTCGACTGAACCTCTCGCCAGGTTGCCGTCGGCGCCAGGTCCAATACCGCAAACGCCGATGATACTGTTCTTGATGCAACTGACGGCTTGCGCTGGGATGCCCCGCGATCAAAACTATCACGCCCGGTCAGAAAATTCTCCAGAAATGTAACATATTCCGCATTGGCTTTGTCCCGCGCGGCACGCTCTTTATCGCTGATTCCAAAGGTTTCACGTTCCCAGTCTTCCTCTATTTCATCCGTTGTCATGCCGGCGTAATAATTCCAATTCTTATTATATTCCGCCGCGTGTTCTTTACAAAAATAGTAATACTCTTTCAAGTCGCGCGATTTAGGGGCACGACATACGCCCGCTTTATCACAACCTTTAAAATCGCATTTCTTTATCATTTCTTGGCCAATGGATGATGTTCATATACCGCATTTTTCAGCTTTTCTGGCATTACATGCGTATAAATTTGCGTGGTAGAGATGTCTTCGTGCCCCAGCATCATTTGTATCGCGCGCAGGTTTGCTCCGCCCGCCAACAAGTGTGACGCAAACGAATGACGCAGCACGTGCGGGCTGATCCTTTCTGGCGAAATTCCCGATAAAACCGCGCATTTCTTCAGGATTTTAAAGAATCCATCGCGCGTTATATGGCCGCTTTTGCCACTGCTGGGGAATACATATTTAGAAGCGGGGCAATTTTCCAGCCATTTTTCCAATGCGATCTGTGCACCAGTGTGCATTGGCACGATGCGTTCTTTCGCGCCTTTACCATGTATTAATAACTTATCGCCCAATATTGCGGAACGCGGCAATTCGCATAATTCCGATACCCGCAAACCCGATGCGTACAGCAATTCCAGCATAGCCCGCAGACGCAAGGAATTCCGGACATCGCCCGCGTTCGATATCAACAACTCTATCTCTTCCGTGGTTAAAAATTTCGGTAATTTTTTCTGTCTTTTCGGTAATTCCAAGCCCAGGGCAGGGTTTTCAGAGATTATTTTTTCCAAGTTCAAAAACTTATAAAACTGGCGCAAAGCGCTGGTTTTTCTTGCGATGCTCGCCGGTTTTTCATTCAATCCCGCCAGATAATTTTGCAGCTGCGATGTCGTTGCTGATCCCAAATCGCCAACCGCTTCCATGGTCATGCGCAAGTCGCGGCCGTATGCTTCCAGTGTCTTTGCACCGCGTCCTTTTTCCGCCGATAACATCTCTAAAAAAATGTCTATATGATTCATTGCAGCACGACTTCTGTAACATGTCTGGTGGGCGAGAACGAAATAAGCATCAAAACCCCCAACGCCACGGCCAGGCCTATCCACAGGAATTTAATAAATTTATTTTTTTGATTTCTTTGCCTCATTATATCGCCTCGAATGATACTATCCACATGGCAGAAAATGCCGTGATTATTAATGGCGGCGCAAGGATTGCGATTATTGTCGGCAACGCCCCGCTGGCACCCAATGCCCCGAATACATTCATAACAAAATACAGCGCAAAACAGACCAGGATTCCTATGCTGAATTTTATTCCGAATGAGAAGTTACGGCGCTCCCGCGTTTGGGAGAAAGCGGTGCCCAACGTTGTCATCGCGATCAGCGTCAAAGGCAGGAACAGCAGTGTCCAGAACTGAATCAGATGCCCGCGTATCGGCAATCCCATTTTACGCATATTATTAATCTTGTTCGGCAGTTCCCAGAACGAGACTTGGTTAGGCAGCAGATTTCTTTCAAGGAAATTTGCCGGTGTAGTTTTTGCCGTTCTTGCCCAATTTTGGGTTTTCAGTGGCATTCCATCTGCACCGAAAATCGTTGCCGATTTGGTTGAGAACCCCGCATCATTTAGGGTCATAGTTTTGGCTTCGATACGTTCTTGAAATTTGGAATTTTTATCTTGTACGAACACTGATACTTTGGAGAATTCTAATTCATCGCTTTTCGGCTGGGACACCCCTTCGGCGCGTATTATAAATGATCCATTTTCACCTGTCTCGCGCAGCCAGATTGCGTTATCGGCCAGCGAAAAGCTGTTTATCCCGATATTCGCGTTGCTCTTCTTAACCGAATAAGGATTCATCACGCAAGTTGCAAATACCCCCAAAAGGAACGAAGTTATAAGAAAAGGCTTCATTTTCTGCCAAGGCGACAATCCCGCGCCGGATATTATTACCGATTCGGATGATCTAGTTAGATTATATGCCGTCAGCAGTGTTCCCATAAATATAACAAGTGGCAGAAAAATTGGGATATATTCTAACAAGTAAATAGAAGATATATTCATCGCATCCCACGCGGATTCTTGACCGGGAAGCCTTTCTACAAAGGTTATCGCAAAGATTATGCCTGAAATTATCAGCAATACCAGGGCCACGCCCGATAAAAATCGCCGCGCCAGGAACATCGTCAAAATTTTTGGCTTTAAATTCAACATTTCTCTATTATAATGCCAGGAACGAGGAAAATCTATGGAAAAAAAGCCCATATCAAAAGCTGGATTCGATGCTTTGCAGGTAGAGCTTAAGCGATTGAAAGAAATCGATCGGCCAGATATTATAAAGACCATACAATGGGCGCGGTCGCTGGGCGATTTGAGCGAAAATGCCGACTATTCCGGTGCAAAAGAAAAACAAAGAATCATAGATCGGCGAATCAGATTCTTGGAAGACACCATTCGTGATTCGCAAGTGGTGGATATCGATTCTCTGTCGGGGGATCGTGTTATGTTCGGTGCAACAGTTGTGGCCGAAGACCAAGATGGCATTCAGATGCAATGTAGGATATTGTCCGAGACCGAGGCTGATGGCAAGATGGTAATTGCTTGCACCAGTCCTGTTGGGCGCGCGCTGATGGGCAAATGCGTTGGTGATGTTTGTATTGTTCGTACGCCAGGCGGAGAAAAAGAATACGAGATTTTAGAAGTTAAATTCAAATGACAGTCAGAGTTTTGCCTGATTCTTTAATAAACCAAATCGCTGCGGGCGAGGTGGTTGAAAGGCCTGCGTCTGTGGTGAAAGAGCTGGTTGAAAATGCGCTGGATGCCGGCGCCGATCAGATTGTAATAGATGTTGCTGATGGCGGGCGGACACTGATTTCTATAATCGACAACGGCAAGGGGATGTCGCGTGAGGATTTGGCAAAGAGCGTGATGCGGCATGCCACCAGCAAGCTGCCCAGCGATGATTTGTTGAATATTAACTTTATGGGATTTCGCGGCGAAGCTTTGCCGTCAATTGCATCTGTTAGTGAGATGGCGATTGATACGAATGGTATGCAACTGGATTGCACAACAGGAGAGATTAAACCATCTTCTTGGGATTCAGGAACACGGGTACGGGTTGAAAACTTATTCGCAAAAACGCCTGCGAGATTGAAATTCTTACGCGGCGATCGCGCAGAGATGATGTCTGTTGTCGAGGTTGTAAAGCGCCTGGCGATGGCGCGTCCGGATGTAGGATTTGCACTTAATAATAAATGGCGATTTCCAAAGGGACAGTCTTTGCTGGAACGCGTTGTTTCTGTCATGGGTGATGAGGTTCATGAAAAAATGCTGGGTGTGGAATGCGGCACGAATTCTGCGCTTCGGCTGACAGGTTTTATTTCCGAACCGATACTGCGGCGGGCATCATCGATAGATCAATATTTATTTGTAAATGGACGTCCGGTTAAGGATAAGGTTCTGGTTGGCGCTTTGCGGGCGGCCTATATGGATGTAATGCATGCGCGGGAATTTCCGCTGTGCGCGCTGTATCTGGAACTGTCCCCGCGAGAAGTTGATGTCAATGTTTCCCCCGCGAAGACCGAGGTACATTTTCTGGAGCCCGCGCGAGTTCGAGGATTTATTATAAAGACTTTGCGGGATGTATTGGCTGCGCCGTTGCGCGCACAGAATATAGATAATAATTTTTCAAACAATTTTGATACTGATTTTTGGGCGGTACGCAATAGAGCAAATGAAACATTGAATTTTGAGAATGAAGCACTTATTCCGGATGATAAACCGGTCCCTGATTTCCCGACCCCTGTTGCTAACCTGCCGTTAGGTAAAGCAATAGGGCAAATCGGGAATAAATATGTGGTGGCGCAGAACGAGCAAGGCCTTGTCATCGTTGATCAACATGCAGCGCACGAACGTATTATTTATGAAAAACTACGTAGGCATGAGATAAAACGCCAGCCTTTACTGCTGCCCATTGTTATCAAGATGAAACCTGAAAAGGTTATAGCTGCTCTGGAGATTGCTGAAGAACTGAAAAATTGTGGGATTATTGCTGAACAATTTGGCGATGATACGATTTCTATTCAGGAAAAACCAGCCGATTGGGATCTGGACTGGGGCGCGCTGATGAATGCTGTTGCGGATGAGGTTTTGGCACACGGGCATTCGGTACAATTTGCGGAGAAATTGCACTTGAAACTAGCAAACTATGCCTGTCATCATTCGGTGAGGGCGGGGCAGAAATTAGATATGGTGCAGATGGATGCTTTGTTGCGCGATATCGAGAATACCGAGCGTGGCGGCGAATGCAACCATGGCCGTCCTGTCTATAAAATCATCCCATCGGGCGAGCTGGATGGGTGGTTCGAACGAGGGTAATATTCGCCCCTATAAACATCTTTACTTATACGGATTTTTTTACTATATTTTTTGCACAAACAAAGGAGAAAACATATGAATACAGAAGTTGTTGAGGTTGTAAATAACGTGGTTCCCAGCACATCAAAGAATGATACTTGGGGTTTAATCATTTATGTTGTGATTATTTTCGCAATCATTTATTTCTTTATGATTCGTCCGAATAAAAAACGCATGGCGGAATATCAAAAGATGCTGGATAGCCTGAAAGTTGGCAGTCGCGTGCTGGCCGCTGGTATGTATGGCACTATTAAAAAAATCAACGAAAAATCCATAGATTTAGAAGTTGCCAAAGGTGTTGTTATCGAAGTTAGCAAAAGCACCGTCGCAAGCGTGGAGTGCAAATAAAAGGTTTTTTTATGTTTAAAAGATTAGCAATTATCTTGGTCGCGGTTTTCGGCGTCATTCTGGCTGTGCCAACTATATTTCCGAATACTGCATCGCATTTCCCGTCTTGGATTCAACCTATATCTTTGGGGCTGGACCTTAAAGGTGGCGCGCAGCTGTTGCTGGAGGTCGATACCGACACTATGTTTCGGGAAAAATCTATTCAGCTGTATGACGGTGCGCGCAATGCTTTGATCAATCGTGACAAGGGCGTGATTCGCTTTTCCGATTTGCGCAATGTCGACGGCAGGGTTTCTTTCGTTGTTCGCGATTCGGGCGACATTTCCAAGGCCAAAGGACGTCTGCGTTCCGAGCTGGGCAGCGGCGTTGACATTGATGTCAAAGGTGACACCATGATTCTTTCTTATTCGGACAAGCAAAAGGAAGAGCTGGTCGGAGATGCGCTGAACCGCAGTATTGAAATTGTTCGCCGACGCATCGATGCGCTGGGGACGAAAGAACCCAGCATTCAATCGCAAGGCGGAAAATATATTCTGGTGCAATTGCCTGGCGTGGATAATCCGGAACGCATAAAGGAACTGATTGGTCAGACTGCGAAGATGACATTTCATCTTGTGAATGAAAACGTCAGCGCAGAGCAGATTGCCAGCGGGCGCGCTCCCAGCGGCACCGAGTTCCTGCCGCTGATGGAATATCCGGCTCAACTGATCCCGGTTTATACTTATGTGGAAGTTTCGGGTGAATCGCTTACTGATTCCCAAGCGGACTTTGGGAATAATAATATTCCTGTGGTGACAACTGTGTTTGACAGCCAGGGCGCGCGGCGTTTTGCGAGATTAACCACTGAACATGTCGGGGAAAGATTTGCAATCGTTCTAGACGGCAAGGTTCTTTCCGCGCCAACCATACGTGAACCCATCCCAGGCGGACGTGGACAGATTTCCGGCGGATTTTCTTTACAAGGCGCGAAAGACTTGGCGGTTCTTCTTCGTTCGGGTGCTTTGCCGGCGCCATTGCGCGTGATAGAAGAACGGACTGTTGGCGCCGGACTTGGCGCGGATACAATTCAAGCCGGAAAATTAGGTAGCGCGATTGCTGTTTTATTCGTCATAGTATTTATGCTGTTGGTTTACGGTTTGTTCGGGGTTTTTGCTAATGTAGCATTGATAGTTAACCTTGCCATGATTGTCGGGGTGACGGCGTTGTTTGGTGCGACGTTAACCTTGCCTGGAATTGCTGGTATTGCGTTAACCCTGGGGATGGCGGTTGATGCGAACGTGCTGCAGTTCGAGCGAATACGAGACGAAATCCGCGGAGGTTCCAGCACATTAAGGGCAGTAGATGCCGGATTTGACCGTGCGTTTAAGACCGTTATTGACGCAAACCTTACGACATTGATTTGCTCGCTGGTTTTGTTCCAGTTCGGCGCAGGACCAATTCGTGGCTTTGCGGTAACATTAAGCATCGGAGTCATCACTACATTATTTACCTGTGTTGCATTATCCCGCGTGATGGTAGATATATATATGAATGGGAAAAATAAAAAGATAGGATTTGTCAGAAGCAAATAGTTTTTTGCAAAAAAATAAGATAAGGAAAACGAATGACTTTGCATTTTATGAAATATCGCAAACTTTCATACTGGATTTCCGGTATGTTGGTTGTGCTGTCTGTTGTTGCGCTTTTAACCAAGGGCCTTAATTATGGCATTGATTTCGCCGGTGGAATTTCTATGGAAGTAACGCCTATGTCCGCGGAATATACCATCGACAAGATGCGTCATGACTTGGCCGGCTTCAAACCTGAACTGCAATCTGTATCCGGCGGCAATATTCTTGTTCGCATCGGGTTGGAAAAGGGTGCGACCGAAGATCAGCAGAATATTGTCGTCAGCGAAATTAAGAATATTTTTGGTGACAAGGTAAGTTATTCCCATGTCCAGATTGTGGGACCAAAGATTGGCGGGGAACTGATTCGTGGCGGAATACTCGCAGTCTTATTTGCGTTTATTCTAATGAGTATTTATATATGGATACGATACAAGGGCGGATATGCCGTGGGATCGCTGGTGTCGCTGGTTCTGGACTTCGTCTTGATGTTTGGATTTTTCAGTATCGCTGGGCTAGAGTTTAATCAGACCGCGATTGCAGTTATTCTTATGGGACTGGGGTATTCTATTAACGACAAGGTTGTGAACTATGATCGTATTGAAGAAAACGCAAAGAAATATCACAAGATGCCACAGGATGATTTAATAGACTTGTCCATCAACGAAATGATGATGCGTACGATTCTGACATCCACGTCAACCTTGCTTTGCATGCTGGGGCTTTATTTATTCGGTGGAGCTGTCTTGGGTGAATTCTCTATCGCTATGGCGTTCGCCGTAGTCATGGGTACGCTTACATCAGTCTATATTTCCAACGTTATTCTTTATCATTTTAACTTGAGAAAAGAGAATTAAGAACCAATAGCTGTGAGGGTCGGGAATGAAAAAATTATTTTTGATTTTTGCTTTTTGTCTTCTGCCTTTCGCATTGCCTGCTGCCGATTTATTCGACAAGGAAACACCTGTTATTGATGGGATAAAGGTTCTTGAAGCATCGGATACTTTCGCGGAAATTTTTGAAAAGCTGGACTCTGCAAACTTTGGCGGGAAAGATATTCGCGCTGCGATCGAATCTTTGGAAACTTTGGGTAAAGGGCTTCATATTGCCGCAACGGATCATCGCATTGTTATTGTAAAGGGCGATCAGATAATTGGGAATTGGGCGCGGCCTGTGGATAGGGACTGGCAAGGCTTTGGGCAAGTTACCACTGCGTTATTACTGAAAATGCGAGAGGCTGATGCCGGCTTGCGGCGTCAATCGCAGAGCACTCTGTATTCGATGTCTGTTTCGGCAATGACCAGCGCGTTGGATGCAGGCGGCAGATTTGTTGCATCCAGGGCTGAAGACAGTCGAGTGTTGACCAGTGCCGGGCTGCAAGGCAAGCGAGACAATCGTGGGTACTGGCGTGTTACTGGTGTATTCAAGGGCAGCCAAGCTGATGTTGCCGGGATCAATGACAGCGATCTGATTATAGGAATCAATGGCGTGGATGTTGCACAGATGTCCGATGCAGAACTGGCGGCAGCCTTGGCGGGATTTAACTCTGGCACTTTGAAGTTAAAGGTAGCATCGCCATCTGGCACAAAGGATTTATCACTGCGTCGTGCTACGATCGTTATGGCGGATGCGGATATAATTGCGCGTCGCGAGGTGCCGGATGAAAAACGCGAAATTTTTGTTCTTGAAATTATCATTAACAATGTTTCTGAAAATTCTGTAGAGATTGTAAACCAAGCGCTGGCCAGCTATAAAAACCCGAATGGAATTATTCTTGATCTGCGCACGGCTGGCGGCGGAGACGAACGCGCGGCGGCAAAGCTGGCTGGGCTATTTCTGGGGCAAGTGCCTGTAATGCGTATCGATGAAGGCAATGGGGAAGAAGTTGAAGTAATCCCTGGCGGTGATAGCGTCACCGATGCGCCGATGATTATTCTGGTATCGGGATCTACCCAAGGTGCGGCCGAGGGTGTGGCAGCGGCATTATATGAAAACAGACGCGGGGTTTTGATCGGTACGCCGACCGCCGGATTTGCAAGGTTGGTTACAAGGATAGAATTAACAAACGGTGGGGTGATAGAGCTGGGCAATCGTTCAATAAAAAGCGGCCAGGGCATGAAAATCGATGGGCGCGGAATATTCCCCCTTGTATGCCTGTCGAACATTCGGAATAAAAGTCAGCAAGATGCATTTTTCATAAATGCGGTTAACGGCGATTTTAATCTGAAAGATTTTAACAAAGATGATTCTGCGGATCCAGCAGCAATCCGAAAAGGATGTCCCGAAATAAAAAGCGGCTCGGATGAGGATGCGATGGCTGCCGCGATAGCAATGAAGTTTCTGACGGATAAAACTGCGTACGCGCGAATGACGGCAAATGATGAATAGTATGTTCCTAACAAAAGACAATCATATCAAATGGAAGTTATTAGCAGTGACGGCGGCAGTTGTTGTGGCCGTCTGCATTGCCGGGATTTTATGGTTTGATTATTCGTTGTTTACTTTCTTGCGCCAATTTGATGGCGTCTGGGCGCGAATCATTGATATGGTGTTTTCATTCAAGATGTGGCTGATTGTCACTGTAATTGCATATGCGATCGCAATAGGTATTAAAGGACGCGGAATACAAATCAAAGATAAAAAGAAGTTTAAGTTCATTCCTTTTATCAAAGAAAACTTTGCGAAATTCAAGTCTGTAAATAACTATGCTTTGTTTTCTATTCTTTGCGCTCTATTGTTATCCGGCGCGATTGGCTGGGTTTTGAAAGTTGCGATCGGGCGCATGCGACCTGTGTTTTTCGAGGCTTTATCAAGGACCGGATTTTATCCGTTCACGTCTGATTGGGCATTTAATTCTATGCCTTCGGGGCATGTTATTGCTTCTTTTGCGGGACTGGTTATGATCGGTTTATTATATCCGCGTTGGAAATGGGCGACTTGGGCATTGGCAATTATAATTGGAATTTCGCGCGTCGCGGTTGGCGCACATTTCCCCAGCGATGTTATCTTGGGCGCGTTTATCGGAATGGCATGCGCCGATTTTGTTAAGAGCGCGAAATATAAGTTATAAATGCCGCATGTTGGCGGCCATTATTTGCACTTTTTTGGTATATTGATTTGTGATATAATTCTATATATAAATATGGGTGGAATTATGAAACAGCTTTCTTTTGTATTTGCTGCGACGGCTGGGATTATGCTGTGCGCAAGCGCCGCGGACGCCGCAACACGTTATACCGGCACAACCAAGCGGCATGAGATATATCAGAATTATGAGGGGTGTACTTATAGTGGTTGCGAGCCTGCGCCCGCGCCAGTTTTCGTTCCCCCGCCACCACCGCCTGCGCCAGAACCTGTGCGCAAGGCCGAGCCTGTGAAAAAGAGCGAGCCGCGAAAGCCAAATAGTTTAACCCTGGCGGATCCATTTTTCCAACCAGCATCTGGTCGTGTCGCAAGTGTAACTGATATCGGATGGGCACAGAACAAGTATAACTTTGATATAATTTATGGTTCTGGCCCGTGGGGCGGAATAAACGGGGGCTGGAAAGGATCGGAATTCTTCGTTAAGGAAGATTTGAGTGTTGGAATCACGGATGAGGTCTCTATCGTAGGTACGATAAAATATTCGAATGCCACTTATCAAATGACTTGGCCAAGTCCTTACGCGACTGATCGTAATAAAAATAGCGATATTGCCTTGTGGGGTTTCGGGTTGCAATGGAAATTCTATGAAGATTCCGAATGGATTGCCAATGCAGGCGGATTTTTCACTTCATCTAAAGACATATCGAATAACTTTATTCTGGCGGGCAAGGTCGGATATAAATTCACGCCCGATACAACCGGTTATGGGTTTGCGAATCTCGCTTATGTCAATTGGAATGATTCATCGTATGGAAATGGTATAATCAGCGATGTGGGCCAGGTTGCTTATATTGCTTTCGAAAGGGATGTATCAAGCTCGTTCTATCTGGAAGGCGGAGCAGGGGTATTCCATAAATTAACAGACCAATGGTCATTGGACTTGCAAGGAATTTTCGGAAATTATGCATGGCATAACCAGTTATCAGCCAGGGCAGCGGTTTATTGGCAGCCTTCGGACTGGTTTGCATTTGGTATTTATGGAAGGGCATCGATTTGGGATTCAGCCGGTTCAGCGGATGATATCTATATTTATTCCTGGTGTCAGCCGGGAACGCAGTGTGTCGTCGACAACCTCGCTAATCCGCTCGTAACCTGGGATCCGCTGCAGGCGCACTGCATGGGTAAAGTGTCGCTTAGCAATTATCAGGATATGCAGCTGGGCGTAAATGCGATACTATATTTTTAAAAAAAGCAGAAGCTAGATAAAGGTTATGAGTATGAAAAATAAATTTTTATTATCGTTGCCTTTTGCTTTTTGTCTTTTGCCTTTATCAGCGCATGCTGCGCAGTTCGATGCCGAAGATCCTTTGTATTTCGAAAGGGCGCGCGATTTGACTTTGCGCGGCGGATTATCATTTGGCGACAGTATTCTGGGCATCAATGCGCGGGCTTCATACGGAATAAATGATATATTTGTGGTTGGCGTCGATATAAGGGGTCAGCAAGATTTTGACAGCGATCGCGATTGGAGCGGGCTTTCCCATGTCGGCGTAAATGTTATGTATCGGTTATCGGACAGCACTATTAAATCGGATATTTTTGCAGGCGTGAAATTCGCGGGCAATGCAGAGCCATCTTTTTCGGATACTATTTATTCCGCGGGATTCAGATTAGGGCGTCAGTGGGAAAGTATTACCTTGGCGGGATTGGTTAAAACCAGCTGGATATTTGATGAAGTCAGGGGAATGGCTTGGATAAACTTGGTGCCAGAGGTTTATTTCAGAATAACCGAAAACTGGCGGCTGGGCGGCTGGCTGGACTTTCAAAAAGTAACAGATCCGAATTTTGATCAGACTTGGCTGGGGCTGAAAGTCGTGCGCCAATACGGCAGAACCCAGTATGTTGCTTTTGGTCAGTATGAATTTAATGAAAGCGAGTTTCGTTTTGGCGGCCGGGTTAATGTAGTATTTTAAAATGTGTTTTGCTTTTATTCCTATTTTTCGATTGCATTATTAATCACTATAAATTAAAATGGCTTTTGTCAACACAAAGGAAGTGGTTATCAAAAGCCGTAATGCAAGTTTTCCTATAGATTTAGTTTATTTGTGGGTTGATGGAAATGATCCTATTTGGCATGCCAAAAAGGAAAAATATATGAAAAAGGCCGGTCTTTTGCACGAGGATGCAAAAACCGATGCCAGATTCCGTGACAATGACGAGCTGAAATATTCGCTGCGAAGCGTCGAAATGTTTGTCCCTTGGATAAATCATATTTATATTGTGACCGATGGTCAGGTTCCGAAGTGGCTGAATAAAAAGCACCCGAAGATATCTGTCATAGACCATAAAAAAATCATTCCGGCGGACGCGTTGCCGACGTTCAACACTTGCGCGATTACAAGCTGTATCGACAATATTCCCAATCTTTGCGAACACTTTCTGCTTTCTCCTGACGATTGCTTTTTCGGGCGTCGTCGCAATCCGCGTGATTTTTTTGACGCAGATGGGATGCCGATAAATGTCGTAAAGATTGGGCGTGCAAAAAAAATCTGGACGGACGAGGACTTTGTTAAGGCCGCCAAAGCCAAAAAAGGAATTTATGGGCAAAAGATTTCTTTGATCAGGAAATTAGTTCATGATAAGACTGGAAAAAAATACCACTGCTGGCCCAGCCATAATCTGGAACCTTATCGGAAATCACATTTTACGGAAACAAAAAATACATTCCCAAAAGAATTCCGATCGACGATTTACAACAGATTCCGTCAGCCCAGTGATATTATGAATCCGATGCCTATTATATATAACAACGCGCTGGGGCGGAATACGCTGGTTTTGCACGAGTATTATGGGAAAAAACCTGAAGTTTACGAGGCCGGGGATTCCCAAGGATTGAACAAGAAATCCTTGTTGCGTTTTATCAGAAAAATTTTCTTTAAGCCACGATACTTGACGCTTGATGGACGGCGGATTATTAGTACAATTTTGAAGCATAATCCGGCTTTATTTTGCGTAAACGATGCAAGCGCGAATGATGATCGTGTTCTTCAGGAAAATATGAAATTTTTCGAATCTTATTTCCCGAAAAAGTCAAAATTTGAGTTGTAAATTCAACCTTATATTTTTTTCCGCAGGTTATTCCAATAATCGACTCTCTTTTTAATTTCACGTTCGAATCCGATTTCTTTCGGGCTATAGAAGGTTTGTCGCGGCATCGATTCCGGGAAACAATTCTGTCCGCTGAAGCCTGATTCTGTATTTGGCTCGTAAACATATCCTGCGCCATAGCCCATATTCTTCATCATTTTTGTCGGTGCATTCAGGATATTTTTCGGCGGCATGAGGCTTCCCGAATTCTGTGCCGCGCGGTATGCTGCGCCCTGGGCGCGATAATTCGCGGTGCTTTTCGGCGCAGTTCCCAAATAAATTACCAATTCGGTCAGCGCGAGGTCGCCTTCTGGCGAACCCATTCTTTCATAAATTTGCCAAGCGGCTAGCGCCAGTTGCATCGCGTTCGGGTCGGCAAGCCCGATGTCTTCCATGGCAAATCGTGTTAGGCGCCGAAACAGATACATCGGGTCTTGTCCAGATGTCATCATCCGCGCCGTCCAGTACAATGCGGCATCTGTGTCAGACGCGCGCAAAGACTTGTGCACGGCGGAGATCAGGTTATAATGCTCGTCTCCACTTTTGTCCGACAATGGCGCGCGCTTTTGGATCGCTGCGTCCAATTCTTCGGGGGATAACGGTTGCTTGAACTTTGTATGCGCCAGATATTCCACGGTGTTTAACAAAAATCGCGCATCGCCGTCAGCCATTTGGCACAGGTGTATGCGGGTAGGCTCTTGCAGTGGTAATTTTCCTTTTTCCAAAATAAATTTTTCAGCCCTGTCTAATAATTCCATCAAGTCTTCTGTGGACAGCGGGGTCAGAACACCGATATGGCATCGGGATAGCAACGCGTTATTAAGGTTAAAGCTGGGGTTTTCCGTAGTTGCACCGACAAAAACCACCGTGCCGTTTTCAAGGTAGGGCAGTAGTGTGTCTTGCTGGGTCTTGTTAAACCGATGGATTTCATCGATAAACAGCAGGGTACCGCGGCCAAGCTGGCGATGCATTTTTGCCGCTTCCATCGCTTTCTTTATATCCGCAGTGCCAGAGAAGACCGCAGACATCGGCATAAATTCCATGTCCACGGTATTGGCTAAAGCGCGTGCGATTGTGGTCTTTCCGCTCCCCGGTGGCCCCCATAGCAATAGGTTTGATAAATGTCCTGAAACAACCATCTGGCGCACCAGGCCATTTGGCCCCAGCAGGGCAGCCTGGCCAATGATATCGTCTATGGTTTGCGGACGCATACGCTCTGCCAGGGGACGATGATCTGCGGAAATAGATTTGGATTCTTTTTTCGGCATTTTTGTACAAACTTTGTTCTAACTATGATAAAATATAGCAAATAGAGGAGAGAAATCAAGACCCGGAAAAAATAAGGATAAAGCCATGGAAGCTTGGTTAGAAAAAGTTATTGATAAAGATTTGTATGTCGTTTTCGGCCTGAATAAAAATGCTACGCGTAAACAAATAATGGAAGCGCGTAATAAGATAGCCTTTTCAGAACATGATGATAGGCCTGAAAATACGAATATGGATATTGATAGGTTTACAGAAGCCAATGAGGCTTGGGCGGTACTTGAAAATGCGAGCAGAAGAAAAAAATATGACGAAGCGCGCGCAAAAAGATCCGGCTCTGATACTTTTGATCTGAAAGGATTTATGAAAAAACAAACGGAAGAACTAAATAGGATTAAAGAAGAGCGGAACGAAAAACATAATCTGTTTGCAACCGATAGAAAAAAGTTTAGAGATGCTTTTATAAAAATGGGGTTGTCTTCAGGAGATGTGAATCCATATATAGTACAGGTGGTTAACAAAATAAAAGGAAGCTTTGAAAGCTGGGACAAAACATTTAGTCTTGCCGAATTAGGGCTGGAAAGTTTGTTATGGTCGCAGAATCTCGAAGATGATATTGCAAAAATAAAGACGAGTATATCAAAGTTAGAAACTGATCTGGGAAGGTTTCAGAGAGAATGGGAACGTTTGTTGGAGGGATATGTTCAAGAAGCCCAGCTGAAAGTCCAAGAGGCAAATAAACCGAAAAAGAAAAGTAAATTTGGTTTCCTTAAATGGGCTACGGGCAGATTAAAGAGGAAAACAACCCAGGGGGCTCATGGTAAAGTCAATACTAAATAGCGCGTGTGCCCGGCGCCGAACATGTCTTTTGCTTTGTATCGCGTATCCAGCCCGGCCTCTGGCGGTGAGTCATAAGTTGTGGTCTTCAGCCGGGTTTTAGAATCCTGTTCCAAAATCCAATTAAATAAATCGCCGTGATCCGTGCCAATTATAATTTGACCGTTTGGCGCCAAATAGCCGGCCAACAGATTCAGAAATTCAGTCGATAAAAGCCGGCGTTTTTCATGTCGCGCCTTTGGCCAAGGGTCAGGGTGTAAGATATAAATTTTGTTGAAGGGACGAATATTTGCGGTCAATAATTTTCGGGCATCATCCGGTAAAATTCTAATGTTCTTATATTCTGGTTTTACCTCGTTTTTTTCATCGGCCATCTGCGACAGTAAGCTGGCAACCCCGTTAATAAAGGGCTCTGCGCCGATTATGAGAGAGTCAGGATTTTCGCGGGCAAGATGTAATAAATGTTCCCCCGCGCCAAAGCCGATTTCTAGTATAGTATTGGCGTTTGTGCCGGGGGCTTGTTCGGGCGCGAGTTCCGGCAGCAGGTTATCCACCAACCATTGCTGGCGCGTCGACAGCTTTTTACCACGAATTCGACCAAACGTGCGTATAACAGAAGATTTTCCTGTATTTTCCATATTTTTAGTATAAAATTACAGAGTCGAAAAGGCAAACGAAATGAGAACAGGTTTATCCAAAGAATTAATCGCTCGTGTGCTGGGCGGAGAACCAAAATATACTATTGCGGAATTGGAAAAAAAATATCCTCCGCGGTTTCCATCGATGGAATTCAAGCCCGGCGGACCCACATTTCAGGTCGGACAAGAAAAAATGGTGACGCGCTTTGCCCCCAGTCCTACGGGATTCATGCATACTGGGCATTTGTATTCAATGATTATAGACTTTAAGTTGGCCCAGCAATCCGGTGGAATATTTATGCTTCGCGTAGAAGACACGGATACGGCAAGGACGGTCGAGGGCGCAACTGATTTGGTTTTTGAAACAGCAAAAAAATTCAAGATAAGCCCGAACGAAGGATTTGGAATAGGCGGCGATTACGGTCCTTATTTTCAAAGCGAACGTCGTGACATTTATCATTCCGTCGTTGCTGAATTATTATCAGACGGGCGTGCTTATCCGTGCTTTCTGACGAAAGATGAAATGGATAAAATCCGTGAAATGCAGGAAAAATCAGGAATTCCGCCAGGAATATATGGCGAATACGCCCGCGATCGTGATCTGACCGAATCCGAAATAATCGCGCGATTGGATAACGGCGAGGTTCCGTCAATTCGCTGGTATTCAACCGGTGATGAATCACGTCGAATCTGGTTCAAAGATGTCGCGCGTGGGTCGATTTTCGTGCCGGAATGGAATAAAGACGAAGTATTGATAAAGTCCAGCGATCGTCTGCCGACGTATCATTTCGCCATGCTTTGCGACGACCATTTTATGCGTACGACCCATATAGTTCGTGATGAATCTTATTTTGGAACAGTTGCCTTACATGTAATGCTATTTAATATGATGGGCTGGGCAATGCCGGCCATTTATCATACTTCTACTTTGGATAAAATTGATGAAAAGACCGGAAATAGACGGAAATTATCAAAACGTTATGATCCGGAAGCGTCGGTTGCAAACTTTTTAAATGATGGTTGGCCCGTCGAATCTGTGCTGAATTATATTCTGAACATCCTGTCAAGCGGATATGAAGAAGCGATGTCCAAAGACTCGTCTGTGAATTTCAATACTTGGCCAATAAAATTGAAAAAAATGCCAACCAGTGGTGCATTGTTCGACATGAAAAAACTGGAATGGTGGGCGAGGGAGTTTATCGCGACCTTAAATGTGGATGAATTAATGCGGCACGTTGTTGATTGGGCCAAAGAATATTCTCCGGAATGGGCGGCGCGCTTGCGCGGGCAGAACGATTATTTGCATTCAATTTTAGCAATCGAACGCGATAATCCAAAACGAATTCGGAAGGATTTTGTTACTTGGAAACAAACTTTGGAAGAAGTGAGTTATTTCTTCGATGACTTGTTTCGTGGCACAAAACAGGTCATAGATAAAAAAGTTTTAACTGAATTTTTGAAAACTTTTGATATTAAGGACGATAAAGATGTTTGGTGGAAGAAGATAGTAGATATTGCGGCTCGTTTAGGTGTATCGAATGGCGATGCGGCGATGGCTTTGCGTGTGGCTTTAACCAATCGTTCAAATACTCCGGATTTATATTCCATTATGCAAGTTATGGGCGATGCGCGCGTGCGAAAAAGGATTGAATTATGTCTGAAATAATTATTCGAAAAGCGGAACTTCAAGATCTAGAAACCGTTCAGAGGTTGCAAGCAAATGCTGGACTTTTCCTGACCGCAGACGGAAAGAGCGTATTTAGTTTGCAAGAACTGCAAGTATATTCTGAACAAGGATATCTTTTAGTTGCAGAATTAAACGGCATAGTAGTTGGATATAATCTGGGAGAAAGATTGCTTGACGGGGGAGTAATGCTTTGGCAATGCGCGGTTGAAGATAAATATCGCGGCCAGGGAATTGGTAAAAAACTTTTGGAAGAATTTGAAATTTTTGTGAAAAAGAATGGCGCCAGTTGGATTTTCGCGTACTCCGAACTAAACGAAGCAACATTAGGTTTTTATAAGAAGAATGGATTCATATTTGGTAAAGACTATAAGGAAATTATTAAGCTTTTGAGATGATAAAAGAGATATAAAAATGATGAATAAAATACGGGAATTTTACATAGTAACTCATGAAGATGTAGAGTATAAGGTGGAGCGTCTAAAACAGCATCCTTTATATCCCGGGTTGAAATTTTACAGAAATAAAATAAGGGCTTTTGTTGTCGATACGCTGGGCAATTATACGACCGGCACTAATACTCTGGCGGCCCATGAAAATTACAATAAAAACCATCGGATGTATTCAGACTTCAAGATAAGGCCGTGTAAACAGAAATAAAAATAAATGAACTGTGCGAAATAGTAAAATTAAAATAAAGGGAAGGAACAAAATGATTAAAACAAAAAAGAAAAGAAGTGTTGTAAGGGTGCAGAAAAAAGCAATAAAGGCGCAACCGCGGGCAAATGCTTTATTGCGCGCATTGCGCGCGGCGGGTTTATTCCGCTGGGAACGGACCCCGACAAAGTCCGAACATGTTATGGATATTCTGACACATGGAATCGGAATAGGGCTTGCTATTGCTGGGCTGTGTATTCTGGTTGTATTTGCTGCGTTGCATCGTGATCCTTGGGCAGTAGTGTCTTGCGCGATCTTCGGGTTGACTATGTTTACATTATATTTTGGATCCACTTTCTGCCATGCGATGATCGGGCAGAAAAGCGAATGTTTTTTTGAGGTGTGGGACAGCGTTGCGATTTATGCGCTTATCGCTGGAACATATACTCCGTTCTTGCTGGTTAACATGCGAGGGTGGATTGGTTGGACTGTGTTTGGAATTCTGTGGGCGATTACTATATTTGGCGCAATTATGAAAATCCGTAGGCCGAAGTATCAGCCGAAATGGATAGTAGCGCTGTATCTTATTATGGGCTGGACTATTCTTTTAATTCTGCCGAAAGTTTTCGCAACAGTACCAGAACGCGGGCTGTGGTTTATGTTGGCGGGGGCATTGTCTTATTCGATCGGCGTGCTGTTCTATCTGTGGAGAAAGCTGAAGTTTTCGCATACTATCTGGCACATGTTTGTAATCGGCGGATCGGTATGCTTCTTCTTCGCGGTGTTATTTGGGAGTATTATCGATATGTAAGAATTCCGAGGTTGCGTAATTGTCCCCAATATTCTTGGTTGTTCATCATATCTTTCATTAATTGGTCTCGTGTGTGGCCGTCACAAATATCTTTTATTGCTCGAAAGACCTCGTTCACGTTGTTTATTGTGCTTATTTGTGAGCCGTGAAAGGATTGACCAACAAGCGCGAGGCGTCCATTATAGGCGAATCCCCCATATACTTGCGTCCAACCGGGCAATAGATGCTCTGAAATATCTGTATTATTGGTCGCACTTAGATATATTGGGTCCCCTTTATAAGACTTGTCTATAATAGAGCGTTTAGAGTATGAATATTTTGTTCCAGACATCACTATTTCACGTTTTTCATTAAACGTATAACGTACCTTCTTTTGGTCTGGTAACAAGTACTTTGAAATATCAATATCTCTCGGAACGATATTATATATGGATCCACTTCTGCTGATACAAGTGTAATCGTCGATCATAAAAGCACCCTGGATAACAGCTTTAAATCCCGGAAATTTTTCAAGATTATCAAGATTACCGAATAAAGAAGAAAAAATGTTGGTAACTGGGATATAAACTTCCTCGGGGTCTGACGATTTTTTTAATGAGTAGTAAATTTCTGGTAATTTTTTAGGGCTTTTGGCCAATATGGGACCATCCTCCCTGTGGGGATTATGTATGGCTTCAAAGAGTTTTTCTGGTTTCGTGAATAAGGAAGCGATATTGTCGATTGCTCTCTCTAGGTAGCAAAAACACCACCTGGAATGACAGCCTAAATTATCAAATTTAACAGAAATGGGGGTATATGCGTCTTTATCTTTTTTGTTCAGTGTATATGCAAACTTGATTTCTTTTGATGTATCAACCCTGAATGCAAGTATGGATTCGTCTTTCTTTATTCGCTCGAATAAATCGTTAGAATTTGAAAAGTTCGCAGTTTCGATAATCTCTGCATTATTTTCTTGATTATGTTTACAAAAAATAACCGGGATATTTTGTAAATATGTAGTTATGTTAAATTTATTAACAAGGCGATGGAGTGCATCCATATCAATAACCGGCTGCCCAAAATATAAACTCTGTGTGCCAATAGAATAGGGTTGAAAATTAAGATTTTTAACATCATACATTATAATTAGCCTTTTTGCGCTGGGAATATAACATAATAAGCACTTTTGTCAAGTATTTTGTCAATAAGGTTGATTTTTTGGATTTTTGGTGATAAAATTAGAAAACAATGAAGTTTTTTAGTTTCAATATTGCTGTTTTTACAACCACAACCCCTTTGGGGGTTTGAATTCTGTTGCGCAATTTGCGCGAAATATCTATAATAAACATTACAATATAATTTAGAAATTAATGGAGACAATAATGTCTTATCCTATTGAAATCATTCGCCATTCTCTGGCGCATGTAATGGCAGCGGCGGTACAAAAGCTGTGGCCTGATGTTAAATTCGGCGGCGGGCCGGCAATCGAAAACGGTTTTTATTACGATTTTGACCTGGAACATCGCATCACCGAAGAAGACTTCCCAAAAATCGAAAAGGAAATGCGGGATTTAATTAAATCAAACGGTCGGTTTGAACAGCGTGAAGTAACCCTGGCAGAGGCAAAAAAGATTTTCAAGAATCAGCCTTATAAAATGGAATGGCTGAATGAGTATGATGCAAGCGGTGAAAAGCTGTCTGTGTATGAATTTCGTGGATTCACCGATCTGTGTCGCGGGCCGCATGTGGAATCTTCCAAAGAACTGCCGAAAGACAGCTTTAAAATTCGCTCTGTCGCGGGCGCTTATTGGAAGGGCGACGCCAAGAACAAGATGCTGCAGCGAATTTATGTTGATGCTTTTGCAACCAAGGAAGAACTGGATGCACATCTGCACATGATGGAAGAGGCCGCAAAGCGCGACCATCGAAAGCTGGGCCGCGATATGGACTTGTTTCATTTCGAGTCTGAATATGCCCCCGGTTCGGTTTTCTGGCATCACAAGGGTTATAAGCTTTATCGCCGTTTAATAGAGTATGTTCGCATGCGGCAGGAAAAAGCAGGCTATCTTGAAATTTCTACCCCAGGACTCATGGACAGGTCTTTATGGGAAACATCCGGGCACTGGGCAAAATATGGCGAGCATAACTATTCCGGACAGACCGAAGACGGGCGGCAATTTTGCGTAAAACCAATGTCTTGTCCTGGTGGAATGTTGGTATTTGGCCAAGGCATCAAATCTTATAAAGACTTACCATTGTATCTGTCCGAATTCGGAAAAGTATACAGGTTCGAAGCGGCCGGCGGTTTGCATGGCCTGATGCGTGTGCGCGAAATGACCCAAGATGACGCCCATATATTCTGTACCCCGGAACAACTGGAAACAGAGGTTGTAAAAGTTATCGAATTCATAAAGGATATTTATTCCAAATTTGGATTTAATAATATTTCTATGAAACTGGCTACACGCAAGGATTCCGAATTTCGCATCGGTTCTGATGAAGTTTGGGATGCTGCCGAAGGCGCATTGAAAAATGCGCTGGAGAAAAATAATATTCCATATGAAGTCGCCCCGCAAGACGCGGCGTTCTATGGTCCGAAAATCGATAATTATCTGAAAGATTCGATTGGTCGCGTATGGCAGTGCGGCACGATTCAATTGGATATGAATCTTCCCGAAAGATTCGACTTATCCTATGTTGGCGAAGATGGGCAAAAGCATCGCCCAATTATGCTGCATCGCGCGATGCTGGGGTCGATTGAGCGGTTTATGGGAATCTTGCTGGAAAATACTGGAGGGAATTTGCCGCTGTGGCTGTCGCCGGAACCGGTTGTGGTTACGCCTATATCCGAAAAGTACGACGATTATGCAAAGCAGGTTGTTGCAGAACTTCGCGCCGTTGGCATCAATGCGCGTGCGGATTTGCGTGCGGAAAAAGTAAACTATAAGATTCGTGAACTATCGCTTTCCAAGACGCCGATTATTGCGGTGGTTGGCGAAAAGGAAGCAGCAGATCAGACAGTGACCCTGCGTTATCTGGGCGTTTCAAGCCAAGAAACAAAATCGTTGCTGGGGTTTGTACGCGATATGGCCACAGCAGTGAAGTTGCCGGATTAACTGGATTGCTTCGTCACTAACGTTCCTCGCAATGACAAGTTTTTTCTTTGTCATTGCGAGCAAAGCGAAGCAATCCAGTAATAAAAAAAAAGGAAACCAATATGAAAAAAATTATGTCATTATTTATGCTCTGTGCTCTGTGCTCTGTGCTCTATGGCTGCTGCAATTGCGAAAAGGAACCAATCGTGGAACAAAACCATAAATTAATAGTTCCCCCGAACTTCGGCAATATGCCGAAGTAATGCGGGGGATTTGAATCCTTGATTGTCAGTAAATTAGATTTTAATTTTGCCTTTTTTGTGGTATAATATCTTTATATAACAAGGGGAATAATATGAAAAATATGCTCAAAAAAATAGGATTTGGCGCGTTGGTCGTTTTCATGGCGGGCGCGGCACATGCGGCGACTTTGGATACGACTGCTTTGTGCGATCTGATACGGGAATTGAAAGGCGTTTTTAATGTCTTGCGTATCTTGGCGTTTGTGGGTGCGGCTTTTGTGCTGGCATCAATAGGCTGGGAAGCGATAGTAAAGAAAGAATACAAATGGGCGGAAACCGGAAAACAACATTTGACCGCGATGATCATAGGCTTTGCGCTGTTATTCAGTGTGGGCGTGATATTGCAGTTCTTGACCAGCGGTCGTGCAGGCTGTGCCGGTGGACCATGGTAAAAATCCAGACCTGATGGTTTTAATTCTTAATCCCCGTTTTTATGGGGATTTTTTTAATCATACATTAATTTGCGACCTGCCTTTTTTTATGATATAATATGTTGGTAATTTAAGGAGCGTGAAATGGCAGACGAGAAATTGGATTTATTGGATTTGGATGATGAAATCGACTTGCCGGAATTGCCCGATGCAGATGGTTTGTCTGCTTCGCGTCCGCGGCGCCCGTGGTTGCTGTTCGGTGCTGCACTGATTGTGATTATTCTGGCTACTTATATAATTGTTCGCATAGCTGTTCACAAAGGAAATAATGATTCGGTAGAAATTGATCTGACTATGCCGGTAACGACCGAGCAAGCTGCGCCAGAGGCGGAAAAAGATTTCGCCGCGACTGCTGATAAAGTTATCGAAGGGCAGGCAGAGGCCGGCGCGCCAGTTCGCGTTGTAGAGGAAAGAAAAGATGTCGTATTCAAACCGGATGCCCCATCTGTTCAACCTCCGAAACCGCGCCCGGTAAAGCAAGCTGAGGCCGAGAAGCCAAAACCGAAAGCCGCGCCGAAGCCACAGACCACATCCGTTAGCAACTTTTATGTTCAATTTGGGGCGTACAGTACCCGGGCGAGCGCCGAAGCCGCACAGGCAAGGATGCAACGTAATCATGCGAGTCTTTTCACGGGCAAACAATTCGTAATCCTGGCAGCGGTTGTGGATGGCACCACAAAATATCGCTTGCGCGTAGGGTTCAATACCAGCGAGGATGCTAATGGCTTTTGCCGTAATGCAAAATCCGACGGGCTGGATTGCTATGTAACTAAATAAAAAAGGATAAAAAATGAGAGCTGGATTTTGGGAAATACTTTTAATAGTTGTTTTGGTTCTAATTTTGTTCGGGCATTCAAAAATCCCGGATCTGATGAAGAATCTTGCACAGGGCATCAACGTATTCAAGAAAGAATTGAAAAACGATGATGAAAAAAAGTCAGAAGCAGCGCCGGTCGCAAAACCTGCGGTGAAAAAAGCTGTTGCAAAGAAACCTGCGATAAAAAAGAAATCGCTGGCGAAAAAGCCTGTTGTAAAAAAGAAATAAAAATCCGCCATTCGGCGGGTTTTTTATTTCAGATAGATAATATATTTTTATTTTGAAGATATTATATATGTAATTGTGTTTTATTATATGGGTATATTCTATATGGAGGAAATATTGCACATTTTATTGTTGTTTTTATGTATGGAATTATGATAAGGTAAAAACAGAGGTCAAAGAGAATGTCTGAAGGATCATGTGTTTCTCCAGCTTATACAAGTATGCTCTTCAAGTATTGGTTAAGCTATTATCGCCGCACCGCTTTTCGTTAATTTTGTTCCCAAAAATTTAATCACATAAAATTACTTCCCGTGCATTTGCGCGTATTTCGAGGATTCAAGCATGTTTAAGAGACTTATTCTTTTCGCAGTTATTTCTGCGGTGATTTTGCAAATAAAACCCGCTGTTGCCGATGAGCCCCTGAAAGTTGCCAGCAAACAATATGTAGACAGCATAGTGACATTTTTATCCGGGCAGTCAGATTGGGAGCAGGCTGATACAAATTCAAGGACTTATATCAAAAATAAGCCGGATTTGTCAGATATGGCAACGCAGAGCTGGGTTGAGGAGCAAGGCTATTGGGTCAATACCGGCGCGGGTTTTGTAATATTATCGGCTGAAAAGACGAATGCGGCGACAAATGATGAATTTTGGATCGATCTGGATGGATTTCGATGGCGTGCCTTTAAGACTAGCACTGTAAATTACTGGGGGCTTCGCATAGTTAATAATAAAGGGGTGCCAATAGAATACGGCAGTCGAGGCATGCAACAATACAATGGAGTTCAGATGAACGCCAAAGGCGGAATTCTGGCGAGTGGCGCGGAAGTTAATCCAGATACCGATGTCAGCAATGTCGGATACAGCAAGGAAGATGTATTTATCACGCATTTCTTTGATGTAACCAATATGCATCTGTACCGCTGGACCGTGCATGTTTATGCAGACAATGCTGTGATGGTTTTAGAAAGGTTGCATTGAATTCCCCGCTCTCTCCTGCGGGGAAGTAAATTTGTTCCCGGAAATAATTCAAAATATTATGCATTCTACAGTTTTTATGATAAAATATGCATATGGCGAAAAATCGCAATTTTCTACCGGAATCCGTTTCCGGTGCCGTGCGCGGCGTCGCTTTTCGCGGCGCGGGGCTTGCGATTTTTATCTTGGGCGCATGGCTGGCGCTGGCGCTGATATTTCACAATCCATATCTTGACGGGTTCGCAGCAGCGTCTAATTTCGGCCGCCAGAGTCTGATCGGAAATATTGTTGGATTTATTGCGTATTGTTTGGGATTAATTCCTGCTTTGTTCGTATTTCTTTATACTGCACGATGCGGCGTCGTGATGATGATGAAGTGGGTTAACGAATCTCCGGAATATAATATTCTGCGCGCATTCATCGCAACGGCTGTCGGATCATTCGGATTCGGCGCAATTGCGCGGGGTAATTCTTGGGGTGGATTGATTGGCAGCATCGCAGCGTATGATATCGGGACATTTGCGCATGCATGGACTTTTGTTTTCGGAATTATTTTTATCGCAGCATTTTTATTGATGGCAGGCATTCTTTTGCATATCAGATGGAAAGATATCAAAATGCTGTGGACAATCATCAGTAAGGCGTTGAGGTGGGTTGCCACCGCTTTGCATTTATATAAAAGTGCGGCCCCCAGCATAGATGAAGATGACGAGGAAGAAGAGTACGAAGAAGAAGAGGATGAAGAAGAGGAAGAAAAGCAGCAAAAGGTAAAAGTTAAAAAGCAAAAGGTAAAAATAGTATCCACTGGTGATTTTGAATTGCCGCCGCCGGAATATCTTGAAAAGTCTGTATTCTCGAAAAATGTCGTTACGAATGAGCTGAAACGCAATGCATCCGCACTGGAGGCTCACTTTGAAGAATTCGGAGTTTATGGAAAAGTCGCGGGAATAAAACCGGGGCCGATTGTTACGCTTTATGAGTTCGAGCCTGATTCCGGTATGCGTATCGCGAAGATTACCGATACCGTAAAAGACATGACCCGCGCAATGGCCGCGGAGAATATTCGTATCGCGCATATTCCGCGTACTAATTTCATTGGCGTTGAAATGGTGAATCTGAATCGTGCGATACTGCGGTTTCAATCGTTGATTACCAGCTCGGACTTCATTAATTCCAAGTATCGCATTCCGTTGGCGCTGGGAGTGGATATCGGCGGACACCCGGTTTATTTTGATTTGGCCAAGATGCCGCATGCCCTCATTGCCGGTCGCACGGGCTCTGGAAAGTCTGTATTTGTGCAGTCTATAATAATGTCCATCGTTTATCATTTCACGCCCGACAAGTGCAAACTGATAATAATTGATCCAAAAGGTGTAGACTTTACATTATGGCAGGATATTCCGCACCTGATTACACCCGTGGTTTCAGATGCGAATATGGCGGTGAACAGTCTAAAATGGGCAGTGCGCGAAATGGAAGACAGATATAAAAAACTGAAAGATTTGGGTGCGCAGAACTTGGAAGGATATAATGAAGCTGTGCAGAAACTACGTGACCGAGGAGAGAAATTAACCAAGCAAGCAATTGTCGGAACTGATCCGGAAACCGGCGCCCCGGAATTTGAAGAACAAGAAGTTGATTTATCTGATATGCCATATCTTGTAATAATAGTCGATGAGGTTGCGGATCTGATGAGCGTTGCGCGCAAAGAAGTCGAAGCGTGTGTTCAACGTTTGGCGCAAAAGGCGCGTGCGGCGGGCATGCACATTGTCGCTGCGACCCAGCGTCCGGACACTTCTGTTATTACTGGCGTTATAAAGGCGAATTTCCCGACAAGAATTTCTTTCCAGGCGCGTTCTAACATTGACTCTATGACGACATTGGGAGAAAAGGGCGCGGAACAATTGCTTGGATACGGAGATATGTTGTTCAGCGAGGCGGGCAGGGTGCCAGTACGAATACACGGCGCTTGGATTGAAAACAAAGAAATTAATAAGGTAGCGGATTTTCTGCGCGCGCAAGCTTCGCCAGAATATATCGAAGGCATTGGTGATTCGTTTGATGAATTCGGTGGCAGTATGCCAGGCGGTGGCGGGATCGATGTATCGGATATCCCGGGAATGGTATCAGGCAAGGAAGCAAAGGACGCCGACCTTTATAGACAGGCTGTCGAATATGTAGTTCGTGATAGAAAACCAACTATCTCTTATGTTCAACGGAGATTAGGCGTTGGTTATAACAAAGCAGCGGGCTTTATTGAGCGTATGGAGCGCGAAGGCATTGTATCCGGTCCTGACGCGAATAATAAACGGCATATCTTATGATAAAAACATTTATCGATATAAATGATTCGCGATGGAAAAAATATAAGATCGATTTTAATAAAATAGTCGAAGCTGTTTTTAGTGAATTAAAAAAGAAAAATAAAAATTCCGAAATCTCTATCGTGTTAACCAACGATTCGGAAATTTGCCAACTTAATAAAAAATATCGCGGCATTGATAAACCTACCAATGTTCTGTCTTTTGAAACTGGTGACAGTGAATTACTTGGTGATATTTATATCTCGTTTGACACGACAATGCGCGAATCCGGGGATCCAGAATTTATTTCGCATACGACTCATTTGATTGTTCATGGGGTTCTGCATTTATTGGGATACGATCATTGTAGCGATTCGGGTGCGCGGACGATGGAAGCGCTGGAAATTAAGATTCTGGCGAAGTTGGGAATTAAAAATCCTTATGATGAAAAGGCGCGAGGGAATTTTGCATCAATTATTTTATGCGCTTTGTTCGGCGCTGTGGCTTCGTTTGGATTTGCACCGTTTAATTTATGGCTCTTGACCATTATCGGAATAGGCGCGGCATATTGGCTGATAAGTAAAAAACAAAATATCCTTTTACCGGTTGCTTTTGGCGCGGCTTATGCGGTAGTTAGTTTCTGGTGGGTTTTAAATTCTATTTATGTAGTGCCGGAACTTGCGGCGCAATTCGCAATTTGGACTGTCCCGGGACTTATCGGGATTGCTATTGGCGGGGCGCTGATTTTCTCGTTACCTTTCATAATCACAACCATCTGTATGCGACGCCTGCGCTTGTCTGCAGCGGTTCAGCCTTTTGTTTTTGCCGCTAGCTGGACTTTTGTCTTATGGCTGCGCGAATGGTTCCTGACCGGATTTCCATGGAACCCGATCGCGAATATTACACTGCCATTTCCGCCCTTGGCAAATTCCATGTCTTTATGGGGCGCGCTGGGGCTGACATTTATAATTATGGGATTTATTGCAAGTATAGCGCAAGGACTGGCAGAGCATCTGATGCCAAAAGGTCATGTCAAGCAGACAGGGCATAGACTGCCATTTATGATTTTTGTTCCGTTATTGCTTATCGGGATTGGGTATGGATATTACAATATTAGGATTGTTAATCAGCAAGCTGAATTATTACCAGTAATAAGAATTGTTCAGCCGGCGCAAAGCGCGGAACAAAAAGCAACACATAGCCGAGAGCAAGCAATTGCAAATGCTGAAAAAAATATAGAAACCTTAATTAGCTTGGCAAGCGACGAGCAAAAACCTGATCTGATTATTTTCCCTGAAACGGCTTATCCGTTCACTATTGTGCAAGACAGGGATGATTTCCCAATGGCCAAAAAATTGGGCGTTCCTACAATTATCGGCGCGATGAGTTTCGATAATGGAAGATTTTATAACTCTATGGTTGTTGCAGATGCCGAAGGAAAGATCGAAAAGATTTATTCAAAGTCCCATCTGGTGCCGTTTGGCGAATATCGTCCGTTCGGGGATCTTGTCCCGACGCCTGGACAGCTGACGCCGGGACAGGGACCAGAGATTATAGAGGCGCAACTTCGCTTTGCTCCTGCGGTTTGTTATGAGATTATTTTTACAGATTCGCTGGTGCCGCACAAAACGCAGCCACAAGCGATTATAAATATAACAAACGATACTTGGTTCGGAAAGACGCCGGGAACCTTCCAACATCTTGATATGACGCGTCGCCAGGCGATAGAAAGCGGTTTGCCCGTTATCCGTGCCAATTATTCCGGAATTTCAGCTTTCATCAGCGCAGACGGGAGAGTGATTTCATCGCTGCCAATCGGGATTGCTGGAACCTTGGACGGGAAAGTGTTTGGCGCGCATATGACACCTTATCGCAAAATTGGGCGCGATTTGTGGATGGCGATTATTTTGGCCTTTTCAGTTCTTTGTATTTTTACACTGGGAAAGAAATACAAACAGGATTAAAATTTATCAATTTCTTGCTTGTATATGCGTGTAATTTTTTCCTACAATTGTTCCATTAGTATGAAATTCGCACCCGGAATTTTTTTGAGTTTGTTTTTTACAGGAAATCTACTGGCTGCGCAGGTTGTGGATGTTGACTTTATTCATCAATATATTTCTCAAAAACATGATATAGATATTCCGATCAAAAATTCGGCGCAACAACACTGGGCTGCGAATATGGAATATCTTCTTTGCACTATTGATGTAGCAAATGAGGGCAGATGTAATAATACGAATTACTGCGCTTCGCCTTATTCGACTCAACAGGCTGTGGATACAGTTGCTGCGATAAATGGGATAAATTCGCTTATTACAGCCAATTTGTGCAGCGGCAGCTCATGCGATGCCAACCAGATGCCATGCTCTTTTGATATTGTAAGTTTTGGGACAATCAGAAGATGTATCGGTGGATTTCTTTCATGCGATACTGAAAGCTGTCCATCGGATGGCTCTTTGGGAAGTTGCGGTTGTCCCCCGGGAACCATGCCGGATGGAAACGGCAGCTGTACTATGCCGACCCCATGCACTAATGGACAACAAGTGGAGTACCAGGGAAAAATTTGCACTTGTGTAAGCAACACGTGGCAGTGTAATACTAATTGTTCCTTATGCGACACTAGCTGCGGATGTCCGGCTGGGCAGATACCTGACGGGAATGGAAATTGTATGCCCGGGACCGAAAAGTGCACACCTGGACAAGTCCAATATTTGCTGCAAGGAAATGGAACGATTCTTGCAGTAGATTGTCCATTATCCGGATTTAGAAATGATTGTCCGCCGGTAGATAATAAGGTGCCATGCAGCAGCTATGATAACAGAGGCGACTGGGGTGATGCATATATAGAAGATTGTTGTACCACGAATGAAGAAGCTTATGGGTTTTGTTATCCTGATGCTTTCATAAATTGTAATCAAAAGCCTGCAGCCAGTGTCTGCAAAGCAGATGCTTTTGGCGGAAGTGAATTCCCGTTTATTAATATTACCGGTAAGACTCATCAAGGACGAAGGATTGTCTATGTGAAAGAGTCTGACGGACAGCTTACAGTATCTCGTGGTCAATGCCGAAGGATGTATTATAATAATGTAGGTTCCTTGAACGTGAATTCATGTCAACAAAAAGCCGTAAATGTGGGAAGTGTGTTAGGCACCGGTAGCAACTATAATAATGACTATTGCACGAACGGCATGGAAATGAACGCCCTTACAAATAAATATTTTTGTGATTTCCCGCTGTAGTAATTAAAACCCGGCATTTGCCGGGTTTTTTAAGAAGTAACTAATATTATTAGCAATTGTCAAGTTTTATGCATTTATAAGCGCAGATTTTCTGATATAATGTTTTTATAAGTCAATAAGGATTCCAATATGAAGAAATTCATTGCTATGGTCGTCATGGCCGTAATTTTTGTGAACAGCGCTTTTGCTGCATCCAAAACCATTGAATCAGACCACAGCTTTACCACTCGCGGGGATATGACGGATGAAGAGCTGGCCTTGGTCATGAACATGCGTGACAGATACGATGATTTTTTACTGTCGGCAACTAATTTATATATAAAGCTGGGCAACGCGATTTTGACTTCTTCGTTCGGGTTGATTTTTGATACCGCGGCATTTGGATCTGGACTGTTCGTGGATATAAAACGCGCCAAGGAAGACAATAAATTCACCAAAGAATTGAAAAAGCTTGATGATGCAGAATTAAAAACAAAGTTCGAGACTGAATTTAAATCCGCCTGCGAGGATGATAAAAAGAAAAATCCTGATAAGTATAAAGAAACTGTGAAATGCGAGACGGATGAAGACAGCGATTCCGCCCAATGCAAAAAGTCCGAATCCGAAGAGAAAGAAGATAAAAAAGCAGAAGTAAAAGAGATTACTTGCGATGATATGCTGAAAAAATTCGCCGGAGGCGAGGACAAGGAAGTAACCCGCCAAGCCATGACTGCGTGGCTGGCCAATAAAAACGCGGGCGGCGAAACATTCGATAAAACACTTAATTGGATGCGTATGGGTGCGGGTGTGGTTGGAATGGGAACTAATATCGCCTCTATTGCCATAATTGACAGCGCCGCGAAAGACATCGATGACATCCTGACAAAGCAAAAAGCTTTTATCGCTGCGAGAGATTCGGTAAACAAAGCTTGGAATGTTGCGCGGTTGGAAGGGCGCACGGAAAATCCGATGGAAAAGATGGGCGCTTGCTCGAGCGGTAAATTAAGTTTCGAACAGATACAAAAGAATTTGAACAAAGCAAAAGCGGCGCCGATTATTGGCGCGGTATCCAGCGGTTTGGGTGCGGCCGCAGCTGGGGCGAATAATTCCAAGGCCGGCGCGAACAGCAAGACGAATAAGGGCTTGAGCATAGGTTCTACGACTGCGTCTGGTGTTGGTGCTGTTGCAAGCGGCGTTGCCATCGGGGTAGTGGTAAGCAATCAGAAACAAGTGGACGAGAATATAAATTCTATCATGCCGTGCGAAGAATGGCTGTGGTGGGATAAGCATAATCATCCGTTCAAGACACCGGTGGTGAAGCCGGTACAAATAACCACCCAAAATGAATATATTCAATTTTGCAAGAAATTTAGCGGAGCAAATGAATGCTATAGTGCCACAGCAGTTTACGGAAAAAATGGGAATCCGCTTTTTTCAGTTCCTGGTAAGAACATGAGCGACAATGGACTTGGATGGAGCTCTTATGAAGAAGCCAAAATGGTGGCAGGAAGCGCCACGGCAACAAAAGACATTCAATGCGATGATGTTAAACAGCATTGTATCATAACGTATAACGATGGAACTAAAAGCGAAGTTTACATAGCGCAAAGTATATATAATAATACTTGGTATAATTTGTACCCAGCATTTGATGATCCTTTGTATGGCCAGAAGCGAATTTGTTCATGGTATGAACGAGGCAAAGTATGTCAGCCAGCGGGAGCAATAGCGCTTGACGGCCCAAAATATATTTTTATCCATTGAGAGATTGAAAATATTTATTAATGGGGGCGCGGAAATGCGCCCTTAAAATTTAGGGCAGTGCAAAATCCGAATCGGATAATTAAGCTTCATCTTCGGGAAGATATTTAACAAACTCTGATATATCAGAATTTGTTGCGGAAAGTATTTTCGCAATGCTTTGTGTCGATGGCCATCTGGGCTGACCTTCACGACTCCACCGTTTGCTTTTATTAAATGTAGTCGGATCCAGTCCGCTATTTTTTGCAAGCCCAGAGCAAGACAGATTATGCTCGGCTGCGAATTTCTCTATGGCAAACCAAATACTGTTATGAGTCATGCAATCTCTCCTTTTGCATAATGCGCCGTTAATCGCGGTGCATTCACTATATCCTTTATTCCTAGGATTGTGTTCTAATAATAATTGAAAAGAAGAATTAATTCAACTAAATTTTATAAGAGGTATTTCCTATCAACAATTTGATAAAGAATCCATATTCTGGCCGCGCTTGAAAGGTTTGTATTTTTTTCACGCTTCGCATCTATTTCGCGGATAATTTCAGCAACTGATCGATTCTGTTCCGCGGCGATTCGTTTCAGCGCGATTAAGAACTCATTCTCTAATGAAAGGGAAGTCAAATGACCAGAGATGTTTACAGAAAGTTTTTTCATATTTTTCCAACTGCCAAGCAGTCGCTTATCGCTTTATATATATCTTCATATTTTCGCAATGGCGCCAGGTTAACGTTGCTTAACATAAAGCAATTGCCAAATGCATCGAACGCGAACCAAAATAATCCATTGCGTCCGAATATGGTTTTACCTCGCATTTGCGGAAAACCCGAGAACTCGCGTCCTATTTGTAATATAGACGGGACGAAATAAGCTATCTGCGGCGTTTCGCGTTTGAATTCGGACAGTCCAAAGACCTCCGCGTCCCCCAGGATTATTCCGCCCGCAACATTTTTATAAAAATCTATGAATGCCATTGGAATGATCGCTGCTTGGAGTTGTTGCAGCGATGTTCGCGTAACACCGATTTCTTCGTCGGTTACCACAGGCAACATTATCGCGCCAGAATTTTTCATCAAAGATAAAAATTCTTCTTTCGGCATTTAATCTAGCCCTCTATTCGCCGCGATCTGCGCGGCCATTTGCGCCAGGCGGTCTGACGTTGCGTTTCCTCCGTCCCCGCCGCTGGCAGTATGCGCCGGGATATAAATTTTCTTTGCGGGATTCGGCAGCCACAGGGTTTTTGCATCAGACTGTTCTATGATAAACCTGTCCAAGTTATAAGAATGCGGAAAGGTTTTGCACATAAACATATTCGACAGTTCCAGCTTGCCGCCGAACTGCAGCGGTATGCGAAACCTCAATGACAGGTTTTCTGGCAAGGCGCGCCCCATAATCAAATTCATAAATTCATCGCGCGATAGATTGAGAAAGGAAAGCTCTTGCACTGAATCATGCAAGTTTTTCATAAATTCTCGCCGCAATGATTTATACTTTGCAAACCAATCCGGCGAAACAGGGTGGGGGATAGCGGCCACCTCCATCACTGGCATGTCATCCATGAAAAGATCGCTCAACCGTTTTTCAGCCGTCGTCTTTGTGTACTGCATCTCTATGTCTTATTAAAGTAATCCGCAACTGTGTCTATGTATTCCGCATAAGCGTCAAAGTCTTCTTTTTCTTCCGAATTCATTTTTCTATTTTTATGCTTTTGCATAAATTCTGCCAGACCGTCCATAGATTCAAACACATCCGCGCCAAACGCGTCCCAGATTCTGCCCAATGCGTCTTTATTTAGTATATTAGCATTATTCATAACCACAATGGCTTTTAATTTTATTTGTATATCCGAATCCAATGTTTCTGAAAACAGGGTGCGGATTTTTTCGGCTGCTTGAGTTATGCGCCATACCGGACTGATAAAGTCGCCATTGTTCGAAGCCCATTTCGAATCGCCGCCTTCGAATGCCGTCATATCCCCGGTATGCGGATCAGCAAACACTATGTACAAGGTTTCATCCATTCCGATCGCCAGCAGATCCAGTCGCAAATCGCCAATTCTGGGTGGGTTTTTAACAATATAACCAGAATTTTCAAAGATTTCTCTCAATTTTTCATTAGTACCTGTATTAACAGTTGGCGTATTAATAGTATTATTAATTGGCTGAACTTTTATTTCTGACTGTCCGGTCTTGCGCTGGGCTTGCACAGGGCTGATTATTCTGGGCGGACGCGGCAGGGCAGGCGCTTTTGGCAATGGCGAAAATTCTGGATCTTTTGCCAAAGGCTTTAATTCTTCGGGCAATCGGCCCACTGGCGCTGATGGCCATTCGGGTTCAGGTGTAAGATTTATTTTGCGAACCCGCGGGCGGCTGATGAAATATAGTCCTGCGACCGCCGCGATCAAAAAGCCCGCCATCGAGATGTAGAACAAAGGTAATACTCTGCCGGGTGTCAATTGTTGTACCGATAGATATTGCCAATGTGCGCTGGAAAATATATTAAATCCAAACTGGATGTCGAACCAAAAATTGGCAAACAACAACATCGCCGAAAGCCACAAGGCATCAAGCAAAATAATTTCATAACGCTTTTTCACCTACATTGTCCCCGTCGTTTATATACCGTGCAACGCAACCGGCGCATCCTCGCGACGCGCATATACGATTTTTTGCTTGCGCCGCAAAAAATCTAATGCTTATACGCTCGGATTCATCCGCATAATCTTTAGCCCATTATATCCTAAAATATGTTATTATAGCAATATGATAGATTTCAGCGATACTTGGGAAGAAATAAAAGGACGAATCGCGATGATATGTCCCGCAGGCTTGGATGCGCGCGCGCTTATTTTTGCGGCGGACAATGCCATGCGTTCGAATGTTCGCGCAGTATCCGCGGATCCTGAATCTGTAAATATGCTTTGGACTTGGCTGGAAAAATCGGATATAAAAATTTTTGCAAGGTTCGAAATCGAAGATCTGGATTTCGATGTTTCAAAAATTGCGGCGCAGCTTCATGCGGTGTTAAAAAAAGGCGCGGATGGGATTCAGCTGATTGCGGCGCCAGATACCTTGAATAAACTGGCGGCGGCGTTAAGCCCGATCGCGGCGGACTTGTTCTTTGGGCGGGATTTGGTTCTGGTAACAGATTTGAACGATGTTATGCCGAATGACTGGGAAATGCTGTTCCACAGCCTGAAAAGGATAAACGCGAAAGGTTTGGGGTTATTGGCAGGCAGCGGGGAAAATACCTCCGGCGTTATTTACGGAATGTTGGATGTGTTCGATTTAGATTTCGAAGGGTATTTGCAGATAATATTAAAAGATTCCGATATGCAGACAATAGAAAATGCCTGGCGCTTGATACAAAAAACACGACCGGAAGTCGTGAATAAAGTGATGTTTTTCCTGTCGGACGGATGTTAAAGTTAAAAGTTAAATAATGTTTTAACTTTCAACTTTTAACCTTTTTTTAGAAGTCTTTCTTATCATGCTCTTCTTTTTCATCTATGGTCATGGTTGCGAGCGGTTGCACCAGCATACGCTTCAGGCCGATCTCTTCGCCGGAAATTACACTGTATCCAAAAGTACCTTCTTCCAATCTTTTCAATGCATTATCAATTCTTACCAACAGGTTCTTGTCCCGGTCCAGTATTTTCATCTGGATATCAGCTTGTTGAGTGTTCGAAGCATCGTCCCCTTCATTGTTCGGCCCATCCATCGAATCTATATTAATGCTGGAAGACAAGTCGGACATTCCATCATTCATCGATGCGACAACTGCGTTGCGCTGGGCAGCCAGAAGGGCGTAGAAATATGCCTTTTGCTCTTCCGACATGTACTTTTCAGTCTTTTTCGGAATGTATTTTGGATCCAGTTGGATGGTCTTATAATTTTTGGCCATTGGGGACCTCCTTGATTTCTTGAAGTTGTGTTATCCAGTCAGCGATGGTATCTTCGTCCATCAGGCCGGTTCTGCTTTCGATCAATTCGCCGTTCTTGAAAGCCAAGACTGTCGGGATAGACCTGATGCCGTATTTCATCGGGACATTGCGATTGGCTTCATCCACTTCAAATTTACAGAACTGAACGGATGGATTTTTATCGCTTGCTGATTCAAATATAGGGCCAAACATACGGCATGGGCCGCACCATGATGCCCAAAAGTCCACCAGGGTTAATCCTTTGGCGACTTTTCCCGAGAAATTCGAATCATTTAAGTGCTCTATTGCCATATTTTTCTCCCTATGTTTGATTTGTCGCGGAACTATATTATAATCAGTAATAAATGCAAGGAAATAAATATGTTGACGAATAGAATAAATAGCATCTATCTTGATGCGGCGGCAAGCGCCCTGAAACCACAGTCTGTTATCGATGCCCAGCTGGATTTTTTGAAAAATCATTACGCCAATGCCGGCCGCGGCCTTTGCGCTCGCGCAGAATATGCCGATAGAATAGTGATTCGCGCGCGCGAATCAGCTGCAGGCTTTATCGGCGCAAAGCCGGAACAGATAATTTTCACAAATGGCACCACTGATGGGCTGAACCGAATCGCCAATATGTTACCCCGCGCCCCGGCCTGCGCCGGGGTGACAACCGTTGCAGTATCTGACCTGGACCATCATTCGGCACGCCTTCCGTTTCAAGAAAAGCATAAAATTGTGTTATGCGAATTGGATAAAGACCTTAATTACAAGTCCATTCCGAAATGCGATGCGGTTGTGATTACGGCCATGTCGAATGTTCTGGGTGTGCGACAGAAAATCATAATGGATAAAAAACGAATCACGATTGTGGATGCGGCGCAGCTTGTCGCGCATGAAAAAATTGATGTAAAAGAAATGAACTGCGATGCTCTGGTTTTTTCCGGACACAAAATTGGCGCAGATACAGGACTGGGTATTTTATATTTAAAGGAACCGGATAAATGGCAGACCGATAAGTTCGGCGGAGGTCAATATATGGCGGATGGCCCAGTACGGTTTGAAGCTGGAACTTTGCCGCTGACACAAATTGCAGGCTTGCCAACCGCATTAAAAGAATGCGAAGAACGCAGAGCAAAAAGCACGGATTTGATTCGATACTTGCGCGAGGAGCTGGAGAAGATTGATCGAATCAGATTTATATCGCCAAAGGATTCTTGCTTGCTGACTTTCGTTGTTGAAGGCATGCATGCGTTGGATTTCGGCGCACTGATGGGCGCGCATGGGGTTTGCCTGCGCGTCGGGAACATGTGCGCTTCTTGGTTGCATCAGCGTTTGGGGCTGGATGCCACAATTCGTATTTCTACTGGTCCTTGGAATACTATGGAAGAGATGGAACAAGTTTTGGAAATCATAAAGAAAATAATCAAATGATTAATAAAGAACAGATCATCGCCGCCATAAAGACTGTGTTCGATCCAGAGGTTCCTGTTAATGTCTGGGATCTGGGGCTGATTTATGATATCAAGATTTCTGATTCAGGCCATGTTAAGATCAAAATGACCATGACCAGTCCTACTTGTCCAATGTCTGAAGAAATTATGCAAATGGTAAAATTTGCCGTCGCCAGTGTGGTGGGTGTTGATGGCGTCGATATTGAACTGGTATGGAATCCGCCTTGGGATATTTCCAGGATGAGCACGGAGGCAAGGTTAGAACTGGATTTAACAGAAGATGGGTGGTAAGGGGAATGTATGAAGTATCTCGAAATAAAAAACATCTTGAATAAAATTACTGATCCGGTGGACAGGTTGGAATTTGTGATGGACTTGGGCATGCGGCTATCCCCAATCCCAGGGTCAGCCCTATGCACAGAAGTTCGTGGTTGTGCATCGCGTGTGCAAATATGCCATGATAATGGGATATTTTACGGCGATGCAGATTCAGCCCTTGTTCGTGGAATCGTTATGATTCTACTGGCCATGGCAAACGATGGAATTTCTGATTTGCGTTCCGAATTTGGATCTTTGAAACTTAATCTAGGCGCTGGGCGATTGAACGGAGTAGAAGGAATAATTAAAGAACTGACAACTGATTTATGATATACTGATTGCCAATGAAAGATGATGAGAAAATTTTCCAATTGGGCGTTGGGATGCTGGCGGCAATGTTTGTCTTGGGCGCCACCTTGCAGGTTTGCTTTCGCGCGCAGACGCGGTCGTTGGCGCGATTGAATGCGGCGACGGTAAGGACTCAACAGGAAACAGCCGAAGCCCAAGCGCGCTTGGCGGGGCTGGTGCGACCGGAGGTTTTACGCAGCGTAGTATCCGAGATGTATCCCAGATTCGAATCCATAGGCTTTAAAAAAAATATAAACGCGACAGATATTCCGAAAGGGGCTTAAGCAGGAGATAATTTGTTCGAAGTAGGGCGCGATATTTTGCAAAATATAGGTGGGCGCGGCGCGCCCGGTATGGCATTCGACACGCGTCGGCGCTTGCGCTGGGTTTATTCTGTTTTTACGATCGCTTTCACTGTTTTCATAACATGGACTTTGTTTTTGGGTATCCAAGGCACCAATCGTACTCGTATGGGAATAGGGCACAATTCTTGGGAATCCGGTCGCGCGGATATTTTGGACCGCAATGGCGAAATTCTGGCAAAGAACATAATTTCTGGTCATATAACTTTGCGGCCTGGCAAGATTCAAGACTTTGACTATGCCGCCGCCAGCATTCATGATGTTATTCCAGAGATATCGGTGTCAGGGGCTTTGGAAATGATAAGGTCTGGCAAGAAATTTATTTATTTGAAGAAGTTCGCAACTGAAACTCAACGCGCTTCGATAAAGGCCGCGCGCATCGAAGGTTTGGATGTCGAAGAAACTGAATGGCGGAAATATCCAAAGCGTCGGTTAACTTCTCATATTGTCGGCTTTATCGGTACCGATGGGCATGGCTTGGAAGGTATAGAAAAATCGCGGGACAAGCGTTTATCCGAAGACCAAAGCCCGATGATTTTATCCATCGATGCCAGAATTCAAACCGTGTTTTATCGGGAACTGTCTGGTGCCATGCAAAAATACGGCGCGCATGCTGCGATGGGAATGCTGATGAATTCCAGGACAGGGGAAATGATAGCGATGGTGTCATTGCCGGACTTTGATCCTGAATCCCGCGAATCAGATAGTGAAGCAAATCGAATGTTTCATCCTATGCGTGGTGTTTTTGAAATGGGATCGATATTCAAAGTCTTTAATACCGCCATGGCGATGGAGACAGGAATCGGACTGAACAAACAGTATTATATAAAAGAACCCTATAAGATTCTGGATAAAAACGGACGTGTGTCCGCAGTGATTCGCGATGTCGCCAGTTTCAAGCCGCCGCGTCCACACTTGAACGTGGCCGAAATTATGCTGCATTCATGCAATGTCGGGTCGGTGCAGATCGCGCTGGAGCTGCCGCCAAACACTCAACGGGAATTCTTTGAACGGTTGAACATGGACAGTGCGCTGGATTTGGAATTCGGTCGGACAGAAAAGCCATTAATGCCATACAAGTGGGGACCGGTAGAGCGTGCCACTGTGGCATTCGGACATGGCATAGCTGTAACGCCTATGCATGTTTTATTGGCAGTTAATGCGGTAACGAATGGCGGATTTTATGTAAAACCTACTATTATGAAGCGCCCGATTGGCGAGATGTCAGGCACCCGCGTCATCTCGCCCAACATTTCGGATTCGATACGAAAGATAATGTTCAAGATTGCGGAAACTACCAGCGGAAAGAACGCCCGTGTTGCAGGTATTAATATCGGCGGAAAAACCGCGACTGCGGAAAAACGGGTAAACGGAAAAATCGATACAAAGAAAAATTTGACCTCATTCACCGCGATATTCCCGATCGAATCCCCGCAATATATTATGATGGTTGTTTTAGATGAGCCGAAAGGGACCGAGTCAACCTATGGTCTGCGTACCGCGGCTTGGAATGCGGCGCCGACTGCCGGTGCGATTATGGATGGCATTATGCCGTTGTTATTCCAATAATATCACCCGTAAATAATTATTTGCCCCCGTATAATTTGTGGTGTACTATTCCTTTGATAATAAAAAAAAGATATGTGTAATGAGAACGATAGTAGAAGAATCCATGCTGGGGAAGGCATGGGTGTTGGCGGTAGATTCATCGCCGCAAAGCGAAGATAATGATTTGATTCGTGCGATTTTGAGTAACCGCGGGATAACCGAATCGGTCGAGATTCAAAAATTCCTTAATCCAGCCATCAAAGAATCAATGCCTGACCCATATGTCTTAAAAGATATGGACGCGGCGGCACGTATAGTTTCTGATGCCATAATTGCCGGCAAGAAGATAGCAGTATTCGGCGACTATGATGTTGATGGTATAACCAGCACCGCGATAGTGGTGAAGTATTTGCGCGCAATCGATGTGGGAGTGGTGTGGCACTTGCCGGATCGTGAGGTCGAAGGATATGGTTTAAATGCTGATGCCATAAAAGATTTTGCAGAGCAGGGCGCAGAAGTTCTGATATCTGTCGACTGCGGAATCAGCGGAGTAAATGAAGTCGCGCTCGCCAAGCAACTGGGCATGCAAGTTGTTATAACCGACCATCATAATCCTGACAGAAACTTGCCCGCAGCGGATGCGATTGTTAATCCAAAGCGCGCGGATGATGGATCTGGGCTTAATTATCTGGCGGGTGTAGGCGTTGCGTTTATGTTTCTGGTTGCGCTGAATCGCGAATTGCGGAACGCAGGACGCGAAACGCAAAATATGAATTTGATGGATTGCCTTGATCTTGTTGCGCTGGGTACTATTTGCGACACTATGCCACTCATCGGATTAAATCGTGCGTTTGTTGCGACCGGCTTGAAGGTTCTGGACCTTCGGCAGAACATAGGTTTGCGTGCTTTGATGGAAATTGCCGGCGTTAAAAAGTCATCTGTTTACGCGGCCGGGTTTGCAATTGGGCCGCGCCTTAATGCTGCGGGACGTCTTGATTCCGCCGCGCCTTCTTTGGAATTGTTACTAACCGATAATGTTTTAATTGCTCGGGATTTGGCTGAAAAGCTGAACAAGATGAATCAAGAACGGATGGATATTCAAAACCGCATAATGACCGCAGCCATCGATATGGCGGATAAATGTTGCGCATCTGGAAAATGCAGCCTGATGCTGTGTGGTGATAACTGGCATGGCGGAGTTATGGGTATTATTGCGGGACGCCTTAAAGACAAATACGAAATGCCATCGCTTGTCGCGACGAAATCGGGTGATGTTATAAATGGATCTGGGCGTTCGATTCCCGGCGTTGATCTGGGGAAGATTATTCATGATGCGCTGTCCGCAGGGTTGTTATCCGAAGGTGGCGGGCATGCGGCGGCCGCGGGATTTACCTTGCCGGCGGAAAATGAAACCGCGTTTTGCGAATTCTTGGAAGCGGCGGTTATGGAGCAGTTAAAAGGCATCGAATCCAGCAATGAAACTGTTGCAGATGCAGAGCTGGATGCATCTGCCGCCGGGATGAATCTGGTGCGGGAATTATCATACCTGGCGCCATTTGGACAAGGGAATCCAGAACCTTTATTGATTCTAAACGGCGGGACGATCGCCTGGGCGAGCACCATGGGAAATGGCGATCATATTCGCGGGAATATTCGTACCAGCAAGGGCGATATGCTGCAATTCGCGGGCTTTAATCTTACGGCCACAAAAGTCGGAGAATTTTTGTTGGACGATTCGAATATAAACCGTAAAATAAAGCTGCTGGGCAAATTGAAAGAAAATGAATACAATGGTCGTGTCAGCGCGCAATTCATTATTGAAGATGTGGCGGTTTAAAGGAAAGGATAACCTATGAAAAAAATATTTATATTTATTGTGTCCGTGTTTGTATCTGTGTCTGCGATGGCCGAAGTAGATAAAAATCTGGTGCAGCGGGCAGAAACTTATCTGAATGAAGTTACTGGTTTGACTGGTGAATTTACCCAAACGGCAAAAGGTAAGAAAGAAACCGGGCTCTTTTCAATGCTGCGGCCAGGCAAGGTTCGGCTGGATTACAACAAGTCCCCAATACAGCTGATTTCAGATGGCAAGGATTTATATTTCTTTGATAAATCTTTGGATCAGATTACCACTGTGCCATTAACATCTACGCCGGCGGGGATATTAGTTAGGAAGAATATAAATTTAAGAACCGCGGACATAGTTGTAACGGAAACAAACAAAGACAAAGACACTTTCAGCTTAAGAATGCATATCAAGGATTCCGAAGGTTTGGGCAACATGCTGGTGGTGTTTGACCAGTCGCCAGTAAAACTGCGGTCTTGGACAGTTACTGATGCCACTGGCGCCAAGGTTGATGTTGCGTTTTCAGGTTTGAAGACCAAGACTGATTTTGCAAAGAATTATTTCCAAATTCAGCGGCACAAGACTGCGTCCACATCCGGCGGTGATTCTTATTATGAATGAAGGAAAATTGCAATATTGGCGTGATATATGCCATGGCAAGCCATGGCGCAGCCGAGATGATCTTATTCAGACATTGAAATATATGATAGAATTTCACAAATCACTTGTGCACGATTATTTCTTTCCGGAAAAAATTTACGCGCTTGCCGAAGAAATAAGCTGTTTTTTGAATTCCGCTTTACGCGAAGACAGTGCGTTCAGGTCAGAGATTTCCGATTATGAAAATCTTGATGCCAATGGAAAGCGCGCGGTCATATCAAAGATATATGAAGTCTTGTTTCGCTATGCCCCGGAATTAAAAATCATCAGAATTGTGTTTGAAGATAAGGAAACAAAGATCAAAGCCTGGGCCAGATGGGAAGAGAAAGAAATAATATTTTTCAATGCGGGAACCGGCAATTCGGGATTGGAAGATATAGAAAGCACTGTAAGGATGTGCGTTCACGAATTCACGCATTTGTTGCAAGATTCCGGTAAATCCACGATTCCGTTGTCTATTGTTGAATCCGCCAGTAACAATTACGTTTCGTATGTTCCGTTCGATATGTACAAGAATGACCAAGAAATTAAAGAATTGCATGAAGAAGGCTGGAAGAATAATGTTATAGAAAAAGAAGCTATGTTTGTTGGCGAATACTGCGCCGAACATTTGAGTGAAGCATGAAGAAATTATTAGTATCTTGTTCTGGGAAAATTGTTTTCGGATGGCTTCTGAAGGTGCTTCTATTTTTCCCTGTGATGGCGGGAGACGGGACGAATTGCAATGTGCACGGAATTCTGGAATCTACCCCGGTGATTTGCGGCGTGGCGCAGCAAGGCGGGGTATTATATGGCGAAACGGATGGCTGGGAAGTTTATATAGGAGACAAAAATGTCTCTATGAATGGGGTATTCGTAATAGGTCTTGATCGTGATGCGCCGGATACTTTGCGCTTGAAATTCTGCAAACAAAAAAATTGTATGGATTATGCTTATCCGATAGAGCAAAGGAAGTACGGAGAACGAAAAGTAACAGTTTCAAATGACTTTATCGAATATCCGCCCGAAATTGAAAAGCGGATAAAACGAGAAACAGCTGAAGTCAAAGCGGCCCGTGCGGCTGCGTTGAAAGATACTGCATTATATTTTATGGATCTGGAAATTCCGAAAGGGATGGAGAACAAAAAATCGGATGTTTACGGGCTTGCTAGCGTTTATAATAAAAAAGTGAAGTCTTGGCATAAGGGCGAAGATTTTAAATCAAAGTCTGGCGATAGTGTTTATTCCGCCGGAAAAGGCAAAGTGATTTTGGCGGCAAGCCATTATATGAACGGCAATATAGTCATAGTATCGCACGGGCACGGAATAACTTCGCACTACTTACATTTAAGCAAGATAAAAGCAAAAGTCGGCGATACGGTTGATAAAAATACGATACTCGGTCTGGTCGGAAGCACGGGGCAATCTAGCGGTCCTCATCTGCATTTTCAGATCAACTGGGAACAAACACCGGTTGATCCGTCGCTGGTGCTGGGGATAGGACAAAATGTTCGGGATTAGCTTTGCAGAATTTTTAGTAATAGCCATAGTCGCGATGGCAGTGATTCCCCCAAAGAATTGGCCTGATGTTGCGCGCTTTCTTGCGCGTGCGGTAAAGACAATTAGGGAACTGATCTGGAAAATCACAGACGCGACCGAGCAGATAAAAGAACAGGTAGAGCGCGAGTTGCCAATAGACGAGATTGTAAAAAAGACCACGGATGATGTAATGAGCGCGTTTGCAGAACCATTGCCCCGTAAGCGTGTAAAGCGCGCTGCCAGTGTGAAGGCGAAATCAGATCATAAATCCAAAATCGTAAAGCGTAAATCATGAACGAAGCGAAGATGACCCTTCTTCAGCATTTTGTAGAACTGCGCCGGCGGTTAATCTGGTGTCTTGTATGGTTTATCGGCGCGTTTTGCGTGGGATGGGTGTTGGCGCCGTATATTCAAGAATTTCTTACCCAACCGCTGCTTTCCGTTTGGGGCGAAGGCAAGATGCTTTATACAAATATCACCGATGGCCTGTTTATACAGTTCGACTTGGCCACTTTGTTCGGAATATTTGCAACAGTTCCTTTCTTGCTGTGGCAGATTTGGGCATTTATCGCCCCCGCATTGCACAAACCTGAAAAAAAGCTTATTGCGCCGATACTTATTTTGTCGCCCGCTTTGTTTTTGTTGGGCGCAGCATTCGCTTATTATTTTATGTTTCCGGTTGCGTTTGGATTTTTTGTAGAAATGAATCAAACCGCGCCTGTGCCCGCAGCTTTCATGCCCGTTGTCAGCAATTATTTGAATTTTGTAATCAATCTTTTGAAGATATTTGGTTTGGCGTTTCAGCTGCCGCTGGTTTTGGTGCTATTGAACAAAATAGGCATATTGTCCAGGGCGGCCGCCGTGAAATCCCGCCGCTATACTATCGTTATAATTTTCATAATCGCAGCGATTGCAACACCGACTACGGATGTGTTTTCTCAATTGATGTTGGCTCTGCCGCTTTGGGCCTTGTTTGAAATCTCCGTGCTGTTTATGAAGAAGGAAAAAAAGGCATAAAAACCACGGCTTTGTCGCGACTTTTTTATTATTTTATGGTATAATTTCAAGATATGAAAAGAAATCTATGCTCTGTGCTTTGTGCCTTGTGCCTTGCGCTGGCTTTGCCGGCGTACGATTTATGGGCAGGACAGGAATCCTATAAAAAACCAATTCCAATAGAAAGCAGAGTTTATGAATATGGGACGGGCACAAATATTGATGAGTATATTCAGCATGTCAGCAAAGATGATTATAATGTAAGCAGGATGCAGAGTATAGATGTAAAGCCCGCCCCTAAAGCACCAGAACCTGTTCAAACACCGGAAGAGAAGCCTCCTCCACCGCCGCCTGCGCCAGAGCCGGAACCGAAACCAGAACCAAAACCCGCGCCACCGCCGGCGCCTGAACCAATACCTGTGCCCGTGGTATCAGCACCAGTCCTGGTTCAAGAGCCTGATGATGTTTTACTTGTACCTGCGCGTGTGGCAAAGGAAGAACCAAAGCCGGAAATGGTTGCACCGACCGTCGGGGTTATCATTGTTGAAAAAGGCGATACTGTTTACTCGCTTTCCAAAAAACATAATGTTCCGTTACGTGATCTGTTAGAAGAAAATAAAATTTCCGCGCCTTATGCGATAGGGGTAGGGCAAAAGCTTCGCCTGCCTGCTGCGCGCATGCATACGGTTGTGGCCGGGGATACTTTGTATTCCATCAGTCGCGCATATTCCGTGGACATTAATTCCCTTGCTAATGAAAATAATTTATCTGCGCCTTATGCGCTGGCCGTCGGACAAAAGCTTCGTTTGCCGGCAAGTGTAAAAGTGCAAGGATCCGCGCCAGCCGCGCAGCATCAGCAAACCGCGGCAGCAGAAAAAGAACTGGAAAAACTTAATGCCGAAAAGAAAAGATTAGAAGAAGAAAAGAAAAAGGTAGAAGTTGAAAAACAGCGGATTGAAAAAGAAAAAGCCACCGCTGCGACCCAAAAGCAAAAAGAAGAAGCCGAAAAGAAAAAAATAGAGGCAGAGAAGAAAAAGGTTGAGTTGGAAAAGAAAGAAAAAGCTGCAGCCGCGAAAATAGCCGAGCAGAAAAAGAAGATTTCCAGCGCGCCGGTCGCGCCTTTGCCCAAGATGGATGCCGTAAAACCAATGAGATTTACCTGGCCCGTGCGCGGTAGGATTCTGTCGGATTTTGGATACAAAAATAACGGGTTGTATAATGACGGGATAAACATTGGCGCGCCCGCCGGCACTGTGGTTAAAGCGTCCGAAAGCGGTGTTGTCGCCTATGCGGGGAACGAGCTGAAAGGTATGGGGAATCTTGTCATAATTCAGCATAACGGGGGCTGGATGACAGTTTACGCCCATCTTGACATAATGAATGTTCAGAGGGGGTACAAAGTTGCAGGCGGAGAAAAGATCGGAACAATCGGGAAAACCGGGAAAGTTGCCGAACCCCAGCTGCATTTCGAAATCCGAAAGGGCACAAAAGCCTATAATCCCCAAAAAGAGTTGAAATAAGCGGAATAAAGGTGCATAATCCTGCCCGTGTCACAATGCAGGTTATGTAAATGAATAAGCAACCGGAAGTTTCTGTCATAATGCCGGCTTTTAATGTTGAAAAATATATTGCGCAGTCAATAGACTCGGTTTTGCGTCAAACCTTTAAGAATTTTGAGTTTATAATAATAGACGATGGCAGCCAGGATAATACTTTGAACATGGCCAATGACTATGCTGTGAAAGACAAGCGCATAAAGTTGGTGAAATTTGAAAAGAATGGCGGACAAAGCGCGGCCCGAAACGCTGCACTGGATATTGTGCGCGGGCAGTACATCATGTTTATGGACTCGGACGACTTTATTCATCCCCAGACGATGGAGATAGCGCTACATTTCGCAAAAAAGCATGACACCGATATAGTTAGTTGGCGAATTAAACATTTATTTGAACTTGGCACCAAGGTTGCTGATGCTCTTTACCAAGATTTTGACGCCATATCATTCGAAATTACAGACAATCCTGTAAAAATGTATGGCGAAGGTACCATGAACAGCAGCTGTAACAAATTATTCCGAAGAGATTTCCTTGGCGCGACCCGATATATCAACGGCGTTATATTTGAAGACAATGCGTTTATATTAGAGCTGTTTCGTAAAAAACCAAAACTTTGCTTTCTTGATGTGACGCTTTACAATTATGTCTGTTATAACTATTCTTCCAGTACTTGGAGAATATATTCCGAGAAGACTTTTCAAGACTATAATACAGTTTTTCGTGCGATTTATAATGTATGGAAAGACGCGCCTAGGGCTGAAACTCGGTTCATAACAGATCACTTATTCAAAGAATCCAAAAATTTCCTGCGGACTATACGGCGATGCAAGCACCCCGACAATGTAAAAAGGGCTTTTGCGAACTTGGTTGCGGATATCGATCGTGTAGGTTGGTTGAGGATGCCCAGGGATTTAAGCAAAATTCATAAGATAAAGCACTTGATAAGGTTGAAATATTATATTAAAAAATATGCGGATAAAGAGGTAAGACCCTGTAATCCAAATTTATACGGATCACGATGAATAATAAAAATATTAGATATGAATAAAAAGGAGCGAAGCTGTATAATATACAGCGAGCGAGTTTTTGTTTATAGATGATGTTTTTAGTATTCACCGCGAAGCAGCGGCGTCTATTT
>WRCA01000002.1 GCA_009784275.1 Alphaproteobacteria bacterium | reverse complement strand
ATTCTCTTCATCTCAACTTCCTTTCTTTTTTAAAGCCGCGTTTGATCTGTGCAAGAACAAGGGCATAACCGCGGTGTTTCATCGCGAACCAGTCCCAGTGTTTTGCCAATATCGATCAGTCCATAACCTGTTTGTTCATTATATCCACCGCCTATGGTTTTCGCCCCTCGTTGAATAAAGTCATAAACTTGATCAGGTTTCGCTTTTGGTTTCATCGCAAAAATCAACGATGCCAAGCCCGCGACCTGGGGCGAAGAGAACGATGTTCCTGACATTGATGAATATCCGCCTGCTGTCGATGTTGTATGATAACTGTTAATGGATACCACGCCCATCCCGGGTCCATATTGGGATCCCGATGCGCGTGTTTTCCCATCGCTGTTTGTTCCGCCAACTGCCATAACATTTGAATATCGCGCAGGATAAGCAATACTGCCGCTGCCATCATTACCTGTCGCTGCAAAAATGGCCGCACCTTTGTCATAAGCATAATTTATGGCGTTTTTCAATGTCGCGCCGTCCACGCTTGTGCCCCAGCTGCAGTTCATAACCTTTGCGCCGTTATCAGCCGCCCATGTAATACCTTTTGCTGCATTAGACATCAGCAAGGTGCCGCCGGCATCATCAATTTTAACCGGCATAATTTTGGCGTTCCAGTTTATACCTGCCCCACCGATTTTATTATTCCCGATCATGCCGATACTTCCTGCAACTCCGGTTCCGTGCCCTGTCGTATCGGTGTTCGGAGACAAGCCTGAAACAGATGCATACCCCGGCAACAACGGTGGTAAATCCGGATGGTTCGCGATAACGCCGCTGTCGATTACTGCGACAATGGGGCCGTTCGCACCTGTGGAAATATCCCAACCCGCCGGAGCGTTGATAGTGTTCAATGCGGATGATTGAGTTTTCCAATTAGTATCATTGGGGACAAGAAAGAATTCCATTTCTTCGTCTGGTTCTATATATTCGATGTTCTTGTTATTCTCTAACATCTTTGCCAGCATCCTGGGATTTTTTACCCTGATTCTTTTGACGCCCAGTTGAGGAATGCTGCTGATTTCTTCCCCTTCGGCAAGTTCCGGCACTTGACTTTTATCAACATTTTTTTTGAATTTAACCAGAATTTCCGTTGGTTCGCGCCTTTCCCGGCCGGAACCATGACCATGATCCGCAGACATCGCAGACAACGGCAAAACCATCGAGGCAAAATAGATTAAGAAATATTTTATGAATTTTTTCATCCAACTTCCTGCCCCTAATCATAGGATATTTATTCTATTAGTATCAAGATAAAAATTGGGAGATATACTGATTTTACTTATAAAAAAATGGTCGGAGTGACTGGGTTCGCTTGGCACTTCATGCCTGCGCGTATCTTCGTAGTTATTCGAACTTCGCTACGCTTGTTCTCATATACTCGGATTCGAGCCAGCTGGTTCTCACAAACAATATCTTTCCGACCATAAATTAAACCGCCCCATGGGCGGCTGAATTTATGGTCGGAGTGACTGGGTTCGAACCAGCGACCTCTGCGTCCCGAACGCAGCACTCTACCAGGCTGAGCTACACTCCGACAGGCCGCCATTATGCAATGACGCCATCCAAATTGCAAGCTTTTCTTAACAAGCATAAGTTTTCCTTCCTATAAACATAACAAGCCTCATTCATTATTATTATTTTTATGAATTGGGCTCATTTATTCTTTGGCGCGATATTGATGTTGATCGGTGGTGACTGGCTGGTACGTGGCACTGTTGGAATATCTCGTCGTTTGGGTTTGTCCGAGTTTATAATCGCCGTGGTCATAATTGGTATCGGAACCAGCACGCCAGAACTTTTTGTATCAATTATTTCAGATAACCGTGATTTGGGAACTTTGGTAATCAGTAATAATATTTCATCCAACATAGTCGACATTTGGGGCGTTATCGGTATCGGTGCATTTTTATCCCCCATAATCCTTAACGGACGAAAGCATCTTACTGATTTTATTTTTCTTTGGGTTGCAACCGCGATCATGACCATCATGTGCATGTTCCGAGTCATAGGATGGGTAGATGGGATTATATTGTATTCAATATTCGCGGCATATCTGGTATATGCGATAATGAACGCAAAGGAAAAGCCTGCAAAGATAGATGGACAAGATGGCCTGGACGGGGCGGTTTATAAATCTGGATCCAGGATTAATTACTCCCCTATTTTTGGGAACCGCGTTAATACTGCGATAAAAGGCAAAAAAAATCTGACGATTGGTTATGTTTCCGCTATCCGCCAACATTACGACTTCCTGTATGACAACGCGCTCTTTCGTTTTTTCCAATATAGTATCCCAGGCCTTATATCTTTGACTTTGTTGGGTATCGGATTGGTGTATTTTGGGTCAGAGATTTTTATGAACGCGCTGCAAATAGTATCGCGCATGAATCATCTTGATCAGACTTTGGCTGGTATATTGATAGTGGGGCCCGGAACTTCGATGCCAGAATTAATCGTCACAATTATCGCGGCCATACGACGCCGGCCACAAATTGCAATTGGAAATATACTGGGGTCGAATTTGATGAATATTGCACTGGTCGTGCCAACCGCCGCGATTTTCATGGATTTGCCGGTAACAAAGCACATTTCGCATCTTGACGTTTGGGCGATGGTTGCGGCGCTAGTGATGCTGACATTAAACTTATTCGCTTGGAAAAGAATTTCGCGTTGGACCAGCGTGCTGTATATGAGCCTTTTGGTAGTATATATGTACTGGGTAGTAATGTGGCATTAGCATTATTAATTCTTGCCTCTGGGCGGCATCTCTGATAAAATTGTAGAGTATAATGTATGGGTGAGAGATGAGAAAACTTTTCGCATTCGCGTTCGCTGTTTTGTTTGTAATGCCAGTTATGGCGGCTGACAGGGCCACAAGCTCGTCGCGCGCATCGGTGGCGGCTTCACGCGCGCCTACGACTGTTGCAAATGTCAGCACCCTTTCGCCAAAGCCCATAGGGACGGTCGCAGCCGCGCCAAAAGGAACCCCGACAACACCAACTGAACCAGAAAAAAAGGAAGACTGTCGCACGGCTTATCGCAACTGTATGGATCAATTCTGTCTGTTGGATGAATCCGAAGGTAGCCGCTGCGCATGCAGCGACGCAATCCATGCTTCGAAAAAAAGAATTCAAGAAATCCAAGGAACTCAATCCAACGCGGAAAACCTGTATAACGAAGGCGTCGAACGCGAACAGCGCGGTGCCAAGGCAAATCTTGTATTCAGCGACGGTTCAAAAACAACGGGGGCGAAGCTTCAAACCACTGATATAAAATCTCTGTTGGGTGGCGGCGGGGAACTAGAAAGCGATGAAGTATTGAATGAAGACAGCGAGATCGGCGACATGCTTTACAAAATGGCATCGAAAAGCTGCGATGCGAAATTGGAATCCTGCGCAAGTGAAAAAGAAATGGAAATAACTTTGTATTCGCGCATGATAACCGCGGACTGCAAAGCATTCAGTACTTTGCTGGACGAACAGAAAAAATCCGCGGAACAAAACAAAGCCACTGCTGAAAAGGCTGTGCGCACTGCACGCTTGGAAATGCTGGAAACCACAAATTTGTTTAATCGCGGCGAATGCTTGCTGGCGTACAGGGCATGCATATCCGATAAAGGCGGATGCGGCGCGAACTTTGAAAACTGTTTGGACAATGCATTGCTGCAACGCCGTGCGAAATCATGCGAAAATGTTCTTGATCAATGTATGGCAGTAAGAAAGGATGTTTTGAAAGACTGGCAAGAAGAATCAAAAATGATTTTGGCGGACGCTGCGAAATACGCAGATAAGTACAAACGTGAAAATTGCCTTGCAAAGATTGAAATGTGTTTGGAAGACGGATGCAGCAAAGCGACCAATGCCGCTTGTCTCACTAATATTACCGTGGCCGCGGGAATCTGCCCGATTATTGACGAGTGCGATGAAATAGCGCCCGGAACCAGAACTGCAATATCAGATAAATTAAGCTTTCTGTCATATAAATTCTGCCAGAATGATTTCACCAAATGTTTGGAAGAAAAGTGCGGCCCGAATTTCGATAGGCCAGAATGCATTGGCAAAAGAACTGCAGACATCATCGCGCTATGTCCGTCAAATCTGTTTGTGACCTGCAAAAGCGCGAATGTCAGTGCGGATGACTTCACTACCATCGTGAACTCTGCCCTGTTAGGTATGGACTTCCAAATGCTGGAAGGCTGTAAAAATTATGTAGCGGAAGTAATTGCGAAAACAAATTGTGGCCCGGATATGAGCTGTCTGCCGCCAGACCCGGCCGTTGCCGGACTGACGAAAATACCCAGCGAGGCAGAAAAAGTAGTTTTGAGACAGCAAATTCGTTCAAATGCCGCAACGAGGGTAAAGGAATTCTTTGATAAATTGACTGGCACAGATTCAATGATTGCAAAGTGTTCAGAATCTAAAAGGCCTGCCGGCAGATCTGGGTTATCAGCGAAACCGACCCCAATGACAGGACTGGTGCAAGGCCCCAGCGGACCAAGACCGGACTTGAAAAATACTGTTATCGAAAGTGCGCGCTTTATTGGCGAAATGGGTTACGAGCAAAGAGAGCTGCGAAACTTGGAAGCAAGAATAGTAGAGCTTAACAGAACAGCCAGCCTGGCAGAAAAGCGTAAAAATTGCGAAACGGGAATTTTCGCGCCAGAAAAACCGCAGCAGCCATGCATCGGAGAATCGGCGCAAAGAGATTTCCGCGGTCGTCAGAATCCTGGCAGCGAACTTTCTTGCAGAAATTACAGCTTTATAGTAAGCAGTCATTTCGAAGAAGCGCTTAGTAATTGCCACGTTTGCCGCAAACAACAAGTTTGCGCAACCGGCGGAGAATCCCAGATGAACAGCCTTATGAAAGGGGTTGGCGGCGGCGCGGGCGGCATGGCGGGTATGGGATCTGCCGCAGGCCCATGGGGTGCATTGATCGGTGGTGTTGTCGGCGGAGTGGCCGGTGGTGTCGGCGGCGCACTGAACAGCAACATGCAAGACGTCTGCCATGAAATAGAATCTTGTGAAGATGTAAATATGTAACGGAACGGGAGAGAGAAAATGAAAAAATTATTTGTTATTTTATTTGCCATCTGCGCGATGCCTTTGGCGCTTGACGCCGCGACGGTGACAACGGCAAAGCCAAAGGGCACATCAGTTCTGCAAAGCGGAACTAATGTCCGGGCAAAGGTCGAACCCAGTGGGCTGTTCTCGCAAGAATGTTATGATTCTTATTATGGTTGTATGGATCAGTTCTGCATGTCGGATAATGCTGATGGCGGCACTTGCATTTGCAGTGATGATAATCAAAAATTTGAAGACAAGATGTCAAAGATTCAAACGCAATTGACCGAAGCCAACAGAATCAGGACCGTGGAAGTAGAAAAAATTCAGGCCGGCGCCCAGGCTGATATAATCTTTCATGGTGGCCGCGAATATACGGCTGACGGAAATGTCCTTAATGTCGACAAGACGAACCTGGATAAAAAAGCGCAACGGAAAAAAGACTTGCTGGCGCTGTGGGATGAAGTAAGCGCTGAAGACGAAGAAACCTTTCAAAGCATCAGTGACTTGACCGGCACGGCATTATATTCCTCTGCACGGGAGCTTTGCTTGACGCAAGTTCCAAAGGCTTGTGAAAAGGAAATAAATGTACTGACCCAGATGTATTCGACGCAGATAAAATCAGACTGCAAGGCCTTTGAAAACGCGGTGACAAAGCTGCAAAAATCCGCAGACGATGAACTGGCAGAAGCGCAGAAAGACGTCCGCGATGCATTAAAAGAAAGCTTTAACGAAGCCAACGAATACGACCGCGGCACTTGCATGGTTAATTTCAAAAAGTGTATGCAGGAAGATGATGCCTGCGGTAAAGACTGGATGAAATGTGTGCGTTCTATCGCGGCCGAAAACATGCAGAATAATAAATCTGGTAACCCCAGTGCAACGGTGGAACACATCGCTAAATACGAAATCACCGATTCGACTATGGAGATTTTAAGCGCAAAGCGCAATATCTGTGAAAAAGTTCTAAATAAGTGTATGGCGGTGCGCGATATGATTTGGCCGGACTTCCTGCGTGAAGCCGCGCCGGATATCCGCCTCGCGGAATTAGAAACGGAATCGAAATTCAGACAGTCATGCCTTACCAATATCTCGAACTGTATACAAAAAGCTTGTAAAGATGATATCGTCGGCAAAGGCGTTGATACCATGGACGCATGTTTATCCCGTCCTGAAATGGCACGTCAATTCTGCAAAGTCGAAATCGACCCATGCGAACGAATGACGCAAGTCGGTGAAAAGGGTGAATCTTTGATATGGGGCTATGTAAAAGATAAATTGGCCGCGATGCGCGTAGACCGCTGCACCGAAGAAGTCAAAGAATGCTTTACGAGTCCCGACCGCTGCGGCGATAATTTCATAAACTGCATCGGTATGGATTACAAATATATGCATGACATATGCCCGTTGGATAAACTGGTGGTCTGCAAACAAGATAATCCAAAGTTCTCTATGGACGATCTGGATAAGATGCTGATGGGCTTTTACCTGAACGCGGACAATGCAATGCTTGAAAATTGCCAGAACGAAATCGAAAGAAAGATGCTGGAGGTTTGCGGCAGCACTACAGACTGTGATAAATTCGCATCTGACGATGTGATGGGAACGGCCAGTTTGCAGTCGCAGAAAATCGGAAATATTTATCGTCTTGTCGGACTGATTTCTTTCGGCAGCATAAAAATGGGTGACGCATCGGGCAAAATAACAGACAAAGGCGAAGATAAAACAACTCGCCTTGGACCCGGCGAAGTCGGGGTGCAAGAATACCTGACCCAACTGCGCGCAACTGTGAAAGCTTCGAAGGCCAATATTCCGGACAAAGAAGAAATTATGACCACCATCGAAGCAGAGCTGAACAATATCGCAGGCACGATCAATCGCACGATTAAAATCATAGAAAATGATCCAAAGATCGCCTTCTGTGTTAATGGCCGCGATCTGTCGCAAATAACAGGACAAGCACAAAAGGGTAAACAGCCGCCTATGACCTCTGCCCGTTTCCCGAACCTTTTGAACCAGATAAAAGTTCAAATAGCGATGTCGGCCTTGGCACGCGCCCAGCAGAATTATAATCGCGTTCTGCGGGATAAAATCCAAGGGGCAACCGAAGGGGCTTCTGCAGATCTGGCGCAATTCATGTGCCAAAGAATGGCGGAAACCGGAATGGGCAACGCGAATGTTGGCGGAATAACAGAGGTAGAAACCCCATTAACACCGCCATTTGCAATATCCTATGACGTAGGTGCAGGACTGACGACAGAACAATTGATGCAAGGGGGCAGTGGTGTTATGAGGGCTGGCGGCGTTACGGTCACAGGCAAGAAAGGCTTTTCTGCCAGCGGCGGCGGAATAACGAAAACTACGAACGCGTTGTTTGACCGCGACAGCAGAACTTGCAAACTTTGCACCACTACTATCTCGGAAAGCTGCAAAACCACAGGTAAAAAGGGCTGGTTCAAGGATACCAGAGGACAAGAGTGCACTACGGGCGAGCCAGTTGAGAAATGTGAAGAAATGAAGATGTAAAAAATCCGGCGTTCGCCGGATTTTTTATTTGATTTCCTGCTAAAATAAGTTATTATTGCCTGCACGCGCCCATAGCTTAACTGGATAAAGCATCTGACTACGGATCAGAAGACTCAGGGTTCGAATCCTTGTGGGCGCGCCAGAATAAACAATACCCCTTTTGGGGTATTTTTTATTCTATTGCAAATCCCAAGATGAGAACCCGACAAGCGGCGACCCGGGCCCCGCGGCCGAGGAACGCTGGCCGTGGGTGGGCTGGCCGCGAAGGGTGCGCGTCGGAGTTGGCGAGAACGAGCATTGGCGAAGTTCGAGCCTTACGAGAATGGTGTCGCTTCGCGACACAATCCTTGTGGGCGCGCCAAATTTTCCCTCCTTATTAAAAGGAGAGCTATTTTTTTGTACACTTTTCCTGAAAACTATGCTATAAGAGATACATAACAGGAGTTTCAGAAATGAACAACAATCAATCTAAAGCTGCAGCGTTAGAAATTAAAAACAAAGAATTAGAAGCCCAAAACAAAGAGCTTTTAAAAATTCTTACCGATTTTTCAGACACAATAGGCAGAACAGAATCCAGAGTAAATGACCTGCTGGAATATGTGACTTCAGTAAGGCCTATCGATCAATCCAGAAAGACTGAAATGGCAAGCGTTCTTAAAAAGATGTTAGCCGACACAAAAAAATCTAAAGAGCAATGGTCTCCACCCAGAAAACCTATAATTATCAATGCGCATAGCTTAACTGAAATAGAAATATAGCTTTAACAAAAACCGCCGAACGGCGGTTTTTATTTTTCGAATTACACCGTCCAACTCTGTGAAAATTCTTCATCTTCGAATAATGCCGCCAAGCCCGTGATTTGTTTCAAGCGCAAAATTTCATCTTCGGACATGCCCAGGTGTTGCGCTATCCATCGATCTGATTTACCCATCTCTACCAGCTCTGCAACTATATTGCTCATCAAATCAACATTGTGGGTTCCACGCGCGCGGTTATGTCGAATCGTTGATGCCATACGCTCGCTTATTGGTTTTTCAATGACCGAGCAAGGCAACAATCCCCCTTCCCTTTCATAAATATCTTTATACTGCAGCATTATCGAATATCGGTGAAAGCCGTCCACGATTTCATACATATCGTCTTTTTCATGATAGTATACCACTATCGGCATAGTGTATCCGTCTTCCTTAATCGAATCGTACAGCAGCTTCATTTCCGGCGGCGCAACCTTGTTCGGGTTGTACTCGTTCGCACGCAGTTTTTCCACAGGCACTGAACGAATGTTATAAACGGGGCTTTTATATTTATTTTTCATCTTATATCTTCCCATATTTTTCTAATAATTCTTGCATGCGCTCTCGCTGTCTTTTCGTTTGGGTAAACGACAAGCTTCTGCATAATTGGTCATTTTTCAATATGCAGATCGCCATGCGACGCCATGTGGGCGCGACCCTTTTTGCCTCTAACCTGCTGGGGATGGTATCCGGAATTTCTTTATATACCACCAGAGGTCTTCCCTTGCTGCCGCGCGCGGACAAGTTCTTTGTAATCATCGCGCCCGGCGGAAGCCAGCTGCCATCCGGTACAGCAGAACCGATCCTGTTCCAATATCGTATAAATTTCACGAATCGGTCGCGATAATTTTTTGCAGTTTCGCGCGGCAAAGTCGCAAGAAGCATTTTAGTATAAGTTCGCCAAGTATGTCCTGCTGGCAGCCTTACATTGCGATAACCCAGAATACTGTTGCCGGAATAAATATTTCCAAAGTTCGCGCCGCTGACACGATTTACTACACGCGCCCAAGTTTCCGGTTCTATCACGCGGAACAAGTTCAACCCGATTCGCTGATCATCGCCATAAGGCTGACAGATACGCTGTTTAGACAGCGGAACGCCCGCCTTGTAAAACATATCATACAGCTTGTTATATTCCCAACCCAGCTTCGCATTGCCGACCCAAACATCTTCTGTCGTCCAATCATAAATCGGATAACAGTTGAAAAGCTGCGGACTGTCATGCATCTGCGTAGTCCAGTTCAAATTGCTTAACATCTCTTTTTCTTTCAATGCAATTGTCCGAAAACGGTTAAGGCTTTCGTCCGATCGAATGCCAACCAAACATGCTGTTTTTTTATCTTTGGCATACCACGGGCCGAAATCACGGATGAATTCTTCGAACTCCATATTTTTTCTGAAAAAAGGAAAAGGATTATTTTTAGTTGTAATAACGCCGGGAAAATCTGGTAGTTCGCGAATCCATTTGTCATGCTGCTTCGCATCCCAGCAAGTCCAGAACGGCTGAAACACGCTGACGGCATTACGCAGATTCAGCGGCAGACAGCACCAATAAACTTCGAACAAGTCGGCATTTTTCGAAAGTATTTCCTTGATATAATCGATGGTCAGCTTGTATTGCCCTTCCAGATCGATAAATAAAATACCAACTTTCTTTTTGACTTTATGCTTTCGCATATGATCGATAACCAGGTTCAGCATTACCCCGCTGTCTTTTCCGCCGCTGAAAGAGATGTAGACTTTTTCAAAGTTTTTGAATATGTATTCGACACGCTCCACAGCGGCTTCATAAACATTTTTTTGAAGATATTTTTTAACAGTCACTGGATAATAATAGTTTTAATTGGGAAATTTTTCAAATAGTTAATTTGTTTAAAAATTACTTGCAAATTCTGCGATTAAGGGTTATATTCCGGCGGAAATTAAAGGATTTATTATGTTTTCTGTTCTTCTTGTTCTTTTGATAATTGTCGCAATGATGATGATCGGGGTGATTTTATTGCAAAAATCCGAAGGGTCCGGAATGTCCGGATCCAGCGCAGCATCCATGTTCGGCGGGGCGCTGACGGGCGCAAGTGCGGGGAATTTCCTGACCAAAACCACAACTATATTGGCAGTAATCTTTTTTGTGTTATGCGCGGCATTGGCGATTGTTGCATCGAAATCCGCCAGCGGGCCAGCTGTCAGCGAGTTGCAGCAAGAATTGGTACAAGAATAAAAAAACGCCCATTTGGGCGTTTTTTATTCGGTCGGACTAGTACGATTCCGTTCGGCATATACTATGCGCCCTTTATCCAGGTCATAAGGCGTCATTTCTACACGAACCTTTTCACCGACATTAACCCAGATGCGCGCTTTGCGCATTTTGCCACTGACGGTAGCCAGAATTTCATGCCCATTTTCCAACTTTACGCGGAACATGGTATTGGGCAGCTTATCTTCCACTGTTCCGTTAAAAACTATCACATCATCTTTTGCCATAAAAAACCTTTTGTTTCGGCAGAATACTACCCTTCCCGCTTTGGAAAATCAAGATATTTTGTTTTTTAATTATGGCCCAGTAACCACCCATGTTCCGCCACTACCACCTGGCACACTTGTGCCGGGAACACTGACCGTTACGCTCAACGCACATGTGTCGCCTGACACTGCATATCCTGACTTGCACTGGCATCCTTTCTTTACGCAACCAGGATTAATATAGGGACTAACACTGATAACAGGCCCCGATTGACCAAGATAAAGCTCTGGACCGGGACAATCCGGACTCCAGCAAGAGTCGTACGGACAAATGAACACATGCGCTTGACATGATTTATTTCCGTAATCATCAATATGAATTCCATACCCATTATTGCATCGACAATTTGAATTTAAACAATCCCATTCCCCACTAATAGACATGACGGGGGCGGAACAGCTGGAATCCGGATGAGAATTACCCGGGCAATTCTCAACACATCTCCAACTGGCCATCTTATCTACTTCAACATCATAGCAAGGTTGGTTCCGACAACCTTGAATTTGTGCGCATCCAATCGCAACATTCGCTGGCAACTGCAGCCCCGTTGGATTGCCTCTATTTGCCTCCAGCGATTTATAGCCCCCCTTGCACCTGCAGAAATTCCCCATTCCACCCCCGACCGAATTATGAGATCCCCAGCCAGTACTGGTCGCATTAAAGACAGCATTTTCGGCACATGATACGCAAGCACTGGAGCCCGAGGCAGCAACGGTACCAGTTTCCCAACCCGGAAAAACAGTATAATGTCCAGGTTTGCATCGACAATATGGGGGGTTAGGGTTTGTGTCGGAGCTGGGGATATTATATTGATAAGTTGTGTGACCTACGCAACCCGCCTGTGCTGGTAAATTATTGGTTCCAAAGCTGAACGAAAAATTTGGACCGCAATTAACCGTATTTACATCTGCGCCTGCTGGACACTTAATTTCTCTACACTTCAGTGCGGTACACCCTGCCGGGGTTCCCGGACCAGTACACCCATCATCAAAGATAGAAATAGAACTGACAGTCGGGGTACAACATGTTTTAACGCCACTGGTGGGATCCACCCAGGCATCACCCGGCAGACTGCAAAATGGATCCATGCATGATCCCCATCCATCTGATGCGCCTACAAAATTTATATAAAATTTCTTTGTAGATTTATAACCGCTATCCACCCACTCGCCTGAATACCGTTCGCACTCTGCCTTCAACTGCATTCTCATTTCAAAGAAGACGGCGTCAAATACTTTATTAACCGAACCCATGACACTTGTCGGCAGCGGATCTAGTGTTGGGAAATCTGGTCTGACACAGTTTTCGCGCGCATATTTCACCAGCAGTTCAAATACCGATCCGGATTGATGGGAACACCTGGTGATATCCTCCATACTGCTATTAGGATTCAGCAATACCGCAGCGCAATCATAAGATCCGGGATTACGGACGCGGCAAGAATAAGGATATGTATGATTCAGATCGTTCGCCACGGCGCAAACTTCGCGGATATACCTGTCCAGATTCTCTTGGCAATTTTCGGATATCTTACTGCTGCCTACTTCGCGGACGAATGTCAGCAATTGCGATAATCCTGTTGGGCCGCCACCAAACACATTGCTGCACGCGTGCATTTTTTCTTGGCACAAAGCCTCGGCCGTTCCGACAGACTGGCCGATTATCATCTGCTCGTCTATATTTCCAAAGTTCTTCAGCTGGCCAATTTTTTCGTCATAGCATTGATTGACGGTCGACAAACATTCATCACGAACTTGTTTTACGCGCGCTTGTTGGGCTTGATAAATTTCTACAATCGCTTGACGCTTGAACTCCCGCCAAACATCGTCCGCCAGATCGCGGCAAGTATCCAATCCGCGCTCTGCAAATTTTTTCTTGTCTTCCAGCATGCTGGTCAGCAAGCGATTCGAAGTCGAATTCAAAAAGTCTCCATCCAGCGATGTTTGTTTTTCCAATTTGAAAAAGTCCGAACTGTAAATCGGTACGCCGGTATTATAATCCAAGAATAATCCCGTCACATCCAAACAATGAACATAATCTTTACCACAAGCATTTTCCGAAGTGACATCTTTGCGCACTTGCGCGATACATTCGTTGATCGCCGTGGAATTATGCGCGTTATAGTTCTGAAGCCTCGCCAAATCCAATTCGCGCCCTGTAGCACGTACCGTTGCGGCAGCGGCGGTTTTCTTGCCTTCTATCGCCGCTTGGATAACATTGCAGTCTTGCTCTATATACATCCCGTACGCCGACACAACCATGCGGAGCGTAGCTTCGCGCGGGCAAACGCTTGCTATCATATCGATGCATTGTCCATGCACTTGCGAATACAGCGCTTCCCCTTCCAAGTTCATAATATCGGCGCCACCGATAAAATCAGGCGTAGACCAGATCGCACTGATATCGCCGGCAATATCTAATCTTCCCGCGGTGGATAAAGCCTTTGATTTCGCCCCCCCCAAAACCGCGGAAATTCCCGCCAACTTTTGCGCGCTTTCTGATTTATCTTTCAGTGCCGCGCTTTCGCCAGCAGTAGCGGTCAAAGATGCCGCAACTTCTTTTGCAGTTTTCGAAACCGCATCGATATTGTAATCGGCAAAATTCTGCAAGGACTCTTTAGTCTGATTAACCTTGCGTTCCATTTCACGCAGTCCATCCAACCTGGAAGAACATGCGCATCGGCGATAAGTATCATCCTTGTTCGCGCAGAATTGATCCATGCATGTGAAATAAGCATCCCGGCATGAGTTATATCCTTCGCTCATCGATGCGTCCGGCGGTGTCAGCATAGCAGCGCGCGCAACTACATTTGACACAGGTTTTGGAACAATCGATGCAATTCTTGCGGCCACAGACTTATCAGATGATGACGCAGGGCGCGAGACAGTGGATCGCGCAGCCTGAACCGGCGCAGTTGCGGATCGCGCGGCTACATTGCTTTTTGCCGTTTCGCGAGGTGCGGATATTGGCGCGTTTTGCGCGGAAATAGATGCCCTGGGCGCTGCGGCAACCGCCAAAGTTCTGGCTTGTTGTGTTGCGGAAAACACCGGCACCGCTGCCACAGCGGCGCAAAAAAGTCCGCAAAGACTCAAGATTTTGCGCAATTTTCCCCTAAACTTCACTAATTTGGATTTTACATTATTTTCATAATGTAGGGCAAGGGAAAAAGAAACCCAAAACTCGCGAATCGTGCGGCGAAGGCGCCGCGGCCTTTTATTTTTTTACCCCTCGAAAACTCGCGAATCGGAAAATTCAATGTTATAATGAAGGCACGATATAAAGGATAGATCATGTCTTTGATACCAATGGTAATAGAAGAATCCCCACGCGGAGAACGCAGTTTTGATATTTACAGCCGCTTGCTTCGCGATCGAATAATAATGTTGCGGGGTGAAATCGATTCACAAATGGCTGACACAATTATTGCCCAAATGCTGTTCTTGGAATCCGAAAATCCGAATGCAGATATTTCTTTATATATCCAAAGCCCCGGCGGTGACGTCTATGCTGGACTCGCGATTTTGGACACCATGCAATATATAAAATCAAATGTTGCGACGATTGGCATGGGCATAGTGGCAAGCATGGCTTCAATTCTGCTGGCAGGCGGCGAAAAAGGCAAACGACTGGTTTTGCCGAACACCCGCATAATGATTCATCAGCCGATGGCGGGAACCAAGGGCCAGGTCACGGACATGGAAATTCAAGTAAAAGAATTTTCTAAAACAAAAGAAACACTTATAAAAATGTTATCCGGATTTACTGGGCAAAAAGAAAAAGTCTTGTTTGACGCGATGGAACGCGACAACTATATGACTGCCGATGAAGCAAAAAAATTCGGCCTAATCGACGATGTTATGATAAAAAAGGCATAAACATGTCTGAAAACGAGAATAAAGTTTCACAGCCGGCGCAAATCTGCAGCTTTTGCGGAAAGCAAATGCATGAGGTCAAACGTCTGGTATCCGGCAAAAATGTCTGCATTTGCGACGAGTGCATAAACCTGTGCAATGACATACTTGCAGACGATGACAAGCAGAAAATCACAACCGATGCCGCTGCCCTGCCCACGCCTAGTAAAATTTTCAATATCTTGAATGAATATATTATCGGCCAGGACGAAGCAAAGCGCACGCTGGCAGTTGCGGTTTATAATCATTACAAGCGTCACAGCGCCGGACTTCGCAGCGATATAGAGGTTCAAAAATCAAATATCCTGATGATTGGGCCGACCGGCGTTGGAAAAACCTTGTTCGCGCAAACCTTGGCAAGAATCCTGAACGTGCCATTTGCAATTGCGGACGCGACAACCCTTACAGAGGCAGGCTATGTCGGCGAAGATGTAGAGAATATTCTGACCAGGTTGGTTCAGAATGCTAATTTTGATATAGATCGCGCGCAGAAAGGAATTATTTATATAGACGAAATCGATAAAATTTCCCGCAAAAGCGAAAATCCGTCATTAACGCGCGATGTTTCCGGCGAAGGCGTTCAACAGGCTTTATTGAAATTGATCGAAGGAACAACCGCAAATGTATCGCCCCAGGGTGGCGGACGAAAGCACCCGGGCGAAAGCAGCCTGACGCTGGATACCAGTAAAATCTTGTTTATCTGCGGCGGGGCGTTCGATGGGTTGCAGAAAATCATCGCGAATCGGATGAACGAGCGTGCCGGCATAGGATTTGGGGCCGCGGTCGCCAGTAAAAAGGAAAGGCTGGAAAAAACGCAGCTGGCCGATGTTCAGCCCGAAGATTTGGTGCGATTCGGAATAATCCCGGAATTGGTCGGCAGATTGCCGGTAATTACGACCCTGACAGAGCTGGACGAGGACGCATTGGTCGAAATCCTGACAAAGCCCAAAAATGCAATTGTGCGGCAGTACCAGGCCTTGTTTGAAATGGAAGGCGTGAAATTAAAGATAACGGATGATGCCCTGCATACGATTGCTAAAAAAGCCCTGGGGCGGAAGTCTGGGGCACGCGGACTGCGGTCAATCCTTGAAAAATTGCTGTTAAAATCGATGTTCGAGGTGCCAGACAGACCAGATCTGGCAGAAATAATCATAGATGGGGACGTGGTAGAAGGCAAAAAGCCCCCCATGGAAATGCTGAAAAAGAGCAAAAAAGCCGCCTAATCCCCCAAATTCCAACAATAAATTCCGTCACAGGAACTCCATCCCGCCCCCGAAAACGGGGGCAGGATGGAGCTCGATCGGGGGCAGGATGGGAATAATTTCACCACTTTTTGCATTTACTGGCGTTTTTGTCGGCGACAGACAGGGCAATGGCTACGGCTTGCTTATATGGCTTCCCGGTCTTTTTCTCCATGGAAATATTCTTTTTGACGGCTTTTTTAGAGCAACCTTGTACTAATGGCATGTTTTCCCTCCCTTTTTCGCCCCAGAATACCATTTTTACCCCCATTATTTAATAGGATTGAACCCCCATATATTTTTTTTGACAAAATACTTGACAAATGCAAATTAGTGTTTATATTATGTATGTCAACAAAACAAAAACAAAATTCCGATAGGAGGAAAAAATGGCAAAAAGTGCAGACGAAATAAACATGGAAGCTTACGAGCAACTTGTAAAACAAGAACTCTTCTTTGAAGGAAGAGGCAAGTATAACGAGATTGAAAACAAGCGCAAAGACGACAACTCTGCGCGTGATCAGTCTAATAAAAGTTTAGACGCTGACCGCAAACACGAAAGCGCGGATAAAAACTCTACACGTGATCACGAAAATAAAGATAAGGATTTAGAACGCAACGACAAGAAAGAAGATAGCAAAGCCAAACGTGAACACGAAGGTAAGGACAAAGATCTGGAACGCAGCGACAAAAAAGACGAATCGAAAGATAAGCGTGATCATGACAATAAAGATAAAGACTATAATCGCAAAAAGAAGGAACTAGACGACACGTTTGATCTTGAAACCAAAAAGAAAGAACAGGAACGCAAATGGGCGAAAGAAGATCGTGATGAAGCAAAAACAGAACGCGATGCAGAGCGCACCCGTTTAGAAACCATCGAAGCAGAAAGAGATCGCAAAGAGCGTGCAAGCGTTAGAAATAACCGTTTGATCACTTTGGGTATCATCGCTGCAGTTGGTCTTATCAGCTGGCTTGCCTGGCTCAAATACAGCAACAACGATAACTCGAACAGCTCACCATGCCCAGATCAAACTTCAGTTTCTAGAGTTGATACTTTGTATGTAATCAACCAGCCGGCAGCACCCAGCAAACCTAGCAATAGTAAAAAAGTAAAAGATGTGAAGGTTAAAGGGGAAGATGATCAGACCGACAAAGAAAAAACTGAAAAAGACTTCGGGGCTAAAGTAGACAATAAAGCACTGGTATATTACATGGGATATGGTCGTTAATAAAAAATCCGGCGAACGCCGGATTTTTTTATTCGCATGCGCCTTCTGTTTGCGCGACAGACATCGCTATTTGGCAAACGCTTCCTGCGACCTTACACGCGCCTTGGATATTCTTCACAGTTGTTAAACCAGGCGCTTGGTAATTAACCGTAGCATTCGTACAAGCCGCAATGTCTTTTATAACCGCACAAGCATCCTGCCAGCTTTCGCAATCAACAACTTTTGCCGTCGGCGATGGAGTTTCCGGCAGATTCAGCTTCCACTTTACATAGAAGTTCTTCAGGCTGTCGATATTACCCGATTTGCCCATCCCGACTTTGTCCAGTCCATCCCCAACAATACAGTTTATATTATTCTTTTCAACAAAAGCAGTAATTGCCGTGGCAAGTCCGCCTGCGCCCAGCCCTATCGCGCCGCCGATCAATGCGCCTTTGGCGGCTTGGCTCATTCCGTTCTTTTGCTCTGCAAAGCTAAAGCCGCTTAACGCCCTGCCCAAACGATCAATTTGTGCCTTCATATCAGCGCCGCTGACACAGTCTTTTGTTTGGCAAACAACAGTGGTATCAGACGACATCAGATAATCGATCGAATGGAAAGTAGGACATTGGCTTAAAAGAGTCTTATCGTCGACATAACCGGCGGCTACATTTGCAATTCGTTCGCGAACCGAACTGACAAAAGTGCTATCTTCTTCCTTGATACTTTCCTCTACGCCTTCTGCTGCCGCCAGGGTTTTCTTCCATGCTTCGCTAAATTGCGTGTTTGAAGGCAAAGCACTCCATGTTTGGGTTGCAACGGCCAAGACAGCTTGTTCATGTGCATATTGCTCTCTAGTTATCCCGTTCGATTCAACGCGGAAATTGAAAGCATTTCTTCGGCCTTCAGATGTGCAATTAAAATCATATCCATCGAATTTATGATAAACTTCGTACAATTTCATCACTGATTTGCACTCGTCTGCATTCAATTGTCCCCTGGTTATGTCTATTTTAGTGCCTTTGATAAAACCGTTCAAAACCGCTAATCTACCGTCTTCCCTCAAGAGATTATACATAGCTTTACGATTGTCGTCGCTTTTGCAGTATTCTTCTTTTCCCTTACGGTTACTATCTTGAACTGCGCCAATTATCGCGCCAGTGGTGATACCGGCCGCAGTTGCCACGCCACCGAACAACGCAACGCTTTTCGTTTTGGTCATCAGTCCAAACTCGAACAGCTCCTTGCCACACTTAAAGCTGGAACCTGCCGCCAACCAAGCTTCGGCCGCTTTATCATCACCAATCCCCAGCCACCTGTTGGTAATCAATTCATCCTTGCCACCACCAGGTTTATTATAATAAGCCGCAACACGTACCAGACATTCGCCCGCCGTTGCATCCCAACGCGCATAATGTCCGCGCTGTGCATCATAATCCTTCCAATTAGAGCCCAATTCCGGTCCCAACGGATTTGTTTTTATACCTTGGGTGCTGGAAGTATTATTGTTATAAGGGCCGATATCTTCATGAAATTCACCCCTTACAGAGCCAATATCGCCCACCGCCGCAAATGATTTACCGAAATTATTTGTATCCAGCAGCCAGCAGGTATTTTCTGCTTGGTGCGGCGTCAAACCCGTCTTGCGCAACACAAACGAGAAATACTGTGGCTGAACCACGCGCGAATTAAACGCAATCCAGACATCCGCGCTGCTGTGATAAATCTGTCTACCATTAACTTTTACATTCGCAATACAATAATCGACCACGGATTGGCACAGGCTCATTCCATTTATAATTGAATTACGCAGGTTAACATCGTACATATCGCTGATTCCGCCCGGCAAACCGCCGCCATTAACGCATGCCAGCAATGCAGTCATACAATCATCCACGGACTGATCCGGTATTTTGCATTCGCCCCAAGTCTTGTCATCTTTGCAGATCTGCGTTCCATTTTTCCCTTCGGGGGTTTTGCAAGCTTGCGTTGCGCCAGGCACACACCCGGTTTCAGTGGAACAATTACAGTGACAGCCGCAACATCCGTTGCAGCACTGATTTTGGCAATTAGAATTGCAATTCGGGCAAGCATTCGGCCCAGTTGTCGGAACCTTTGTGGTTACATTTGTGCCACCCGGGCCACCGCCAATATTAATCCCCCCAACCCCAGGAATCGTAGGTGGACGTGCGACCGAGCCGGGAAATCCCGCACGCGAAACATCCGTCCCGCCGCGTGCATTCTGCGCCGGCGCGGCATCAGCCGCCGATAACATCAGCACAAAAGCAAGCGCTATAAACCCTAGAAATCCGAAAATTTTGCGCATATTCCCTTCCCTTGGTATACAAATTCTCTTGGTTAATTATATCATTAAACGCAAATCAGAGCAAATGAAAACAAGCAGAAAATATGGCATCATAATGATGAATATTATTCCTAAATTATACACAACCCAGCACTTGACAAAAATATAAATTCGTGTTATATTATTGACAAATGGCAGGCAGTGACAAAAAGTCTCTTTTATTCTCTAAAAATTCCCTTCTTTGGACGGGGTGGTATTTTGTCGCATCTTACTTAATTTTTCTGCTTGTTTTTAATTTCAACATCCTGCATTCGGCCGATTGGGCAAAGATTCCGCTTATTTCTTTGCATGGTTTTGGCGGCCTGGCATTTGGTGTTGCATTGTTTGCATGGTTTCCAATTTGGCTGGCTGGTGTGTTTGCGATAAGCCGCACGGGCAAACCCCTTTTCGGGGCTTCGAAATCAAGTTCAGACGAAGCAAAATCCGATGAGGCAAAACCCTTGGAAGAACCAGAACCAAAAATAGAATTTCCGAAAAACCTGCCGGAAGAAATGAGGGTGCCATATTCCCGCATGCTTCGCGGCCAATTGTCGCGCGGCGCGATGGACTGCAGGGTCGTCCAAAACAATAACAAGGCGCCAGCAACCGCTCTGTCCGCAGAATGCACACCCAGCGCAGGAGAGGATTCAGCAGATTCGGAAATGGCCCTGCCCGATAGCTTTGATGTAGAACCGGCCGACAACGATGACATTCCAATGTTCCGCGATATTTCTTTTGACGAGCCGCAAGTTGCATCAGTACCCAGTGACAATATAAAAATTGAGACCATCAAAAATAAAAAATTCGCAATTATAACCCACGACGATTCGGATTTCTGGATTGCTGATGAAGATAACTGGTTCGCGACAGGAAAACAAAAGGCTTCGCCGATCACTGCTGTAATCAGCGCCGCAAAAGAAAACGATGCGACACCTGTCTTGCACCTAATTTCAGAAAATATTATGGACTTGGATTCGCAAAAAGAAAAATGGCGCGCAAACAGCGTCCTGATAATCAAAGACATTTCAGAACTTAATTAAAGAGATTAACCATGGGAATTCTTAACCAAATCTTTCCCAGCGCCTTTACATACAGAAATTTCGACAACTTGGATTTTCCGGTGTCTGAAATTCATGAAAGACTGCATGCAGATACCGCGCCTTGTTGGATAGAACGACTCTTCCCGAATAAGTTCGCACAAAAATACTACCCGAATCCAAAAGGCCGATATATCGCAATAGCTGATACAGCCTTTTCCAGATTTTCGCCTTCATACGCAACAACAAATGAAAACATGAGGGTTACAGCAAAAATATTAAAGCCTTTTGGCAAACGTGTTCTGACTTGCGGCGGTTCCGGCGATCAGACGATATGGTTCGCGAGAAACGATGCGGTCCATATTGATTCATTTGATATCAGCTGGTGCAGCAAAATCACGATGGATTTGAAAAACGCGGCAATAAAAGCGCTGAATGTACAAGAGTATGAAAATTTCGTTCGCGCTTTGCATAAAGATTCCGCGTGTATTTCTGAAACCGAAGAATACAAACACATTGAACCGCTCCTTTCACGCAAAGCCCGCCGCTTTATGCGCGCGATGAAGGGCAAGCGTTTTTCTGGCAACGGTGTTATTAATGACGAATGCTTTCTGAACAAGGAAGAATTTTTACATATGAAATCAAAGACCCCGACTGGCAAATTTATCTGGTCTGACTTGGGCGGCTTGAACAAGAAAATAAGCGGAAAGAAATACGACATAATATATCTTTCAAATATATTCCAATATCTTTCGGATCCGGAAAAGATTGCGGAAATTCTAGAACGCCTGGTGACAAAGCACTTGTGTCATGAAGGCGCGATAGCGGTCGAAGTTAACTGGATTATAGATAACAAGAAATACGCGGTGGCTGCGAACAAACTGAAAGAACTGGGTAATTTTTACGAAACCGGAAAACTGAACGAAAAGATGCTGGTGTTCTGCAAGACTAAATAAAACTTCTGCCTTTAACATAAGAATAACCTCCTACTGCATTTACACTCAAAGTAGTGTAAAAATATTCCAAACCCAAAGAAATAATGGGATAATAAAAAGGAGAATAAATATGAGTAAAAAACTGCTCTTAACAACCTTGGTTAGCGTGGCCGCGATCGGCGCAACTGCGACTGCTGCGGATGCGAACTACAGCACGCCAGACAAATATGGTGTCGTGTCTTCCGTTTTTAATCCGGCATATCGTCCGCTTCAAAACGACTGGGCTTTGCAGGCTGGCGTTAATTTCCAGACAGGCATGAATGAAAGCGGCAGCGATATGACCAGATTTCAATCCGGCGATTTCCAAGTCGGCGATGTAAAGATCGCTTATGGTATCTTGGATGAATTGTTTGTGTCGTTCGATGTTTATCAGCAAACTTTTGAAATCAATCCATATACCGGAACCTTTATGGTCGGCGCATTTGCGAATCCGGAACTGGGGATCAACTGGCAGATATTTCGCCCAGCGAAATCATTTGCATTGGATGTGATCGGTAAGTACGGCATAGCTTGGACCAGGGACGCGGTAACCGGTGATCGCATTGGTATGAACAACGTCCAGGCCGGTGCACGTATTTATGGTGATGAAGGCAAATTCCAATGGGCCGTCCAGGGTTTGGCACAGCTGGCGATGACACCCGAAGGCATGTCTGACTGGTGGAACTTGCTGGCCAGGGCAGAATTCGAATATGAAATTGTTGAAAAGGTTGGCCTGAAAGCAGAGTATAACTTTAACACATACAACATGAGCAAAAGCAATAGTATCCCGGTTATATATGATCAAATACTGTCATTGGGTGCAGTAATTGATGTTCAACCAGGTGTTGCCGCGATCCAGCCGTATGTAGCGTATCACTTCCCGACCACAGGCAGCGGTGGTATGCCATCTATGTCAAATAACTTCTGGCAGATCGGTGCGAAGTTTGGTATTCAATTCTAATCAGAACGTAACAAAAAATCGCCGCAGTTGCGGCGATTTTTTTTATCGAGTTCAGAATTAAAAATCAATTCCGAATTTCAGACCCCAGGTCATACCTTTGACTTCTTTCCATCCATCGTTAGTATTCGTCAATTCCTTGCCGATATACGCGCCGACGAACTTCGTTGCATCAATGTTGTAATTGACGCCGAAGATTCCATTCCAGGTACCTGCATTCTTTGCACCGTCATTGGTTATGCCGGTATACTCTGCACCTGCAGTCAGGTTCCAGTTGCTGTCAAGCGCATATTGACCATCAACGCCCAAGCGCCACTGATGCAAACCATCATCGCCCCAGTTGAACGATTCTTCATTCGTATAGTCATATGCTACATGACCCGCGATGGTCCAGTCGCCCGCGACATAACCGCCACGAACTCCGGCTGTCCATACGTAGAAAGTATTGTCTTCTTTCAAGAAGCCATCGCCATCCCAAACCGGAGCAAACTGATAATTGCCGAATACATCAGCTTTCCAGTTGCCTTCATCCAGAACGCGATAGTTCAGACCGATACCAAATGTGTTCCAACCAAAAGTGTTGTCGCCGCCCTTCGGGAAAGCGAAATCAACGCCAGTGTTCAGGATCACAGCCAATTTGTCAGTGATACCATAACCGAACTCTTCACCAATGCCCCAGGCACGGAGATGGGAATTCGTATCATTGTTCAATGAAGTTATGCTGTAGAAACGGCCGGCATCCGGACGATACAGCGGATTGTTATCAATAACGTTTGCAGCATGTGCGCCGCTGGCGGCGAACAAAGCAACTAACGAAGTTAATGCTAATTTTTTCATATTACCTTCCTTTTGGTTGTATGAACTCAATAAAGCACAGGCTTTATGCGAAGATTTTCCTATAGATAGGAATGAATGTCAAGTATAAAAAGGAATAAAAACTTATAACTAAAAATAACTTCGTCGAAAAAAAAGGGTGCATGCTTGCGCCAAAGTAAAAATCCGCGCGTTGCGCGGATTCTTTACTTTCCAGTTGCACGGCGTTTTACTGCCACAGTTTTTGCACCACCAGTGCTTTTTGCAGCGGGGGCTTTTTCTTTTGCAACTTTTGTTGCCGGTGTTTTTACCACTTTCGTTTCTTTTTCAACTTTTTCAGTTTTTGCTGATTCGGTTTTTTTATCTGCGCTCTTCTTTGCATTTTCATCGCGATCGATGAATTCGATTATTGCCATAGGCGCAGCATCGCCATAGCGAAATCCAGCCTTAAGCACACGAGTATATCCACCTGGACATTTTGCATAGCGCGGCCCCAGAACAGTAAATAATTTTTTCACTGCATCTGCGTTGGTTCCACCCAGCTCTGCCGCGACAAGACGGCGATTCGCAACCGAATCGGTTTTCGCGCGCGTAACCAATTTTTCAACAACGCTGCGCAAGCTTTTTGCTTTTGGCAAAGTTGTTTTAATTTGTTCTCTTTCGATCAAGTTCTTCGCCAGTCCGCGGAATAAAGCCTTGCGTGCATTTGTATCGCGTCCGAACTTGCGTCCTGCTTTTTGATGTCTCATCTTGCGCTCCTTTTGCGTTGTCCCCAAAATTGGGATTGAACATCTAATATGACCTGATGCTACAGAATCATATTGTTTTTATCCATTGAGCCGACTGCACTGATTTGCGGGGGCGTAGTGTACAAAAGCGTACATGAGCCCCCGCAAATCAGTGCAATGCGGAACCCGATGGAAAAATTATTTATATGGGTCCTCGTATTTTTTCGCCAATTCAGCAATATTTTCTGGTGGCCAGCCAGGTACTTCCATACCCAGCGACAGACCCATCGATTCCAGTTGCGCTTTGATTTCGTTCAAAGACTTGCGGCCAAAGTTCGGCGTTTTCAGCATATCGTTTTCGGTCTTTTGAACCAACTCGCCCAACCAGTTAATCTTGTCGTTCTTCAGGCAGTTGTTCGCGCGAACGGATAATTCCAACTCATCAACATGCTTCAACAGTTTTGGATCGAACGGCAAAGTTTCTTTCTTCTTTTCTTCTTCTGCCGGCTGGTTAACTTGTGCCGGATCTTCGAAGTTAATAAATACAACCAACTGGTCTGCCAGAATACGCGAAGCCAATGCAACCGCATCTTCCGGCGAAACCGCACCATTGGTTTTTACAGTCAGTTCCAGCTTGTCATAGTCAGTGCTCTGTCCAACGCGAGTTTCAGAAACCGCAGTCGCGACATTAAGAATTGGTGAGAAAATCGAATCAACCGGAATTACTCCCAAAGGCAATCCTTCGATACGCGCGCTGGCCGGGACATAGCCGCGGCCTGTGCCCAACATAATTTCCATATCCAAAGATGCGCCCTTGTCCAAGTTGCAAATCTCGGCATCTTTATTCATAACTTCAATTCCGCCACTGGTTTCAATCATGCCGGCGGTAACAACGGCGGGCCCCTTGACCTTCAAATAAGCCTTGTGCTGGCCTTCGTTAATGGCCTTGAAATATACGCCTTTCAGATTAAGAATCATATCGGTTACATCTTCGCGAACGCCCGGAATGCTGGAAAATTCGTGCTGAACGCCTTCGATCTTTACATATACCGGCGCGCAGCCCTGTAGCGAGGACAGCAAAACGCGGCGCAATGCGGTACCCAGCGTCAAACCGAACCCTTTTTCCAAAGGCTCTGCAATAATAGTTGCGATATTGGGATTAGTTTCGTCGACCTTGATATGCAGCTTTTTTGGCTTAATCAATGTCATCCAGTTTTTTTCAATCATCAAAGGCTCCTGTGGTTTAGTTTATTATTTTCACCGTAAGGCCTGGGGATTTTAAGCAGTAATATGTAAAAAGTCAAGAAAAAACCCGCTGATACGGGATTTTATTGCGTTTTCTGACGCTGTATTACGGCACTGCTTCTCTCGTAAGCTTCCTGCGCCTTTACCCGACGGAGAAAATATTTGGCCAAATCATACACCACATCAACCGACTTCCAGACTGTGTCCTCTAACGAATCATCTTTATCCCAACACATCCAGTCGGTGCTGATTCCATCCATAAATTCTATCAGATAGGCCCGTTTTGTATTATTTTCTTTATTTTCTATATCTTGCACGGGCTTCCAGCCATACGTATAAGTCTCCAAATCATAATTGCATGTATTGCTGTGGGCGACAACAATAACCCGTTTCACCGCTACACCACCTGCGTCAATATTTCTTTTACTGTATTGTTTCAACCATCCAACCTGGCCGCGCTCCCCGTCTTTATCAGTTTCGTACCCAGTTTCATTGACTAAAGTGTAACCCCACGCTGTCACAATTAAATGAAACAACGGAAAATCTTCGGCAAGATTTATTCCGCCATGAACAAAATGCGCGGTAAGACCTTTTGAATCATTAAATTCCACCACAATCGTCCCTTTTGTCACAGGTCACTTGAATTTCTCACTGCATTTTCTGATGTTGTTTGCGGGCCACTAATATATTATTAAAACCTGAAAGTTTAGCCAAATTGTGCAACAGGCAACCTATTTCCTTTACAGCCACACGCCCAGAAGTATATACCCCCTTGCACAACCAACCAGAACTGGAGCCATCAGTAAAGGTAACTTTGTACCACTGATACTTATCATTCCACAAATTTGCTTTGTCTTCTATCGGCGCTTCTGTCGTAAATTTGTCATAGCCAGCCTTTGGCTTGTTACAGGCGGTTTTGATTTCTAATCTTTCAATGGCCAACCCATATTCCTTGTATTGCACAATAAAGTTCGCATTCATCTGCGCGAACCATTCATGAAACTTATCAAAACTGGGGATATCAAAGGTCTTATATTGCGATATATTAACACCTTCAGATGTAATAATTATATGCTTGGAGCTGTTATTGATCCGTTTTGTTTGCTGTAATTGTTCTATAAGAGGCTGAATCTGATCGTAAGCAAGATCCACCTTTAAAGTGGAACCGTCTAATTTATAATTTTTTATTCCATTAATCTCAATAGTTGGCATCATGGATCCCAATGTGGTAATATATATGTCATTATACAACAATATTGCTATTTGTCAATGTTTTATTAATATGAGGGAAGCCGTTCTGACGCGCCATGGCGCGGATTTTTAAGCCCTGCCCCCATTATAGAAATACTTGACAAATAACAATTTTATACTATAATTATTTCACATTGAAATAAAGGGATAAAAGAATGGCAAAGCTTAACAGAAAAAAAATAGCTGCGAAAATAGACCGAAAGCAGGTAGAAGAAGCCAAAAGAGCCAGAAGGTTTGAAAAGAACGGGCCCATACAGAGATGGGGCAGTCATGCCTATGATCCAGTGGAAGAGGATGCTTTTTGGACCCCAAAGGAAGACTGGTCAACGCAGAGTTCAACCCACATTGCAATCTCTGGCGATGGTGTAACTGACGCCGCTGGAAATACAATCTATTCCTATAAGGGCCAAAGAATCGGAAATCCAGAGAGAATTACATCAAAATTTGTAAGTTCCGTACCGATCCTTGCCAATCAGGCCAAATTAATATTCGGGGACCGCAAAGTACCCGATACCGAGATAGATATTAACAGCATAAAGACAAAAACAGCCAGCAACTTTATAAAACGTCGTGATATCCAAAAGGGCAGAAATGGAACACCGATAGAAAAAGACGGCGAAGACCTTTCTATCTGGATCAGCGTCAATGCAACGATACATAATAAATTCCAACGAAACGGGAAAGCGGTGCAGACCGATTTTGTATGTTGCGACATGCGCGATATGGATATGGATGTTGCATATGATGCCGCATTTCGCGTGCGCAGGTATGCGAGCAGATTGGCATCACAAATCTGGAACGCGTACTGGAAACAGTATAAGTAAAAACCGCTAAAATTCGCCAGACATATCTTTTATAACCTGGGATGGCGATTTAAAAACTATGCCGCGTCCACCCGCGTTAATCCAATCAGATATATTTTCTGCGCGATCATCGATCAATAAGCTATCAGGACCGGATTTCGCTATTTTTTCCTTTGAATCGCGAACTATTATCACATGTTCCGGTGCAAAGAACTTGCCGAAATACCGGGCAATCCAGGCCTTTTTAGCATCAATTATATGCTGGACATATTCATCGCCTTTTATGAAACGCTTTGCGGATGGCGCCGTTGATAAAACAAAAATTTCACTCAACTTGGATGCCGCCGCCAGCATGGATTCCACGCCAACGATGGGCTGCAAGTTTTCCCAAAATCCAGGCGTTTGTTCAATATCCAGCCAGCGCTTTTTCTTTGCTTCAAGCGCATCGCCGGCCATAACTTCGGTTCGATAATTCAAATCCTTGCGATCCAGAATCTTACAAGCGCTGGCGTCGAAATCCGCCAAAACCCCATCCATATCAAAGTACATTTTTGTTGACATAAATTTTCCTTTGTTGTAAGTTCCCGACCAAGGGGAATGTAGCACGCAAGCAAAGGTTGGCGCAATGAAAATATCTGAACACAAGCTGCATGGAACCGATGATTTGATGGGAGTTATAAAAAATGCCACACTGCGCGGACTTCCGTATGTTAACCCTTATGACGGCGCGAAAATAACGCTTGAGTTCGCGAATAAAAGCGACATAGTCCCGACCCAGCGCTTTGTCCTGCAAGACCAGCTGGATATCATCAAAACGCTGGATAAATCATTTTCCAAACATGGCGTAAATATCCTGTCGAATTCAGGATTTATAACTTATTCGGTTGCTGATAACGAAGTCCCGTATACCTTTACGCCACCGATCATAGAAGTTATCGATGGCCAGCCGCTTTTGATAGACGGAATACATCGTATTACTTACGCGGGCAAGCGGCCATTCTTGGCAATATTTATAAACGGTGTGCCAAAGGAATTCTATCCTTATCAAATTGGACTAAAAGGCGGCTGGAACGAAGTCCAAACATTCCAGTCGAAATTACCAGCGGGATTTGTACCGAAACAAAGCCGCTATTCGGAAGAAGACAGAAAAAAATACTTCCGCGAATACCCATTCCCAGGACAAATTAAAATCATGAGGGAACACAGCAAAATAAAATACTAATACGCACACTGGAACGAATCGCTGAAAAGTAATAAACTCCTATGAAAATATAGGGGTTTTATTTTGAATTTACCGCAATCAGAACTTGATAGAATTACTGGCAAAGTTATCACAAATATCCATAAATGTTATGATAGAGAGCAAGCGCAACTTGCGTCGTTGGCAGAAACCGCCCAGACTGAAGGCGTTATTCGCGATGCGGCGGGTAATCTGGTTGAATCATTATTACAAAACATTTTTGATACTATAAATACTGAAATTCCTGGCGCCAATATTGAATCCATAGTCGGCGGCCGGGATCGCCTTTCGAAAACAATTCATTACAAAGGCCGTGATGTTGAATTCAATCAAATTCAAGTCGACCGGCATATTTTTTCTAATAAAAAAAGAATAGCATTTATCGAAAACAAAACCTATCTTGATTCATGCTATTACGACAGAGCGTTGGCAGATTTCAGAAAAATAGCACAGTCGCTGAAACAGCATGGAACAGATCCCGCAGATGTCAAATACATTGTCTTTGCCGGACAAAACGCGGCAAAAGATAAAACACTATTCGTATACGAAGCAGATTTCTGGGACGACACGAAACACCTGACGTCCGACCCGAATGGAATCGAATCGAAAATCTTTTTCTTTCTGAAAAATAAAAGAAGTTCCGCGAAACCGCTTTACAAAGTGAAACACGAATTAGACGATGATGTTATAAAGAAGTTCGTTTCGTTTATTATAGAAATATTATAAATCGAATAATAAGTTTGCTTTTAATTCTTCTTTAATCCGTTTTTTTGCTGCCTTGAAATAAACAGGATCTTTTTCAAATCCTATAAATTTCCGTCCGGTCCTGATGGCAGCAATGGCGGTCGTTCCGCTGCCGAAACAAGGATCCAATACCAAATCATTCTTATCGGTATAAGTCTTTATCAGCCATTCGAACAAGGTAACTGGTTTTTGCGTGGGATGCAGTTTGCCTTCGCTTTCCGCCGTAACGAAATACTGAACGGAACGAGGATACCTGTCACCAGTATCATTCTTTACCAATACTGCTTTTTCTTGTTTTCCATATGCGAATGTATCGCGAACGGCACAGCCTTTGTTGTACGGTTCGCCCTTTGTCATTTGCGGGTTGTACTTGCATTGTTTTTTATAGAACACAACAATGTCTTCGTGCGCCCTCATTGGCTGTTTCTTGGCATTTAAATAACCCGTTGCCTTTGATTTTTCCCAAACAAGCGTGTATTTGAAATCTTTATAGTTCGTCGATACCAGAACAGCGGTAAAAGGCATCTGTGCGGTTGAAATTATGGGCATTTTATCTTTGCCAACCCGTTTTGCTTCGATCCAAAACTTATCGTAATCTATAACCTTGTCCCATTCGTTTCTTTTGTTTAATGTTCCATAAGGGAAATCAGTTATGATCGCATTTACGCCTTTATCTTTCACGGAACCAAAGCCAGCATTGCTGAACATACAGCAATTTACAAGCTTTACATTTCCGGCTTCGAAGACTTCTATTTTTTTATTGGGCATGTTATTTCAGGATTTATCATAACCTAGCATAATTCTATCAGACAGTTCAATTTGTTTTAAACGCGGATTTGCGCGATTTTTGGATTTTTTAAAAGCACCCTATTATAACCGCAAAATACCTTGACAAAATAATAATTTAAGCTATAATTAATTTGTCAAGGGAATTATAATGAAATCCAAATGGAAAAAGCTTATTATTTGTGGCTCTATCGTGCTGGCGGGCACGGGTATTTGGCTGTTGGATTATTATACCCTCTTATTTATTCCGAATGATTATTGGCCGAAAAAAATCTATCTGTCTAACAAACAAGAATATAAGCTGGCGAACGAGGCATCGATCTTTTATTCTAACAAACTGAATATGCTGGAAGACCTGCGTAAAGACGAACATTGGTGCGCAAAATGGTATACGGACGAAATGATTTCGCAGGAATTTGACTTATGTAAGCAAAAAATCGAAGAATCTGAAAAAATCAAAGAAAAAAATTTTTGGGAAGGAACCTGCAATTGCGCAAAGTGGTCTGTCCAAAGAAGGTGGAATGTAGAAAAAGAACAGTATAAGCTTTCAAAAAAACATCGCAAGCATCGTTAAAATTTAAAACTCCATTTTGTGCCCCCCTTGTTAAAGGGGGGATAATTTTCGAGCAAGCTTGCTTGCCGAAAATTAGGGGGGATGCTGTGTAATGTTCAAAACAATCATCTCCCCAGAGTTGCTAACTCGCTTTGCTCGTAAACCAATTCTGCCCCTCTTTAACAAGAGGGGCACTTGACTCCCTTTTGACAATAAGTATAATCATGACATGTCTGTACTTACCGAACTTGCACGTTGGAATAGAAAAAATCCTACGAAGGCTGAAAATAAACTTTATTACGCACTTCATGATGCAAAAATTGGCAAATTTCAAAGACAGTTCGTAATAGACGACAAATACATTGCGGATCTGATCTGGCGACGACGCAGATTTATAATTGAATGTGATGGCAGTCAGCATTATACAGAAGCTGGCATCGATGCTGATGAAGAAAGAACAAAATATCTGATAGCACAAGGATATAGAATTTTAAGATTTGGTAATGATGAGGTTCTGAAAAATATTGACGGGGTCCTTTGGAAAATTTGCGAAGAACTTGGATTGAATAGCCCCTCTTGTTAAAGAGGGGAAGAGTTGGCTTGGCAACTTGTTGCCTAGCAACTCTGGGGGGATTACTTTTTTAATTCCAGACATTACACAATAATCCCCCCGATTTTTCTAAACTCGCCTGCGGCTCGTTAATAAAAATCGCCCCCCTTTAACAAGGGGGGCAAGTTTTCCGTTTTCCGTATTATTTTCTGTTTTGGGTCAGCGATTGATACACAAGGCCGAAAGCCCGCGCAGCGTCCCCCGCGGACCCGGAATAACGGCCCGCGTAGTTCGCAAGGTTGTAACCAGCGTTCTCTCGCGCGTCATCCTGGGAGTCCCAGGTATCGCCGAGCTTTACTATTCCATACCAATGCCCCCTTATCTTCACAAAGCCATATCCGTGTTTGCTGTCTTTGCCGTCCTTCTCCTCGAACTTGAACTCTTTAAGTTTTACCTCTCTCATGTATCTATTCAGGTTTTCTTTCGTATCAATTGCATAATCCACGCTATGGTTGGTAACCGCGATGGCTTGGATTTCATCCGGGTTGCAATTAACGACAATGCTCATTCTGTCGCAGAATGCTGCCCAATAGCCCGCATCAAAATAGATCTTCGTTTGGCCGCGGGCTTTGACGCCATCCTGGTACAGCCAAGCCCAACCTTTGGCCAGCGCGTTTTCTACGAATTCATCCATAATGTGATTTTCCAAGCCAGAGAAAACAGGGATTTTTTTGATATTGTATTTTTGCGCCAGGCTGTTTCTTTGTTCGGTCAATTCAGCTATTTGGCCATCCAAAAATTCTACTTTTTTCGATACAATTTCTTCCATCGAACGATCGGGGGTGGAAAATGTTCCATCGCCAATCAGCTCGATTTTTTCTTCATTAATTTTTGTATGCCGAATGTCGCGATATTTTTGGCGGTTTTTTGGCGAAAAATCCGTTATGCCCTTCTTTATCGCCTCGGCGCCGATGTTTCCATATATGTCCTTCCAATGCTGACTTACGTCTTTATTTTCTTTTTTTGTTAGCTCTTGAATTGCCGGTATGATAAACTCTTTTTCAGACATGCTTGTCTCCATTTTTGCTGTTACTGTAAAAATAGAGCAAAAATTAATTTCGTCAACAATAATCACAATTTGACAAACAAAAACCTTATATACGAGTATATAATTCGTTGAAGTTTTCCAGGGAAAGAACTAACAATATATTTGCGAATCCAATGGATTTGCGGGTGGTATATCTGTATGCACCGTGCCGTTTGGTCCTGTTCTTTGGCTCGGCGATACCTGGGACTCCCAGGATGACGCGCGAGAGAACGCTGGTAACAACCTTGCGAACAACGCGGGCCATAATTCCGAGAACACGGAGGACGCTGCGCGGGCTTTCGATACTTGATATTCGGTTTTGCCAACCCGGGGGACATGGTTCCGGCCTTCGCCGGAATGACAAGCCATTATGTAGCCGACACACAAGGCTGGATATGCAACCTTCTCTGCTTTGCGGGGAAAATACAATAACCGGGATAAAAACGCTCCTGTCCCGCCCCCGAAAACGGGGGCAGGATGGAGTTAATCGCAAATAAATAAAGGACATTACATGCCCGAAGAAATCCATTCTTTTTCCGACTTTGCTGATATTAAACCCCCGCTGGATGGCAGAAAATGCCGCATAGAGGAAGTTCTGAACAAGCCGATTACCGTGCGCGGGCACAAGATTATCGCTTCTAAAAAAAATGAGGGCGAAATGTGCCTGCACCTGCAATTCGAGATGGATGGTGAGATGTGCATTCTTTTCACCGGCAGCGGAGTTCTGATGGACCAATGCGATAAATACGGCGATAAAATCCCATTCCGCACCAACATCATCAAAGTGGATAAATATTTTACTTTTGTATGAGCCCTGCCCTGTTCTCTGACTTTATATCCCCCGAAAATTTTGCCCTTGCACTGAAAAAGGCAGTGCGCGGACGGCGCAATAAACCTGAAATCGCGTGCTTCCTTAAAAACTCTGAAACAAACCTGGAAAACCTGCGTCAGACCGTTATGGCGGGCGAATTTCGCACCTCGACCTATCGCACAATGGAAATCACGGATCCAAAGCGCCGAACTATTTATATTCTGCCATTCGCGCCCGATCGGCTGCTGCATCACGCATTGATGAATATTTTTGCTCCGCAATGGGAACGGATGTTTATCAAGGATTCTTATGCATGCATCACCGGCCGAGGCCTGCATTCGGCCAGCCGGCGCGCCATGTGTTTCATGCGCCGCAACAAGTATGTATTAAAATGCGATATCAGGAAATTCTATCCTTCGATCGATCATGACATCATGTTTGAAATCGTGCGAAAGACCACGCCTGATGCGCGCTTGCTGGAAATATTCCGCGATATTATTTATTCCGCCGACGGTGGAAAAAACCTGCCCATCGGCAACCTCTGCAGTCAATGGATGGGCAATCTGTATCTTCATGAATTGGATATATTTATAAAGCGGGAACTGCGTGTTCGCGACTATCTGCGATACAGCGATGACTTTTGTTTATTTTCAAATGACAAGGCGCAGCTGCGCGCGATACGCGACAAAATTCGCGAATTTTTATCATCGCAACTGCAACTGGAATTTTCCAAGGCAGAAATCATCCCGACCGCGACAGGTGTCGATTTCGTTGGATATCGGCATTTTCCGGATTTCATACTGCTGCGCAAGCGCACACTGAAAAATTTAAAAAAGAGAATTGTAAAGATTTGGGAATCGCCGCAACCGACGGATCAAAATCGCGGACAGGTGGCGGCTGCTTGGGGTTGGCTGAAATTCGCATGCAGCTATAACCTGCGTAAAAGTTTGCGCTTTGCCGCGCTAGAAAAGAAAGTCGGGATCAAAAGAAAGGGATAATTACGCTGCGCGCTGATAGCCGTTCTGCATATCGCGCAAGGTCTTTGTGAAATTCTCGCTGGCGGTCTGACCGATTTTCCACGCTTCTTGTTCTATCGGATTCGCGCGGTAGTAAGCATAATCTTCTTGCGCATGAACATAATTTTCAATACTTCTTATTACCGTGGAATGCGACAAGGTCGTATCGCCTTTTCGAATTTGAAACACGTGCGCAGGCTCATGTTTCGCGACCTCTACCACTTTGTCATAATTATCGTTTTTCAGCAGCTTGTCATAAACATTGATGCAATTGCCATCCGTAGAGCCCAGGGTATTTCCATCACTCTTGGCGTGCTTTACCTCTACATCGTAATAATCATTACCACCAAATGACAAAGCGTGTTTTACCAATTTTTTAAAGTGGGCCAGACGGGCGCCGAAATCCAGCTTTTTCCAACTCAAAGCCTCATCGAGGCGTTTTTTGGATTTTTTGAAAAATTCCAGTGTATGGTTGCGGAAACGAAGTGCATAATTTTGCACAGCACTGAAAGAAAGTGCCGATTTTTCACGGTCAATCTGCCGTTTGCGATAAGCCAGGTCTCTTTTCATATAATAATTATAGTGAAAAGTTTTGGTTTGTCAATTGGCTGACTGGCTAAAAAAATAAAATAAAAATCGCCGCGTTTGCGGCGATTTTTTTAAACTCTGCGGACTTTTTTCGGTCTGCATCCATTATGAGGAATACGTGTAGTATCAGTAATAGACTGCACAATCAAACCAGCATTGCCCAATCCACGAACCGCACTTTCGCGCCCCTGCCCAATTCCACGCATCAAGACATCGACCGTTTTCATGCCCATATCGGCGACTTTCTTTCCAACTGCATCCGCAACAATCGTCGCAGCATACGGGGTGGACTTTTTCGCGCCCTTGAAATTATTCGCCCCCGCAGTCGCCCAAGCCAATACTGCACCGCTTTGGTCCGTAATAGTAATCCTGGTATTATTATTAGTCGCCAGAACATGCGCGATGCCATGCGAAACTTTTTTAACGACTTTCTTTTTTGTGCTTTTAACTGCCATTTTATTTTCCCTTCGTTGCGCTGCCTGCGACTACGACGCGCTTGCCCTTGCGGGTTCTTGCGTTTGTTTGCGTCCGCTGACCGCGAACCGGCAAGCGGTTGCGATGACGGATTCCGCGATATGCTTTCAAGTCTTGCAAGCGTTTGATGTTCATTGCAGTTTCGCGGCGAACGTCGCCTTCGACCTTGAAATTTTCTTCGATATAATTCGAAATGTTAACGATATCGGCGTCGGTCAATTCTTTTGCGCGCAAGCCATCCTTTAACTTCAAGGCTTTGCAAATCTGCGCGGCCTTTGCCGGGCCAATGCCGTAAATGGACTGAAGCGCGATTTCAATGCGCTTTGCGTCCGGAATATTTACACCTGCTATACGTGCCATATTACTTTTTCCTTTTTATTTTTTCGCATCATTTTATAACAAACACTGCGAATGTCAAACCCTAAATCTGCCCTTTTTCTGCGCCTTTTTGATAACAGAAGAGTATTGCTTTGCCACCAAATAAGACTGCACCTGATTCACTGTATCCAACACAACGCCCGCGACGATCAGAACGCTGGTTCCGCCAATCACAACCGGCATGCCCAAGCGAGTGTTCAATACAATCGGCAGAACGCACACAACCAACAGATACACAACGCCAATCGATGTAGTGCGCGATACTATTGAATCCAAGAATTTAATGGTCTGTTCGCCAGGTCTTACACCCGGGATATAGCCGCCGGCATTCTTCAAGTTATTGCTGGTTTCTTCGGAATTAAATACGACCGCTGTTTGGAAAAACGCAAAGAACCCTATCAGAAATGCGAAAAACAACATATAAGACCAAGTGCCGTATGTAAAGAATCCCATAACACTTTGTACAATAGGATTATCGCTTTGAACAAAACGTTGCACGAATGCGGGCAGCATCATGATAGAAGATGCAAACACCGGTCCCATAACGCCTGACATATTTACCTTTATCGGCAGGTATGAAGCATTTGTATTCATCACCCCATTTGCCATTACTTGACGCGGATAAAGAATTTGTATGCGACGCTGTGCCTGTTCTACAAAAGCAATCAGTGCAATAACGCCGACTACAAACGCGACAATCAGCGCAATCATCGCGGGAGAAACCTGACCAACTGAACCCAGTGAAAACATCTTTGCAATGCCATGTGGAATTTCTGCCACGATACCCGCGAAAATCAGCAAAGACGCGCCCTGCCCTATTCCGCGCGCTGTAATCTGTTCCGCCAGCCACATCACGAATACCGTTCCGCCAACCAACGCAATCACAGCAGACAGTTCAAATGCCCAGCCCGGATTGATAACCGCAGCAACGCCGTTAACCGGCGCCATGGCTTCCAGTCCTTTAACCACCGCCCAACCCTGAACCGTCGCCAGCAAGACCGCCAGATAGCGGGTATATTGATTAATCTTTATACGGCCGGATTCGCCTTCCTTGCGCAATTCGCCCAGCGACTTTGATGTCGCCGTCAAAAGTTGGATAACGATAGACGCAGAGATGTACGGGAAAATGTTAAGCGCCAAAACCGACATACGGGACAATGAACCACCCGCAAACATATCGAACATTCCCATCATGCCATTGTCGCCTTGGAACAAATGCAAGACAGCCGAAGCATTAACACCCGGCAATGGGATGAATGATCCGCAACGATAAATAATCAGCGCGCCCAATGTGAACAGTATCCGCTTTTGCAGATCGGAAAGGTTGGAAAAAAAGTCAGTTATGAATTTCATTCTTTTTATTTCTTTTTTCCGCTTTTTTTAGCTGAAAATCCCGGCAAGCCGATTTTTTCACCAATGCTGATTACCGCCCAAGTGATAATCGCTGCTAATGCCGCCTTTACCAAGAAATAAGCCAAGAATTGTCCCAGCAAATCCAATGCCAAAAACGCTGCCAAAAATAATACTACCCCAACGACAATTTTAATCATCAAGTTCTTATCTTTCTCTGTCATCTTCCTCTCCTTTAGAGTTTTTTATGTTAGCTTTTTATTGTTCCGCCGGCTTTGACGATCGCTGCTTCGGCCGCTTTTGACCATTTGACCGCAACCACATTAACCGCAGTTTTGATCTCGCCTTTGGCCAAGACTTTCAGTCCATCCATTTTACGATTTAAAATTCTCGCTGCCAGCAAGGAATCAATGGAGATTTCTTTTTTCGCATCAATCTTGCCAGTGTCGATAAACTTCTGAATTTCGCCCAAATTGATGGTTGCATAGCTCTTCGCAAAAATATTGTTAAAGCCGAACTTTGGAAAACGGCGCAAAATCGGCATCTGTCCGCCTTGGAAAGTCGCTTGCTTTCTGGAACCGGCACGCGCTTTCTGACCCTTGTGGCCACGGCCGCAAGTCTTGCCGCTGCCAGATCCAATACCGCGTCCAACGCGCTTTGCACATTTCCGTGATCCAAGATTATCCATTAATGCATTCAACTTCATAACAGTCTTCCTTTTATTCTACAACTACAAGGTGTTTAACCTTTGCAATCATTCCGCGAACGGTTGGCGTATCTTCCAACTCGTTGGATTTGCCAACGCGCGGCCCAAGGCCAAGGGCCTTCATTGTTCTGCACTGTGTTTCCGGACGTCCGATAGTGCTGCGTACTTGTCTTACTTTAATCTTTGCCATGATTACACCCGCTTGGTTTATTCCGCTGTTTCTTCTGCTGCTTTCTTTCCGTCGCGGCCAGCGATGATTTCAGCAACAGACTTGCCACGGCGTGCCGCAACCGATTTCGGAGAATTCATTTTGCCGAACGCATGGAACATCGCACGAACCATGTTGTTCGGATTATTGCTGCCTTGGGACTTCACAACAACGTCCTGAACGCCCAAGCATTCGAATACCGCACGCAAAGACCCACCCGCAATAATTCCAGTTCCGGGAACCGCACTGCGAATAACCAGCTTGCTTGCGCCATACTTCGATTCGATATCATGATGTAAAGTGCGTCCTTCTTTCAAAGGCACGCGAACCATCTTTGCCTTGGCCGCCTTGGTGGCCTTTTGAACAGCAGCCTGCACTTCCAAAGCCTTGCCCTTGCCAAAGCCAACTCTGCCAGACTTGTCGCCAACCACAACCAACGCCGAAAACGACATGTTGCGTCCGCCTTTGACGGTCTTGGAAACTCGGTTGATCGAAATCAGCTTGTCAACCAAGTTATCTGTCTGCAGTTTTTTATCATCAAATCTTGCCATTATTTAAACCTTTAAGTTTTTAAATCGCTATTCCGCCTTTGCGCATTGCATCGCACAAAGCCTTTACGCGACCATGATAGCGGTATCCGCCGCGATCGAAATAAGCCGCGCCTAATTTTGCTTTCTTTGCGCGTTCTGCAAAAGCCGTACCAACTAGTTCCGCGCCAGAAATGTTCCAGCCTTGACCTTTGAATCCTTTTTCCTTGCTGCTGGCCGCACAGACGGTATGCCCTTTGGCATCGTCAATCGCTTGAACTTCAATATGACGAGCGCTGCGGAAAACGCACAGACGAACCTTGCCTGGATTTTTACGTTTCAGTGCGCTACGGTTTGCGAGAACTCTGCGCTCTTCTGTTGTCAAATGCTTTAACATTTCTTTTTCCTTTTTATCGCGCCCGTAACAGCGGGTGCATTTGGCTTTCTTTTTTATTTACTTCTATCGGACTTTTCACTCCACGCCCTGAACTTATTATTCGCACCCGTTACTTTGTCCCATATTATTTCCGGCAAAAGCCTTCCGAACACACACAAGGCAAACAGAGTATTTTTAACGCGTTCTTTCCTTGATGTCATTTTATTGCCTTGCCTTATTTTTTCCCTACGAATCTTCTCTTTGTCTTCCTTTATCGAACCCTTGACTTCTTTTACGCTCTGCACCACTAACTTTATCCCACACATCCCCAGCTTTAATCATGGCACGGGCAATTCCGATACAAGCCAAAAGATAGATCATTCCAACCGGATAAATGACTTTTGACAGTGTTTTCCTATTCATTGCCTAACCTTTTCGGCTTTCTCTCCCCCATTTAATTATTTCTTTTTGCCTTCTTTACGACGGATCTTTTCTGTCTTATAGAAAATACCCTTACCTTTATATGGCTCTGGTTTACGAACTTTGCGAATCTTATCCGCGAATTGTCCGACCAAGTTCTTATCGATCCCCTTTACAGTAAATTCAGTCGGGGCTGCGCCAATCTCAACGGTTAAGCCTTCAGGAATCGGCATGATAACATCATGAGAATATCCCGCAACCAAGACCAAATCTTTTCCACGAACAGCTGCCTTGAATCCGACACCCTTCATTCCCATTTCCTTGGCAAATCCTTCTGACACGCCAATGACCGCGTTCTTGATGTTGCGGGTCATAGTACCCCACATCGCGCGGGTTTCTTTGTCATCAGGATCTTTCGGAGTAACAATAACCTGATTGCCTTCGATCTTAACATCGACCAAGCCAGCATTTTTAGTATTCAGCGCAACTTTCAAAGTTCCTTTCGGCCCTTTTACTTCCACATCATTGCCAACTATGGCAACTGTAACACCATTTACTATTTCGACTGGATATTTTCCTGCACGAGACATATCGATAACCTTTTTATTTATTACACCACTCGACACAATACTTCGCCGCCGATATTCATCAGTCTGGCTTTGTGATCCGTCATTACACCCTGGGGCGTAGATACAATTGCGATACCCAGGCCATTTAAAACCTTCGGCATCTTTACACTGCCGGAATATACGCGACGACCGGGCTTTGACACCACAGATATTTCTTGGATCGCGCCGTTTCCGCCGACATATTTAAGGTCGACGATTATATTCTTGCGCTTCGCGTCAACTTGTTCGTCACGAAAGCCTGTGATAAAGCCTTCGTCTTTCAAGACGGTCAAGACCGCATTGCGCAGTCTGCTGTGCGGCACGCGAACGGAATCTTTACCGGCGTTCTGCCCGTTGCGAATTCTCGTCAACATATCTCCAATCGGATGAGTCAATGACATTTTTATTCTCCGTATAAATTTTTTACCAAGACGATTTGCGAACACCCGGCAGCTTTCCTTCGGATGCCAAAGTGCGAACTTGCTGGCGGCACAGACCGAACATGCTCAAGAACCCGCGGGAACGGCCGGTGATAGAGCAGCGGTTATGCAACCGAGTCTTATTCGCATTGCGCGGCATCTTCGCCATCTTCTTCATCGCCGCCATACGTTCTTCGGGCGTGGAGTTCACGGACATTTTTGCCTTCAGCGCAGCATTCTTTTTCGCATGCTTCGCCACCAGCTTTTCGCGCGTTGCTTGTTTGTTAATCAGTGCCAGTTTAGCCATTTTTTAACCTTTTATTTCAACACCAGCGGCAAGCCCAACTTTACCAGCAAGGCCCGTGCTTCATCATCTGTTTTCGCCGTTGTCGCAATGACAATATCCATTCCGACAATGTTTTCAATCTTGTCCACGGAAATTTCCGGGAAAACCAAATGCTCTTTTATTCCAAAGGCATAATTTCCTTTGCCATCGAACTTTGACTTTGACAGTCCTTGAAAGTCCTTGATACGCGGCAGCGCGACCGCTATCAGTTTATCCAAAAAGTCATACATGCGTTTGCCGCGCAATGTAACCTTGGTCCCAATGGCTTGACCTTCGCGCAAACGGTAAGTCGCGATGGATTTTTTCGCCTTGGTAACAACTGGCTTTTGCGCCGCAATCAAAGTCAAGGATTCTACTGCCGCGTCCAGCTTTTTCTTGTCGGCAACGGCACTGCCAACGCCCATGTTCAAAACGATCTTTGACAAGCGCGGCACAGCCATCTTATTCGCATAGCCGAATTCTTTTTCCAGCGCCGGAACAATTTCTTTTTCATAAACTTCGCGCAATCTACTTTGCATTTTTTTATCCTTCGGATTAAATTTCTGTTCCCGATTTTTTCGCGATGCGAACTTTCTTGCCGCTTTCGACCTTATATCCGACGCGGGTTGCTTTCTTGGTCTTTGGATCAAGCAAAGCGACATTGGACACATGGATCGGTGCTTCGCGGTCTTCGATATGACCCGGCTTTTCCTGCGTCGGCTTTATATGCCATTTGCGGCGATTAACACCGGCAACCACAACGCGTGATTCCATCGGGCGCGATTCCAAGACCTTGCCCTTTACGCCTTTGTACTTTCCTGAAATGACTATGACTTCGTCGCCTTTTTTAATCTTCATCTCTGTTACCTTTATTAAATCACTTCGGGGGCCAGCGATACGATTTTCTGAACATCGTATTTGCGGCGAACTTCGCGCGCGACCGGCCCGAATATACGGGTTCCAATCGGTTCGAAATTATTTTTGTTAATCAATACCACGGCATTGTCGTCAAAGCGGATAATGGAACCATCGGCGCGTTTGACCGGAAACTTTGTGCGCACGATGATGGCGCGCTGCACAGTTCCCTTTTGCACCTTGCCGCGTGGAATCGCATCCTTTATCGCAACGACAATCTTGTCGCCCACAGATGCATAGCGGCGATGCGAACCACCCAAGACCTTTATACACATGGCCCTTTTTGCACCGCTGTTATCAGCAACCGTCATTATTGTTTCTGTCTGTATCATAACTTACTCCGCAACTTCTACTTTGGTATCTTTTGCCGCGCCCACACGCCCCTTGACGATCCAAGTCTTGGTTTTTGAAATCGGGCGATGTTCTTCGATCGCGACAATCTCGCCAACCTTGTACTCATTGGCTTCATCATGAGCCTTGTACTTTTTATTCTGTTTCACAAACTTGCCATACAAAGGATGACGAAAGCGGCGTTCCACTTCCACAACGACAGTCTTGTCGTTCGCCACACTTTTCACAGTTCCTTGCAGTATTCTTCTTGGCATTTTAATATCCCTTATTTGTTTCCGGCAGCAATCGCGGTCTTTGTTCTTGCAATTTCTCTGCGGGTCTTGCGGATGACATGTGACTTTGGCAGTTGGCCAGACGCATGAGCAAACCGCTGATTCATGGCTTCTTTCTTCAAGTCGGTCAGCCGGCTTTTCAACGCTTCTATTGTCAGCGCAGAATTATCCACCTTTGCGACTTTGGTTGTTTTTTTAACAGTTTTCTTTTCAGCCATTTCTGAAACCTTTAATTAGCTTTACGTTCAACGATCTTCGTGCGCACCGGCAATTTAGCGGCCGCCAAGCGCAGACCTTCGGTCGCGATTTCTGGTTTTACGCCATCCAGTTCGAACATAATCCGTCCCGGCTTCACGCGGCAAACCCAGTATTCGACCGAACCTTTTCCTTTACCCATACGAACTTCCGCCGGCTTTTTGGTAACAGGCACGTCTGGGAAAATACGAATCCACAGCTTTCCTTGACGCTTCATGTGGCGGGTGATCGCGCGACGCGCAGCCTCTATCTGGCGCGCAGTAACACGTTCCGGCGACATCGCTTTCAGCCCGAATGAGCCAAATGCCAATTCACTTCCGCCCTTTGCGGCGCCGTGAATGCGGCCTTTGTGTTGTTTCTTGAATCTTGTCTTTTTCGGCATTAACATTTTAATAGCCCTTTATTTACCAATTTTCTTTTCTGTGCTTCCGGCATATTCAGTCGGACGAGCGCGTTCGTTCGCAAGTTTTTCTTTATTCACAACATCACCGGTGTAAATCCAAACCTTTACGCCGATAACGCCATAAGTCGTCTTTGCCTGGATCGATGCATAGTCGATATCTGCACGCAAAGTATGCAACGGAATACGGCCTTCGCGAATTTGTTCTGTACGGGCGATTTCCGCACCATTCAGACGCCCCGCACACATAACTTTGATTCCAAGCGCGCCAGCTTTCTGTGCATTCTGAATCGCTTTTTTCATCGCGCGCTTAAAGGAAACACGTCCTTCGATCTGCTGCGCGATATTTTGCGCGACCAATTGAGCGTTCAAATCCGGACGGCGAACTTCGAAAATATTCACAACTACCTGATCATTCTTCGTCAGTTTTTTAATATCGTTGCGCAAAGCTTCAATATCAGCGCCATTCTTGCCGATAATCATGCCCGGACGGCTGGTGTGAATCGTAACCACGATTTTCTTTGCAAAGCGTTCGATGACGACTTTTGCAAGACCAGCTTTCTTCAGTTTCTTTTCAACAAACTTACGAATCTTGACGTCTTCGGCCAACAATCCGGCATAATCCTTCTTGCCAGCGATCCAACGAGAATCCGTAACTTTATTTATGAATTCGCGCAGTGAAATCGGCGATACTTTCTGTCCCATAGGTTTTCCTTTTCGGATTATTTTTTCTTTGTTTCTTTTTTCTTCGCTTCGGCCTTTTTCGGCTCCGCTTTTGGTTTTTCAGCTTTTGGGGCTGGTGCGCCGGATTCCAATATGATTGTCAGATTGGAAAACGGTTTCAAAATCGGTTTTGCGCTTCCGCGTGGTCCCGGCATGACGCGTTTCATAGTCAATGCCTTGCCGCACCAGATTTCTTTCACATACAAAGAATCCGCCGGCAGCTTTTGATTATGTTCCGCATTCGCAACCGCGGACAGCAAGGTCTTCAAGACTTCGCCCGCAACGCGCTTTTTGGAAAACTTCAAGACATCAATCGCGCGCGCCACCGGCATTCCGCGAACAAGGTCTGTAACCAAGCACAGCTTTTGATGGCTGACGCGAATCAATTTATTGAACGCGCGCACTTGGTTGTCTTTCAAATTGTATCTTCTTTCGGCCATATCACATTACCTTATTTTTTCTTTCCTGCTGCGGCTTTCTTGTTCGCTGCATGCCCTTTGAAAGTGCGGGTTGGCGCGAATTCGCCCAGTTTGTGCCCAATCATATCTTCAACCACGGACACCGGAATGAACTTGTGACCGTTGTGCACATCGAATGTCAATCCCACCATTGGCGGAACGATAGTGCTGCCGCGGGACCAAGTCTTAATCGGTTTGCGGTCATTCGTGTCGTTCGCCTTGGCTGCCTTTTTCAAGACGCTGGGGTGAACATAAGGGCCTTTCCATACGCTGCGTGCCATTACTTAACCTTTAATTTTTATTTCTTTTTCTTGTTCAAGTGCCGTGAACGGATAATCATCCGAGTCGTGCGCTTGTTGCTACGCGTGCGGAATCCTTTCGCAGGAATTCCAGTGCGCGATACCGGTGTATGTCCCTTGGACTTTCCGTTCCCACCGCCCATCGGATGATCGACCGGGTTCATCGCAATACCACGAGTCGTGGGTTTGACACCCATCCAACGCGCGCGACCTGCTTTACCCAGATTCACATTTCGTTGATCTGGATTTGAAACGCTGCCTACTGTTGCCAAACAATCCGAATGAACCTTGCGCAATTCGCCGCTGTTCATCTTTATCTGGGCATAAACACCATCTTTACCCATCAGCTGGGCATAGCAACCCGCTGATCTGGCCAGCTGTCCGCCCGCGCCCGGCTTTAATTCCACGTTATGCACGATTGTTCCGATCGGCATATTTTTAAGTGGCATCGCGTTGCCTGGCTTTATATCTTCTTGCTGGCTGGAAATAACCGTATCGCCAACATTCAGATTGCGCGGCGCAATAATATAAGCCTTTTCGCCATCCTTATATTCGATCAGAGCAATAAAGCCTGTGCGGTTCGGATCGTATTCCAAACGCAGAACTGTCGCTGGGATACCGAACTTCTTGCGCTTGAAATCAATCAAGCGATATTTCTTTTTGTGACCGCCGCCCTGATGAGGAACCACGACATGACCGAAGTTATTACGTCCGCCCTTGGATTTCTTTCCGACGGTCAACGACTTTTCCGGCTTGCCGCGATGTAGTCCAGACTTGTCAACCAGCACAAGTCCGCGTGTCCCAGGAGTAATCGGTTTATACTGTTTCAGTGCCATTTCTTTTTACCTTTATTAAACTTTGACAATAGCATCACTTTCGGATTATCTGCCAAAGTTGATTTAGCTGCCTGCTACCTCTATCTTGTCCCCTGCCTTCAGGGTGACATAGGCTTTTTTCACGGTCTTTGCTTTACCGCCCGGACCCTTGAAGCGCTTGCCTTTGAACTTACCTTTCTGATTGATAATGTTCACTTTTTCGGGCGCGACATTATAAATTGCCTTGATAGCTTTTGCAACTTCTTTCTTGCCTGCGCGTGCGTCAACTTCAAACGCCAAAGCGTTGGATTCCGCCAGCTTTGCAGACTTTTCAGAAATAATCGGACGGCGCAGAACGTCATACATTCCCGCGGTCGCCGCGACCTTTTTTTCTGTTTTTACTTCTTTAACTTTCTTTTCTGCCATTTTATTCACCCAATCTCTTTTCGATTGCTTTGACTGCATCCGCCGTCAAGACCAAGTTCTTGTGCTTTACAATATCCAAGACATTCAGACCGATTGTCGGCAAAACATCGATATATTTGATATTCGCGATAGACTTTTTGAAGTTCGCATCCACCACGTCCGCGCCAACAAACAAAGCCGAATCCAGTTTCAATTTGCTTAAGCTTTTCGCCATCGCGCCGGTTTTTGCTTCTTTGATTTTTTCAGAATCCAAAATAATCAGGCTGCCATCTTTAACCTTGGACGACAAGGCCATTTTCAATCCCAAGCTGCGAATTTTCTTTGGCAGATCAATTGCATGGCTGCGTAATACTGGCCCGTGAACCACACCACCGCCGCGCATATGAACATTTTGTTTTTCACCCTGACGTGCACGTCCAGTCTTCTTTTGCTTGAACGCTTTACGCGAAGAACCCGCAACATCAGACACGGTCTTAACCAAATGTGTTCCCTGACGAGCATTCGCACGCTGCCATACCACAACACGATGCAGGATGTCTGCGCGCGGCTCTAACCCAAAGATCGCGTCAGACAATTCTGTCGTTCCGGTTTTTTTGCCATCAAAATTTATAATGTCAATCTGCATGATTATTCACCCTGCCCTTCTTGAACAGTTTCTTCTTTAACCTCTTCCACCGGCGCTTCTTCTGCTACTGGCGCTTTATCTGCACCCTTCGTTGGAATTGGCAAATCTTTATGCTCTTTTTTTACAGCATCGATCACCAAAACAAAAGTTCCATTCGCGCCTGGCACCGCACCTTCTATGAAAATCAAATTGTCTTCCAAGTCAATGCCGAAAACTTTCAGATTCTGAACAGATACAATTTCATTGCCCATCTGCCCGGCCATCTTTTTGCCTTTCAACACGCGGCCCGGCCATTCGCGCATACCTGTGCCACCCAAAGAACGATGCGCCTTCAAAACACCGTGTGATGCTTCCTTACCGCCAAAGTTATGGCGTTTCATCGCGCCCTGGAAACCTTTACCCTTGCTGGTTCCCTGAACATCGACGAACTGACCAGCAATAAAATGCCCTGCGGAAAGAGAAGTTCCAACAGGGATAATGCAATCTTCAGAAACGCGAAACTCGACAACTTTGCGGAAAGGTTTTACCCCCAGCTTCTGCGCCGCAACCAGTTGAGGTTTCGCCACATGCTTTTCTTTTGCTTCGCGCAAGCCCAAGACATTGGCGACATAGCCATTTTTATCCATGGTGCGATTGCCGACGACCGCGCAGTCCCCAACGGACAACACTGTGACTGCATGAGCGACACCCGCGTCGTCATATAAACGCGTCATGCCTATTTTAGTTGTTATTAATCCCGAACGTTTCATCTCTTATGCCTTTTTACCATTACAATTTAATCTTCACATCCACCCCGGACGCCAAATCCAACTTCATCAGGGCATCCACTGTCTGAGGGGTTGGATTAACAATATCCACAACTGCTTTGTGATTGCGGATTTCGAATTGCTCACGAGATTTCTTGTCTACGTGAGGCGAACGGTTGACTGTAAACTTTTTAATCAAAGTCGGCAAACGAACCGGCCCGACGACATCCGCGCCAGTGCGCTTTGCAGTCTTTACGATTTCATCAACAGACTCCACCAGCACGCGGTGATCGAATGCGGTGAGCTTTATACGAATTTTTGATGCTGGTACCATTTCGTTTTACCTTCTTCGTGATGACGCAAGGCGCAAGATAATAAGTTTTTATCTTGCGCCCCACGCTTTATGCTATTTCAAAATTTTCGACACAACTCCGGCGCCAACCGTGCGTCCGCCTTCGCGGATAGCAAAGCGACGGCCTTCGTCCATAGCAATCGGAGCAATCAACTTCACAGTGATGCGAACGTTGTCACCCGGCAGAACCATTTCTTTGTCTTTCGGCAATTCAATCGTTCCTGTTACGTCAGTCGTGCTGAAGTAGAACTGTGGACGATAGTTGCTGAAGAATGCAGTATGACGGCCGCCTTCGTCCTTCGTCAGAATATAGACTTCGGATTCAAAGTCGGTATGCGGCTGTATCGAACCCGGCTTGCAGATAATCTGGCCGCGTTCCACATCTTCTTTCTTGGTTCCACGCAGCAACAGACCTACGTTGTCGCCAGCTTGTCCTTCGTCCAGCAATTTGCGGAACATTTCGACGCCGGTAACAGTCGTTTTGGTTGTCGGACGCAAGCCAACGATTTCAACTTCTTCGCCAACCTTGATGATACCGGATTCGATACGGCCGGTAACCACGGTGCCACGACCGGTGATAGAGAACACGTCTTCGACCGGCATCATGAATGGTTTGTCAACCGGGCGTTCTGGCATCGGGATAAAGGTATCGCATGCGTTCAGCAAGTTATCGATGGATTCTTTGCCCAAGCCATCGGATTTGCCTTCAACAGCGGAAACCGCAGAACCACGGATGATCGGAGTGTTTTCGCCGTCAAAATTATTGGCAGACAACAGCTCGCGCAGTTCCATTTCGACCAATTCCATAAGCTCTTCGTCTTTGACCAGGTCGCATTTGTTCAAGTAAACCACAATCTTCGGGATACCGACCTGACGGGCCAACAGAATATGTTCGCGGGTTTGTGGCATCGGACCATCGGTAGCCGCGCAAACCAAGATCGCGCCGTCCATCTGGGCCGCACCAGTAATCATGTTTTTAACATAGTCCGCGTGTCCTGGGCAGTCGACGTGCGCATAGTGACGGGATTCAGTTTCATATTCCACGTGCGAGGTGTTGATTGTTATGCCACGTGCTTTTTCTTCTGGGGCGTTGTCAATCTGGTCGACGCTTTTGTTCTTGTCAGTACCGATACCGTAATAGCGCACAATGGCTGCAGTCAATGTGGTTTTACCATGATCAACGTGGCCAATAGTACCTATGTTGACGTGCGGCTTGGTGCGTACGAACTTTTCTTTTGCCATTGTTTTCTCCTTTGGCTTGTTGCTTTTGTTTTTTTATTTCGTCATTTTCTTGATAACTTCGTCAGCCACGTTTTGCGGGACATCATCATAGTGCGACAATTCCATATAAGGATTCGCGCGACCCTGTGACAGAGAACGAAGTGTTTTGACATACCCGAACAAGTTTGCCAGCGGAACAAACGCCGACACCAACTGATTACCGAACTGGGTGTCTATACCGTTGATTTGTCCGCGGCGGCTGTTAAGGTCGCCGATGATGTCACCGACATATTCTTCCGGGGTATTAACCGAAAGCTTCATAATCGGTTCCAACAATTTTGGCGCCGCTTTCTTCATTGCTTCGCGGAAGCATGCGCGCGCCGCTATTTCAAAGCACAAAACGTTAGAGTCGACTTCATGATACTTTCCGTCGATCAAGGTCGCTTTGAAATCTACCGTAGGATAGCCAATCAGAACACCTGTCTGCTGCGCTATCTTCAATCCTTTTTCTACGCCGGGGATATATTCCCTGGGAATCGAACCACCAACAATCTTATTTTCAAATTCATATCCCTGGCCTGGCTCGCGCGGCTCAAATATAATCTTAACCTGTGCGTACTGACCAGAACCACCGGATTGTTTCTTGTGGGTATATTCTTCTTCAACCGGGCGACGGAATGTTTCGCGATAAGCGATACGTGGTTCGCCAACACTGACATCAACCTTGAATTCACGCAACAACCGGTCGACCAGAATTTCCAAGTGCAATTCGCCAACGCCCGACAATATGGTCTGTCCTGATTCCTGGTCTACGGATACACGGAAGGAAGGGTCTTCTTTCGCCAGCGCTTGCAAACCCAGGGACATTTTTTCAATATCGGCTTTGGTCTTCGGCTCTACGGCAATGCTCATAACCGGTTCAGGAATATGAATGGATTCCAAGATAATTGGTTTCGATTCGTCGCACAGGGTATCGCCAGTAATCGTTTCTTTCATTCCGACCAAGGTTATGATGTCACCCGCTTCGGCTTCTTTGATTTCTTCACGAGTGTTCGCATGCATCAGCAACATGCGTCCTACGCGTTCGCGCTTGTCACGCGTGGAATTATAAATGTAAGAACCCGCAGACAACTTGCCCGAATAAATACGGATAAACATCAAGTTTCCGACAAATGGATCATTCGCAACCTTGAACGCCAGTGCAGAGAAAGGCTCGGTCAAGTCCGGTTTGCGGGAATCTTCAGTCTCGCCATCCATCTTGGTACCTTTGATCGCTGGAATATCCAATGGCGATGGCAAATAATCCACAATTGCATCCAACAGAGGCTGCACGCCTTTATTCTTAAACGCGGTTCCACATAATACTGGATTGAATGCTTGTGCAATCGTTCCTTTGCGCAACAGCTTTTTGATGGTGTCGACGTCCGGCTTGTTGCCTTCCATATAAGATTCCATCACTGCTTCGTCCAAAGTCACAACTTCTTCGATCAATTTTTCATGCAGTTCTTCAGCTTTCGCTTTCAAGTCTTCGGGAATATCAATGATGATCGGGTCTTTACCCATGTCGTCTTCCCAAACAATTCCTTTCATTTCCACAATATCGACAACGCCACGAAAGTCGGCTTCATTGCCAATTGGGAAATTAATAATCAGGGGATTTGCACCCAAACGTTCGCGTATCATATCTACGCAGCGGAAGAAGTTTCCACCAACGCGATCCATTTTATTAATAAAGCAAATACGGGGAACGCTATAGCGATCAGCCTGACGCCATACAGTTTCCGTTTGTGGCTGCACACCGGAAACGGATTCAAACACTGCAACCGCGCCGTCCAAAACGCGCAAGCTGCGTTCTACTTCCATCGTAAAGTCCACGTGTCCGGGGGTATCGATCAAGTTGACGCGATGATCACGCCAAAAACATGTGGTCGCGGCAGAAGTAATGGTGATCCCGCGTTCCTGTTCTTGCGCCATCCAGTCCATAGTTGCGCCGCCATCATGAACTTCGCCAATCTTATAAGTTTTTCCGGTATAAAAAAGTATGCGTTCGGAAGTAGTGGTCTTACCCGCATCAATATGCGCCATAATACCAATGTTTCTGTACATATCCAAAGTTACATATTTTCCTACAGACATAATTTTTTGCTCTTTATTCTCTTTATTCCTTATTGTGCCACCGAACCAAACTAGAAGCCGGCGGCGGCTTCGCCGCTTACCATCTGAAATGAGCAAACGCTTTATTCGCATCTGCCATCTTATGAGTATCTACTTTCTTCTTCAGCGCCGCGCCCTGCCCGTTCAAGGCATCACGCATTTCGGCGAATAAGCGATCTTCCATAGAACGCTCGCTGCGTTTGCGCGAAAATTGAACCAACCAGCGCAAGGCCAAAGTCTGCTGACGATCTTTGCGAACTTCGACCGGAACCTGATAAGTAGCGCCGCCAACACGACGACCTTTTACTTCGACCGAAGGTTTCAACGCATCAACCACATCCAAAAATGCAGCCAGTTCGTTTTGATCCTTTGCAACTTTCTTCAACTTGTCCAACGCGCCATAAACGATATTTTCTGCAACTTCTTTCTTGCCATCCCACATAACGACATTAATCAGCTTTGCAACAACCAAGTTTCCATATTTGGAATCCGGCAAGATTTCACGTTTAACTGCTCTGTTTCTTCTGGACATCTATTTTTCCTTTTTTCTTCACCGGCAACGCCGATTACTCACAGCGCAAACGCACTATGCTTTCTTTGCCTTTGCGCCATACAGAGAACGTCCCTGTTTGCGCGCATTTACGCCCTGGGTATCCAGAACGCCGCGAATAATGTGATATTTCACACCCGGCAAGTCCTTTACCTTTCCGCCACGGATCATAACGACACTGTGTTCTTGCAGGTTGTGGCCTTCGCCTGGGATATAGGCGGTAACTTCGGAACCATTGGCCAGCTTTACACGGGCAACTTTACGCTGCGCCGAGTTAGGTTTCTTTGGCGTAGTAGTATAAACGCGAGTGCAAACTCCGCGTTTTTGCGGATTGCCCTTCATATCAGGGGCTTTGCTGCGGTTTGCGATTTTCTTACGCGGTTTCCGAATCAGTTGGTTGACTGTTGGCATTAAAAATCTCTTTGTTTTTTCAACAATTTTTGCATAGAACCGGCCACCCAGACTTATTTCAACGGGAATAATCCGTGATTATAAATCGGTCCAAAGTCGCAGATTTCTGTGCTTTTTTGCTTATCCTTGATTACACGGAAAGCGAATATACTATAAGGTCAAACCTGCCCCTTGTCAAGAAAAAGTTAGGAATCCGAACGTATAAGCATTAGATTTTTTGCCGAGCAAGCAAAAAATCGTACCCGGGCCCCGCGGCCGAGGTACGCAGGCCATGGGTGGGAAATGCGCGTCGTGAGGATGCGGCGTTGCGTTGCAATAAAACTCACACAAACACTCCACAAGCCGAATTTATTGGAATTATCAGCTTGCAACGCAACATCCTCTTTATTTTATACCTTCGTGTACGAAAACATTATGATATTTTCTTATCTGGATCAGGAACTTGCGAACCTCTTCGAAATCCAGCTCTCCACTTTTCATAACACCACCGCGAGTTGTTATTTTTTTACAAAGTATCCCGGCATTGTCCATTGCCGGCAAAGCATCATAAATATTATAAGGACTCAACTTACCGCAATGCTCATAGCTAATCGTTGGGAAATACGCACCATAAGAACCATATTTTTCAGGGGATTTAAAGCCTTTATATGTATCTTCGACAGGTTTTTCCGGGCAGAACATAAGCCCCAAATCATAAGGGTTCTTTCTAATACTATCTGCTTCATCAATATAATATTGAAGCGCACCATTTACCATTTCCTTTGTTGCGTCATTAAATAGCATTACTGTCGTATGATTCTTTTTATTCGCCATAGAAAAATTTTGCTGCGTCAGATAAAATTGTAATTGAAAAGGACTCATCGATTTGAAAACCCTTGCACAATCCGCATTCAAATTGAAAATCGTACGCTGATGTCCTATCTTTGAAAGAGTTTTGCCAACTTTAGAGTTTTCGGCACCGTGCCACAGCACATCTTCCAGTACTTCGTCATTAAGGTGTATTTCGGTCCAAAATCCATGTGCGGCCAAGAAACTTATTAATCGATGCTTTGGAGAACCTTCGTGAAAATCTTCTTGGCTATAAGCCTCAATTCCCCAGCTGGTTTTTACATCTTGGAATTCATAAGCAATCTTTATGATTTCTCCGACATAGCTGCTGATATTTGTTTTCGGGGGAGTTATCTCTGCAATACTTGCGCGCTCCACTTCGGTATGTAATGACATAGTAATAACCTTCTTGTTTTAAAACTTGAAGGCAAAATAACATAATTTTATCTTTTGTCAATGAATGATAGATATTAAAACTGCCCCAATCGGGGCGTTATTTTCATCTTGTTATTTGGCTTACGGTTTGATCGGTTGAGCTTTTAACCAGTTGTCATAGAACAACTCGTTAAATTGCACGGGTGCACTGCTGTCTGCACTAAAACGAGCAAGCCCGACCTGTTGCCCAGTCGTAACCCCATGCCATTGAAAGATTTGTCCGGAAGAATTAATATATTTAACCCATGGTGCGTTTATCGCCAAAAGCAAAACCAGTATGAATGCAACAACCACGTTTCTGAATTTTGAACTTGGGAGATATGCAAGCATAGCGAACAGCATAGTTGTGTGTATAACAGAATAAAGGAACGAATTATGCGGGTTGTAAAGTGAGAAGAATAGCACGAATGATATCCAAGAACCGAATATGGCCAAAAATAAAGGGTTTTTCCAACCTTTGATCGCACATGGCACCAAGGCAACCACCCACACCGCCCAGAGCCATATGTGCGGAAAGACAGGTGCACGTTTTATAAAATCGAATCCAAACGGCATGGATAAAACATCTTTTATATATTTCCATGCATCCGGATAGCCAATATATTTATTAAAGGCGGAAAATGAATCATACGGAGAATGAAAATCTAAATTTTTTGGCAAAAAATTCAACATATTCCAAATATAAGCATTTACCCATGGAAGTATAATCGATTGCCCAAAAGCCAACAAGTGATGCAGTATCAAAAACATCACCCCCATTCTAAAAATCCGCAAGAATATTTTTTTCGGCTCGTCCGAAACATACAGCAGCGCGATGTAAAATAGGCCAAACATAGGCAGCAATATAGAATTTGCGCCCAAGCAAACGAAAGACACCAGCAACAGCTCCCATTCTTTGTATCTTTTCTTTGGTATTGCAAATGAGAAATACAACATGCATACCATCATTCCGAACTGCGTGTGCATATATTGCTCTACACCCAAAGCGCCGAAAAAAAGCTGGGGCGCAGAAACGGCAAGCGCAGTGCACAGAAGGATATTGAATACTCTGGCCTTGGGCGCTATGCGAGATATGAACAAAGAAAACATGGATACGTTCAGCGCAGACAATAAAACCATATACAATCTTACCGATAAATCCGAAATTGTTGGCGTGAATAGCCCAAACGGTAAATTGTAAAAGAATGGAAACGGACGGCGATCAGGAAGAAACGCGGGAAGTTGTGCAAAGGGATTTGAAAACATATGGTGCCACTTTGTCATATCAGTATCGAAAAATATATCTATGCTCATCGGAATCTTGAACAGCAGCATGATAATAGCATAGCCAACCGATACACAGGCAAATATGGAAAGGGCCGTTCGAGTTTCCTTTTCGCCAAATGTTTTGCCCAGCCATTTGAAAAAACCTGCCTTCCATAATGCCCATAACAGCACCACCAGCATCAGGTTTACATTAAAACGCACTTGAACAAAAAAGACCAAGAGAGACACGCATAAAACTTGCATCGATGCCGACATCCGCCCTATTTTTTCGGTCACGGCGGCACATGCGGTGTCAATCCTGTTTTTGATATTTTTCAATGTGTTCATATCATCTTTCATCTGCCACAGCGTATCACGCGACTTGCGAAGTTTTAAGTGTATTGCCCAACCGGAACAATCCGTGCGCAAGAAGATCCGACGCTTTTCCCAATTTATCTACAATGATGCGCAACACCTCGGCAGCAATTACAGTCACTAACAGCGCAATCGGCAAAAGCAAAACAAATTTCAACCCCCAGCCCCAACTAACCTCATTGAAAAGGAATGGAACCAGTTTGCGCGTGACCCCGGTTCCTATCATCTGCCCAGCATAGTAATAAATTGCATTCTGGCCGACATGCGCAAGAATTCTCTTGGTCCCGGTCAAAGCTGGCAGATTTTTTCTATACATAAATATAATTGCGGATACGGACAACATCGACGCCAGAATATATGGCAGACTGGCGGGGAATTTATTCGCCTGTAAATCAAAGACAGTGTTGCCCGCATACCACCAACATACGGCAAAGAGCCATACAGACACCACAAGCAGCATAATTGCGAACTTCCTTTGCCAAAGTGTGCCTATTATTTTCTCCATGACGAAATATCCAAATAAAAATAGTGAAAGATAAAACGCGATATGACGAACCGATGTCCCAAATATTGGGAGATTAGGTATTTCAATAAAGTTGAAATACATCGCTGGAAACAGTGCCGCCAAGCCGATCATTATCATGTATTTATACTTTGAAATCTTATGAATTATGGCGTTGCCCAGCATCAGAACGATGATATATACCGGTATGAACCAATACGACCAATTAAAATTCTCCCAATTTGGCAACGGCTTGATTCCTTGAAATGTCAGCGTATTTATTATCGCCGGCAGTCCGCCGCCAAAAAACAATGCAACCAATGCAAACACTGTGGCAAATTTCACAATTGCGCCCGCGGTCATGTCCTTGGCAATCACAAACCTTGTCATTCCGCTGATAAAAAAGAATGCGGGAACATCAATAATAAGTGTAATATACCTTGCCCAATCAGATTGACCGAATTCGTTATGGAACATGACATGGATGGCCACTATCCACAGGGCCACAAACCCGCGCATTATATCAAGATGATTTTCTCTATTACTCATATTTTTCATTTATAAACCCAGAATTAATGAAAAAAGATATATTGCTATTTGGCTTGTTTTTCCTGCTGCTCTTTTTGTTCTCTCTGTTCCATTGTCAGCTTAAGTATCCGCCATTTATCATAACACAATGGACCAAACCGCTGGGCCATGCTGTTATCCGCATTAAAACGCATAAGTCCGACCTGGCCCCCGTATGTGATTCCATTGTTCTGAAATACCCTTGCAGAAAAATTAATATATTTAACCCATGGCGCGTTTATTATCAAAAGCACAGTCAGCATTATCACGGCAACCTCTGTTTTGAATTTTGGGAAATATGCCAACATCGCGAACAACACGGTTATGTGCATAATTGAATAAAGGAATGTATTGTGCGGATTATAAATCGCAAAGAACAACACGAATGACAACCAAGAACCGAGTATCGCCAGAAATAAAGGATTCTTTCTGTTACTGACTATGCATGGGATCAAAGCAACCGCCCAAATCCATAAGTATGAGAAGATTGGCGCGCGCTTGATATTATCAAATCCGAACGGCATAGATAAAACGTCCGTGATATATTTCCATGGGTTTGGGAAACCGATATGTTTGTTAAAGGCAAAAAACGAACTGTTTGCCGTGAAATCCAGGCCTTTTGGTGCAAAAGCAAACATATTCCAAACGTAAGAATTTACCCAAGGAAGTATGAGTGATTGAAAGAAAGCCAACAAATGATGTAATATTACAAACATAATGGCCATTCTGATGATCCGCATGAATACGCCCCTGGGCTTGTCCAAAACGCAAAGCAACGTGATGTAAAAAATACCGAACATAGGCAATATCACGGAATTTGCGACCAAACAAATCGCGGCCACCAGTAGCAATTCCCATTCCTTGTATCTTTTCTGCGGTATCGCGAATGAGAAGTATAACATGCATATCATCATCCCGAACTGAATGTGCAAGTATTGCTCTACACCCAAAGCACCAAAGAAGATCTGGGGCGCGGAAACCGCGAACGCGGCGCACAGCAACATGTTGAATGCCCTTGCCTTTGGCGCTATGCGGGATACAAGCAAAGAAAACATGGCTATATTAAGCGCGGATAAAACAACCATATACAACCTTACCGATAAATCCGAAATTACCGGCGTGAGCAAACCAAACGGCAAAGTAAGGAATAATGGGAACGGACGACGCGCTACGTCTGCAAAAAGACTGTTATTGTATGTAAAAGGATTTGAAAATATATGATAAAGCTTTGTCATATCGGTATCGAAAAACAAGTCAATGCTCATCGGAATCTTAAATAACAGCATCACAGTCGTATAGCCCACCAATATACCGCAGAACACAAGAAAGGCCGTTCGCATTTCCTTTTCGCCAAATGTTTTGCCCAGCCATTTGAAAAAACCTGCCTTCCATAATGCCCATAACAGCACCACCAGCATCAGATTCACGCCAAAGCGCATATAAACCAAAAGGAATAGCAGAAACGCGCATAAAATCTGTATGGATACTGGTATCCGTGAAATCCTTTCGGACACAGAGTTCCATATGTTAATAATTTTATTTTTAATATTTTTAAACATTTTATATCACTCCCGCTGCTATCAGCATTATATAGGCCGCATAAGTCGCGCAGATCGCGACCAAGATTTTATCTTTGTACAAGTTATCGGTCGGATCGTCGAAATCGCCTGATTTATCCAGCTGGGCTTGATACTGGAACATTCCCAGCATCACAAACACAACAGAATAAATCAGGCGATTTCCAAACCGGGCGATAGTATTGGCGTCCAGAGTATAAAGCGCATAGCTTATGATTACCGCGCCAGCCAATATAACAAGGTATTTTTCGACGGTCCCGATCGCATAGCCGTCCAAGGCCTTCCGCGTACCCCTATCTTGTTTTGCCAACTCGGCCTTTCTTTTGCCGAACGCCAAAAACAATGACAGAAACAGCGTTACCATAAAGAGATAGCTTGAAACCGGAACGCCTATCGCATATGCGCCGGCATAGACCCGCAAAACAAATCCGAACGCGATGCAAAACACATCAACCAGCGGAATATGCTTTAACCACTTGGAGTATGCAATGTTCATCAAAACATATATTCCGATGACAAGCGCAACCTTTGGTTCGGCTATTAATGCAAGCAATCCGCCCGTCACAGCCAAGCATATCGCCGCCACCAGTACCGCGGTCCAGACGCTTATGCGCCCGCTGGCCAGCGGGCGGGTACGCTTTTTGGGATGCAACGCATCTGCCTTGCGATCCGCAATATCGTTGATAATATAAATAAAGCTGCTGGCAAAACAAAAAGCGAAAAATGCCGCAACGGCTTGTTCTATACTTACAAGCTCCAGAAATCCCAATGAGAAAACCAAGGGAATCAGAACAAAACTGTTCTTTACCCATTGTTTTACCCGAAGAAGTTTCAGAATAAGCATGTCAAACCCCACAATACCAGCGCGGTATAAACCCCGGCAACAATATCATCCAGCATTACCCCATGCACATTGATGACCTTTCTATCGAAATAATTTGCCGGCCAAGGTTTGACTATGTCGAACAGCCTGAACAAGAAAAAAGCCGCGATATAAATCCACCAACTTTCCAAATTTCCCTGCAAATAATTCGCGAACGGAAGCAAAGCCACCAATTGGCCGGCCGCTTCGTCTACAACGACTATAGACGGGTCGTGTTTGGTGTATTTCAAAACTTCTTTGGTGGCATAAGTTCCAACAATATACACAACAATCGCAGATACAAGAACAGCGGGAAGTCCGCCGAAATATGCCGCGATAAACGCCAAAGGCAAGGTTGCTGCGCTGCCAGCGGTCGCACTGGCGATTGGAAAATATCCCGAACCGAACCATGTTGCAATAATATATGCAATGCGTTTTTTCATCGCGAACGCGCCTTTCCTTTTTTTGGATTGTATTCCTTATACTTTATTTGTGTCAAGTTATATATGATTAACAAAAAAGCCCCGCAAGGGGCATGAATTTTTTTGTATCCGGGTTATCTGATCATCTGAATAATAGGCACATATTCGCTGTTATCGGCATATACCGATGTTTGCATTTCGGTAAGCGCACGGATGTCCGCTTCTGTCCTGTTTTTTATATATGTATCGAAAAGGGTGAAAATATCGGATCCGGTAAAAAACAAATCCGCTTTTCCGAAACGGTTCACAGCTTCCCTGGCAAATTCCAATGCGCCCTGCTCTATCTTTTTATAAATCCTCTGCCGGTTTTTTTCTTCCTCATTCGTTATTTTTTGATACACTGGCTTGCCATCAGCCATTGCGATTATCGGATCTTCCGGCGCAGTGAATATAGGCTCTATCAAGTCTGAAACTGTGGTCCACCAATTGTTTTCCATAAAAGTATTATGCGCGAACTGATTCAATGCCGCATGTTTGCCAACCGTATGCCAATAAAATCCTATTGTCTTCGCATGGGATTCTATCTCTATCAATTTTTGTCCGGACAATTGCCTGCTTATACTGTCAACGACACCGACAGTGTCATGGTTCCCGACGATACCCTTTATATATTCTGAATATCCAGTTTTCAGCTTTTCGGCGGCGGCCAGACGTTGGAACTCCGCCAGGTTTTTGATGATGAAATCTTTTGGAGACATATCGCCGGTGTCTTTTCCGAAATAACTGCAAATGCTACGCGGCTGTTCCGGCATTTCCGGATCATAATCCAAATTCGTCGTATAGTTCATAATGCGCGGCGCATATACGCAGTCCGTTTCTATCTTTGCGAAATTCATAATATCGAAAACTTTTTTTATCAAGTATCCGTCACGCATTACGAACAAGATTTTATTCAGTCCAGCCTCAATCGCGCCGTTATATACGAAGCGCGCATATCCGAACGCGGCCGGTCCGACATATTTGTATCCGAAATCTACCCAGTAATCGCCGACAGGTTTTTTCTGCGCGGCCATTGCGGTGATTATCGACGCACCGACCGACCCGGCGCGATTAGTATAAAATTGTGCGAACTTTTTATCGTTTCCAAGAAATCGCCGACCAACCTGGGGATAATATATCGCGGTGATCCCGCGCGCTTTGGCCTGATCAAAATCTGAATGCCTGTTGTCGCCGATGTGCAGAATATCGGCCGGTTGCACACCCAAATCCGCGATTATCTTATCGTACATGCTGTCACCGCGATCTTTGCGCCGACTCAAGCTGTTGGAAATATACAGCAGGTCATAACCGTCGAATCCATTTTTTCCCAAAACTTCGCTGATGAATTTCTCTGGCAAGTACATGTCCGATGCGATTATAATTTTCTTGCCTATTGCGCGGGCGTAATCATACACTTCCTTCAGTTCCGAATTTGCCGCCAAACACATATATTCGGCAATTAATTCTTTCTCTTTTATTTCGGAAAAATCCGGCAAAAAGTCATAAGCATCGTCTATGTTCGCTTCGCGCGCGAAACCATTTACCCGATAGAACACCGATTCCGCCGAAATGCGTTGCTCGGCGAATCCTTGGCGCGCCGTAAGTTTTTCAATGTGTGCAAATAAATCCAACGGTTGCATATAAGGGCGAACAAGCAGAGTATCGAAAATATCAAACGACACTACCTTTGCCGCCTTTATTTCTTCGCGTATAAAATCTAAAAAAGTCATGTGCAACGCAAAAAACTGCCTTAAACTTTGGTTTTGGTTGGGGAACCTGGATTCGAACCAAGACTAACGGAGTCAGAGTCCGCTGTTCTACCATTAAACTATTCCCCAGCAGCGGTGGCGATTATAAATTATTTTTCATTCATTGCAAGACGAAAAACAAAGCTTATCGGACTATTTCTTCTCAAATTTTTCCATCCGCTTGGAAAGCTCTGCCCGCATATCCAGCTTTTTACACCGGCCATAGTCAACAACATAATCCAAATAATCATGCCAGTTTTGCTTCAGGTCGTCTTCCGCCAAAAGAAATTGTTCGTCCCTGAAAAACTTTTTCAAATATTCTGTTCCGCCAATCAAGTGCGGGCAGAAATTATTCTCCGTAGATGCCGACTTGAACAAGTCCAAACTTGCGCTGATATAAACGGCCTCTACATTTTTCATCTGGTTAAACGCCAGCTGTCGCGGATTTCCATCAATACTGCTTCTGTTCAAAGCTATCAGCTTTGCGCCGTCTTTCATAAACAAGATATGATGCACCAGAGTTCCTTCGGTGCAAGCCAGAACATCGGCATTTCTAACAACCCGAACCTGGTCTTCGAATGACATCGTTTCCGGGAAAAATACATGATATCCGTTCTTGGCGAAAATATTTTCTATCTGTTGTTCCCCGAATACCTTTACCCCGTTCTTCAGCTTTGTGCGCGAAAAGTATACTTTCTTTATGGGATATTTCGGATCCCCTTTTACATTTTCCACAACCCGCTTGTAAATGTCATTCAAAACAGTATGCACATAAGTAGGCTTGTCCTTGTAAAATTCTCTTTGCAGATATTGCGCAGGTTCCGGGATATAAACAGTCTTGAATGACACCGGTTCGTGCACGAAGAGAATTTTATCAAGCGGTATGCCGAACATAGCAATAAACCTTGCGAATACTCCCGCACCTTTGTGTTCCTGCAAAAACGCTATCTTCATGTTTTTGTACGGGTCTTGCAGTAATGGCCACAGCATCGCCATAGAATCGACCATGATATGGCCAGGATGCGCCGGCATCGCGCCCATGAATATGACATCTTCATCAATATGCAGAACTTTTCCGGACTTTGTCTTTTTTATCTGTTCGTCCAAAGCTTCTTTGTTGGGACGAATAAGAATAGACCCGCGCAAAATAGTTTCCGATTCCAGCACAGGCTTTTGATCCTTATTAAGTACCCCGCCATGTCCATAATTTTCATTAATGTTCAGATATGGTTGAACAACGCCGCCCAGAACAGCATGTAGTTTTAAAATGTCTTTTCTGACATAATCGGTCGAAGCGTTTTTATCAAACCATTCCTTTAACTCTGGTGAAACATAGTCTGTATTAATTGATGCCATAGTACTATTCCCTTTTAAATCCTCGAAAAATCGGGGAGTAAAAAACTAGAAGCCAGCGGCGGCGCGCCACTTCCTTTGCATCAAATCTATAAGAAAGGCTTCCTTTTGGCAAGTAAAAAATATGTCGTCACAAGCTCCCTCCTGCCCCCGTTTTCGGGGGCGGGATACGAGCGCTTGGCAATTTATTGCCTAGCGTGAGTTGGGTGGGGGTGCTTATATCGGAGCACAAAACACCCCCACTCAAGAGTTGTTAACTCGCTATGCTCGTAAACCAACTCTTTCCCGCCCCCGGCCCGGGTCCCGGCGAAATCGTCGATTTCGCGGGGTGGGGAATACGGGGGCAGGAAGGAGAACAGCAAATAAATTAGTAATAAAAAATCCGGCTTTCGCCGGATTTTTATTTAAGGTTAACTAACATTAGTGAATGACGATTTCTGTATGGAATGTTACTCCATCAGACGCCAAGGATACTGTACAATGCCCTTGACCGGTTAATCCGGCGGCCGCCAAGATAACCGCACAGTCACTATCTACAATCACGTCTATTATACCATTGTTGATAAGCTCGTCAGAGTCAACGTTAAGACCTGGTTTTACGATCGAGGAGGCATCAACCGTCAATTCTCCAGAAGTATTGACTTTAACAGAGGTTCCATCAACCATAACTTTCAGCTGATCGCTGACAATCGTGATTGCGCCGCCGTCACTCGAAGCAGTGTTATTGACTTTGACTCCGATACCGTCAGATGCAACACTGATTGCTCCATCAGACTTCTTTATGACTCCGATACCGTCGGATTCAACGATGACAGCTTTGTTAGCATTTCCAACTGCCCATATTTGATCGCTGGCGTCAATAAGGATACCGTCTTTATCGATCAAGGTATTCTGTTTGCCATTGACATACAGTTCTCCGGTACCAGCATCTATTTTAACAGTAGTGTTATCAACCAGAACTCCGATACCAGCAGATGTAACGGTAACAGCTCTATCGCTATCGCCGACTGCATTTATATAGGTTTTATCGGAATTCGCGCCAGTACCTTGATAAATATGGGTACCGTCGCTTTCATTTATAAGGCCAGTCAATTTCGCTTCCAATTCGCCAGCTGAATTCAGACCGATCGTTGTGCCATCATACATTACTTGAACCACGTCGCTAGCCAGTTGAGCTGGATCGATCGCTTTTCCTGCGGTTAATGGGGCTTGGAATTGTGTTTTATCTACGAACAACTCATTGCTTACTATTTGGATAGCATTATCTGAATCGCTGCTGACCAACACGTTGATTTCATCGCTGTTGACGCCGCCAAGCTCTGTCGCGATACCTGCTGACAAAGTTGTAGCTTTCTTAACATAGTTAATTGCTTCAACCAAGGTTCCTGCAGAGGTTGCTGGAATTCCACCATATGTTGTCAATGCGGTCAGGTCACCAGCTTGCTTATCAACGTATGATTTCGAAGCAACAATACTTTCACCAGCGGTTAATACAGATACCGCGACTTCACCGTCGCCTACTATGCCAGGACCGCCGTTACGTGTAGTAGCATCCGTACCACCGTTTCCGTTCATAGCGAATGCATTATTTGAAATTCCAACTGCAAGCAGGGCCGCAATTGAAGTTAAAATTACTTTTTTCATTAATCCCTCCTTTTAGGAATTTGTTGATACTATTTTATCATAAACGCGAATCGCCACAAAGCACTTTTTTCAACAGATTCCCGCCATTTTTCTACTTTTTTCTTTATTTCTATTTTTTAGTGTTACTTAATTATTTGTCATTGCTTTCATAACAAGTTTTTAATAGGGACAGAATATATTCCGCCCCTATTATTTAGTTTTACCCTTGAGCTTGGATTAAATCATCTTATTCCATACCCAATCGCTTGCGGCAGTGTCATAAGACAGAACGCAGTAGTTAACCCCAGCGATATAACAATCCGACCCTGGGGGAGGTATTCCACCAGTAGATTCCAAGTTTCCATCGGAATTAATTATAACGGTGCTTCCGTCAACTTTAACCGCAAGGCCATCTGATGCGGCACTGATGGCGCCATCGCTTTTCACGATGACTCCGATGCCGTCGGATGTGACCTCAACAGCTTTGTCGATATCTCCGACTGCCCTTACATATTGTTTGTCGGAATCAGATCCCGCGCCCCAATAGACATTAATACCGTCATCTTCGAAAATCGGATTGCTGGCGGCAATGGCTGTCAGCTTTCCGTTATTTATTACAACGGTAGAATTATCAACCACGACACCGATACCATCGGACGTAACGGTAACAGCTCTGTCACTGTCCCCGACTGCCCATATTTGATCGCTGTCGCTGCCATCAATAAGAATACCGTCCCTGGCAGTCAATGGTGTCTGTGTATAATTCTTTATATAATCATAAACAGTTTTACCGGTAACTATACTGCCACCACCACCAATAGTAGTGTCGGATGTAATGGTTCCGTTAACCTTAACATCCAGCTCGTTACCGACGGTAACATTCAAGTGATCCGATACATACAACAGGTCGATTTCGTTATCCGAATTAACCTCTGTCGCGATACCACCAGTCGGCGGAGTGAAATCACTGATCGTGTCGACAAGTTCGTTGATCGCAGGAACGATCGCTTTGTTATTAGTTTTCAGTTCGTTGGTCCAACCAATCGCATTACGGAATCTTTCTTCCGCAACTGGCAAGCCCATGCCTCCTTTATCATCGTTCGGATCGCCCAAAGTATAATAGCTCATCGTAGTGGTTGGGTCCGGGGTCACCACCACTGGTGGAATACCAGCAGCTTTGGCACCCGATACAACACCAACTGTAACCAGCGCGGCCAGCGATGTTACAAGTGTTTTTTTCATTTCTTTCTCCTTTTTATTTTTGTTTGCCTCTTCGGCGATTTTTTCTTTCGTTTCTTATTATAGCACTTTTATATCATCAAGCGCCACTCCATATCTTCCGTTGTTGGATAAGGACCAGCATGGTTTGGGTCTACATGTAAATGACAATAGTTGACTCCACCGATGTTGCACTCTGGTGGAACAGGCGGCAAAAGTGTGCCCGGTGTGCCTGGCGCGCCATCTGCGCCATCTGCACCATTTGTACCATCCGCGCCTTTTAACGCTGAAAGCTCAATCAGATTACGCCAAGCCGATCCTGGTTCATCAACATATTTCCATTGGATATAATCTACGGTCGCGCGCATTTCGACTTCGCGTCCGGGTTCTCCTTGTTCGCCCTGCTCTCCGGCTTCGCATGTGTCGCAAGTTCCTGTGCCGCCACCAAGGACACAAGCGCTGTCCACAGAAATTTCATTACCGTTCATGGTAATACATTCCCCTGGGATCAGCAGATCTTGCTTTTGCTCCAACAAAGAATCTGTTTGCGAAATAGTATAATAGTTCGATAAATCTATATTGATATTACCACCACCACCCGGAACTTTTACGATAGAACCGGGATTCAAAGTATTCGCTGTGGACTGAAGATATTTGCTGATGGTATTAGTACGCGGTGCAGTAATGCCGCGGTTGGCCGCAGTGCCACCGCTTACAACCGTTCCGCCACCTAACCTGGCCGCACCCGGCGCCCTTGTCGGTGTTGCAGTGCTGCCGGTCGCAGATGTTGACACACTGCCGACATTAACAGGCTTTACGGAAACAGCCGCGTTCGCGCTGGCAAGCAACGCATAGCAGATAGCTAGTATCGATAAAGATTTAATAAAAAATCTCAATTCTCTCTCTCATAAAATAGCTATTCGCTAGAAGTAATACCTCAACCCGATGCTGAACGCATTATTTACCAACCAACCTGTCTTATTCGTAAACTTATGCGACGTAGTAGGCGGGGTTAATGTTATCTGGAAATCGCGCGAATGCTCCGTTCCGCTGAAGGTATAGAACTTGTACCCGATATCCAAAGCGAACTGTTCGGTGAATTTCCATTGGAAACCGGCCAGCGCCGCCAACATCGGAGAAAATACAGTCCTGCGCGAATCTTTATGCAAGAAATGCACCAGCGTATCACCCGCGGTAATCTCGGTCGTTGGGAATGCAAATCCTATTCCCGGTCCGAAATAAAATCCGCTATTTTTTGCACCGCCGAAATTATAAAGAGCATTGAACGTCAAATAAGGCGCGGAAATTCCGAATCGCACGTCTTCGTCGGAATCAGAATATTGTCCTGTATATCCTGCTTCCAATTCGAACCGCCAATCATCGCCGTATACTGTTCCAGCAGACAACGCGAATCCCATCATCGGCACAAGATTGAAATGATCAACACAGTACTTTCCACCTACGCAGTAAACCCCGTCCGTATGATGTGTAGAAGTAAATGTCGCAAGAGTATGAACGTATTTGATCGCAGCATACCAGTCGCGTTCCGGTTCCTCTACCCGTCTTATCACTGCCGGACGAACTTCGTCTTGATCAATAGCTACTGGCACGGCATAAGGCGGCGGAGCTTGCGTATACATCGGCACAGGTTGCGCAACATAGACCGGCGTTGGCGCAGCGTAAACGGCAGCAGGCCGAATCGGTTCGGCGGCCAAATTAAAGTTATTTATGACCTTAACCCCTTCGCCAGAATAAGTTTTCGTCACAGTATTTGCGGCAGAAACATGGGCAATGGGCAAGGAAAACATTCCAACGCCCAGCGCTATTAAAAAAGTTTTTTTCATGATGTATTTTCCCTAGTTTGTGTCAATACATTATATCACAAAAAAGACCTCATCCAAACTGACTAGTAAGAAAAATTTGACAAGTTTTTATATTATTTAACATTAAAAACCGCGCCTTTTGACGCGGAATTATTTCCTGTTTTTCTTTATTTCACGCCATTTTTCGCGATTTTCCTTGTGCCCTTCGTAATCGACCGAGAAGTTATGCCCCCCGGTGCCATCTGCCACAAAAAATAAATAATCTGTTTTTTCAGGATTTAAAACCGCAGCAATTGCCTCGCGTCCTACGTTTGCGATTGGCGCCGGCGGAAGACCATAATTCCTGTAAGTATTAAAAGGATGCTCTACCTGCAAATGTTCTGTCAGCAGCGCCTTGCCTTCCATATCGCCCATCCGATTTGTTATCGCATACACAACGGTCGGATCGGCTTGCAGCCTCATATTCACGCGCAGCCGGTTAAGATAAACAGATGCGACGGTCGGCATCTCTTCTTTTTTTGGTGTTTCTTTTTGAACAATCGATGCCAGTGTTATGACTTCATTCCAATTCTTCAAAGGCTTTGGCGCATGGCGACCGGATGCTTCCCAGCCACGCTGAATATCCTGCATCTTGTCACGCATTAGTTTTATCACAGCTGCACGCTGCGTTCCTTTGGCAACGGTGTAAGTATCAGGAAATAATTCGCCTTCTTTGATCTCTACCTTTAACGCTTCGCCTTTCAAGAATTTATTTTCATTCAGAACACCAACAATTTGCCGCACAGTAAGACCTTCGGGAATAATGATAGTCGTGCTGGCGATGTCGCCAGTTGCGAACATCCTTGCGATTCGCCAAGTGCTGGCGCCCCGAGGCAAATCATATTCGCCGGCTTGGACGCGCCCGCCAAATCCCATAACCATAACCTTGAAAGTGTCGGCAGAACTGATCCATCCCTTGCCCTTCAGCTGCGAAGCAATGCCGCCAACAGTTGCACCATTGGTGATCTGAAAAGAAACAGGTCCCCTTACCCCGCTGTGAAAACCGACAAACCACAAGGCAGACAGCACAATTAACAGGGAAAAAATAGCAGTTAAAAAATAATAATTTTTCTGCTTGTTAATAGTTTTCTTTTTTTTCTTCATGTCAAAGGCAATAATAATGCGCCGAGTGCCCCGGCGCAAGGGATTTGATAAAAGTTTTACAGTTTTATTTTTTCCTGACAACACAATCCTGCGAACGAACATCTTTGCGTAATTTTACATTTACTTCTACCCGATTCTCATACGCTGCAAAAGTTTTCTGGGCTTCTTTATCCGTTTCGTACAACTTGGCTGGACTCGAATTAGTTTGCGCGCGATATTTACGTCCTTCGATAAAAAATATAGGTTTTGGCGAAGATGGGGAAAATCCTTTACCAAGACTGATTTCATCTGTTTTCATAGTAGTTTCATTTGGCATGATAGTTCCTATTTATTCTGGTTTAGTGTTTCTTCCGAGGGAAGAGAACCGAATTATAATCATGACAAAAAATTAATTCAATAACAAAAAATCCCCCATAAGGGGGATAGTAAAAGAGTTTAATTTTAAACTTTCTTAAATAATACACTCGCGTTTGTGCCGCCAAAACCAAACGAATTGCTGATCGCAATATCAACCTTGCGCTTTTTCGCAACATTCGGCACCAAATCGAAATTCCCAACCATGTCTTCTGGATCCGTCAAATTAATCGTTGGTGGAACAATTTGATCGCGAATGGCAAGAACACTGAAAATCGCCTCTACTGCACCCGCCGCGCCCAACAAGTGTCCTGTCATAGACTTCGTGCTGGACATAGAAACCGGCAAATTGCCAAACAATGTTTGCACCGCAGTTAATTCACCAACATCGCCAAGGCCTGTGCTGGTGCCATGCGCATTAATATAGTCCACTGATTCGGGCGAAAGACTCGCGTCCTTTAATGCCGCCTTCATCGCGCGAAGCCCGCCTTCGCCGCCTTCAGCCGGCGCTGTGATATGATGCGCATCGCCGGACATTCCATAACCCGCAACTTCGGCGTAAATCTTTGCGCCACGCGCTTTGGCATGTTCATATTCTTCCAAGACCAAAACGCCTGCGCCTTCGGCAATTACAAATCCATCGCGCCCTTTGTCCCAAGGCCGGGATGCGCCTGCCGGGTCATCATTTCGTGTCGATAAAGCGCGCATAGCGCAAAATCCTGCCAGTCCGATTCGACATATCCCTGCTTCGGTTCCGCCGCAAACCATCACATCGGCGTCGCCATGCATAATCAAACGCGCGCCTTCGCCAATCGAATGAGTTCCTGTCGCGCAAGCAGTTACGATGGAAATATTCGGGCCTTTGAATCCGTATTTAATGGAAACTTGTCCGGCCGCCATGTTAATCAAAGCACTGGGGATAAAAAATGGATTTATACGGCGCGGACCTTCTTTATCCAGCTCCATACAAGCATCATAAATGGTCTGCAGCCCACCAATTCCACCTCCAATGCAAACGCCTATGCGTTCGGGATCGCCCAAGTCGCCCGCATCGTGCAAAGCTTCGTCTGCAGCCACCAGCGCATATAATATGGATTTATCCGATCTGCGTTGTTCTTTCGCATCTGCAACTTTATCAAAATCGCATTCGCCTGGTTCTTTGCCGAGTGTTGGCTCTCCGCCGATTTTCGATGGCATATCAGAAACATCGATTGTGGATATCAGGCCTATGCCGGACTTACCGGCGACTATATTTTTCCAAGCATGGTCTATTCCTGTGCCGTTAGGGGACACTATTCCCATGCCTGTGATGACTACTCTGCGTGTCATGAAAACTCCGTTTATTGGTCTTACGCAAATACTATCAGAAAATATCAGCCCCGCAAATAGTTTGTAAAAGATCAAATTAATATTGACAAATTAATTATTTTGGATATTATATCAATCATGAAAAATTTTGAAAAAGCCTTATTAATGGCATTCATCGTATTGTTCAGCTTTGCCCCAAAGAAAGCGGATGCGCAAAATGTAAAACCTTTCAAAGGAAAAGAATCCGGCTTTTGTTTCGGACCATCAATGCTGTTCGGCAAAACAAATAAAAATAAGTCAGAAACCGCCGGTCGGCTGGAAACTATTTATTACGTCAACGCTAAAAGCAAAGGAAAGTTCGATATTGATTGGGGCCTGGCCGGCAGAGTCGGCTTTGGAAGCAGATCAGAATTTTCATCTTTTACCTGCCCGGACGGAAGTTTTGGCGAGGGATACACTGACGGCATGTACATAGAATTCGTTCCGATGGCTGCATTGCAATTTGGCTTTGGCAAAATAATTGCGATAGATATCAGCACTGGCGCTGGGATCAGGCGGTTTATATCAAATACAAAAGAAATCGGAAAAGCTGGTAACAGAAACCAACTATCAATCCCTGTTGATCTTAAATTCATTATTAATCCGAAAAGCAGCGAAGTGCCGGCCCTATTTATCGGCCTATCGACGAATGTTGGGATGGCGATTGATGGAAAAAAAGACAATTCTTCTATTACATATTCCGGACATAACTTGTTTGTGTGGGGAATTTGCGGGGGACTTTATTTCCGCTAGAAAAAATTAAATCCCGCTTTTGCGGGATTTTTTATTTTTTTGCAGCAGGTTTTGCTTCCGGCGCTTTCGCACCGCCAGCAGGCTTTGAATGTGCATCGATATAGTCGACGGCATCTTTAACCTTTTTCATCTTTGCAGCGGCATCATCTGGAATTGTGATATTGAATTCTTTCTCAACGTCCATAATGAATTCGACCGTATCCAGCGAGTCTGCGCCCAAGTCTGCGATAAATTCTGCGTCCATGGTGACCTTTTCTTTTGGAACGCCTAATTTTTCGACTATTATCGCTTGAACTTTGTCAAAAGTACTCATTTCTTATCCTTTGTTAGAGTTAAATTTTTTGTGCCCTTTTTATCTGATCTTTTTTGGGCGACTTTGAATAAGATACCACTCTGCCGCCCCCCATGTCAAGTTTTATAACAAATTATAACAAATGGTCAATTACCTCGTTCATATTCGCCCTTAATTGCTCCCGATCGGCGGACCAAGCAAGATTTCGGGATAAATGCTTGTAAATATCGTTCATTTGAACATCCAATAAGCCAGCCTTGCGCACCAGACCCGCCCAAGCCTTGCGCGGATCAGTCAGGTGCCGTCCGCGACTGGGGAACACCCAAGTTCCAGATTGAGGAACATTCCGCAATAATACAACCGCCGGGTCGGACAGGGGACGATCCAGCCAGGTATCACTGTTAAAATCAAAATCTCGCCAGCGCATGGCAAAAATAGCAGACTTTGGGGCAAACCCAAATACCAGCATCAGGAAAGCCGAGCGTAGAGTATAATTCTTTTCTTTCTTGATGGCGTTCATAAGACGCGAAAACTCTTCATTGGTTAAATCACGATGACGGCGATTTTCGGTAAATTTCTCCAGATCGGCAGCAGGATTTTTGGTTATATGTCCCTGCTCTATTGCAAACTTGAACATGCTCTTTAAAATTTCCAGCATGCGGTTTGCGGTCGCAATGCCAGCAGTTTCGGAAATCTTTTCATGTATCGCTGCCAGATCATCCGAAGTGATATCTGCAACTTCTCGCTGCATCAAGGATGCCCAATGACGCGATGCGGTGCGTTTCAGTTTCATCAGGCTTTCTTCGGTCCTGTTGACTTTGCGGGAAAGATAAATGGCAAATAATCTGTCGAAAACGATACGATTGCGGCGAACTTTAACCGGTGCGGCGGATTCCGCGATCTTTTCCGAAACCGCATTACGGGCATCTTCTACGGAAACATCAGGAAAGCGGCCGATAATTATACGAACGTCGCGCCCGCGAACCCGCTTGCGTGTAAAAAAAGTCTTAATCCCGCGCGAAGTTATATACAAGCGCAAGCGTGGTTCTGCAATATCTTGCACCACATCAAAGCCAGTCGCTGGCACAGGCAAGCTTCCAATAATATGCGGTGAAAAGAAAAATTGATGCGACATTCTTACTTTTTCGGATTTCTGGTAAATATAGCCTTCCAGCATTCTTTCATGTGTTTCTCGGCCTTGATATAATTGTTGTAACATCTGTGGTGTCTACGATAGTTTTTATGGCCTGGGCACTCTTTATCTTTACACAATTTCTTGCCCTCAAAATTTTCACAGTAGCAAAACAATTCGTGAGATTCAAACCACCTATATTCCCCATCATCCTTATCCTCTATATAATTAACGACATGTATGCAATGATCTCGTTTTTGTTTTCTGGACTTATAGCTTCTGAATTCTTCTTCGGAAACGTCCTGATACCCTCTTATTTCATAACCAGCAATTACCAACTTGCCCAAAGCGATCTGATAAGCGGTCCTTGCGGAAAAGTAGTCTTTTATGGTTTCTATAAATTTCATCCTTTATCCCTCTTATTTTTTCGGGTTTCTGGTAAATATAGCCTTCCAGCATCTCTGCTTGTGCGTCTTGGCCGCGGTATAATTGCTGTAACATGTCTGATATTTATGGTTGTCTTTTTGACGAGTTACACAATCTTTATTTTCACAAGGCTTCCCGTCTTCAAAATTTCCACAAACAAGATCATGACGATTAAAATGGAACGCTTCCTGATCCCCGACAGTCCAAAGCTCTTTATGACAAATCGGATATTTGCAAAAGTAATATTTGCGCCGGTCATGATTTCCGGACTTATAGCGATTAAAGTCTTCCCCGTTAACTATTTCAATCGGGGCTATTATCTTACGGCGGGCATTTTCCAAATTGCTTGAGGCATCAAGATATTTTGATTCTGCGTGATAGTAATTTACTGCGGCCTTTATGATTCTTACGATTCCCACTTTTTTTCCTTTTGTTTCATATATATTCCCCCCTATATATTTAATCTCCAACCTTCAAAGCATTTATAAACGCGGTTTGCGGGATTTCGACATTGCCGAATGAACGCAAGCGCTTTTTGCCTTCTTTTTGTTTTTCCAACAATTTACGTTTGCGGGAAATATCCCCGCCATAGCATTTTGCTGTTACGTCTTTACGATATGCCGCGATGGTTTCGCGCGCAATTATCTTTCCGCCGATCGCCGCCTGCAGAGGAATCTTGAATTGATGCCGAGGAATTAAATCCTTCAATTTTTCTACAATCTGACGGCCGCGCTTTTCCGCAAAACTGCGATGGCACAAGAATGACAAAGGCTCTACAACTTCCTCATTCACCAAAACAGAAACTTTTACAAGGTCGCTGGTTTCATATCCATCCAGCACATAATCAAAACTTGCATATCCGGATGTTAATGACTTCACGCGATCATAAAAATCAAATACTATTTCTGCCAGTGGCAGACGATAAGTCAAAACCGCGCGCCGCCCAACATAGCTCATATTTTCCTGAATCCCTCGGCGTTCCGAACACAGCGCCATAATGCCGCCAATGTATTGTTCTGGCAGCATGATTGTCGCGCGCACCCAAGGTTCTTGGATAAAATCGATCCGCCCCGGATCAGGCATGTCGGCGGGATTCTCCAAGTCGATAATTTCTCCGCCACGCAAGTGCAATTTATACAACACCGATGGAATCGTATTAATAAGATTAAGATTAAACTCTCGGCTTAAACGCTCCGAAATAATCTCCATATGCAGCAGACCAAGGAACCCGCAGCGTAATCCGAATCCCAGCGCAGATGACTTTTCCACAGTGAATACAAAGCTGGCATCATTCAGCGCTAATTTTTCCGCGCTGTCACGCAACGTCGGATAATCATCCGCTTCTACCGGAAAGAATGAAGAAAACACAACAGGAATGGATGGCTTGAATCCCGGTAATGGAGGAATATTTTCCGCCCTTGAATCTGTTATGGTGTCACCGACTTTACAATCATGAATCGTCTTCATGCCTGTGATAATAAATCCGACTTCGCCCGCGTGCAGAGTATCGACATTCACCATTTTCGGCGTAAAGTATCCGATTTTATCAATATTATATTCCGCACCGGTTGCAATGAATTTAATTTTTTGCCCACGCTTTAACGCGCCATCGACCACGCGCACCAAGACCACAACGCCCAAATAAGAATCATACCAAGAATCCACCAACAGCGCCCGTGTCGGCGCATTCACATTTCCATGCGGCGCTGGTAATTTCTGCACTATTGTTTCCAGTAACTCTGATACGCCCTCACCCGTTTTTCCAGAAACACACAGCGCGTCGCACGCATCCAGCCCAATAACATCCGCAATCTGATCACGTGTGGAACAAACATCGCTGGAAGGCAAATCAATCTTGTTCAGCACGGGAAGAATTTCTAAATCATTATCAATCGCCAGATAGGCATTTGCCAAAGTCTGCGCTTGAACGCCCTGCGTAGCATCCACCAGTAACAGCGCGCCTTCGCATGCCGCCAACGACCGCGATACTTCATAAGTAAAGTCCACATGCCCGGGCGTATCCATCAAATTCAATTGATATGTATGACCATCTTTCGCTTTGTAGTTAAGGCGAACGGTTTGCGCTTTGATTGTAATTCCGCGTTCGCGTTCGATATCCATGCTGTCCAAGACTTGTGCCTTCATCTCGCGCGATTCCAACCCACCACAGTATTCGATAATCCGGTCAGACAAAGTCGACTTTCCATGATCGATATGAGCAATAATTGCAAAATTTCTAATGTTGTCTTTCATTGCATATTTTTTCTTTTATCTGCTTTTGTACATTGTCTTTATTACAACTGATACACCCGAGGGCAAACGCAAGTGTCCCTATTACCATAAGTAGTTTTTTTAATAACTCGTTAGATAAATTAATTTCAATTTTATTCTTTTTCATTTCTATTCACCTCTTTTTGTCATTTTTTTGATTCATTGTTGTTTTACGTTTTCTATTTTGTTTATATTCTTGTTTTCTTCTTTACGCTTATCCCAGTTAGTCCAAGCTGCGACAAATCCGACATATAAAGCTAAAATAGCTAATACAGTTGCTACGTCTTTCAGTCCGGACTTAATATTGTAGACTTGCACCGGACTGGTGGACCCGGGAACATTTTTACAATTTTCACAATCGCCTGTGCATTGACTCATGGCCACTTCCTTTTTCGCGGCAATAGTATACTAGTATTTGGAATGATTCAAGTGATAAAAATCATAAAAATCAAAATAAAAACAATAAGAATATACCTGATATTGCGACCAGTATCGCCAATATGGTCAAAGGCCAGAAATATTTTCTTACGATTGCATTTGCTTGTGCTTGAAACCGCCACAGCAAGAATCCGACAATCGCAAACCTGGCCGTGCGGAAAATTCCTGACAATCCCAAGAACAGCAAAGCAGGAAAACCCAAAAATCCGGCACACATCGCAAGCAACTTATATGGCACCGGTGAAAACGCTGACAAGAATATTATAAGCATCCCATATTTCGCAAACATTGCTTGGGCGATGGCAAATTGTTCTGGTCCTGTGAATGTATTTATAATCCAAAGACCTACGGTACTGAAAACCCACATTCCAATTAAATAAGAAATTGCGCCACCGATGAGGGAGCCGATACTTGCGGCAATGACTACCGGTACTGCGCGCTTTTTATCCGCGACTATTGGCGGCGTCATAAAGACTTCGGGTGGAACAAATAGGAAAATACTCTCGAACATGGTCAAAATACCCACTATCCAAACAATTGCCGGATGGGAAGATTTCTTTAGAAGATAGTCTTGAAGTTTCATGAACGCCAGTATATAATAATCTATATGGGAGAGTAAAGCGCAAAAAGGATTCCTATTATGGCAAATATAATTGTAAAGATTAGCAATAACCTCAAAGCCATCGAGCATTATATTAAAAACCTTCTCGAAACCTTGGATCAAGAATATAAAGAAAACAAACTGGGCAGATCAAATCCGATAGTCATATACCCTGGAACAGCGTCTATAAAAAACGCATGTGATTATACAGTTAATTATGCCAATGCCGATATTTCAGATGAATATTTGGAAAAAACTCTGGGGCCGAAATTCTCCGGTGACATAATAATCAAAAATTTTCAGATACTGTCGCCTAAAACCGTCAAAACGATAATAAAATTTTGCAATAAGAAAACAATAAACCTCTACTTTATTGGGGAAGCTGCCCACGAATGGACGAGTGCTCCGTCAGAGGCCCTTCATTATTTAAGAACTGAAGATTATGAAATAAGTAATATTGAAGAACATTCGGTCAAAGAAGCCATAGGTGATAATGTAAAACTTGCCAGCAATTTTCCGACAAGGAAAAAGCGTTGGAGCGGACGAAAAACTCCGGAACAAATACTTGATGAAGTAAATGGCAAACGCAGACGCACCAAATCTGCAATAAAATACAAAAACAAATGAAAAAACAAAACAATAAATCTTTTGCGCGTGCGGATCGCATAGAGGCCAAAGTTCAGGCCTTGGTTGCGGAAATTCTGCGGGAGCGCGAAATCCCTGTAACCTTGGTCGGCGCGGAATCTCATGGCGGACTGCAGTTTGTACGCCTCTACTGGCAAGGCGCGCGTGATATGCAGAAACGCTTGGATGCGGAAAAAAATACGATTCGGTTCGAGCTGGCGCAGCGCATGGATCAAAAATATGTCCCAGACTTACGATTCGTATACGACGATACTTTGGAAAAATCAGAACGCATAGATGCATTACTGGCGGGAATCGAAAAGGAGTTAGAAGATGACTAAACAAGAAATAATTAAATTCATAGACGCGCGAACGATTGTAATGTTAAGCACCATTGATAATACAGGCACACCAGTAATGCGCGCACTGATTAATATCCGTAATGGAAACATCGCGCCACACTTGGTCCCCCTTTTCAAAAAAGACGACCGGCTGTTATTTATTACTAATACTAGCTCTGACAAAATCGGGCAAATTCGTAAGAATCCCGCCGCATCAATTTATTGCTATGACGACAGCTTTAATGGATTGCTGTTAACCGGTCATGTCAAAGAAATTATAGATGATGCGACCAAAGATGCGCTTTGGGACGATTCTTGGAAAATGTATTATCCGGATGGCAAAGACGGCGGAGACTTTTCCATATTGGAATTCACTCCGGAGGATTATAAGTTCTATAAAGAATTCAGTGTAAAGAAAGGTTCCATAAAATGGTAAAAATCGGCGCGAAATATCGACATTTCAAAGGTATCGAAGTCCAGGTTCTTTATATTGCCAAAGACTGCGAAACCTTGGAAGACCTGGTTGTTTATAAAGAATTATCAGACGGCAGCATTTGGGTTCGCCCGACTAAAAATTGGTCCGACCAAATCGTCCGTCCTGGGATAAACTGCCCGCGGTTCGTGGAAATAAAAGACTAACGACTATTGACTAACGACCGGCGACTTTCTATAATCTAGACATGGAAACGGGGACAATCATTTCTTTTGCTAATGTAGCCGCACGCTATGAAGGCGGACGCGAAGTCCTTTCTGATGTATCTTTCAATATCAGCGGTGGTGCGTTTTACTTTTTAACTGGCGCCAGCGGCGCGGGAAAAACGACCCTATTGCGTTTGATTTATCATCTGCATCCTCAATCGCGCGGACAAATTAAACTGTTCGGGAAAACTACTGCCGGTATGTCACGCGATGATATCACCGCCCTTCGTCGCAAGATGGCGATCGTATTTCAAGAATACTCTCTGATATCACACTTGTCAGTTTTTGATAATATCGCCCTGCCCTTACGTGTTCGCGGCGCGGATGAAAAATATGTGAAAAAGCTGGTGGCGAAAACTCTGGAATGGGTCGGGCTGGCGCAATACGCAAATCAAAAACCATTAAACCTTTCCGGTGGTCAACAGCAAAGAGTCTCGGTTGCACGCGCAATTATTACTCAGCCTGAAATCTTGCTGGCGGACGAACCGACTGGAAACCTGGACGACGATTCGGCAGCGCGCCTGATGGAATTATTTTTGCAGATGAATAAAAACTTTGGGACAACAATAATACTGGCGACACACAGCACAAAGCTGATAGAGACTTATAAGTTCCCAAAAATCTTGGTCGCAGACAAGCACGTAATGTTTCAAAATAATCCAACCGGGGAAGAACCTGTACGCGCACGCACACTGAAGACAAACGCGGCCGATCCCGGGCGCAAAAAACCAGAAAATTATTTTTCAAAGCTCTCGCTGGATTTGGAAAATCAATTCTCGAAAATCGCGGGGGATGAAAAGTGATTATGCGCAAAAGTCCTTTGGTGTTTTCTTTCGTCCGCGACCAGATGCTTTTTTTGGCGGGTTTGTTGGCGCTGCTATCGTTCTTGGCAATTTTGGCGCTGGGCATTACAATCGGAATTGGCAACGGCGTGGGTAAATGGAATTCGCGTTGGGATACTTTTGCAACGATTCAGATTCTGCCCAATGGTGATTCGGCGGCGGTAACGAAACTGATTGATGATAACAAGCGCGCTATAAAATCCGCGCAAGTCTTGCCTGATTCGGAAGTAGAAAAAATGCTGCGTCCATGGCTGGGCAGCAACGATGCCTTGTCCGCATATTTGCCAAAAGTGATAGAGGTTGAATTTAACAAAAAATCAAGCGCCAGTACTTTCGGGGAACAAGTGCGCGGAATTTCAAATGTCAGGTTTATAACACACGCAGCAGGCGCAAAAAATATCACCAAGGCTGGTTGGCAAATTATGACCATTTCGGCATTGGTAATGCTGATGGTCTTGGGCGCAATAGCATTATGCATTTTATATATCACCAGAAATATAACGATGCTGCACAAGCGCGAATTGGAAATACTGACCCAGGTCGGTGCGAACGATTCGTTTGTTGCGCGGGAAGTACGCAGCCGCTTATTAAAAATCGGCGCAATTGCATCATGTATCGGGCTGTTATTGGCGACACCTATGCTGATCCTGATTATGGCGATGGCACAAGGAACACGAATCGGATTGATGGCCCAGATGGGAATCCCGATCGGCGGTTGGGTTGCGATTGTTGTGCTGGCGATCGGTATGGTTGTTCTGACGGCATTCTTGGCGCACCGCACTACGATGAAAATTCTGGGAAGCTAGCAGCCGCGAATTTCTTTCAGCATAGCTATCGCCTGCTTAACATCATTCAATGGCAAAGTCGCAACGACTGAATCTTCTAAATCCCACCATTTTAATTCCAGCAATTCACGAATCGTTTTCTTATCAAACCTGTATTTAATAATTCTTGCCGGAACCCCGCCAACAATCGCATAGGGCGGCACATCTTTCGTTACCACGGCGTTTGCGCCGATTATTGCGCCATCCCCGATTTTAATCCCGTCCATTATCGTGGCACACCGGCCTATCCAGACATCATTTCCAACGATAACCGGCGCAGGAGAATACCCATTGCCTTTAAATCCTTTGAAACTGGGCATGGGAAAATTCATGAATCCTGACTTGACGGCGACCGGAGAAGTTGTTAGAAATTCCTTGTTGTGCTGGCTCGGTCCCAATGCAACATCGGCAGCTATGGAGCAATATTTTCCGATTTTTGTATCAGGGCTCAAGCATGTCAAGCCAGCATTATAGTAAGAATATTTTCCCACATTGTGTGGCTGCAGAAAAAACCCTGGACGAGAATTAATGGGCTTTGCTTCCTCAATTGACTTTTGGCAAATCGCAGCACGAGCTTTTTGTCGACACTTGCGCGATGGAATCAGCGCGCATAGCGCGTTTGCTGAAAACTTTTTAATTTTTGCGGTTTTAATCATCTGACTGATTTTATTCCTCGAATCCAGAAAATCAAATAGAAATATTTTTCCGCAACTTTATTTTATTCGGGTCAGTAAAAAACATCTTTCAATCCGGCGGGATTATTTTCTAAAATGGCATCGTGAAACTTCTTACTCCATCTTTACTGATCCTGCTTGTTATTGCCGCCGGCGCAGTCGCATTCAAGTTAGCGACGCCTAATAATTGCGCAAGAGTGCGCGGGGATGATACCTTGTTTGTCTTGACCGGCGATATCAGACGGATTCCTTATGCGATGAACCTGTTAGAAAATCATGCGGATAGAAAATTGCAAATCATAGGCGTTGGCGGCCATGAATACGCCGCGCTGATCCCGACAGAAGTAAAAAGCCGGGTTCATATAGAAATCGATTCGAAATCCACTTTCGAAAATGCATTGGCCGTGCGAAAAATCGCAAGGGAAAAAAATCTAAAACGAATCATAGTCGTCACAACCGAAGATCATATGAACAGATCGTTATTGCTGATAAAACGGCAAATGCCAAAAGCGACCGTAATCCCCTGCCCCGTCAGATTACAGAAAATGCCTCCTTCTGAAAGGCTGTCGCGCTGGGGACTGGAATATCTTAAATATGTCGCAACAATTCTTGGCTTTGAAAAAAAGGCATAAAAAAAAGCCACATATCAGTGGCTATTTTTTATTCTGATTATTACTTGCTACTTTATTTGCATAAAAATAATTCCAAACCCCTTCCAGCTCTTTTCTTAACATTTCATTGTTAAGCGCATTTGGGTTCATCGAAACATTTACTTCTTTCTTTAAAAATTTATTATCTTGGCGATTGATGACTTCCGGCGCCTTGATCATATTTTTAGCGCCGATCTTATTCTCAACCGCATTGATAAAGTCACAATCCTTGGGCTTTTTGCGATTACATGCCCCAAATACCTGACAATCTTTGCAATTTAATGTTTTGTATTGTTTACGAGTTCCCGATTTTAGCGAAACCATTTGGATTTTATCAGATTCAAATTCTTCATAATCTTCGGATTCTTCCAACATGCGTTCCCAGTTATCCAGCGCGAGCTTGAAAGCATCGGAAAAAGTTCGCTGGAACATATATCCCCCCAGGGAATCAAGATATTTCGCGCACAAAAATTCAGCGGCTATTGTCGTCCAGTTATTCAGGGAAATTTCATAGTCTTCGGCAATATCAAATGAAATCATAATAATATACTTGAAAACATGCAGAACTTGAATGGCATAAGCTTCTTCAAAAAGATCCCCAAATTGGTAATTAGGATCTTCTCCGGCCAGTTCTTCTTCCACACATACCACTAATTGTTCATGAGTCATATGACCAAACGGCATGATCAGCTCACCATGAAAAACTGCCCTTGCATGTCGTTTTGGGAAAAAGTACATTTTACAAGCCCTTGATAAATTTTATTCCCAGAATCTTACACCTATCCCGCGGTTTGTCAAACATTATTATGCATACACTTGTCTTTACGTAGGTCATTACACACGCCATTACAGCTGACATCACAAATGTATTGACAAGTGTAAATACAATGGTATAGTTGCCAGTATATGCGCCGGTATTGCAGGACGTAAGGACAAAATATGCCAAATGTAATGCAGCAGATTTTTGTGATGAACATAGAAGCTCTGTTAAAAGAGTATGCTGCCTATCGTGCCTTTAATAAATCGAATTGTGTTATCAATATGCGAATTCCGGAAGAAATATTGACCCGCATAAAAGAATTAGCTGAAAAGCAACATGTCCCCTATCAGTCTTTAATATCCTCTGTTTTATTTTCCCTTGCGAACATAGAAGAAGAAAAAAAATAAATCCCGCAAATGCGGGATTTATTTTTTGTGCCCATACCTGTTACTGGCAAGGACGTCCACCCACCTAAAAAATACATGTTTTTGCTGCTTGACTTCTTTTTGCACTAGACACGATTCGAAGATTTGTGATAGAATCGGGAAATAGGAATAAAAGTAGGAAAGAAAATCTCTATGAAAGCCTCTAAAGTCAGCATATCGGCGCTGATTATTGCGTTGTTTTCGACGCCGGCACTTTCGGCGGGTACTGACATTATTACATCTATGAATTATGTGGAGAGAAAAACAAGCGTATCTGGAACCTCTCAAGCAAATGTTGGTAATATTGCAATATATGCGACAGATGGGTCAGGTCAAAAAATTACTGGGGTTCCTAATTTCTCTACCGGCACAGCATATGCTGTTGGCGATCATGTTGTCTATAATGGAAGCGTATATAGGTTTACTACTGCGCATCCGGCCGGCGCTTGGGATATGGCACATGTCTCGCTTGTCATCGGCCCCCCAGCGCCAAGGGCATTCAATGGGGACAAAACAAGCGGAACTCTGCCGTCCTACAGCTTAATAACTTACCCGACTTTTACCGCAGATGACCTTGTGCACGGAACCGTCGTATTTGCTACATTGCACGCAATGCCTCCTGGAAGTCTCTGGTCAGGTCTCATGTTGAATGTCAATAACACCGACTCATATAACATATTCCAAAATGGATCAACTGTTAGCCCATCAAATCCATTAGTCCCAGGCTCTAAATATTCGTTTACATATGACGCCACAACAAAACGTTGGCATGCGAAAAAACTTGACACTACAAATGTTCCTGCTTTCAGTATAACATCAGACTATTTTATTGGAGACTTGGTACGTTATACAGATGGGCGAGTATACAGATTCATTGCCGATCAACCTGGCATAACCTTATGGACACCTGGGAATGTAGAACTTGTAAATGGTTCTATATCTGTTTTTACTGATACCACTACCGGCCCAAATGCTCTGGTAAACAGGGCTACAACCGATCCATATTTAAATCATGTGGAAAGTGGAAATGTAACATCTGCTAACCAAATTAAAGGTACAGGGGCAGTAACTGTCACATCTGCTTCTGATGGCACAGTCACAATTTACGGCAACGGTTCTTATGGTCCGCAAGGCAACCAAGGAGACCAAGGTGCAGCCGGTACTAACGGCCAGCAAGGGAACCAAGGTATAGCCGGTACTAATGGACAACAGGGTAACCAAGGTTTCCAGGGCCATCAAGGGAATCAAGGAACAGCAGGAACCAACGGCCAACAGGGTAATCAGGGCAACCAGGGATTCCAAGGACATCAAGGCAATCAAGGAACAGCAGGAACCAACGGTCAGCAAGGGAATCAGGGCAACCAGGGTTTCCAGGGACACCAAGGAAATCAGGGTACCGCAGGTACTAATGGACAGCAAGGCAACCAAGGAAGTCAAGGTAATCAAGGTACAGCCGGCACAAACGGTCAACAGGGGAATCAGGGGACTGCAGGAACCAATGGACAACAAGGTAATCAAGGACATCAAGGTAATCAAGGACATCAAGGTAATCAGGGTACGGCCGGTACGAATGGACAACAAGGAAACCAGGGGAATCAAGGGAATCAAGGTACTGCTGGAACTAATGGACAACAGGGGAACCAAGGCAATCAAGGAAATCAGGGCACAGCCGGTACGAATGGACAGCAAGGTAATCAGGGTACGGCCGGTACGAATGGTCAACAGGGTAACCAGGGAAATCAAGGCTTCCAGGGCCATCAAGGGAATCAAGGAACAGCTGGCACGAATGGACAGCAGGGAAATCAAGGGCACCAGGGTAATCAGGGAACAGCTGGCACGAATGGACAGCAGGGAAATCAAGGTACTGCCGGAACCAACGGTCAACAAGGGAATCAAGGTAACCAGGGCTTCCAGGGTCACCAAGGAAATCAGGGCACTGCCGGAACCAATGGACAACAAGGTAATCAAGGCCATCAAGGTAATCAGGGTACGGCCGGTACGAATGGACAACAAGGAAACCAGGGTAATCAAGGGAATCAAGGTACTGCTGGAACTAATGGTCAACAAGGTAATCAAGGTACAGCTGGTACGAACGGTCAGCAAGGCAATCAGGGCGCAGCTGGTACAAACGGCCAGCAAGGTAACCAGGGAAACCAAGGTGCAATTGGTCCAGCAGGTACTTTGATTACTAATGCAACAGGTACTCAAACCCCCAGTGCTGGTGAATTGATGAGTGGTAATATTACACTTCATCAAGTTTCAAAGACGGGAAGTTATAATGATTTGCTTAACAAGCCTGATCTTACCAGGGCATTCAATGGAATATTAACTGGCGGATCAGCCACTGCGCTTACTATTGCGACCGGCTCTCCCAGTTTTCTTGCCCCGGCCTTCACCGCAAATGATCAGGTATCGGGTGCCGTTGTATTCGCTACCCTGCATGCTAATTCTTCTGCCGCTACAACTTTATCCGTAGGTGGACAAACCCCCAGACCGGTATTTCAAAATGGGGCAGCTATAAGCACTACAAATTTATTGATAGCAGGTACGACATATTCATTTACATATGATGGAACTAATTGGAATGCCAAAATAATTGGTACTGCTGATAACGTATTTACTGGAACAGCATCCGGCACAAACAGTTACGCTTTGACAGCAAATGGATTCACAAATTTCACCGCTGATATGCTGACCAAAGGTTCCCATCTAGTAGCAACATTCATCAATACAAATACCGGCGGATCAACAATTAATATAAATAACATCACTGGTGCAAAAACAATTCAGTATATGGGGTCTGCCCCGATTGCAGCGGGTCTGTTGCGTGCAGGACAAACTTATAATTTCGTATATAACGGGGCCGCTTGGGAGCTGATGCCAGAAAGCGATCCAATATTCAACTACCTTGACGGAACTACTCTTGGAACTGCACCAACATATACTCTTGCCACATCAAAGATCATACCTTCTCTGGCAACTGGCAGACGCGTGGTTGCGAAGATTCATAGCACCGCGACTGCTGCTGCAACCTTAAATGTTACCGCCAGTGGCGTCAATCTTACCGCCAGACCCATATTTGTAAATGACGCTGCAGTTAGCGCAAACAATCCATTAAACGCTGCTGTTTATGAGTTTATTTACGATGGAACCAACTGGCAAGCGATTGGATTTGTTCCACCAGTTGCGACTGCTGAAACCTCGGCAGGTAATGGTGGTTCGAATGGTCTTATACCAAAGGTTCCCTTTGCATGCGATGGAAACAACGTATCATGTTCATTGAACTATGGACAATATTGTCCTAATCTTCCCTCAACTGGACTTGGAATTGGTTATATTCCTGGCACCACTCCTCCTAGTACTGCAAACTGCGCGTATACTCCATCGACGGCGCCAAAGGGTTTCTTCTGGGAACTGATTACCAGATAAAAATAATCCCGCACACGCGGGATTTTTTACTTCTTTTTTCTTGCCCGGTTGAATAAAATAAAACCCATGCTGAAAAAATTATTTGTATCTTGCTTTCTGCTAATTTCTATTTGCGCAAACGCGCATTCGGCGGTATCTGTAGAGGCTATTTCCGGCTATGTCATTGATGGTGATACTTTTGCCGCGATTGTGAAATTAGAAAATGATGTTCAAGTTTCCGTACGTGTTAGAATACTCGGCATCGACGCACCGGAAATTCATGGAGAATGCGAATCGGAAATCCAGCGCGCATTCTTGGCACGTGATAGATTGATGGAACTTTTACCAGAGGGCTCTACCATCTGGCTTTCCAGTATAAAAGATGACAAGTATCTTGGTCGAATTGATGCATATGTGAAAATGTCGGACGGCGTTGACGTCAGCACTATAATGTTGAAAGAGAAGCTAGCGGTGCCATACGGCGGTGGAAAGCGCGGCGGATGGTGCCCATAATAAAAGTTGCTTTTTCCGTCTCTACCTAATAAAATCTCCAAGCCAAGGAAAGGAAACCATATGTTAAAAAAATTACTCTTATCTGTTTGTTTTTGTCTTTTGCCTTTGTGGGCGCATGCAGAATTAAAAGTCGATATTATCGCTGGCAATGTTTCGCCTGTGCCGATTGCTATTCAAAAATTCGATGCGGCCAAGGCTGACGCCAAGACTGCTGAAATGCTGCGCGAAGTCGTTGAGAACGACTTAAAGTCAACCGGGTTGTTCCGAATAATAAAATTAAGCGCCCATCCCCAACATGTAAAGATGGATGATATGCCCCGGTTTAGTGATTGGATGGCGATAAAGGCGCAAGTTTTGGTACAAGCCAAATTATCCGACGATGGTGATGGAAAATACAAGCTGCAATTCTATGTCTGGGATATAAATGGAAAGGAGCAAATCGAAGCGCAAGTTTTGGTCGCGCCTAAAAAATCAGCCCGCCGCCTGGCGCATATTATGGCAGATGCTATTTACGAGCGCCTGACCGGTGAAGTCGGATATTTCGACACCCAAATAGTTATGACAACAGAAACCGGGGATATGAGGAACCGTACAAAAAGACTGGCCATCATGGACAGCGACGGATTTGGATTCCGCTATATTTCGGACGGGAAAAGTATGGTGATGTCGCCGCACTTTTCGCCGAACATGCAAACGATTGTGTTCTTGTCTTATCGCGATGATGACCCGATGGTCTGGTCGCTGGATTTGAATACAGGCGCGCAAAGGCGACTGGGGCAATTTGGCGGTATGACTTTTGCGCCGCGCTTTTCGCCGGATGGAACAAAGGTAGCTTTGTCACTGGTGAAAAATGGAAGCACAAACCTGTATGAGCTCGACTTGGAGACAAACAAACTGCGCCAGTTGACCTTTGGTGATGTAATTGATACTTCGCCTTCGTATTCTCCAGATGGCAAACGGCTTGTATTTAATTCAAACAAATCGGGTACCCAGCAGATTCACGTACTGGATCTGGGTAATCTGTCTGAAAGCCGTATTACATTCGGTTCAGGACGCTATGCTACGCCAGCATGGTCGCCAGACGGAAACTACATCGCATTTACCAAGATAGCGGATGATACCTTTTATATAGGTGTAATGTCTCCGCGTGGCAAGAACGAGAAAATCTTGGCTGGCGGTTGGTTTATGGAAACGCCATCTTGGGCGCCCGGATCCCGTCGCCTTGTTTATTATGAAACGGAAAAGCAAGATGATACAGAGCGTGTCAGCCATATTCGCAGCGTGGATATAATGGGGCAGAATGTTTATGATATAAAACTGCCGGATAATGTTAACGGGCTGGAGCCAACATGGTCGCCTAAATTGCCGTAATGGATACATAGAAAATGCTGAAGACTATATTTTTTAACATCTGCCTTGGCCTGTGGTTTATTCTGTGGGTACCGCTTATTTTGATTGCTTTGCCATTGGGGGGATCATTTATGAGGCGCATGGTTGCTTGGTGCGCGATGGGGGTACTTTGGTTGGTTCGTATAATCGCCGGAATAAAATATCAGATTCATTATCCTGCGATCAGCGAAGACGGAATTCCGATTATGCCCAGCAATTATACACGTGCGGATGGAAAGGCAATTGTCGCGGCAAAACACATGTCTATTTTGGAAATTGCGGTCTTGGCAAAACACCTGCCGAATTGTTTTTTTATTATAAAGCGGGAATTGATGTGGATTCCGGTCTATGGCTGGGCTTTCTGGAGGGCTGGAATGTTGCCTGTTAATCGTGCAAAGGGCGCGACCAATATGCAAAAGCTGGCCGATAGCGTTGCGGAAAAAATAAAGCAAGGCATGATACTCATCATCTTCCCGGAAGGCACAAGGGTAAAACCTGGCGCAGGGGTCAAGTTAAGACGCGGATTATTATTTATTGCGGAAAATTTGAAATTGCCGATTTTGCCGGTTGGTACAGATTCGGGACTCTATTGGCCAAAGCGGGGAAAAATGAAATCGGGCACCGCGAATGTATGGTTCGAACCCCTGCTGCCCAGCACAGCATCAATGGCAGAAATCGCAGAGGCAATAGGACGCCACAGCGCATAAAAAATCTCGCTTGCGCGAGATTTTATTTTACTTTTAATGCTTCTTTTACTACTGGGTACACTACGCCTGGCAACCAAGAGCGCATTTTGAAAAGAAAGTTTAATTCATCCAAATACTTCTGGGGATTAACCACTTCTTCACCATCTTCTTTGCGTAAATTATTTATAATAATCCAAACGAGGCTATCTTGCACATTCTTGAGATACTTCATAGGGTAAACAGGCCTTCCCTTTCTGTTTTTCTTCATCCACCCAAGTGATATAGCATACTTCGTGCCATATTTATCATATACCAAATCTGTCGCAATATCGCCTGCATGCGGGGCATCTTTAGAAATAGGCATTATACAAACTTTCTTTAACGCAATCCCATGATCCGCAAATTTTACATCAAACCACTTCTTCATTTCGATTGGAATATCCCTGCCTTTAACCTTAATCGCAGCTGCGGGAATAGTGACTGATTTTCTAAACATTATTTTTCAACCTTTCTTATACTTATGTTGTACATAATAAACAAATCCCTCCTTTTGTCAATGTTATATTTTGATAAAAAAAATTGCGCAAACGCGCAATTTAATTATAGTTATTAATTACTAATTAATCGCTTTTTCCAGTCTTGCCTTCAGTTTTTTCATATCATCATACTTTGTCAGCTTGCCATTTTCGGCGATAGAGATTGTTCCTGTTTCTTCCGATACGACCAGCACGACTGAATCGCTTGCCTCGGACATTCCGATTGCGGCGCGATGGCGCGTGCCATATCGCCAGTTTAAATCGCTTTTCTGTGTTAATGGCAATACAGCGCCCGCGTACAAGATATGTCCTCCTCCTATAATCATCGCGCCATCATGCAGTGGTGTTTTATCAAAGAATATCGTTAAGATTAATTCGCTGGAAATTTCAGCATTTATTTTCGTGCCCAGGTTTTCAATTGTCCCATCAAATTCGTTACGAAATACAATCAACGCACCGGTATGTCTTTTGGACATATATGCCACAGAGCTTACTATTTCATCCAAATCATGCTGAATTTTTGCCTTGGTCGCAGCATCCGACGTAGCGCTGGGGGAAAACAAAATCCGAAGGAATCTCATATGCCCCATCATTGCGAAAAACTTGCGGAGCTCTGGCTGAAATACGACAACCGTCCCTATGGACAAAACTATAGCGATCAGTCTTGTGAACTCGCCCAATATCCCCAGTTTCAGATACAAGAATAACCAGCTGGACAACCACAGCACAACCAAACCCAAAATACCGCGCACTAATCTTTCGGAATTTGTATTCTTGATAAAACGCTTGTAAAACAGCCAGCACGCAATGGCTATAAGCACAACTTGCAATATATTAATAAGATGATGTATAAAAAAATCCATTACTAAATCCCCATTTCTTCAATCAACTCGCTAACAGGCCTGCCTAAAAATTCTGGATCTCCTTTTATGGATGGTGCCCCACGTTCTGATGATGCGGTCCTGCATGGATTGTCATCCGCCAGCCAATTAGTCAGCAAGTCCCCAGCCAAAAATCCGACACCTGCGCCAGCAACCAAGCTAAGCCCGCCTGTAAATGGCGCCAACAACAACCCTATTCCCGTCGCGGTCAGCGCGCGTCCTGCCAAATTTCTGCCATTTATCCTAAAGTCAGGTTCTGCCATATTCCCAGTGAATTCCATAGCGTTTACTATATTACCAGAAAAACTTATTTTCAATCCCCTGACCGGCGTCGACACAATCGAAGCATTTATAGTTTCATTTCCCAAATCTGCAGTTCCCGCAAGACGCATGTTAACTGTGTTGGATTGCATAGCAACACCGCGTTCTGTTTCGGTAACGCCTTCGCGAATCTTCAAGTTAACAACGGCGCAAGATATCGCTATTCGGTCATACCTGTCCCTGCTGGTTACCATATCTTGAACACTATGTCGAACTGAAGTCAAAAAGTCTGCGCCCAATATATATGCAGCAGCATCGGGCAAAGCAATTCCCCCTCCTACCGAATAAATATAAATAGGTCCTGTTACAGATGCCATCAGCGCGGATAAGTCGCGTCCCCTGCCCTGCAGATAAAACTCGAAATTAGTAGGCAAATCCCTGATAACATTGTTTTCGCCTATGGCTTTTAGAATTTCTCCAGTAACAATGCGCTGTCCTCTTCCTGCTCCTTTTGCAACAAGAACGCCATTGTCGTCATATGCAGAAACGACACCTTTGATGCGTCCTTTGGCAAACGTTGCTTCTGTACGCGCAGAAACAGACCCATCTCTTACTGTTACATTTGCATCTATGTTTTCAGCTGAAAGATTTCGGTATATATCCAATCGGGCAAAGTTAAGCGAAACGTCCGCATTGGCAAGGTTTAGATAATGCGAATACAATGGCGTATCTTTAAATACATTAAGTTCACGGTTAGGGCGTTTCCATGGTGTTCTTACGCCGCCATATAGTTCTGGAAATACTTCGCCCAGAATAAACCTTTTTGACTTCAGATTTAATGTAATATTTGGTTTTCTACCGCTCCATATATAAGTCCCTGAAACAGTAAGATCACTTTTGCCAAATGAAATCGTTGACTGATGCAAAGTTATCCTTCCTTGCTGACCCATGCCGCCGGCAAGATTTATCGTCATCGGCGCAATTTTCGGAATATCGGGTTCCCAGAATTTTAAGATGGCGTGAATGTCCGAAATATTTCCCCGGATCCTGAAATCTATGGGCAACTTGCTGGTCTGCTCCAGCGCAATGTGCGCGGTGACCGGCATCAACCTGCTGGCAATGGCTATGCGAACAGGATACACCCTGCGTTCTGTATCCAGCGGAGATAAAGTTGTGATAAAGGAATAATCGTTTCCGTCAATCGTAACCTGTCCGCCATACTCTATAAAATCATCGTTTCTTTTGTATTTTAACAAAGCCCCCTTCAAGTTGAACTCCGTCTCGCCGGATGCATCTATAAATACGAACTTCGCGTTTTCCACCCGAATGGAATCGATTCCCCAATCCGTATCAAAGGGAAATTTTGCCGGCGTGCCATTTTCCGTCGCAATGCTTGTAGAGCGCGAAGACGACAAAGAATATTCACCCTTGGAATTTTCTTCCAAGTAAACCATCGGATTTATCAGGACCAAATTGCGAATAGTTGCAGAGCTGCTGAATATGGACAACAAATTGATTTTCACTTCCACAGTATCTATTTGGACGCCTTCCTTATTCTTCGCCCAGTCTTTTGATTGAACCACGACATCGGATAAAGCAATGGTCGGGGTCAAAGAAAATTTCCATTTGATATTGCCCCGAACCTCTACCGGCATTCCAGTGGCGCGATTAAGTGTGGAAACAACTTGTCCGCGCAAAGTTTCCAAATCAACCTGGGACAGCGCAATGGCCATCGACACGGCCAGCCCGATAAAGAACATGGCGCATATTCGCGCAATCCTGAAAAAAAGATGTCCTCGGAATAACATTCTTATCAAGACTTAAACTCCAAAAATTTCGCGACCCCTGTCATAAAGTCCGGCATCTGCGCATGAATTGTTATCGTTTTCTTTGTCTTTGGATGACGAAAAGACAATCTTTGCGCGAATAAAAATAATTTATTCGTCGATATGATGGATTCCAATGTGGGATCCATTATACTTCCCCCAACCCCATAAATAGAATCGCCCACGATCGGCGCGTTCAGCGAGAAAGCCGAATGCAAGCGCAGCTGATGTGTTCGCCCGGTTTGAGGACTGAATCGAACCCATGATAAAATTCCAGGCAACCGACCCAGAATTTCATAATTAGTTATCGCCCTCTGCGGTCTGGTTCCCGTTTCACGACGAAACTCTTCCGCCTCTTTTTCCGATAAAACTTTTCCTTTCACTATAAAGTTGTCTATCACGCCGCGCTTTTGCGCTGGCGCGCCGCGCAATAAAGCAATATATTCTTTCACTGCGGATTTGTTTTGAAATTCCGAAGCCAAATGTTGCGCCGCGCGTTGATTCTTGGCGAACACGATTACGCCGCTGGTTTCCTTGTCCAGCCGATGAACCGGCAGAACAGTATCATAAGGGAACAACGCCGCCGCCATTTTATCAAGCGATTTTTTTATCCCCGTGCCACCCTGAACCGCCAAACCCGCAGGTTTGTCAAAAGCAACTATATCCGGATCATCATGAATGATCCTTTTGCGCAGCTTTTCCAAATCCCCCAGCGAAAACCTGTCGCCTGTTTCTTGCTTTTTTCCGCCCGCTTCCTGCTGCAGGGGTTCCATGAATGGCGGCAGACGCAAAGCATCGCCGGAATGCAGAATTTCATCCCCACGGCATCGGGCAGAATTTACCCGCAACTGACCCGACCTGCACAGCTTGTGAAATTCGCCATCCGATAATTTCGGATAGTGTCGCTTTACCCATCTTTTCAGACGGATGCCATCTTCGGTCTGTGAAACAGTCTGATTATTCGCCATAAGTTATTTGTACAGCATTCTGACCGCTGGCGCCACCGCAATCGTTCGGCATGGCAACAGCGCCGCCTGTACGACCGCCAGACATTGCAAAACCGACAGAATCAGACCAAGCCTTTGCCTGGAAATATTTGCAGTCAGAAGAACTCAAACCATCTATGGTCAAAATAAACTGCCGCGTATTGCTGGGGTTAACCATCAGCGAATATTTTCCGCCATAAGGATTCTTGTCAGACATCCCAACCGCTGCAAAAATCGTGGCATTATCCAAATTGGAAAAATCATCATATTCGCCGAGTATAGTTCGCACGCCTGTGACCAGCTGCGCTACCTCGTCCTGTAATGCGGTTCGCTTTTGGCTGCGCATAGCGGCAGAAATCATAGTAATCGCGCCGACTGTAATAACACCCATAATTGCCAAAACCCCCAGCATTTCGATCATGCTGCGCCCACTTTCTTGATTTATAAACTTCATTTTAATCCCCATTTGCTTTTTTCTTTCCGAATTGTATCATAATTATTATGATTATTCAATTCTCAAGCCTTATTGAAAATAGTCCCAAAGCACCGGGTGTCTATCTTATGTATGACGCCGATGGAATGTTGTTGTACGTCGGCAAGGCCAAGAATTTGAACGCTCGGCTGAAACAATATAATGACATATCTAAATTGGAATGGCATAAAAGGGTGATGCGCAGCCTGGTCGCGCGCGTGGAATGGACAACAACGGCTACTGAATCTGATGCGCTGGTTTTGGAAGAGCATTTGATAAAAACCCAAAAGCCGAAATATAATATTATTCTGACAGATGGCAAAATGTACCCGATGCTGATGCTGACGGGGCATGAATTTCCACACCTTGTGAAATTCCGCGCACGTCCCGTTCAGAAAAAAGATGTATTCGGCCCTTATCCTTCGGTCAGTGCACTGAACAGCGCAATAAAGCAAATCCAAAAAGTCTGCCAAGTAAGAACTTGCACGGATTCATTTATGAATAACCGCGCGCGCCCTTGCCTGCTGCATCAAATCGGCAGATGTTCCGCGCCGTGTATAAATAAAGATAAAGGCACTTATGACCAGAATGTAAAACTTGCCCGAAAGATTTTATCTGGCGATACCCAGTCGGCGGTAAAAGAATTATCTGAACAAATGACCGCCGCCAGCAATCAAATGAATTATGAATTGGCCGCAGAGTTGCGCGATAAAATTTCTGACTTGTCAGCAACTATAAAAAGTGGCAAACGTTCGGATAAAAACCCAGGCCCCGATTGGATGAAATCATTTGATGCGCTGGAAAACTGGCTGGGGTTCAAGATTGAACGGGTTTCAGTTTTTGATAATTCGCACTTGTTTGGGAAAAATCCAGTTGGCGCGATGGTGGTCTTTGACCGCACTGGATTTATAAAATCCGAATACAGGCATTTCAAGCTGCGTGATAATGCTCGTGCCGGTAATGACATCAGCATGATGGAAGAGTTTTTAAAACGCAGCAAAGCATCCGGTCTGGTCATTGTCGACGGCGGCAAAGCCCAATGGAATATCGCAAAAAAAGTCCTGGACGATTCGGTTATCGTGCTGGGAATTACCAAGGGCGAAGTCCGTGACGGGGACGAGCACTTTATTATGCCAGATGGCAAGATAGAACGAAACTTGTCCAAAGATTCTCCGATTTTTCTGCTGCTGCGCCGCGTCCGTGATGAGGCGCACAGGTTTGCAATTTCATTTCATCGTCGCACACGTGCAAAGTCTGCAATTACCAGTGCATTGGATGAAATCGAAGGAATTGGCGCTGCGCGCAAACGGGCTTTGCTGCATCATTTCGGGTCTGTCCGGCAAATTGCGGATTCTTCGCCGGCTGATTTGGCGCGTGCGCCTGGAATTTCAAAAGCTGTCGCGCAAAAGATTTACGCGCACTTTCATTGACAAGCCGCTATTTTTCTTTATAATCCGCGGGTTACAACAAGAGGTGTTAATATGGCAAGTTATTCCGCAAATGACATGCGCGTGGGTTGGGTTATTTCCCACAATGGCAAAAGGTATTCCATAACATCGATAACAAAAGTCAAACCTGGTAAAGGCGGCGCGTTCGTCCAGGCAGACTTGCGTGATATCGATACTGGGAACAAAGGCGGCGACCGTTGGCGTTCAGAAGATAAAGTTGAGAAATTGATGGTCGAGGATATCGAATGCCAGTTTTTGTACAGCGATGGCACCGATTCGTACTTTATGAACCTTAATGATTATGAACAATTTACAATGCCGAATGACGCATTGGGCGAACAGGTAAAATTTTTGCAGCCTGAAATGAAGGTAAAGGCAAATTTTGTCGAAGGCCACCCGGTTTCAATTTCGTTACCGAAAACAGTAATTGCAATCGTGGAAGAAACCGAGCCTGCATTAAAAGGCCAAACTGCGGCCGGCGGCGGCAAGCCCGCGATCTTGGATAATGGCGTTCGCGTCTCGGTTCCAGTCTTTGTTGAAATGGGCGAAAAGATAGTGGTTAATACCGAAACGCTGGAGTATGTAGAGCGTGCAAAATAAAAAATCCCGCTTTCGCGGGTTTTTTTACCTACTTTTCCCAAGCTCTCCAAAAAATTGCGAGTAATCGAATGGTTGGGTAGTTTCTTTGCTGACACTATCTTGTCCTGTTGAATTTGTATCGGAATTATGCATTCTGTCTTCGTTTTCTTTTGGTAAAAGGCCATTGCGGTCGCATAATCGATATAAAATAGCCATCACAACAACACCAGCAACAACCAGCCATGCGTGAAATACTTTTTTATTTACAAGTTTATCTCTCGGATCAATATGAAGCATTAACTTTTCCTTTAAAAAATCTTGTTCATTTTAAACAAACCCCATAATTTGTCAAATTATTTTCTTTTCCCTTTTCCCCCTTCTTTTTTTCTGCTATGCTCTTTCAGCTAATAAAGGGAAAATGATGAATGATGTTATAATTCTGGGTTCCGGGCCTGGCGGATTAACGGCGGCTTTGTATTGCGCGCGTGCCGGGAAAAGCACCCTAGTGCTGGGCGGTAATACCCTGGGCGGACAAATGTCGACAATTGCGGAATTGGAAAATTATCCGGGATTCTTGGGCAGCGGCGCAGCCCTTTCTGAAAAAATGAAATCCCAAGCCGAAATGTTCGGCGCAAAGGTTATTTTCGCCAGCGTAAAAGTTATTAAAAACAAAGAATCCGGATTTGCAGTTATTACAGACGATGGTAAAGAATATGAATCACGCGCGGTTATTATCGCGACCGGCGCCAGCCCACGGAAACTTGAAATTGCAGGAACCCGCGAATTTATGGGACGTGGGGTTTCATACTGTGCGACTTGCGATGGATTCTTTTACAGTGGCAGAAATATCTTGGTGATTGGCGGTGGAAATTCGGCATTAAACGACGCGCTGTATCTTGCGAATATTGCGAAATCTGTCAAAATTCTTTATCGCAAGGATTCATTCGCGCGCGCAGAAAAAGTCTTGATCGACCGAGTAAATGCAACCGAGAATATATTCGTTATGTGGAACACCGAATTAGCAGAGGTCGGCGGCGACGATTCGGGTGTGACATTTGCAACCACGACCGGTGGTGATAAAATCGACTGCGACGGGGTCTTTGTCGCGATTGGGCACGAAGCAAATACTGATTATCTGCCTGAATCTATAAAACGTGATGAACTTGGCCGATTAATCCCCGAAGAATTGCCAGCGGGCATGTTTGTTGCGGGCGATGTCCGTTCAGGGCTAAAGATGCAAATCGCGACCGCGGTCGGGACGGGATGCGACTGCGCAATGGACGCCGTGGCGTATTTGAACCGTAAATAAAAAATCCGGCTTTTGCCGGTTTTTTTACTCTTGCTCCGAATCGCCGATTTTTGTAAAATTTCACCCAGATATATAGTAAATAAAGGAATTAGTTATGGAATTTTCAGTATTTCGCCAGGTTTTAATCAAGACTCTCGGCCATATGCAGTCTATTGTTGAAAAGCGCGCAACCCTGCCGATTTTGATGAACGTCAAGATAGAGGTCAAAGATGATTTGGTGCTGTCTGCGACCAATGTCGACCTGGAATTGATAGAACATGTCGCGGCGGATATCACACTGCCTGGAAAAATCACGGTACCTGTGCAGATGCTGTATGATATCGCGCGCAAGCTGCCCGAAGATTCGGAAATAAAGTTCAAACAAGCGGGCGACCAGCTGGTTGTGTCCAGCGGACGCGCAGTGTTCAGACTGCCAACATTGCCGGCGGAAAACTTCCCGATGATGGCGAATGCAAATCTGACAACAAAGTTCCAGATGACAACTGGCGACCTGGCGCATCTGATTAACCAAACGAAATTCGCGATCCCAACCGATGATGTGCGTTATCACTTGGGCGGAATTTATTTTCACATAACCGAAGAAGGCAAAAACAAAATGCTTACGGCGGTTGCAACAGACTCCCAGCGTATGGCTATGTGCTTGATGCCGGCGCCAGAGGGTTCTGCCGAAATGCCATCTGTAATTCTGCCACGCCGCGTCATCGGGGAACTTTCGAAATTGCTGGAAGACGCAACAGTTGATGATGTCACGGTTGAATTGTCGGATACCAAGGCACGTTTTACAGTGGGCAGCGCAACGCTTACCAGCAAGTTGGTCGATGCGCAGTATCCGAACTACCGCGTGGTGATTCCAAAAGGTAATGATAAAATCGCGATCTTGGACAGAAAGCAGTTCGTATCCGCGGTTGACTTGGTATCGGTTGCCAGCCAGGATAGAACAAAGTCCGTAGTATTGGAATTTTCTATGAACAAATTGGTTATCAGCGCATCCAGCCCGGATGCCGGCGCTGCGACACAAGAAATAGATGTTGAATACAATGGCGATGAAACATTTGCGATTGCGTTTAATGTAAAGTTCTTGCTGGATATCGCGGCCCAGGTCGAAGGGGACAAGTTCCAAATCGAAATGCAAGATCCGTTAAGCCCGACTATTATGAAGTCCAAGGAAAAGAAAACGGATTCATTGTATGTCTTGATGCCAATAAGAATGTAAAAAATCCCGCGAAAGCGGGATTTTTTATCTCGGCTTTCCGCTATAAATTTTATTAGCCAGTTTTTTTACAGGGTTTATAAAAACAGCATCAAACCCCGAAGCAACAGTGTCAGTTAAACCCCCAATTGAAATAAGTCCTTGCGTCATAGCACCGGAAACTAACGGAGTTCCTATGCAAAGCGCAATAAGCGCACCTTTTGATATAGCACCATTACAAGGAAATAAAATAACCGGAACAAGCGCTGCTGCATCGATTAATGTAAGCAATACAAAACTCTTCACATTATTAACCAAATTTCTGTTTTTCATGATCTACCTTTTTTATTTACAGTTGCAATCTTTTTTCGTTTTCTTAAATGCTCTTATATTTTCTCGTGCTTGTTTCATTTGGAATTCAGCGTTTTTAGCTTGTCCATCATAAAATTGTATCATTCTTGGATTATTAGTTGCTGCTTTTTCACCCATCAGCATTTCATAGCTCTCTTTATAATCGTTATATGCTTCTTCTTCGACTTTTATTGATGTATCTAGATTTTTACATAAATCAGCACAACCCGACATAATCAAGCTGGCGAATAAGATAAGTGCATAATTTTTAAAATTCTTCATTTCCCTACATCCCATTCTTTTTGCGTTGATGTGCGATAAAAAGCCCTGTCCCGCCCGTGCCCATCAGAAAAAGGCTTGAATACAAAGTCCACAATGCGGCAGTTCTTTGCTTTTCAGATTTTTCAGATAAATTTTTAGCTACTTTTTTCATATCTTCTCTATAAGCGATATCAAATGAGTCTTCTACCCCCCTCAAGAACATACCGTCAGAAACGCCCGTTTCTAATTTTGCAAGTTTCGCATCCATCTCATTTTGCTGGCCGACTATATCAAGCCCGATCGCAACAAAAAATGCAATGACACCGGTGGCAAATAATCCCACGCCCCAATTTCTTATTCTCTTTGTTACTTTTTCTTCAGGCGAATTATATCTCATCTTCGTATCCTTATTTTACGCTCTGAAACGGACATATTTCCAAACGCCCTGCCTTCAGGTCTTCTATCATGAAGAAAGTTACTTCCGGATGCACACAGTCATGATAATCAATCCGGTCTTCGCCCGGGCCGGCAGAATATTGGTTTGATTGACAATTAACACAAGGCTCTGGAAAATTATTTTTAAAATTGCCAAAATGCCCGCCGCCATAGTTACAATATGACGACGTCCCGAGGTAAATCTTTTTATCAGTACAGGACAGTTTGGATTCAGACAAGTTTCTGAAATTATATCCGCATGAATAACCAAGTTTCGCGCCACAGCCAAATCTAGGTATTTTCGCATTTAAACAACCATTACAAATAGTATCTTCGTGATTCATAAATAACTCTTTTTGTGTGCCTAAAATATAGCATAATATTTTAATTCGTCAAGTTGTTTGACAGAAATATTGATTGCATAAGCGAAAAGAAAAAACCGCCAAACGGCGGACTTTATTTCTGAAAATTTCTTTTATTGGATCTTTTGATATGCGGGCAAGACATATCTTTTGGGCCTTTCCCGAATCCTCGGCAAATTTTCGGCCTGATGTCATAAATTTCGCACTTGCCCCAGCCATTTTCATTTTTTACGAAAAAAGGACACCTGGATGTCTCAACAGCGGCTTTCAATAAATAAAATATATGTCCGCCAGGGGTCGCCGACCGCACAAATTCTATATTATAAAACCTTAAAACTCTGTCTTTTTCCACTTCCTCGAACGGGGCCAGAGTGCAGCAATCTCCGCAATGAGTGCATTTGAATTTTGACATACCAGAATTCCTTATTGACAAATAATATTTTTAGGATTGTAAACTACATAATATATTTGTCAAGACGTTTTACAAACAAAAGCCAGAAGGTTTCCCGCCCCTACGATTCGCATATTTTTTGTGATATCCTGGGGGTGAGCAATAAAAAGGAATGAGAATGCCAATCGAAAAATTATCGCCGGGGGCAAAGCCGCCGAAAATTATGACCGCTATTATTGAAGTACCGGAAAATGGAACTGTGAAATATGAAATTGATAAAGAAACCGGCTTGCTGCGCGTTGATAGAATCTTGCACACTCCCCTGGCCTATCCCGCGAACTATGGTTATTTCCCCGGAACGTTGGGTGATGATGGCGATCCGCTTGACTGCGTAGTTGTCTGCAACGCCGCTTTGCGTCCCGGAGTTTTAATTGAAGTTCGCCCAATCGGAGTTCTATTGATGAAAGACAATGCCGGCGGAGACGAGAAGATTATCTGCGTTCCAACGGACAAAGTTGACCCATTTCATACAAACTCCCATTTCATCGACCAACTGCCACCGATTTTAAAGGCCAAGATTGAATACTTCTTTCAACACTACAAAGACCTGGAGCCAAAATCTTGGTCAAAAGTCATCGGATGGGGCAACCGTGAAAAAGCCGACAAAATAATAATGGATAGTATAAAAAGATACAAAAAAGTGATATAATTACAGGGCACAAAAAAAGGATTCAAAATGAATCCGAGCGTATAAGCATTAGGTTTTTTGCGGCGTAAGCAAAAAATCGTAATGCGCGTCGTGAGGATGCATCGTTCTGTTGCAACAAACTTCTAACACAGGAGAAAAAAGATGAAGACATTCGTAAACTCTTTATCAATATTCAGAATTCTGGCAGCGTTTGCCATTGTTCCGATGCTGATGTATCAAATGTACTGGCTGGCATTTATTGTATTTACATTGGCAGCTATCAGCGATTTCTTTGATGGCTGGCTTGCAAAAAAATACAAAGTCGTCAGCAAGGTCGGCGCAGTGCTTGATCATATCGCTGATAAGTTCTTGGTCGTGAACATGCTGGTTATGATATCCGTCATGCTGCATGCCTGGTTTGTGTTCGTACCGGCGCTTTTGATGATAGGACGTGAGATTTATGTCAGCGGCCTTCGCGAAGCCTTGGGGGATCAGAAAGTTGGACTGCCTGTTCCGAACCCGCGCTTTTCGCTGGTTAAAATAAAGAACACTTTGCAAGTTATTGCCATTGGCGCATTCTTGTTTATGTTCGCGTTGGGTTCTTCATTAACACCAGGGATGACCAGCCGCATAATAATGTTCATTATCTATATACTGCCGTTTATCGCAATATATGGACTGTGGATTGCAATGGGCACCAGCCTGTGGTCAGCGGTAAATTACACACTGGACTTTAAAAAGAAAATTAAGAAATAAAAATCGCCGCGAACGCGGCGATTTTTATTTACATTCAATTATCATCTGGTCGATTTCTGCATTCAACATCAGATCCGTTTTACGCGACCTTTCAATCTGTGCAATTCCGTATAACACAGTTGCATGATCGCGATCTCCGATCAAGCGTCCTATTTCCGCCAGCGACAATTTCGTTGTCGACTTTAACGCGAACATCATTATCTGACGGGACCGCACAACTGCACGCATGCGTGATGCAGAACACACTTCATCAAAAGAGACACCCATTTTTTCACACATAGCGCGGACCATCGACAGCGGAGTTTTATTTTTTTGCAATGTATCCGCCAGCAAAGATCCCGCGATTTCTGCATTAATTCCACTTCCCATTAATTCTGTATAAGCCGCAATCTTTTTTGCAACACCCGCAATTAAATGTCCATTTGCCGAAACACGCGGTGCCAAATCATCCGCAACATCCAATGGCACGCCTGCGCGCAGCAACATCGTATGGCGAACAGCTTTTGAAGGCAGCGCCAGATCAACAACCAAACCACTTGCAAAGACAGACTGCATACGGCGATCAAACCCACCCAACGCACCGGGCGCGGCATTCGCCGTCAGAACGACATTCGTTCCGTCTTTTATCAAATCCATAAGCAATGATAAAAATTCATCCATACAAGCGCGCTTGCCCGCCAATGCTTGCATATCATCCATGATAAACATATCGCAATTACGGCATAAGTCTTTGAATGCAAAAACTGACCTTTCGTTTATAGCCCGCAAAAATTCTGAAACAAACCGCGCACCAGTCATCATCAAAGTCCGCGCAGATGTCGATGAATCAATGCAATTTGCCAGCAATGTTTTTCCCGATCCCGGCGCACCATATATAAACAGCGGAGAAAAATTAACCGCGCCGGATGCCAATTTTTTCGCCGCCGATACAGCAAAAGAATTTTCTTCTGAAACAATGAAATCATCAAAGCCAGCAGATGCAGGAGAATTTTTTGCCAGATGAAATTCAGCCATAGCATTATCATTAACAGACGCATCGACTGTCTGCGTCGCGCGTCCGACGCCGACGAACAAAAACAGCCCGCATTCGCCCGCAACCGATTCCAAAATATTAAGATAAGTTCTTTTGATAAAGTCTGCAGAGAATTGATTTTGCGCGATTATATTAAGGGTATTTTCAAAGACAGAAATTTTCAAAGGGGCGATCCAGGATTCAAATGCGGCGGGCGGCATTTTTGCTGCGACAAGCTCTCTTATAATCGCCGGAGTTACCGACGTTCTTGTCTGCACTGCTACCCGCATCACAATCCTCCTTTCCTTCCATTGAAAGAGATTTTGGTCAAACACATTCTTACGACAAGGAAGTTATCGCAAAAAAAACCAATAGCAAATTTTTTTAAGGGATTTTTTCAAATTTTTTTTCTTGCGTCCGATTCGGTTTTTACCCGGTTTTCTGCCGCATGTATAGACACTGTATAGACATATGAAAGATTAAATTTTCACATATCCGGCGTCAAGTTTTTTGATTTTTCCAGCCAGTTCTAATACTACCAATTCTCGTTTTATCTCTGCTATATCTTTTTTGACAAGTTCCGTCAATACAGATTCCGACACAGGTATATTTCCAATCTTATCCAGCACATGATTTTCAGTTTTTGATTCTTGCGCTTTTGGTTTCGGTTTTTGCATTTCATCGTCAAAAAAATCAAAAATCCCTCCGCAAAGGATCGCTTTGCCCTGTTTTATCAGTCGATTCGGCCCTGACGAACGCGCATCGGATGGATGACCGGGTATTGCAAAGACCGGACGCCCGTAATCATGTGCAAATTCGGCAGTCGCCATGCTGCCTGATTTTAAATCTGCTTCCCCCAGTATTAGTTTTTCGGAAATTCCCGCAACCCATCTGTTGCGTTGGATAAAATTGTTCGCGATCGGCTTGCTGCCCACGGGCATTTCGCTGACTACTGCTCCGCGTTCCAGTATATAGTGATACAACCTTTCATTTTCAAGTGGCCATATATAATCAACCCCTGCCGCCAACACAGCAATAGTGTTTTCGTTACCATGTGCGGCCAAGGCACCGTTATGCGCCGCTGTATCGGTTCCCATGGCCATGCCTGATACAACCGTGTATCCGTGCGATGCGAATCCGCATGCAAGCTCGTGCACGAATCGCATCCCAGCAGCAGTGGCATGCCGCGTGCCAACAATTCCAACCGCAGGCTTTCGCAAAGCATTAGTATTTCCGCGCACGGAAATAACAGGCGGATGATTTTTTATATTCTTTAATAGTTTCGGATACTCTGGTTGATCATCACATATATATATGATGCCCAGTTGCTGCGCTAAATCCATCTCTCTCCGAACAGAATCAACAAGCGCCTGATCCGCGCGCAACGATTCAACTGCGAGTGCGACGGATCCGAATCGTTCGAGCAGCTGCGCATACTTCACAGGCCCGATACCCGGCGTCCTCAATATCAAGAGTTTATGAAAAAGCGCTTCACAAAACATTGAATACCACGATCAGCCCCAAAGCCAATAATCCAATCAGAACCAGCGCGATCGCCAGCTTTTTTACATTCATTTGAATTTTTGACTCCGTGCCATTCAGCAATCTTTGTATATTTTCGCGATGTGTCCAAAAGCACAGTACCGCGATCGCGATAAAAATCAAACCAATCTTGAAACTCATTGCAAAGCCCAGAACTGGCATTATCAGGAATCCGACAAGCGCGCCCAGGCTGGAATACTTTGTAGCTATTGCAACCATCAACCATTCAATTCCGACCACAACAAACATGACTGGATTTACCGCCAATAAAACACCAAACATGCTAGCGTTACCTTTTCCGCCTTTAAATTTAAGCCAAATGGGAAAGCAATGCCCGACAATTGAAACAAATCCGCACAAAGCGCCAAACGCGGGTGTCCCAAAGTGAGCGCCCAATAAAACCGCAGCAACAGTCTTGGCCATATCCAGTGCGAAAACTGATAAAAATCCCGGCATTCCTATAACACGGGCGACATTTGTCGCGCCGGTTCCCCCACTGGTGCCAACTTTGCGAATATCTCCTTTACCCATCAGCCACACCATCAGCCACCCGAACGGGATGCTGCCCAAAAGATAAGCGGCCGCCAATAAAATCACATAAATCATTTGATTTTCTCCTTTATTGAATATAGAATAGCACCAATCTTGCAATAATTAAAAGGACAAAAACTATGGCAAATCATAAGTCATCTAAAAAAAGAATTCTGGTAACGGAAAAGAAAAACGCGGTTAATACCGCGCGCCGCAGCGCCACAAAAACCGCGATAAAAAAAGCGGTTAAGGCAATTGATAGCGGCGATAAAGCGGTGGCGATTGCCGCAACCCGCGCAGCGGAAAGCAAATTGATGAAAGCGGCTGGCAAAGTCATGCCGAAAAAGCGCGCAGCGCGCAAAGTTTCGCGCCTGGCCAAAAAAGCAAATAAAATCGCATAAAAAATTTGAATCACACAGGGGCGAATGATAATTCGCCCCTGTATTTTATTTGACGGATATATTATATATTTAATATTAAGCCTCATATCTCATTGCCTGAAAAATTATTTGTTTGTATAATCAACCCAGTGGAAAGAGGAAATGTTAAAAAATAAACTCCTGATATTCTTAATTTTAATGGCACTTGCGCCGATGGATGGAATGTGCGCGGGAAATTTGACTCCTTCCGATTTGATAAGCATAAAGAATGATCTTACAGTATGCACAAGTTTTTCATACTGCGGCGGATTTGAAGATGGAAATATAATGCATACGGGTCAAAACTTCGATGTGATCGCTGCGGATAAAGATAACAGTATGATGGGTGGGGTAACAAAAACTACTGAATTTTATACAACTAGATATAATAATGATGAAATTAAATGTATCCGTGGCCAGATTGTTTCTAATCCCAATAAAATTCTGCATGAGCTTAACCAAACGGAGCATTTACGATTCCCCTATGTCGCGAAGTGTTGCGAATGCAGCCCCAGGATGAGCCGCTTTACTTTATGGAAAGGGAAAAGGGTATTGTGCAACGATGTATCAAGCTCGGTCGCAAGTCTCCCGGCGAATGCGACAGAAAGGCGCGGTTCAGGTTGCTGGAGCTTTGACTGCAAAGGCGGTTATAAATTGAACTCCGCCAAGACAGGTTGTGAAAGTATAGCAACAACACCGACGACCACCCCAACCCTTTCTGTATCTGCGGTACCGTTTGCACCAGCCGGAACTATCTTGAAAATCCCAGCGTCTGCTTTCATAGAGTGCGGGGGAATTTCTTCATCGCAAGTTGACTTCGAATCATGTATTTTCTCGAAAGGGCGCACTGAAACCAGCGGCGGAACACCGACATTTACGGCGACAGCAGTTGATGCTGTCCCATCATTTACCCTTTCTGCAGATGTATTAGAAGCTTTCAAAAGATCGGGCAGTCTTGCAAACGCAACCCTTGATTAAAAATCGCCACATATGCGACGGTTGTTATAACTCCAAATAAATCCAAGCGTATCCACTGGGGGCGGTGCCAACAGGCTGCGAAGTCGGCACGGCATCGAACCTGGAATCATTCCCCATTGCGATGGTTGTGGCGCTGGTGCCTGTTGGCAACTGCGCAATCGGAACTTTCGTACCAACATCCAGCGATGCAACCCCGTTTGCAGCAGCTTTTTGCGAGATGGGAATATAATTATTTAATGCCGCGGGCTGAACCGCAGTGTCAGCCTTTGTACCCTGGGTCACAGTTGCAAAGTCAGAAGTATCAGCAGCGGATGCGGTGCCCAGTGTCGGCTTGTTCTTTATATAATCGCGTTTGCCTATATTTGTCTGATTCCAATCCGGTTGCTGTGACAAAACCGTCACTATGCTATCAACATATTGCTTGCTTGCAACCTTGAGGGGTTCGTCCGCAAAAGACGGCATCGCGAATAATGCGCCTGAAACAAAACAAATTGCGAACTTACGTGAAAATTCCTCTCTCATAACGAGATTATTTTATTACAAAAAGGAAAAAACTCCAAGTAAAAAATACAATAAAATATGAAAATATAAAAATTACGCCCCCAGACGCGGTTTTTATTTCACACCATATTGTGCGACACCGATTGTTAATCCACCAGGAATTTCATAAATTCCGAACTTCATACCGGCCGCATATTGACTTTCCAATAATGGTTTCGCCCCAGCGGCAACAATCTTCGCATGAGTGGCATCATAATCTTTCACAGTCAAATAAACCATTGTATGCGGCGGTACTTTTCCTTCGACTGGCAATTTAGTATTATCCATGACACCGGCGAACGGCCAAAATTGACCTTTTGCTTTCAAGCTGAAATAATCCATACCATTGTTCTCTGCCCCGTCGGCAAATTTTTCAGATTTGATTCCGAAATTGTCGGAAAGGAACTTCATAGTTTCCTCGGGCGCATTGGAATAGAATTCCGTCCAGCTGGCCGCGCCCTCGTTTTTCATAGGATTGCTGCGTATAAATACAAATACCCCCGCAATAACGATTGCTAATAAAACAAAAAATCCGATTTTGTAAAACATAGTTTTCTCCTTTCTAAAAAATTAAATCATTCTTATTAATTGTGCCGACTGCGCGGATTAGCGGGGGCGTAGTGTACAAAAGCGTACATGAGCCCCCGTTAATCCGCGCAATGCGTTCCGATTTGAAAATCACTAATTAAGCGGGGCGCCCCAGTGTTGCTGTATACTTCTTTCAGCATCCATCGGGGAAACAAGCACTTGCGGCGTCAACATCACAACCAGCACATCACGATTGCTGCTGGATTCGCGTGACCCAGACAACGCCATAAAGTTCGGATCACCCAGCCCATAGCGTTGATCATTATTCGTTTGTCTTTCAAAGCCCGACAACACAAGCATCTGTCCGGATTCCATAACAACTTCCTGCATAAAGCTGCGTTCTTCCACATCAGGTAATTGCAATGTCACTTCGCCGATTCTAGTTGTTCCCATCGCTATCAGCTCGCGCACGCTCATTCTGAAAAGCAACAGAATCTTTCCATTTTCCAATATATTCGGCTGCAGCTGCATCGAGAATCCTGTTTCCAAATCAGCCTGATCAACGGTACTGGATTCAACCGTAGTAAAGTTACGCGATTCGAATCGTTTGATATATCCGGTGCTGCGAGTATTTGATACAGGTGCGATACGATTATTGCGGGTTGTTACGCCGACATTCGTGACAAGGGAAATCTTGCCCTGCTTTGCCAATGCTTCTATCAGTGCGCGGCTGCCATCAAGATTGGACAAGCTGCCGCTGGTTGCAAGAACCGCAACACTTAACGCGCTTACTTCCGGAGAGCTGACCGGGGTCGTCGGACTGGCCACAACATTCAATCCCGAAACCGTGCTGATCGCTGCGCCCAGGTTCAACCCAAACGCCGATGAATTTTGAATCGATACTTGTAAAACTTTTACATCAATGGCCACCAATTGTGACAAGCGTTTGTTCTGTTTGTTAATATAGTCGCCCACACGCGCTTGAACCGACGGGGGCGCCGTAACCGTGATTGTTCCCAAAGAGCGTGATACAGTAAATTTCGCATCACCGTTGCCACCTATGATGGATTCCAATGTGTGCTCAACTTCTTCCCATTCGCGCAAGTTAGATTCCAGAGAAACTTGATTACCATCTTCCGTGCGAACGCTGGATTGATAACTTACATCCGTCCCCAGCGCAAAAAGCGTGAATGTTTTCGTTTCGGTTTCATAAAACACAATGCTGCTTTTGTCATAGTACCACAGCAAATCCAAGTCAGTCGCAACCTGGGTCATCAGCCCCGACAGCCTGCCTGTATAAGCGACCCCCATGGTCTTCTTTAATTTTTCCGCGTTTATTTGGCTGTCTATTTTCACCGGAATTCCGGTTATGGAATAAATATTATTGGCTAAGACTTGCAAGGATACAGGCTCGGTCAGCATGATCGTAATTCCTGTATCGTCTTCAAATTCCGCAGGCAGATTATTTCTATGTTCTAATATGGTCGACCTGTTGCCCAACCATACGCCTTCGCTGGTGGAAATCGTATCATTGGAAACCCGCGCTTTTGGACCTTTGGACAACTCGAAAGCTTCATGAGCATTTATAAAATCTTGATCCACAGTTGCCGCGACTTGCGCGCTTTCTTTTTTCGCGCAACCAAAAAGCAAACTCACTGCCAAAAGCCCAAAGCCCAAAGTAAGTAAACTTGGTTTTAATAATTTTTTCATTTATCTCTCCCAGCTTTTGACCACAGGCTATTTATTATTCTTCATTAGTTGTTACAACTAGAACGCGGTTGCCTTTGTAAAACTTTGCATACGGAATGGGATCAGCGCGGCTGAAGTTGCGTACCAATGCGCTTGATACATCCATAAAGCGTCCTTTGAACACAGCAGATGCGGCAATTGGATATTCGCGCGCGGTATTCCACACCAAATCCCAGCCTTCTTTATCACACCATTCTTGCAGAACTGACCGCAAAGTCTGTCCTGATGCAACAACCCAGCTGCGCACCTGATCTTTTGCCGCGCCGGCTTTGCCAAGGTCCGCAGAATCTTCGACTTCGAATTCAAAATCATCACCGGAATCGCTTGACCCTATAAACATGCCGGATGATGCCCTGCCGCCAGCATACACACCTGCGGCATCAAGACTTCTCGCGCTTCTTCTATCCCTGTCGGATCGGGACATAGCCAAAACCGCACCGCCATCATCTTCCATCATTTCGGCATGCATCAACGGCATTTCTGCCTGACCTTCATACATATTGAATCCGGGAGGTGCTTGGTATATCTGGGTCAAATCAGCGCCGCCGGACCAAAAGCCTTCGCCGCGGCCGGCCATATTGAAATTATTTTCAACAACCAAGTCTGCGCCAATCTTTGAAACTATGCGAACATTATCCGCATCATCTGAATAAAATTCGTTTCCGACACCACTGGCCGGATCGAAATCCATCGGGACATTAATGACCTGAATATCCGCTTCATCGCCTGGGGCGGGCCATACTGGCGCATATTCTGACGCAAAAACATAACCGCACGCTGTCGCGAAAAGCGCGAAAATTAAGAACTTTCGGAACATAATCCTTCCTTTGCAACCTTATAACTGAACTAATTATAGCAATTTGTGCGAATCGCCGTCAAGGCTTAAAGTGTCTTGTCGCTAGTTATTTGCGATTAAGAAAATTTGTGTTAAAATCGAGCAAAAGGGTTTCAATATGGACATATTTTCAATACTCGCAGCTGCGGTCGGATTTCTATCAGCGATTTTAATCGTGATCACCTTGCGCAAGATAAACGCACTAAATACAAAACTGGCGCTGCAGACCGCCGCGATTGGAAAAATGCAAAGCGCGCTGAAATCTCGCGCGGCAACAAATGCCGTTGCCCAGAACGCAGAAATAATCTATCAAGACCTGCTGCAACATTTAATCCCAATCGCCAAGGCCGCAAACGTTACACCACGACAAACACCGGAACATCCACTTTGGCAGTGGGCGGGCGGACTGATGGATGAGTATGCCGCAAATCCATACATACTGGAACAAATTCGCCAAGCGATAAAATTGGATTCAACTGTCGCGCGCGCAACGGACAGCTATTCGGATCATGCATCGAAGTTTTTAACTTACTTGGCAACGGCAGATTCAGATGGATTGCTGGCGGCAACTTTCTCGGACGGATTGCTGGGGCAAACGATGACTCTGCTGGCGCAGGCGAAACAACTGGCCGCCAATAACTAGAGAATGTTATCAAAACAAACAATCTTGGATATTTCCCAAAAACGTTCCGAACCAAAGTGGTTGACCGATTGGCGTCTTGCGGCCTTTGCGGCCTGGCAAAAGATGAAGGAACCGCATTGGGGCGAAATAGATTATGACCCGATCGATTATAACTCGTTAAATTATTACAAAGAATCCGCGCCGATTGATAATTCCGATTTGGAAAAAGTCTATGATGCGATGGGTTTGCCTGAAATTGAAAAAAAAGCGCTGATGGGAATGGCGACAGATACGGTGATAGACAGCCGCAGCGTGCATACCAGCTATACCGCGGAGTTGGAAAAACTGGGCATTATATTCCTGCCTTTTTCCGAAGCAGTCGAAAAACATCCCGAGTTAATAAAAAAATATCTGGGAACGGTAGTGTCCAACACAGATAATTTTTTCGCGGCATTAAATGCGGCAGTATTTTCAGATGGAACCTTTGTTTACATTCCCAAAAATACCAAATGCCCGATTGATCTGGCGTCTTATTTTCGTATAGAAACTGCGAAAATCGGCCAGTTTGAACGTACCCTTATTATTGCCGATGAAGGCGCAGAATTATCTTATCTGGAGGGATGCAGCGCGCCGCGCCGCCCAAATCACCAGCTGCACAGCGGAGTGGTTGAAATTATCGCGCATGACAATGCATTGGTAAAATATGCGACGGTACAAAATTGGGCGCAAAATATTTATAACTTTGTAACAAAACGTGGACGGTGTGACAAGAATGCAAAATTATTCTGGACACAGGTAGAAATCGGCAGCGCAAAGACTTGGAAATATCCGTCGACAATTTTGGCGGGCGATGACGCACAGTCAGACTTTTATTCACTGGGCATTACCCGCGGCACACAACAAGCCGATACCGGCACAAAAATGATTCATATCGGAGATAGCACGAGCTCCAATATAGTATCCTATGGAATTGCGATGGAAAATTCACAGCAGACTTTTCGCTCGCTTGTGTCATTCTCACCGAAAACACATAGTGCAAAAAGTGCGGCAAAGTGCGACAGCCGTATGATTGGAAATTCAGCTGTACTTAATACCTTGCCAACAATAATTCATGGCAATGGGGAAAATGACCAAAGCTGGGAAGCAACAACAGGCGCAATCGATGCTTCCGCCCTGCTCTATCTGGCGCAGTCCGGCATACCGGAAGACGAAGCAACGGCATTGATTGTCGGCGGAATGGCGTCGCCAGTGCTGCAACGCCTGCCGATGGAATTCCTGGTAGAATCAAAGCAACTTATACAAATGGCGTTAAAATGTTAAAAATACAAAACCTTACTGTCTCATTCGGTGGGAAAATCCTGCTGCATGATATTGATCTGGAAATCGTGAACGGGACACGGCATCTGCTTCGTGGCCGAAATGGCAGCGGCAAGACCACCCTTGCGCAGACTATCGCCGGAAATCCGGATTATAAAATCGAATCCGGCCAGATAATTTTTGAAGGTCGTGACATAACGAATGAAAATGCCACAACAAGAGCTTTACTTGGTATTTTTATCGGTGCGCAGAATGTGCCGGAAATTCCAGGGCTAACAGTTGTAAGCTTTCTAAAGCATTCGCTGGCCGCGCATACGCATTTTCAAACTGGCAAAAACATGTCTATGGCGGAGTTCCTGGAAAAATTAGAAGCTGCGCGTGAAAGATTGGATATCCCAAAAGAATGGCTTAACCGCAGCATTAATGTGGGCTTCAGCGGGGGCGAGCGCAAGCGATTGATGTTTTTGCGATTATTAATGACGCAGCCGAAACTGGCGATTCTGGACGAGCCTGATTCAGGCGCAGACGCCACCGCGCAAAAGCTGTTCGCACAGGTTATTAACGAGATGACAAAGACAACATTCCTATTTATATCTCACCAAGAGAAATTCACGGAATTAATCGCGCCAACCGCAATCTCGACTTTGTCAAATGGCAAAATTATGATAGAATAAAGAAGCCATAAAAAAGGATTTGTCATGCCAAAAAAAATAATCAAGAAAACCGAAAAGGTAGCCGCGCCTTCCACATTAAGTAATTGGCTTTTTAACGCCCCGATGAAATTTACTGGGTTGTTCGTTGTCATTTTTGCCTTGGTGCTGGTACTGGCGAACTTGCTTTTCAGCGCAAAATCCATATATTCCTTTATCTGGGCACCGCGCTTTATATTCCTATTATTATCTATCGGCGGGGCATTCAGTCTTTACAAATTAATACGCTGGACGCCGGATGATAATTTGGATCAGAAAAGCTTTGCCATACTGAATATCACCCAAGGCGTATTATCAATAGCCTTGATGGCAGTGGCGGGATTGATCGCTTTGTCTGTCCATAATGGATCATTAAACCAGTTGATATTCCTGGGCGCGATCGCATTATTATTACTGATTTTCCTTTCCGCGATCTGGGTTCTGTTTCTGAAATCAATCTATTGCCGCGCGCGGATGCAAGGCGTTCCACGCTGGAAACTGCTGTGGTCCATACCGTTCGGTATCAGCTTGTTCTGGTACCCTGGCTTTTTGATTAAAGATGGAAAGAATAAAAATCAAGCCATCGGCATGAAATCAAAATTATTGAACAAGCTGGGCGACTGGATAGTGGCAAGCGGACGCAATACGATCATCGCTTTTTCGGCGATAATAATAGTAGATGCCCTGGTAATGATGAACAGCATAAGAATGGCTGTCGGATTCGCGGTCGTATCCTTGATATTGATGCTGGGCTTTGTGATGTGGAAAAAGCTGCGTGATAATGTCGGCACTTGGTATGCCACCTTTGCAGTCGCGCTGAATATCGGGGTAATAGTCGCGCTGATTTGGTCAGCGGCGATGACACCAAAACCAAAAGTGCAAGTACTTCAAGAGCAAATAACAATCACTGAAACCACAAATAACGAATGAATGGATTAATGATCTTTCTTGGGATTTTATTCCTGCTGTTTGTCGGGCGGGCGATCTTCGTACCTTTGTTGATTGCGGGATTTTTGTGGTATTTGATAAACGCGATTTCGGCTTATTACAGAAAAATCATGCCGTTCAGCAGAGAATGCAAGCTAACAAAATTTTCCAGCGTTATGTCGCCATTAACTTGCCGTCTTTTTGACGGGCTGGCGCTTTTATTGTCTTTCGCAACTATCGGCGGACTGGTCTATGCCTTTATTACCCAAATTCGCCCGATGGCGGTGCAGTTAAGCGCTCGCTTGCCTGAAATCCAGTTTCAGATTCATCTGCTGCTGAATTATCTTTCAAATTCGTTTGGTTTTACAATAAACCCTGATCACTTGCCAGACTTTACAACCATCGCTGCATCGATCGGATCCAGCGCTGCGGGCGCGACGATGGTCTTGGGATTAGTTCTGATCTATATCTTGTTTATGTTTATAGAGCAAAGTACATTCGGTAAAAAGCTGTCATCATTATTCCCAGAGAAAAAACAGTTTAATAAAATGCGCTTTATCCTGAACAGCATCGACGAGAATATGAAAAAATACATGTTTATGAAAACATTTATCTCGGCGGCGACTGCGATATGCTCTTATCTGTGGTTAAGTTATATGAATGTAGAATTCGCAAGCGTCTGGGCGTTTATCATATTCATAATGAATTATATACCGACATTCGGATCTATCATAGCGGTCACATTACCTATATTGTATTCGTTGGCTACCGCCAGCGCGCTGAACACTCCGATATTGGTTGCAACAGGTTTAATAACTCTGCAAATAGTATTTTCCAATTTGTTGGAACCGAGGCTGACGGGAAGAACATTAAACCTGTCGACATTGGCAATTCTGGTGAACTTGGTATTTTGGGGAATGTTGTGGGGCGCGGCGGGGGCGTTCTTCAGTGTGCCTTTGCTGGTTGGAACATTTATAATCACGGCGCAGTTCGACAGAACCAGATGGATAGCAGTGCTTCTTTCCGCCAACGGCGAAATTCCTGAAAAGGAAGGGGATTAAAGCCACCCACGTTTTTTCTTGCCGGTCGAGCCCGCAAATTCTTCCAAAGCTTTTTTTTGCTTATCCGTTAACTTCGTCGGAATTTCTGTTGCAATTTCGATATACAGGTCGCCGGACGGCATTCCGCGGCCGCGAACCCGTAGTCTTTCACCAATCTGGGTTCCTGCCGGAATCTTTACGCTAATTTTTTTGTCATCGATTGTTTCGACTTCGATTTCTCCACCCAGCGCAAGGGTCGCAAACGGAATGGCTTTGCGCATTAATAAATCTTCACCGAATCGTTCGAATCTTTGGTCCGGTTGAATATGAATATCTACATAGAAATCACCCGTTGGTCCGCCCAGAATACCAGCCTCGCCCTGTCCGCGTAAACGCAAACGAGTGCCGTCAGAGACACCCGCTGGAATTTCAACTTTGATTTCGCGGCGCTTGCCAACAACGCCCAGTCCTTCGCAAGCCTGACATTTTTTTGAAATCTTGCGCCCCAGTCCTTGGCAGTCGGGACATACGGATTCAGATAAGAATAATCCACGACGAGAACGCACAGTGCCGCCGCCACGGCAAGTTTTGCAAATGGGTGCTTCCTTGGCGTCCGCGGTGCCATGTCCACCGCACTTTTCGCACGCGACATTAGTTGTGAATTTAATTGTTTCCATCTTTCCGAAATAAGCATCGCGCAATGAAATCACAACATCATGCAACAAATCACGTCCAGCATGCGAAGCCTCGGCGCGAGCGCCACGTGCGCCGCCGCCCATACCGAAATCATCCATTCCACCGGCAAACCCGAAAGACTTCATTGCCTCGCGCAGGATATCTTCCATATTCCCGCCGCCCATGTTGAAGTGGAATTCTCCGCCGCCCATATTTCCGAATGGGTTTCCGCCAGCAGACGCACCATTGCCCCCGGCAAACGCGGCAGAGCCGAATTGATCGTATGCGGCGCGCTTTTGCGGATCTTTTAGAATCTCGAAAGCGTTATTAACTTCTTTGAATTTTTCTTCTGCAGATTTGTCGCCGGGATTTTTATCAGGATGATATTTCATAACCAGCTTGTGATAAGCCTTTTTAATATCCGCCTCATTGGCATCTTTTGCAACGCCCAGAATTTCATAAGGATTTTTATTCATGGTGTCCTAGAATATAATGAAGTGCAGGTAAAAATCAAGCCCCATCAAAAATCCCGCCGATTGGCGGGATTTTTTATTTTTTTCTTCCGAATAAGTTTTTAAAGTTCAAACCAAAACGATTTTTCTTAATTTTTTCCACTTTTGCAATCGTTTCTTCAGGTTTTACGGAAGATACAACTTCTGGCGTAGTTTTCGGGGTATTGTTTGTGACAGCTGTTCCGGTTACATTGGGGCTTTTACCGCGATAGTCGCCTGTTAATTTTCCAGTAAGTTTTATACCCAAACCATTGGCAATATATTTAAAAGCATCACCAACCGTACTGATTCTTTCTTGCACATCTTCAGGAATCTTTAATTTAAATTCATGTTCAAATACCATCAAAAGCTCTACTGTATCCAAAGAATCCGCCCCCAGATCATTTACGAAGCTTTTATCAAGATCAACTTCTTTTTCATCCCGATTAAGTTTATCGCATGTTATTGCCTTGATTTTTTCATACAGCGTATTCTCGTTTAATTCGACGATTGCTTTTGTGTTATTTTGCATATTTTTTCCTTTTTTGTCTCGATTCGGATGGATAATAGCATTATAAATTTATTTGTCCATAATTTTTGTCAAAGAATAAAAATCCCCTCTGCAGGGGATTTGTGTCGGATAATAAACGGCAAGTAAAAACGAATACTAATCTTCACCCATTTGTTTGCCATAATTAAAACAGCTCTGTTGTTTTAATGCTTTAATGGCGGCCAGATTTTTGTGGTATTCGCCCCAATACTTCATTGATAATTCGCGGCTTACGTCATCTTCGCAATGCGCATTAAAATTCCAAGAGGCTTCCTTTCTCTGTTCTTTTATCGCATTGGCGAGCTTAATTTCATAAACAGCGATGGTTATGCCCGCGCTTACAATAAAGGTTGTGCCATAAGTGATAACATTTTTCGCCCACTTCGGAGCATTTTGCCAGACTTTCATTTTAATATCCTTGTTTCGATTCGGATGGACTATAACATAATAACATTATTTGTCAATTATTTTGTCAAGCGGTTATATCAAGCCACTTGAAATCTTTTTTATTTTCAGCTACCCTGCCCGCCGTGGCACCAAAAACCTCTAACTCTTATAATGCGTCTGATATCCAAGTCCTTGAAGGGCTGGAGCCTGTACGTCTGCGCCCCGGAATGTATATCGGCGGCACAGATGAAAAGGCTTGGCACCACTTGCCGACCGAAATTCTGGATAATGCGGTGGACGAAGCCGTTGCCGGCTTTGCCAAGAAAATCACAGTCAGTTTAATAGATAACAAGACAATAGAAATTTCTGACGACGGTCGCGGTGCCCCGATTGATGAACATCCTAAATATCCGGGCAAATCCGCGCTGGAAATCATATTCGCAATGCTGCATTCCGGCGGCAAATTCGACAATAATGTTTATAAGACATCGGGCGGTTTGCATGGCGTCGGTGCCGCGGTTGTTAATGCCTTGGCGGCGCATACAATTGTACGTGTGGCGCGCGATGGATATTTTTGGACCCAGGAATTTTCCCGCGGGAAGACTATTTCACCATTAATAAAGGGTGAAGCTACCAAGGAGCATGGCACAACCGTGCGCTTTACCTTGGACGATCAGATTTTCGGCGCCGCGGCCGCATTCAAGCCGGTAAAGATTTATCGTATGGCACGAGCAAAGGCTTTCTTGACACGCGGCGTAAAGATTGAATGGAAATGCGACACGTCGTTATTGACCGAAGACATGAACCTGCCCGCGACTGAAACTTTCTATTATCCGAACGGGGTTGCAGACTTTCTGGAACAAAAAACCGCGACAAAGCCGCGCCTGCTGCCAAAGCTTTTCAGCGGAACGGTAGAATTCCCGGACGATTCGGGACGTGTAGAATGGGCATTAACAGTTTTGACCGATGAAAATGGCGCAGCGTCTGATGATGGATTCTTTGCCAGTTATTGCAACACCATCGCGACAATTGACGGCGGCACACACGAATCGGGTTTTCGCACCGCAATTACAAAAGGTTTGAAGAATTACGGCGAAAAAATTAATAACAAGTCTGCTGCATTAATCACCGCCGATGATGTATTCGATTCGGCCTGCGCCATTGTCAGCGTATTCTATAAGACTCCGCAGTTCCTGGGTCAGACAAAAGAAAAGCTGTCTAATCCCGAAGTTGCGCGATATGTGGAAAAAGCTCTTTCCGATCCATGGGAAATGTTTTTGGCATCTGACCCGAAAACTGCGACCGCGTTGTTGGAGTTCGTAAATAATCTGGCGGCGGCGCGTATCAAAACAAAACAGGTCAAAGATATCGCGCGCAAAACGCCAACAAAGCGCGCGCGCATGCCGCATAAACTAGCAGATTGTGGCAAGCACGGAGTTGCGGGAACGGAACTGTTTATAGTCGAAGGTGAATCTGCGGGCGGCACCGCAAAGCAAGCGCGCGATCGCGCAATCCAAGCAATTATGCCCCTTCGCGGAAAAGTCTTGAATGTAATTTCTAATTCGTCTGAAAAATTGGCCGATAATAAAGAGATGAACGAGTTAATCGATGTTATCGGCGCGGGCACTGCGAAAGACTGGGACGAATCGAAATTGCGCTATGAAAAAATTATTATCATGACCGATGCGGACGTTGATGGCAGCCACATAGCCTCCCTGCTGATGGCGAATTTCTATAATATTATGCCACAGCTAATTCATAACGGACACCTGTACCTGTCCTGCCCCCCATTATATAAAGTCACTGCAGGAACCGAATCGATTTATGTTGATAGTGATGAAGAATTGGAAGCATTACGCACCGGGAAATTCAAAGGCAAAAAGGTAGAAATCAGCCGGTTCAAAGGACTTGGTGAAATGATGCCAAATCAGTTGAAAGAAACCACAATGAATCCAAAGACACGCCGCTTGATACGTGTGGAATTGCCGCCAAAAACGGAGGAAGGCGCGGAAGACGCGGAAAAAACGCGCACCCTGGTTTCGGAATTAATGGGCAAAAAGCCAGAGTTCCGATTTAAGTTCATAACCGAACATGCAAAGTTTGTGAAAGATTTAGATATATAAAAAATCCCGCTTTCGCGGGATTTTTTAATTAGCACCAAGAACCATAAGAAGTCGGGCAGCCGCTGCGCAGATAAACGCGTTTCACAGTGCGGACGGTCGGTTCGGAATAAACAGTCTTCGTGGCCGGTTTTGCCGTCAGCTCGGCGCAAGCGGTGTTTGGATGAACAGTGCGAGATTTTTCATTGACGTTCTTTTTCGCAACAACGCCATATTCGCTGGTTGTTACGACACAATCATCATAGCTCTGAACATATTTTTCAGACTTGGAATAGTGAGTATGAGAGCAGCCTGCCAGCAAAGCGATAACAGACAAAGCCAAAATTGATTTTTTCATGAGTAATTCCTTTTTTGGTAATTGACAAAATAGTAGAACATAATTTTCCATTGTCAAGGTTTTATTTTCAGCTGCTTTTATGATATAATTACATTTATGAAGTACAAAAAATTTGGCCTTGTGGGTACTGAAAAAATGCTGAAATCCGCGCTTTTGGGCGGGTACGCCATTCCGGCATTCAATTTTTATAATATGGAAAGCCTGCAATCGATTATGGTGGCTGCATCCCAAGCACGCAGCCCTGTGATACTTGGGATCAGCGAATCGGCCTTGAAATATATTGGCGGCGAATTGCTGATGGGAATGATTTTGGGGGCAAAGTTGGACGGCAAACAAATCGCATTACACCTTGATCATGGGCATACATATGAAAGCTGCAAGGAGGCGATTAATCTGGGATTTTCCAGCGTGATGATTGACGGCAGCGCCCTGCCCTTTGAAGAAAATATCAAATTAACAAAACGCGTCGTAACATATGCGCATAAATATGGCGTCAGTGTAGAGGCCGAGCTAGGCGCGCTGGCCGGCATAGAAGATGATGTTCATGCGGATGAAACCGTTTATACAAATCCTGATGATGTTGTGAAATTCGTCCGCAAAACAGGCTGTGATTCCTTGGCGGTTGCAATTGGCACCAGTCATGGGGCTTATAAAAGACATAATGAATCGGAAGAATTGCGTTTCGATATTCTGAAAAAAATTGCAAAACTTCTGCCGGATTTTCCGCTGGTCTTGCATGGCGCTTCAACAATTCCACAAGAGTTTATATCCGAAATAAATGCAAATGGTGGAAAGATAAAGGGCGCGATGGGCATTCCGGCCGAGCAAATTCGCAAAGCGGTTAGGCTGAATATATGCAAAGTGAATATCGATTCGGACGCGCGTTTGGCATGGATGGCCGCCGTGCGGACACAGCTGGGCAAGGTCCCCAGCGATTTTGACCCACGCAAACCACTTGGCGCAGCCCGCGAAAAAATGACACAGCTTTATGTGGACGAAATAAAAGATATCATGCGTAGCACGAATAAAGTTTAACCTCTCTTTTCCTCTTGCCCTTGCAGAGCAGTCTATAATATCATCAATACAAAGGCGGAGGAAAAAATGTCCATAAAAATCAAAGTTTTCACAGGTTTTATTTTTTTCATGTTGCTGTCTGTTCCTGCCCGTGCGAATAACTGGTGTCAAAAGCCGTATGGGGGCGTAGAACCATGTCCCAAGAATATTGTCCCAACTGATTGGGTGCGGTGCGGAACCTTCAACGGAGAATTCATATGGTGCCATCCGTCCGCAAGCGATGATGATAAAACCAGCGATAACGCGAAAAAGACGAGGCCGTTCTATGCCGGATTTTCATTGGGAAAAACCATACAGATCAACGGCGGGATGAAGGCGAATTATACGGATCAGCATTGGGCATGGATAGCGCCCGGATCATTCAAAAAATCGGAGTTCCAAGACGATGGCGCAACGGCGATTCAGTTCTCGATCGGCGCGGAGATAACCGATTATCTTCGTGTTGATGTTTCACACCTGCGATACTTCAATATATTCATGCCGAGAACGGTTATGACGGCAGAACACTGGTGGGCCGATGGTTATATTCCGGTTCGGTTAATAGGCGGAGATGTTTCAAGCAATGCGAACATGGTCAATGTTTATTATAATTTGGATCACATTATCCAATACTTGCAGAATGCCAAGTTGCGCCCGTATATCGGGGCCGGAATCGGTATAGGAAAAAATACTATTTCGGATTATGTAGTCCATGACGGGAATTTTTATAGAATGCCGGGCGTAGAAGGCACTACTCCGTCGCCTGGAACAGTAACTGCAATAACCGATATTTTTGCGCGTCATTTGGGTAAGTCGACTAAAAATACGGTCTACATGTTTGAAGGCGGGGCCACATATAGTTTGGATGAAAGATTATTGTTGGACTTTTTCGTTCGCTGGGCGAATCTGGGACGTGTGGAAACCAGCGGCATATTCTTGTCTCAAACCGAGTACATAGCAACAGGAACAGAGCAAATTCCCCTTCCTGGCTCGGAAAAGCCGGCCGATGGCACCGGCAGACAGCATTTGCCGGACTGGCGAGAAAGTGGAACTTTAAACATTGTAGATATTGGTCTGCGACTTAGATTGCTATTTTAGAGTTATAAAATCCCCTTGAAAGATTCGACGATTATTTTTTTCGCTTTCGGCAAATTGGCAAAAATTTTCATACCAGCAGACAAGTCATGTCCACCACCGCCAAAGCTTTCTGCAATTTCCCTGACCGAGATTTTTCCCGACCGCAAAGAAACCCTGATTTCTTCCGGATGTGCTTCCTTTAAAATGGCGATACATTCCACGCCCCTGATTCGACGCAGGAACAAGACGATTTCCGTCTCACCCGAATCTAGATTTTTATAAAGCGCCTTTGGAATACTTGCCACAGCCAACTGTCCGTTATAAAAGAACTCCGCGTCTGCCAAAACCTCTGCCTGGGCCATTATGTCGCCGCGTGTTGCAACTTTCAATCCTTCGGAAATACTGCGAGGCTTGGCGCCCAAATCGACCAAAGCCGCTGCAATTAACAGGGGCTTGCTGTCATCTATAAAAGAAAATCCCTGGGCGTCGGTATAAATCCCAGAGTAAAGGCACGTAGCGGCATCAGCATTGATCTTCCATTTTGCAGCATGGGCGATCTCATAAATTATTTCGCACACGGATGAAGCATCGGTATCGACAATATCGACATCCGCCAAAAGATCCATAGTCTTATGATGGTCGATTTTTATTGTATTCGTCGCGGAATCAAAGAATTTTTGCTGCATCGAATCTAGCTGAACAAAGGAGCCGGTATCCGAAATAATAACCAAATCGTATTTCTTGTCCGGCAATTTTTCGGCATATACAAAATCCATGCGCCCGGGTAAGAAATCATAGCTTATCGGTAAATTTCCATCATAAATGATGTCAGCGGTCTTGCCGAAATTGTCAGCGATTAAATGACGCAATCCCAATACAGAGGCCAACGAGTCGCCATCAGGATTTTTATGCCCAAAAATCAGAATGGACTTTGCGGCTGTGATCTTCCGAACCAATAAATCAATCTTTTCTTTACTCATCGCTTTACCTTTTTAATCATGGAAATAGCATCTTGAAGTATTATCGCAGCCGCATGTTTATCAAGAAGTTTTGCGCGGGGGTTCCTTTCGTTCGCTTCCCAGCTGGTGAATTTTTCGTCGATGAATCCTATTGGCGTTGCCACTGTTACCGCCAATTTTTCAGCGAAGTTCCGCACTTGCCGCGTGGTATCCGAATCGGTTCCGTCTTCGTGCGTCGGCAAGCCCAGGATAATGCCAACAATTTTTTCGGCAACAACGATTTCAACAATCTGCTCCATAACATCTTTGCTTAATATATTTGCGCGCGGGAATGCGAAATCCTGCAGGTCGTCGGATACAGCCAGCCCCATCCGCTTTGACCCCCAATCTATGCCCAAAAGGCGCCCCCCATGGGACGGCAAAGACGCTACAAAATCCTTGAATTCTGGCAATATCATAGTATGATTATAGCCATAATTCCGCAAATAGCAAACATGGAACGCAACAATGTCATTCACAAAAGCACAGCTTCAAAAATTCGCCCATCTTATCAGGATAGAAATCGAGGATGAAAAACTTGCAGAGATGAAAGTTGATTCAATCATAGATTGGATTGATAAATTGCAAAAAATAGATACAAAGGGTGTTCGGCCGATGCTGACGCCGGTGGAACATGCCCTGCCCCTGCGCGAAGATGTGGTAACGGATGGGAATATGCGTGATGCGGTGCTGGCGAACATCCCGGATGACGCGGGCAAAAGCCGTGGATATTTCGCCGTGCCGAAAGTCATTGACGAGTGAGAGAGGCAACCTCAAAGAGCGTAAAATGAAAATAGTATATTTAAAAACTGAAGATATTTCGAACACCGACTATTTATTGGACTTTGCCACGGATGAACAATTTAATCGGTTGGTCAGAATAGCATCTATTCTGCACAATATGCCTGCTTTTTTAAAGCCCCGCTGCTGCATGCGATATTTCGATATTTCCATCAAAGGAGATTTTTTGAAGTTAAGCCCGTCATTTAATTCCCTAAAAATATCTCATTGCGGTATGGATCTATCTAACAATAACCATTTCTTTTTAAGTGCCTGTATTAATAAATTATTGGCTGGGGAGTGTAAATGTCCGGTTATGGCATATAATATCGGCGCGATTTTATTCCCGGATAAATATAAATTCGCCGTCATGGAAAACCATGAGCGTTCGAAACGCAAACTCAAAATCGCCCTGCGGGATTTATCGCCCCAGAACAAACTGCGTGATGCAAGTTAAAAGGATGTAAAATGAAAGTTCCAGTAACGCCCTTGAATACCGACGCTCTTACAAAGATTGATAAATCCGAACTTACACAATTTGACGAGAAACAGTTCGATGAAATCGCAGAACGTGCGAGAAAAGCTTTGGGGTCAAAACCAATCATCCCAGGATCAAAGCCCATAAAGCAGATTAACATCGCACCGGCTCATGTAAAAGAATTATCTTCTGAACCATTTATCCAAGAAATAGTTGCTGACTTCCTTAAAAACGGAGATATAGAATCGGTAAAACAAATTTTGATGCGCCAGGATCTTTCAACATTGGACACTCATCGCGATGCAATATTAATTGCTATGAAGTACGCGTTTACTAATTACATGCCGAAAACATCATTTAAAAAAGCAATTAAATCTATTTTTTGGGCACCTGAAAATCCTCATTGCAAGGTTTTCAACTCTCGCATTGGCGTGCATGAGAAATATATGATTTTTATGGATATTCTTCACAAAGAAATCATGATGCCAAAAAGGCAGCAACTTCATAATGAAAAGCTTGATGAAGTGTATCGTAACGCATTTGCCGGGGGACGTGAAAGAATTGCTAAAAAAGTCATTGAAACTATCAGCAGTATTGTTAAAGAAGCCCGTAAAGCCGGCAAATCGGATGAACAAATAAAGAAAGTTTTGGCAACGTTCCCAAATCACATGATAGACACAATAATGCTTTCAATGAATTTGCAAGAGGCTGCTTTCAAAGGAAATCCAATCGACATACTGTTACAAAAATTTGATATTGAAAAAGTTAAAACCAACGCCTTACGGGCAAACAATACTAATAAGAAAAAGAAATAAAAGATTTGCCATGATTGACCTTACCCTTACCCAAGCACTGCAAAAACTCCGCGCGAAAGAAATTACCGCGACAGAGTTGACCCGCGCTTATCTCGACCGAATTGAAAAATTCGGAAAGGAGCTTAATTGCTATATCACCGTAACACCAGAGCGCGCATTGGCGGACGCTGCGGAAAGCGACCGGCGATATGCGAATGGCACTGCGCGTCCGCTAGAAGGAATTCCGATTGGGATGAAAGACTTGTTTGCGACCAAGGGAATCCGCACTACGGCCGCATCACGCATGCTGGAAAATTTTATCCCAGAATATGAATCAACAGTTTCACAAAAACTGGCGGATGCAGGATGCGTATTATTGGGCAAGCTTAATCTGGATGAATTTGCAATGGGTCAGACGGGCGCGACAAGTTATTTTGGTCCGGCGATAAGTCCTTATCAGCGTGAGCGTCGCTTAACCCCAGGCGGAAGTTCCAGCGGCACAATGTCTTCGGTCGCGGGCGGACTTGCCTTGGTCGCGACCAGCACGGATTCCGGCGGTTCCGGCCGATTTCCAGCGTCTATCACGGGCTTGGTTTGTATGAAGCCTACCTATGGAATATGTTCGCGGTTTGGTTGTATCGCATTTGCCAGCAGCCTCGATACCCCCAGTTCGGTCGGGCGTACAGTGGATGACGCCGCGCTGATGTTAAGCGCAATGGCCGGCCACGATCCAAAGGAATCTACCAGCGCACCGCAAGCAGATGAAATCGCATCTTCGCTGACTGAAACCTTGACGCCGCTTCCATTAACCGGGCTTAAAATCGGAATCGTGAAAGAATTCGAGAATGCCGAAATATCTGCTGATATGAAATCGACACAAGAAAAACATATCGAAAATTTGAAAGCCGGCGGCGCGGAAATAATTGAAATTTCAATTCCAAATATCCTGGATGCTTTGGCAGTATATTATATTATCGCGCCGGCAGAAGCCGGCAGTAACCTCGCCCGTTATGATGGGATGCGATATGGTTTGCGGGTAGATGGTAAAGACCTAATTGATACTTACAAGAAAACCCGCGCGGCTGGATTTGGCGAAGAAGTTCAGCGCCGAATGGTTATTGGCACTGCAGTGCTGTCATCCGAATCGTACGAAGTATACTTTATGCAGGCCGCGCGCATTCGCCGTATGATTGACAATGCGTTTTCCGCAGCATTTGAAAAATGCGATCTTATTGTCTGCCCTGCGGCGGCGGGTACGGCATTCCCCCAATCAGATAAATTAACTCCGCTGGAATCATATGCTTTGGATTTGTTTGCTGTTCCAATGAATCTAGCAGGATTGCCTGCATGCAGTGTTCCCGCAGGACGCGCAGAGAATGGCTTGCCATTGGGACTGCAAACCGTAGGCCGCAGATTTGATGACAAGCGCGTGCTACAATTGGCGAAACATATCGAAGCCTTTGCCGCCCTGGACAACAGGCCGACAACAATAATGGGTGAATAAAATGCGATCTCTTCTAGAAACACAAATCTTAACCCCGGGAATCATAGGCGCGTTGTCTGCGAAATCAACAGATGAGTTCATGAATCTGGCTGGCACGTACTTTAGCGCGAAATATTCCCAAAATCATAACATGGGATACAGACTGGCGCATTTGCCTGAAAACAGAGTAAACGAATGGTTGCAAACAGATTTGCTTTCTAAAGACAACCAATGGCGCAATACAATAATCGATACTGCAAAGCAGTTGAAAGACATGGGCGCAGATTTCATCAACCTTACCCCTAACTTGCCGCATATCTATGCGGACGAGGTTGAATATAAAGTTGGCCTTCCTGTATTGAATGCCGCAACGGTCACGGCAGAGACCGCTAAAAAAGACGACAATAAAACCGTGGGTTTGCTGGCTACTAAAAAAATAATGACTTGGGATTTTTTCAAGGACAAGCTCAAAGCCTGGGGCGTAAATGTAATCGTGCCCAGCGATGAAGATATAGAGCTTATGAACAAAATCATATTAACCGAATTAAAGTTGGGAAAAATAAATTCTAACTCCAGGGACGAGTTTATCAGGATTGTTTCCAGATTAATGCATGCTGGCGCCAAAGGGGTCGTTTATGGCTGTGGAGAGGTAAAAAAACTGATCCCACCAAATTGCAAGGTAGATGAAAATAAAGAATTTCAATATCTGTATACCTTGCCCAGCTTTATCGATTTCCGAGATTCAAAGGCTATCAAAGTATACGATGCCACAACACTCCATGCCCGTAAGATGGTGGATATCGCATGCAACGGTTGGGATAAAACAAGGAGCGTTGCATGACAGAAATGCTGGATGTTTATGACGCAAACCGTCGACATATTGGCACTGCGGACAGAAATGTAGTGCACGCGATGGGCCTGTGGCATAAGACTGTTCATTGTTGGCTGGTCTGGAACGGAAAGCTGTTATTTCAGCGGCGATCCCGCAAATTGGACAGCAACCCAGGTAAATTATATACAACTGCCAGCGGGCATGTCTCCGCCGGTGAAAGTTTAGAAGACGCTTTCCGCCGTGAAATTGCACAAGAAATCGGTGTTAAAGCAGATAATCCGAAACACCTTTATGAAACTGTATGGATTGGTGACTTTACAAAAACTGATGGCAAGCCATTCCTTGATCGAGTATTTGCGAATGTCTATTACGCGTCTTATGCGGGGGAATTATCAGACTTTAAATTCACTGACGGAGAAGTGGACAGCATAGTTGCAATAGACCTGGAAGAATTTATCGCGTTTGCCCGTAAGCCTATTGGTTCAATTCCAGCATTGGAATTCGATGGTCGCGAGATACAGAACATCACGGTCGGCGGACAAGACTTCACGCTCGTCGGAGACGAAGACATCTATAACAAATACGGCCAAAAGGCAGAGCAAATATTAATGGGACTGACAAAAGAATAAATCATGCTTATATTGGAACAATTTTATGACTTAAAACAGGCAGCAACACTTGCGCGCGACCGCGATCAACAGCTTGTTTGGGTTCAGAACGACCGTGGCGCGGATGAAGCTTTTGCAAAAAAGATTTATGAATATTTAAATCATTTGGCCAGCAAAGATGATCATGCAAATTTCCGGCCGGTGCATATAGGCTGTAAGAAAGACTACTTCAAAGAAAAAGATAATTACGGAATTAAAGGATATGGCTGGCAAGATATAATTTTGAAAGCATTTAAAATTTATGAAGCCTTTCCGAACGACCTCCATATATTAATCGGAGGTTCCGGTATCAAAACAGCATATGCGAATAAGCATTCCGACGATTTGCTTGCAGAAAGCCCGGTGTCGAAGAAACAGTGCAGATTATTACGAGAATTAAACGGATTCCAGATATTGATAATATCGACGGATTTCTTTCCTGGGCCGTTTCAGCAGAAAAAGGCCGCAAAAGCTGCGCAGGCCTTCGTGGAAAGCAAAAAACAAGAAACCCTTTGGTTTGGCGCAACGCATAAAAACTTTTTCGAAAATTTAAGAGGGGTAAAATAAAATGGCCTATAAAAAACCGCTACTTGTTTGGCTTGCCGGATTTTGTTACGACCATAATCGTGATACTAAATTTCGCACGGAGTTGGTGAATGCCTTGGACGTGCACTTGTTGAATATCGACGCGCCACATCCGGGCAGCCGGCCGCGCGGCGGATTTATGTGGCATGATGTCCCGGTGGCTGAAAACGGCGTTTATAAAGCCACGCCAGCAGCCATAAAGAAAGCGTTGGCAGAGCTGCCAGCATCCGCGCAGCATATAATCCAGGAAACGAAAAAAGAATTAAAACGTCTGAATCTTGATTGGTCCGATGTTATTTTCGCGGGTCATTCCCAAGGCGCGGATCAAGCGGCGCGCATGGCCTTGCAGCATCAGCCTGTTAAGTGCGTGATATCTCTTTGCGGTCAAGACCCAGCGTTCCTGATTCAGCGGGATATAAAATTCACCGGCACCCCTATAATCTGGGTTGCGGGAATTGGCGACTGTATTTTGCCGAAAGAATATGCCGATTGCTATAAAGTCTATGCGGCGGCGGGCGTCAGGATAAAATATCTAGAGGCTGAATGTCGCGTAAACGGGCACGACTATCCTTACGAAAGCATAATTCCGGAAATCGTGAAAAAATATAAAGAAATAAAGGCGGGGAAATAATGACATACATAATCAAAGGCAAAACAGGTGACTGGGAATTGGTTATTGGGCTGGAAACCCATATCGAAGTTCTGTCGCATTCGAAATTATTCAGCGGCGCGTCTGCCGACTATAACCCGACTGTTGCGCCAAATACCCAGGTTTCATTTGTTGATGCCGCGATGCCGGGAATGCTGCCCACGCTTAATCGCGAATGCGTAAACCAAGCAATTCGGTTTGGCTTGGCAATCAATGCAGAAATTTCCAAGCGTAGTATCTTTGCGCGCAAGCAGTATTTTTACCCCGACCTGCCCCAAGGCTATCAGATTTCCCAGCCAGCAGAAGAACCGCCAGTTGTCGGTCGCGGATGGCTCGAAATCGAATCAGATAACGGCAGCGTGAAAAAAATCTTGATTGAACGCGCGCATATGGAACAAGACGCAGGAAAAAGTTTTCATGACAAACATCCAAATAAAACTTTTGTGGACTTAAACCGCAGCGGTGTCTGCTTACTTGAAATCGTGACATTCCTGGATATAAAGAATCCTGAAAATAATTCCTATATAACCTCCCCGGACGAAGCGGAGCGCTATCTGCGTCAAATTCGTGAAATTGCTCGCGCAACTGGTGTCAGCAATGCAAATATGGAAGAAGGTTCTATGCGCGCCGATGTGAATGTATCGGTTCGTAAGGTCGGCGAAACAGGATTCCGCACCCGTACTGAAACCAAGAACATGGTCAGCTTTAAATTTATTAAAACTGCAATTGAGTTCGAAGCCCGTCGTCAAATCGAAATTTATGAATCGGGCGACGAAGTTTCCCAAGATACGATGCGCTTTAACCAAGATCGCGGCACAACCAGCGTTATGCGGTCGAAAGAAGACGCGCTGGATTATCGTTATTTCCCAGATCCGGACTTACTGCCATTAATTATTACGGACGATCAGATAGAAAAAATCCGAGAGACAATGCCTGAACTGCCGGCCGCAAAGCGTGCGCGGTATATGGGCGAATTGGGCCTGAATGCATATGATGCCGCGCGACTTACCGAATCGGTCGAGGTCTCCAAATGGTTTGAATCCGCGGTTGGGGACAAACCTGCCCGCGCAAAGCCTGTGGCAAATTGGATGATAAGCGAACTGTTTGCTCATCCAGAATTTGAAATGAAACCGGCCGACCTGTCGGAACTCGTCGACATGATTGCCGCGGCAGAGATTAATGGAAAACAAGCAAAAGACATCTTTATCAAGATGTTAGATGGCGAAAAAGGCAACCCGAAAGAAATCGCAGACCGATTCGGCATGAAGCAAATCACGGATACCGGCGCGATTGAAAAAGCAGTCGCAGAGGTCTTGGCCGCAAACGCCGCCCAGGTCGCAGAATATAAGTCCGGCAAGACAGGCATGCTGGGATTCTTTGTCGGCGCGGTTATGAAAGCGACTGGCGGCAAAGCCAACCCTGCGGCGGTGAATGAGATTTTGAAAGAAAAACTAATTTAACCAGAGGGACAAGCGAGAGAGAAGCAACCCAAAAGGAATAAACATGGCAAGGGCAACAAATCAAAAAAGAAAAGCCTTGGAAAGAATTAGACGACAAGAGAAAAAAGGAACCTTGAAAAATAATAAAGGCAACAATCAAACACAACCGTATTCCCGGATCTCGGGTAATAACTCCCAACAAAATTTAAGTTATGAAGACTTTAAATTGTTGAGGGATCAGCCAGAAAAGTTCTTTGCAAAACACTGGGGTGACTTTTCCGAGAAATTTTATACCAATTCTAGCCTTTATGCGGTTTCCGAAGGATTTTCGAGATATATACAATCTATCGCAAATACCAGTTACAGCGTTACGCGATTGAACCAGTTCGTAGCCGAAAAACTGGGGCGGCGCAGATAGATGCCAACCTTTTATATCAAAACTTTTGGTTGTCAGATGAATGTCTATGACGGACAACGGATCGTGTCCATGCTGTGTGGGCGCGGCCTGATACAGACCGAAAACGTTGCCACGGCTGACCTGATTATTCTTAATACTTGCGCCGTTCGCGAAAAAGCCAGCAACAAAGTCTTTTCGGAATTGGGGCGTATCCGCGATCGGAAAAAACCTGATGCTTTGTTCGGCATAGTCGGCTGTGTCGCGCGCGAAGAAGGCGCAAATGCTTTCCGCCGGATTCCCGAATTAAACTTTGTTCTGGGGCCGCAGAGCTATCACAAGTTGCCGGAAATTTTGGATAACCCTGATGCACGCTTGCTGAATGTGGACTTAAGCGGGCTTGAAAAATTCGATGCCCTGCCCCCCAGTACCGAATCGCCAGCGGTTGCATATATTCCTATTCAAGAAGGCTGTGACCATTGCTGCACTTATTGCATAGTCCCATACACCCGCGGCCGGGAATTATCACGCGACTTCGATGATGTTATGCGCGACGTCCTTGACGCCGCCGACAATGGTGCGATCGAGATTTGCTTTCTGGGGCAAAATGTTAACGGATATAAAAACTCACTGGCAAATCTTATCCGGGAAACGGCAAAAATTGATTCGATCAAACGAATCAGATTCACATCCAGCTATCCCACTGAAATGTCTGATGACTTGATTGCGTTATTCGGAACAGAGCCCAAACTTTTGCCATTTTTAAACATGCCTATACAAAGCGGGTCGCCTGATGTATTGACAAGAATGAATCGCCCGTATAACCTGGATCTATATATAGATATTGTTAATAAGCTGCGGTCTGTGCGACCGGACATTCAAATCTCCAGCGATTTTATCGTCGGCTTTCCTGGGGAAACGGATAGCGATTTCGAAATGACTTGCGATATCGCGCAAAAGATCGGATATATAAATTCCTACAGCTTTAAATACAGCCCCCGTCCGCATACGGCCGCCGCGCTGATGAAAGACCAGATTCCTGAAAGCGTCAAAAAACAACGCTTAAAAATCCTGGATGACATCCTGACCGAAAACAATCGCCAGTTTAATGAAAGCTGTATTGGAAAAACAATGTCTTGCCTGGTCGAAGGCCCGGATAAAACCGGCCGTCATCTGCTGGCGCGGACGCCCTGGATGCAACAGGTGATCGTAAATGCAAGCACGAAAACTGCGCCCCTACAATCCATTCGGATCACCAACGCCAATAAATGTTCCCTTCGTGGTGAAATTGTTAAAACAGAACTTTGACCCCTGCCCCAAATTTATAAAACCAAGCTGATTCATATTCCAAGGCAGATGCCTCCAAGCCTACTGCTACATCATCGCCTTTGGAAAAGACTTCCATCCTCGCGCCGAATTGCATCCCATCGGATTCCATTAATCCGAACAACCCATAATCAGTGGTAATTCCGATGACAGATTCACGATAGCCGGCGCGACCACCGGCGCCGAAGGCAAAGTCAGATTCGGAACTATCCAGGACTTTTGCGGAAAATGCGCGGGCACGAACAATTGGCGTTGCATAAAATCCATTTAGCTCGAAAGCATTCGTCCCAACTTCCGCCGCGCCATAATATGCAAAGCCTGTGGGATTATAAACCTCTGCCTTGGCAGCATCATAAACTCCATCCGTGTCAAACTTCGCAAAACTGAACCCAGCCATTGCTTCCGCATACAGCAGTTTTCTGTTTATGGCTATGCGACCCGTGCCGCCATAAATCTTGCCACCGAAATCTTCAAGGCCATTATTCGAAAAACTTCCCGCGTGAAGTGAAAAACCAAAATTAAAACCATTATTTGAAAAGTCAGCCCCGATGCTGCCCATATAAAGCAATAAATCATTGCCGAAAATCGTCATCATATTACCAGAAATGCCATCAAGATTTCCAGTGCCCGCCATTTCGGATTTGACCATCAATTTTAACGGCTTCATCAAGTTCACAGGATTAAACGCCACGGAATCATTCATTATTCTGCCCAGCTCCGATTCGCTTTGCGCGGCATCCATCTTGGCCAATAACTTGCTGCTGGCGCCACGAGCGCGAGTGTTGTTCAGAAAATCACCGCGATTGTCATCGAATATCTTGGCGTAATCGGTTTCCCTGCTTACATGCAAAATTATATCTTCGTCTTGCCTTTCCGTCGAAATGAAAAACAGCCGACTTAAATTATTAGAATGCACCAACAAGGTGCCTTCGCCGGATACATTGCCCAACAGTATCTCGCCATCAGTCAACTTTGCGCTGCCCAGATCAAAAATTACTTCGCCGAAAAGTTCGATTGGAACATCTGCTTTTGTGCCAGGTTTGAAATTTATTAATGAATCCTTTAATACCAACTTGTCCATGTTGGAAGCAATCAAGTTCAAGCTGGGGAAATCCAATCCAGATACGCCATCGACCAAAACGGCGAATGAAGTGCCACCGTCGTCAGTAAACCGTGCCTCTGGTTTTACAACATTGACCGCATTTAGATCATCCGCGCCATTCACGACCAAAAACAAATTCGCCCCAGCCCCCAGCGATATATCGCCCAATATTACGCCGTTGTTTTTCAAGAATAAATTCTTTTGCGAGTATATGAAAATATCGCTGGAAATAGTTCCATGATTTTCAAGAGTTAACGAATCCGTGATATTTAAGTTTTGAACTTCAAGAGAAGCATTTTCTAAAACAATAGAATTTTCATAAAGATTGTGGCTTTCCCCGCCATAATATCCATCGAAAACTTCGGCATGAACGGAATGGCAAAACAGTGCCAATATAAATGCTGCTGATAGGATTTTATTCACTCTCCGCATGACGGGAATTCTATCCTTATGGAAAAATTCCTGCAAGAAAAATATAGTCAATACAATGAAATAAAATAAATATGAAAAAGGTGGTGGACGCGCAGGGGCTCGAACCCTGGACCTACTGATTAAGAGTCAGTTGCTCTACCAACTGAGCTACGCATCCAGCGCGGGCAATTATAGCTCAAAAACCAGAGCGCGCAAGATAAAAATTGACTTTTTTGCCGTTTTTTGATATAATTAGCCCTGAAAATGGTCGCCTTTGGCGGCTTTTTTTATATCAAAAAGGAATTCCAAAATGAACGAAATCTCTCCGCAAGACAAAGTTCTTGCAACAAATCTACTGCTGCGTCTGGTGGGCGAAGAAGTTTTAACCCCAATGGAAAAGCGCGACATTCTGCATGAAATCACCCATTTGCTGACCGGCTTTAATACCGCCGATATTGTGAACGATACAAATAACCGCCGCAGGCTGCTGCTGAAAAGAATCAATGAAAACGAGACTTATTCAGGCCTAGCGGGCGAAATCATAATGGATATGGATGCAAAAACCCTTCGAATTTTCGATGGGGAAACCACCGAGGGCATTTTGCTGGGCGCCAGCGCTTCATCTGAAATAGATGTCCAAGCCCTGCTCGCCAATTTAGACTATGTCATAGACAGCGGCACTGTTGGCAACAGCTGGTACCGGAAATATAAATCCGGCTGGATAGAGCAAGGAGGGAAAGCAATCGGCACCTCGACATCAAGCGGTGTTACGATTACTTTGCCGCGACAAATGAGCAGTACAAATTACACAGCCATATTCGATGGAAAACAACCAAGCCCCGTGTCGACCACCCAAATTGTCGCAAAAGAGCTTCTTTCCACACGTACAAGCAATACCCTAAATGTCGTAACACTGGCGGCATCGAATTATATAGCACTGGATATTGACTGGGTTGTATACGGTATGGCCGCGCAAGTCTAAAACTTAAACGTCCTAATATGTTTCCAAAGCCGCGCCAGCCCGCGCGGCTTTTTGCGCGCCCATGTAATACTTGCCAAAGTATCTTCATACATCAAACTTTGCACGCACATGGATTCGCAATAATCGAAATACAGGCGGTTATCATTTGTTATTTTAACGGGCGGCTTTTTCGGCAGTTTGTCCAAGGTTTTTAAAATTTCCGAAATCCGAACTGATAACTTATAACGGCTGCCCGCGATTTTTTTCAACGCAATTGTATCCGCGCAGGCTCTTTCATATCCTGACATAATTTCATCCGTTATTTCCTTTGCCGTTTTCTTGGTGCGAAAACTGCGTCCGGAAAAATTATGGGCTTGCTCTATATCAATATTCTCCGGGGTTATATATCCGCTGCCGCCGAAATAGTCATAGTTATAAACAGGAATCCCCATGGCCAGCGCATACTGAACCGTTTTTCCGATCGAGATAATCACATCGAATTCCGAAAGCAGTTCAGGTGTTATCCGAACAGAATTATTATTCCAAAAGCCATAATATTCTATATGAACGCCTTTCTTTTTTAATAAGGGTTCTATATTCAACAGCTCTTTCGGCGGATGGTTGGATACGACCGCGATTTTCTTTGGTGCGGACGAAAGCCTCTTCTTCACATCAAAAAACTCATCGGGCGCCGTATTTGACAGAGTCATAATCAAATTATCACCGAAACCATACTGTTTTTTCAAAGTCTCGCCCAAGTTATCGGTCAAAGGAAGAATTATATCAATATTTTCCTTGAAAAATAGAGGTCTTTCCATTGGCAGAAATTCTGAAAGACAAGCATTCACAATTCTTCCATATTTTAATTTCTTCCCTATCAAATACGGCAGCAATGGCCAATGAAGCGCCCAAACTATATCATAATGAATATCCATCGGCAAAAGGTCTACCCTGTATACCCGGACCCCGCTGTCCCTTATAAATTGAGCAGTCTTTCCGTCTATGGCCATCCCAGCACAATAAACATTATAGCCCAGCGATGAAAGATATCGACCCAGTTCGGCGGTGTAAATAACTGCCCCATGCATCCTGTCGATAAACCAGCATGTAATAAGAATATTTTTTGCCATATCTTGTCACTTTATTTTTATTACGGTTATTCTATCGAATAATTTGATAAGGATTTTTCCAGGACGTCTTATTATCTTAAATAACGGAATAAATCCGAACAGCCATACGCGCTGTCTGGAACTATACCGCGCAAGGTATTCAAGATAAAGCGCCGGATATTTATTCTGGGCATATATCCTTACCTCGCCAACCGCATCTTGCAAACGCTGCCTTTGCAATACGCTCGCATTACCGCCGAACCATCTGTATTTCAACAATACCTCATCAATATTATGAAACTCTGTAAAGTCAATCAAGCGAATCCATAATCTATGGTCTACTGCCGGATTAAACCTGAATTCGTACCGAATATCGTTTTCCATCAAAACGGATTTCCGGATCATGGCCACCGGATGCTGCAAAGCGCAATCCTTCATCAATTTTACTTTTATATTAAAATTATCCGTCGGATTTCTTGTTTGCCACTCTCCCTTTTCTTCCTTTTTGGGAAACCATCTGATTTGTGCGGATACTACACCTACATTTGGATTCGCATCCAAATAAGCTACCTGCTTTTCGAACCGCATCGGCAGACTGATATCATCATGCTCGCAAATCGCCAAATATGAGCCGCGCGCCATATCTATTAATATATTGAACGCTTCAGAAATCTCCAGTGTCTTTTTGCCCTTTTTATAAATAATGCGCGGATCCTTGAATTCTGCGACAATCTTATCCAGTTCTTTGTTATCGGGACTGCTGTTTATGATCAAAAATTCGAAATCTTTGAAAGTCTGCGATAAAACGCTTTTGATCGCCTCGCGCAGATGTGTGGGGGCAGTATTGTAAATCGGCATACAAGCTGAAACTTTAGGCATGTTAGACCTTTTAATTCAAATTTATACGGTCACGACGGCAGGATATTTGGAGCAAGAACAAGGATTTTCGTGAAGCATGTATGAGTATACATGCAAGCGGAAATCCGCAGTTATTGATTCAAATAGACGCCGCTGCTTCGCGGTGAATACTAAAAACATCATCTATAAACAAAAACTCGCTCGCTGTATATTATACAGCTTCGCTCCT
>WRCA01000001.1 GCA_009784275.1 Alphaproteobacteria bacterium | reverse complement strand
GCTTCGCAAAATCAGAGTATCGCCGGCTTCGCCTGTTGTAACATTCGCGGCGGTCTGATTAATTTTGCGTATGGCAGTATTGTCAGAACCGTTTATGATCACGATGTCTCCGACATTCATCAAAGTGCGGACAGGGTTGAAATATCCGGTCGCTGTTATCGATGAAACTGTTTCAGTCGCGGCATAGTGCCATAAAGTAAATCCATTCGCATATGCAATCACAGACAAGTTTTTATTTTGAAAAGACATGAGGGGAGACTCCTTTTATATCTATCCGTGGCCGTAAAGGTCACGGATAGATGTCGCATTATTCAACGCACTGGATTTTCACAATCCCGTCTTCGTCGATCAACACGCTGCCTTGGGACATGCTGTTGCTGATGAAGTGGGCTGCGCGCTCGCCATGACAAGAGATGTCAGATTTGACTTCCTGACCGCAAGCGTGTCCGACCGCGGACGCGTGATACATAAAGCACTTACGGAAAGTTTTCGGATTTGGCCCAGTTGTTTCACCTGTCGGCAAACCATTGTGCATTATCCAGTTGATGCCCAGCCACTTGCGCAGCTCGAACCCGCCAATCAATGGAGTTTCATCGCCGACATATTCGGAAGAAACGAATTCATCCATAGACAACAGCTCATTCCATTGATGTACTCCGACAACGCAGAATCTGCGGCCATCATCTGGCACATCGTTTGCATTCAGTTCTTCAACCGCAGACAAAATCAAATCTTTGGTTAATGCGGCGGTACCGTTGCCGACAGAGTTTGTGGCGGTTGCCATAGAGGTTATGATCAGCTCGTCAGTCTTGCGTCCCAGGGCATACACTCCGGCGCTTGCGACTACGCGGCGTTCGTCGATATTGATTTTCAATTCATCCAATGCATCGACCCAGTCGCCCGCATAATAATCCTGCAAAATGCATTCCACGGGTTCGTGGTTCAGATTCATAACCGGAACCAAGCCATGGCGAGATTTTGTACTGGCGGTACCTTTACCGACTTTTTGGAAAGTTGTGCTGGCTCCTAAAACACCGGATTTGCTGCGAATTGTGTTGCGCAGCTTTGTGCCCATCTGCTGATAAGCCAGATGAACATCGGCTTCGAATTGTTTTACGAATACCTGATCTATTGATTCAGACATAGGTTTTCCTTTTTTTTGTTAAAGTGAAAAAAATCCCGAACGAATCTGTTCGGGATGAGTGAATTTATTTTCCAGGTTGTACGCATGGCGTGCCATCAAAACAAATATGCGGGTTCTTGTGAATTATCCGCGAATTGTGCTTATACTAAAAAAACCGCCGAAGCGGTTTTTTTAGTATAAGAAATAAATTATTTCTTTTTAGCAACCGGTTTTTTCACAGCTTTTTTAACGGCTGGCTTTTTCGCCGGGGCTTTCTTCACTGCTGGTTTCTTGACAGCTTTTTTAACGGCTGGCTTTTTAACCGCAGGTTTCTTAACAGCAGGTTTTTTAGCAACCGGCTTTTTAACAGCAAGCTTTTTCACCGCTGGTTTCTTTTTCGCCGGGGCTTTTTTAACAGCTTTCTTTGCAACAGGGGCTTTCACCGCCAGTTTCATAACTTTTTTCGCAGCTGGTTTCTTTTTCGCCGGGGCTTTTTTCGCGACCGGTTTCTTAACCGCAACTTTCTTCACAGCTGGTTTCTTGACAGCTTTTTTAACGGCTGGCTTTTTAACCGCAGGTTTTTTCGCTGCTGGTTTCTTTGCAGCTGGTTTCTTCGCCGCCGGTTTTTTAACCGCAGGTTTCTTCGCAGCTGGTTTTAAGAATGAAAATGCCATTCTTCTCTCCTTCCTTTTTTGTTTTATAGAACAAAGGTTCGTTTGTTCTTACTGTCTATTTTATCTGAAACAAAAAAAATAGTAAAGAACAATTTAAAAAATCATGAATATAATTTTTTGAAACCGCTTTCTATTTTTCGAACGTATTCCGGATCACGATCGCGCCAGTATTTTGGATCGCGCATCATATGTCGCAGGTCGTCGTCAGACAAGTTTTTGCCTGCCGTATTTCCGGTTGAAATGTCTGGCTCCATCGACTGTATCATTTTCCAAATGCTTTGAATTCCTTGGGGTGTGCAGCATAAAGCCTCATATGCTTCAGCAGGCAGGAATTTTTCGCCAAAGGCCTCTATCGCGCGCAAAGAATCCTGCATTTGGGTGTCGCCGCCGAAAAAGGATTTTAGCTCTGCTATGGCGTTCGATTCTTGGTGAGTTTGGAAAATTTCCGACAGCGCGGGTGATAAAAATTCTTCCGCAATTGCGTAAATCTTTTCAACTTGCTGCGAAGTCAGTCCGATTTCACGAAATTTGACGCGAATCGTTTCATCATCGAACAAATCGTTCTTTGGATAGTCGTTTGCATCTTCGGGCACCCCGACCGCGCGCAGGAATTTTTCGCGCGCAGCGTTATCCGCATCTTCGCCAGGGATGGAAATCATGGTCCCGATTTTCTTTTCCAGCTCTGTATAAGACTTTACCAAAGCGTCCGCATTCAAAGTTCCGTCTTCATTTTGAAATTTTTCTGGAATTTCCATTTCTTTCATCTCCATTGTACATGTGTTAATTGTATTATTGTTTATCGATGCAACCTTATGACGCGCGCATCCGCTTGCGGCTTGCGCCGCCGCTCGCGGTGCACTTATTCATTCGGTTTCTTTCTGTTGATTTGCGCAAGAAATAAATCCCCGCAAGAGTAAAAATTGAATTCATCATCTCGAACAAATTAATATCCCCGGCGGCATATGTAGTAAAAGCCGATAGAATTCCGACGCCAGAGATAATATAAGTGCGATGACCCGCAGCAAATCCGCCGGTTAAAATTTTTTTCATATATATTTCCTTTATGGATAGAAAAATAGGCCGTCAACCTCGGCCACATATCCGCGCGCGGTCGCCCAAGCGGGCGAAATCTCTGCACGGTGAAATCTGGTCGCGCTGCGAACACTGTCGGGCATTTGCCCGCGTGCCATACGTTTTGTAGCGCGCAAGCACATCTGAAACTTTAAATTGGCCGAATCAATCAGCAAATCCGCATGACGCGTGGAATTTTTATTCAGCGATTCGAAAATTGATCTGTCGACAACGATATCGGCCAACTGTCGAGTAGATTTTGCGCAAAGGTTGCCAATCATTGATGCCAATGCTTCAACCGCAGGTAATGACGACGCGTGCGTTTCCGCATAAATTATCCGTGCAAGCTTATACAGAGCGATTTTTGCATCGTCATTATTTTTAATCAGCATCAATTGCATGCAATTTTCCTTTTGGTTGCAAGAAAAATCCCCATCGGAATGACGGGGAGTAAAAAAAAGCGAATAAAAAAACGCGCAGCGCGCGATTAGATTTCCATTTCTGAATGTTAAATAGCATATCAAAAATCGAGGCAAAAGTCAAATACTAATTTCATCGCCATATGCCATAATGTATTCTTTCCCGCGGCGCAGAACTAGCGCGCCATCATCGCCCAACCCGCAAAGCACCGCATCTCGCCCATGATAAACAATCGTTTCATTCAAATTTGCCGCCAGTTCCGTCCAGCGTTTTCTTACCGCGGAAAAATTGTGCGGCAGCCAAAGGTCCATCTTGTTCATCAGCATTGCCAGCAATGCATCGCGCGTAACTTTCGGGGCATAATCTGCGATCTTTGTCGTTTGGTAGGAGCGTATAGTCGGATTAGTCTTTATATTTATCCCAATCCCGACGATTACGAAATCTTTGGCATATTCGATTAAAATTCCGCTGATTTTTTTACCATCTATCAGAATATCGTTCGGCCATTTTATTTGCGGCGCCATGTCGAACGCGATCAAGGTCTCGGCAACTGCCACTGCCACCGCATAAGACAGCCTGGGGTCGCGTCGCCCAGCCTTGTAAATAAAGCTGGCATAAAGATTTCCATGGTGCGAAACCCAAGCACGGCGATAGCGACCGCGTCCCGCACTCTGTGCTTCTGCCAAAACTATCATGCGATCAACGGCATTGCCGCTGGCTACTAAACCTTGGGCATGGGTTTGAGTACTGGGGATTTTATCAAAAGAAAGCAGTTTATAGCTTGCCAAGTTGAAATCTTCCATTTTTGTTTGTTATAAAATCCTTACCGAAAATTTTCCGCAGCTGATAAATAGCAGTATTCGCAGTATTTGTTGTCGCACCGGAAGAATACCCCAACTGTTGCTGCAGTTGATCCGCACTGACACCCAGATTGCCGCCGCGGTGCAGCGCGATTATTATTTTCCTTTGTGATCCTGTAAGCTGCCCGCCCCCACAGAGTTTTTCTATGATCTTGTTTTCGCGTGCATCAATCTGCTGTAATATTTCTGCTTTCAGCTCTATAGGCGAAAGTTTTTTATTTGACGAGAAAATTACATCGGCCAGCTGTCGTTCGACAAACTCTGCCCCCAGGTCGGTCAAAATATGCCGCCATATAATATCATCCGTCCAAAATGTTATTCCAGCCAACATAAAAGGAATTATAGCCCAAAAACCTCCAATCACAATAAAAAATCGCCCGTATGGGCGATTTTACTTGCGTGGGTTTTTAACCGCAGCCTGGGCGGCGGCGAGGCGTGCGATTGGCACGCGGAACGGGCTGCAGGATACGAAATCCATTCCGACCTTATGAAAGAATTGGATAGATTCCGGGTCTCCGCCATGTTCGCCACAAACGCCCAGGTGTATGTCATGTCCCTTGGTCTTGCGGGCTTTTTGCACAGCCATATCGACCATTGCGCCAACGCCTGGTACATCGATGCTGGCGAACGGGTCGGCAACATAAACACCACGCGCGCGATATTCATCCAAGATTTTTCCAGTATCATCGCGCGACATGCCCAAAGTAGTTTGCGTCAGGTCATTTGTGCCAAAGCCAAAGAATTCTGCGCTTTCTGCAATTTCATCAGCCAGCAATGCCGCACGCGGCAGCTCTATCATTGAACCAACCTTGTAGTCAACAGTTGCGCCTTTTTCAGCAAAAATTTGTTTCGCGGTCGCATCGATTACGGCTTTGACAATGTCTTGTTCTTTTCTGGAACCGATAAGGGGAATTTCAATTTCAGGCAAAACTTTGATTCCGGCTTTTTTGCATTCCAATGCGGCTTCCAAAATTGCGCGGGTCTGCATCTCTGCAATTTCCGGATAAGTGATGCACAAGCGGCAGCCGCGGTGACCCAACATCGGGTTTTGTTCGTGCAGTGCTGACGCGCGCTCGTTCACGAACTCAACCGTCTTCCCGGCATGAATCGCCAACGCTTTGATGTCTTCGGTGGTATGCGGCAAGAATTCATGCAGCGGCGGGTCAATCAAACGAACAGTAATTGGCAATCCATCCATAATTTTAAATAGCTCTACAAAGTCCGCGCGTTGATAAGGCAACAGTTTGTTAAGCGCGCTGCGGCGACCTTCAACAGTATCGGCCAAAATCATTTCGCGCATGTCCATGATGCGTGCCGGGTCAAAGAACATATGCTCTGTACGTGCCAGGCCAATTCCTTCACATCCGAATTCACGTGCTTGTTTTGCATCTCGCGGAGTTTCGGCATTCGCGCGAATCTCCAAAGTCTTGATACTGTCAACCCATTCCATCAGCTTGCCAAAGTTTCCGGTTAATTCCACAGATACGGTCGGAACCTGACCTTCAATGATTTCGCCTTTGCCGCCATCAATGGAAATCCAGTCGCCTTCATTAATCACTGCGCCGGATGTAGTCTTCATCGTTTTTGAAACATAATCGATTTTTATGTCGGCGGAACCTGAAACGCAAGGTGTTCCCATTCCGCGCGCCACCACTGCTGCGTGTGATGTCATCCCACCACGCGCAGTTATGATTCCCTGGGCGGCGTCCATTCCTGCGATATCTTCTGGTGAAGTCTCTATGCGAATCAACATAACCTTTTCGCCGCGCGACGCCCATTCAACTGCGTCGTCGGCATTGAATACCGCACGTCCAACGGCTGCGCCTGGACTTGCAGGCAAGCCGGTCGCGATAACTTTCTTGGTCGCTTTTGGATCAAGCATCGGATGCAGCAAGTGATTTAATTGGTCTGCACCAACACGCAAAATCGCTTCTTCTTTGTTAAGCAGATTTTCTTCAACCATTTCTACCGCGATGCGAACAGCTGCGGTTGCGGTGCGTTTTCCATTACGGGTCTGCAGCATCCACAGCTTTCCATGCTCTATGGTAAATTCCATATCTTGCATGTCTTTATAGTGCTTTTCCAATTTGTCGCGCGCAGCAACCAGTTCGGCATAAACCACGGGCATCGCTTCTTCCAGCGACATACGTCCAGAATCATCCTTTGCCATTGGCTGCGGAGTGCGAATTCCGGCAACGACGTCTTCGCCCTGGGCGTTAATAAGATATTCGCCATAGAATTTGTTTTCTCCGGTGGAAGGGTCACGGCTGAAACATACGCCAGTCGCAGAATTATCACCAGAGTTTCCAAACACCATCGCCTGGACATTAACCGCAGTGCCCCAGTCACCTGGAATATTGTTCAGCTTGCGATAAATGATGGCCTTCTTTGACATCCAAGAATCAAATACTGCGCCGATACCAGCCTCTAATTGCACCCAAGGATCCTGTGGAACAATCTTTCCAATCTTCACGCCAATTTCTTTGAACTTCACGATCAGTTCTTGCAGGTCGGCAACGGTTAGTTCTGTATCGAACTTATAGCCTTTGTCTTCCTTCATGCGTTCCAGAGTGTGTTCAAATAAATCCATATCCGCACCCAGAACAACATCGCTGAACATCATCAGAAATCGGCGATAAGAATCATATGCCATGCGTTCGTTGTTGGTGAATTTCGCGAGGGCTTTTACAGTTTCGTCATTAAGGCCCAAATTTAAAACGGTGTTCATCATGCCTGGCATAGAAACGCGCGCGCCGGAACGAACAGAGAACAATAATGGATTTTCCATATCGCCGAATTTATGTCCCATAATGGATTCTACATATGCAACCCCGGCTTTTACCTGGTCAATTAATCCGGCCGGATAAGATTTATTATTTGAATAATAGTGAACACAAGCATCCGTGGTAACAGTAAAACCCGCAGGCACCGGTAGACCAATCAAGTTCATCTCTGCCAAATTTGCGCCCTTGCCACCCAGTAAGTTTTTATCCTTTGCGGTACCTTCTGCCGCACCGTTTCCAAAGGTATATACCCATTTCATTTTTACTCCTTTTAAGCCAATGGAATATAAGGAAAAGGGAAGGGTAAGGCAACAAAAAAATCCCCGTAGAAACGGGGAGTAAAAACTAGGGGGCAGCGACGCCTTCTCTGCCTATTTTTCAATGATTACCACCGCAGCGCAATAGTCACCTTGGTCGGTAATAGAAACATGAATTCTGGCATCTGCGCCGGCGATGGTTTTAAGCACGGCCTTGGCGCCGCCGGCTATAATCAAATCTGGTTTGCCCGCTTCGTCATGAGTTACAGAAACATCGGAAAAATTTATGTTATCGCCAAACCCGCAACCCAGTGCTTTAAGAAAAGCTTCGCGCGCGGCCCAAAAGTTAGCAAGATGCCGTTCGCTGTTTGCAGAATCGTTTTCCGCGAATTCCAGTTCTTTCTTTGTGAATATGCGAGATTTTTTAAACGGCGACCAATCCAAGAACCGCCCGCATTCGACCAAGTCTAATCCCAGACCAACCAGCATAACAAGACTCCATCTTGATTATGCCGCCATACTAATCACAACATTCCGATTCGTGCAAGAAAAAAAATAATGACTTAAATCTCGTTGATTTTACCAGTATTTATATCCATTAAAAATCCGCGAACTGTTATGTCCTTTGGCATCAGGGGATGATTCTTTATGATGTTCACACCGGCCATAATGGATTCATTAGTGTTATCGAATCCGCGCAGCCATTCATAGTTTTCGATGTTTGGGGATATGCCTCTTTGTTCCATCTTATTAATAAGCTCTGGCAGATTTAACTTTTCCATGCCGCAGTCTGTATGCCCGATTACCATTATGTCGCGCACGCCCAAATTATAAACAGCAACCAGCAAGCTACGCATGACACTGCCATATGGATGGGATATAATCGCGCCGGCATTTTTTATAATCTTTGCCTCGCCGTTTTTTATATTCAGCGCAGCAGGCAGCAGTTGTGTTAATCTGGTATCCATGCAAGAAAGGATAGCTAGTTTTTTCTTTGGGATCTTTTCAGATAAATGCGGAATGTATTCCTTACTTTCCACAAATTTGGTATTGAATTGAATTATATCATCGATAACTGACATAGAAAGATTGTACTATTAATTTTAAGCTTTTACAAGTTTTTGTGACCTGACTGAAAAGCGATTTCATACCTATGGGCAGAATTTCCCTATTTTCGCATAATGTGGAAAAAATGAAAAAATCTAACTTTGTATTTTTAATACCCGCTGTGTTGCTTCCATTTGAGGCAAATGCAGATACTAATTTTTATCTTGGCGGTACGGTCGGACATCACCTTTATAAAGAATCCGGTTATATGCAGCAAGCAGGGTACCTTCTGGGGGCTATTGTAAGATTTCAACACTATGGAAATGGCAATGAAGCCAATCTTTATCTTAATGCTACGGCAGATTATTCCCATAAAGAGTATTCGTATAACGGTTCCCTAGTAAATATGCTAACCAGCGCTAAAAGTCCGTATGAATTCAATGGATCGCAAGTTAATCTTGGCGCAGATGCCCAGGTTGGCGTAGCCTTTAATTTTTATGAGTTAGGCGATGATTATTGGGTGCTTTTTACGGGCTCTAATTATAAAGGATTTGATGATTCGAATGATAAAAATACAGATTATGGACATCGCCGTATTCGTAATTCGATTTTTTGGACTTTTGGAACCAAATATATATGGAAAATAGGGGGACATATAATCACTCCCGCGGTTAAGTCAGGAACAGTAGTATATTCAAGAACTGTGTCAAAAAAAGATGTAGATGTTGTATATAAACAAAAAGAAGGATCTCTGTTCGAATTTTCTGTATCTTACGAATATGGTTATTTTTGGTTAGAACCTTATTTTAAATATCAACAATTTGGTAATTCGGAAAGATCTGTAGAGAAAGTAACTTTATCGAATGGAAAACAAATAGAAATTGAGATGATGGAACCCGCAAATATAACCAGAGAACTTGGAATTAATATAGGGGCAAGGTTTTAAATGTTATAAAAAAATCCCGCAAAAGCGGGATTTTATCATATTTACATTTGCCTAATTCCATCTAAAACGATTTTTTGGCGAACATCGGCGGGTTTATTCCGAGTTTCCAGCAACTGATTATGCGATGTTGCAGCGGCATTGCTATCTTTGTCATATTCGTTGCCGATATAATCAATAATTTTTTTTGCAATGCGCCAATAAGGCACTTCATAATTATTAATTTCAATCGTGTGATGTGCGCAGTCGCTTATATCAAAGCCATCTATGGCCGGGTCAATATTAGTGAAGGACACATCCATGCTATTGAAATCAGCGATATCTTCATTTTCATCTTGAGTATCTTTGACGCATATGTATTTATTTTGTTTTGACTCGGTTTTCAGATAATACTCGCCGCCATTCTCGCCATAGTTGATAGATTCCGAATAATAATGCTTTATTTTAGTTCCAAGGTTTTTCTCAACATTCTGCATAATTTCGAAATCTTTCTTTGCCCCATCATTTAATGATTCAATATATCTTTGTTCCAAAACTTTAAGAAGCGCCGGCGTTTCAGACTTCGGATCATATTTGAATTCTTGTTCGACTTCTTCCGACAGGTCATCATTCGACAATGTAATGGTATATAAATCATCTTCTGAACTGTACTTGATATTGAAATTATAACCGTTGTAATCGAATGAGAATTCGCCTTCATCGTTATCGTTAAAAGAATCGCGCATCATTGTTTTAGCGTCGGATTCATTCAACAGCTCCACTTTTTCCAATAATTTTTCCAGAAATTCACATTCATCATCTATTTCTGCATCTTCTTTTAATTTCTTGAATAATTTTAATTGGCTGGGCAATTGTGGTTTTACAGGAACCGGAGCTTGCGGTTTTGGTTTCTCGTATGTCGGAATAATGGGTTTTTGGACTTCGACAGGACGCGGCATAACTGGTGGTGTAACTGGTTTTGCGCCAGGTTCAGGCGCAACGACAGTCTGCTTTTCAACAGTTTGCTTTTGTGCCGGTTTAGTATCTGTCGATGAGTTTCCAATACCATATTTTTTACGAAGTGCATCATATCCTGAATTATTCATGTGGATACCTCTTTATTGCTGATGGGTATGTCAAAACAATCCAAAGGTTTAATAACCTTTCTGGATTGTTTTTGACATTTTTGCTTTCTTATTTTGTGGCTTGTGGCCGTGCGTTATTTGGAAGGTTGCCCTTTGCCAAAGCGAACTTATCAAGCGCTTCTTTGACAGTATCGATCAAACCGGTACCGCCGGTTGCATTCTTAAGCGCAGTATCCGCAGCCCCCAGCTTGGTCGCAAATTCAGGTGTGAATAAATCACCGACTGATTTCAAGCCTGACTGAACGCTGCCGCCGGTATTTGCAACAACGCTTACATTGGCTTTTTCGAGCGCTTTCGCTTGCTCTATTCCAACGGTTGCGCCAAATTCGGCACGTTTGATTTCAACATTCGCGTTCTGCTTGACCGTTTCGATTTTAACCAAGTAATCCTGATATTCCGGGATTTTTCCAATCTTTTCCGCAAGGGTCGTTTCCGCGGTCACACGCGCCAACTGCATCTGCTTTTCGGCATCCGCAGCAGCAGTTCCGACTTCCCTGACACCCTTTGCTTCGGCTGTTTTCGCAGCGATAACCGCGTCAGCACCCTTCTTTGCAGCATCAAGATTCGCATCCGCAATCGTTTCGATGTTATACTTTTCCGCATCAGTCTGGATTTTGATCTGTTCTTTTTCCGCACCAGTGTCGATAATCCGTTTTTCTTTGTCCTGTTCGGCTTGGATGATCGTGGTCTTCTTTGTGGTTTCGGCGTCAATAACAGCTTTTTTCTGGGTGATTTCGGCATTCGTAACCTGGTTGACTTGCTCAACAGCCAAGTTCTTTTCCATGGTCACTTTGGCTTCTTCCGCGACTTTTTGCTTGGATTTTTCTTCCGCGATACCGACAGTCTGATCTTTTTCAGCATTTCTTTTGCCAACATGCTCTTCTTTTTCAGCTTCTTTAATGGCAACTTGTCGTTCTGCTTCAATTTCCTTTTCTCGTGCTTCCTGATTAGATACGGCAACTTTCATTCTGGATTCTTTTTCGATTTCCGCCTGCTTCATTGCCATAATTCTTCCAATCGGTCCAACTTCAGCTATCCCTGTCTTTGGGTCTGTTTTTTGTTGAACGTCGCGAATGTCCATGAGCTCGATATTTTTAACAGGAACGACACCCCATTCTTCTAATTGTTCTTTGATAGAATTTGTGAAGTCTTCACCGTATTTAGAACGTTCTTCCATAATTTCGGCGATCTTTGCCTTGGCAAGCAGGTTACGGACAGCACCCCTGACAATTTCCTTAATTTGATCTTTCATTTCATTTTCTGTTGTGATTCTTTCCGCTGCGCGATTTGTATTTTCAATACGGAAGAAGGTGCGGATATCAACAAGGAATGGAACACGGTCTTTGTCATAAGCGTCATAACCATCAATTGGGATAGTAAAGTTAGCAACAGAAAGTGATTTTTTACGAACACCAAGACCTGGAATCCATTTCGGCCATTCATAGTAAACGTTTCCGTTTCCGGTATCTTTACCATAGGATGTCGCTTTGTTTGCGGTCATCACAACGTGCACAGTTTCCGGTTCCACGATTGTACGCCAAGAGAGTATCTTTCTGCCGATCCATAAAGCGGCGATGGATCCCACACCAACGGAGGAGATCAAAACATAATTCAATTCTGCGAAGTTCATTTTTCTTTTCCTTTTTTTTTCTTCTCTCTCCGGTTGGACGAAAAGAAACCGCCAAGGAATGGCGGTCGGGAAGTTAGAAAAATCATAGAAACGAATGACCTCGCAGTTTTTGGCATAGCCTGTTGTATAGCTGCGACTTCCCGACTATAAAGCCGGGTAAAAACAGAGGCGCAATCGCGCCGCAAGCCTTTTGCGGATTACGACGCAACCGCGCCGCGTTTCTATGGGATTTTCTACGTCCCGAAACCACATCCCTGTGGATTCAAAGAAAACTATAGCTTATGAAAATTGAAAAAACAAGTTTTTTGTAAAAGTATGCTTTTTATTTGGAAACATTTGGTCGGGGTGACAAGAATCGAACTTGCGACCCCTTGCACCCCATGCAAGTACTCTACCAGGCTGAGCTACACCCCGACGCGAAAGCAATTATACATTGGCGGTATATGAAATCAAGGTAAACTTTAGGATTGTTTAAACAGAAGTAAATGATGGGTTATCTTTTCAAAGATTTCTTCGGGCGTATGGGTGCCGTCTATTTCGAAAAATTCTATCCCGGGCGCATCGCGCAAAAACTCGACCGCCGGCATAGTAAGTTTTTCAAAAGTCTCGATCCTGCGGCGAATGATTTGGTCTTTCGCGTCATCCACGCGATCAGAACCTTCGGATAAACGATTATGAACCCTTTCTATCATCACAGATTGAGGAATGTTTAAGAAAACGACTTCGATATGCACATGAAAGTTCGCAAGCAGCCATTTCGACTGCTTCAAATCACGCGGAAATCCATCCAGAAGAATGTCGCGCATTCCCTTTATTTTGCTTTTGATAAGGGGAAAAATGAGATTGTCTGGAATCAGCTCGCCAGTCCTCATAATTTTCATAATTTCGGAATTGTCGGATAAACTGCGGAATAAGGCGCCGGTTTCTATATATTTGAATTTATGTTGCTGCGTCAGCATTCGGGCAATGGTCCCCTTGCCACTTCCCGGCCCGCCCATGATAATGGTTATGTTTTGCATAGCGAGAACATTATAGCATAAAGTTTGGGAAAATTACAGGGGGCGGAATATCTTCCGCCCCCGATGTAAATCAGGCTTTCGCCGGATTTTTATTTTTTGCTCTGTTCTATCGCAGCGCCCAAGATATCGCCAAGGACCGAACCGCTGTCGGCTTGATTTGCGTAATCTTTGACCGCTTGCTTTTCCATCGCAACTTGCAATGCACGAACAGAAAGCTTTACTTCGTTGCCTTCGATAGATACAACCGAAGCCTCGATCATATCACCGACTTTGAACTTCGTGGTGTTCTGACCTTCTTTGTCGCGCGACAAGTCAGTCTTGCGGACTATTCCACGTGCATCGCCTTGCAGTGTAACGATAATTTCATCCGGGGTAACTTCGGAAACAGTGCCGGAAACAACCGCGCCTTTCTTCAGTGCAATCTTGCCATCGCCCGAACCTGCGGTCATCTGTTTTATTCCCAGAGTGATGCGTTCTTTTTCCGGGTTGATATCCAGAATCTTCGCAGTGACTTCCTGGCCACGAACGAATTTTTTCAGTTCTTCCTCATCCAACTTATCCCAAGACAAGTCAGAGATATGAACCATTCCATCAAGGTCTGGGGTCAATTGTACGAACAAGCCGAATTCAGTGGTGTTCTTAATCGGTCCTGTGACAACATCGCCAACGTTATGAGCTTCGGCAAATTCTTTCCAAGGATTAGCGCGCAGCTGTTTATATCCCAGCGAGATGCGACGCTTGTCCTGATCGATTCCCAAAACAATGATGCTGATTTCTTGGCCGTTTTGCAAAACTTTGCTGGGGTGAATGTTCTTGTTCGTCCAAGACAGTTCAGACATGTGAACAAGGCCTTCGATTCCACTGCCCAGGTCGACAAATGCACCATAATCAGTCAACGAAGTAACCTTTCCGGTAACAGTATCTCCGATATTGAACGCGCGGGACGCGGTGTTCCAAGGATCTTCTTCCAACTGTTTTACGCCCAGCGAAACGCGGTGAGATTCCGGATCGAATTGAATGACTTTGACTTGAATCTTTTGGCCAACATGAACGAGTTCACGCGGGTGATTAACACGCTTCCAAGACAGGTCGGTAACGTGCAGCAAGCCGTCGATTCCGCCCAGGTCAACGAACACGCCGTAATCGGTGATGTTTTTAACGGTGCCTTCTAATACAGCGCCCAGCGAAATATTTTTCATAGCTTCTTTCTGCGCGGCAGCGATGGAGTCAGACTGAATCGCGCGACGTGAAACGATTGCGTTGGTGCGCAAGGCGTCCATCTTCAAAACGCGGAATTTGTCTGTAACGCCAACAAGGGACTTCGCGTCGCGAATTGGACGGCTGTCCGCTTGGGACGATGGCATAAATGCAAATACGCCGTTGATGTCGACAGTGTATCCGCCACGAACGGCTTCCATAATGGTTCCTTCCGGGTCAATACCTTCAGCAACGGCTTTTTCCAATTCTTTCCAAGCCTTTTCTGCACGAGCTTTGGTATAAGACAGAATTGCAGTGCCTTCGCGTGATTCATAGCGTTCGACGAAAACGTCGATAATATCGCCGACTTTCGGGGGATTCGCACCGAATTCTTTCAGCGGCACGCGACCTTCGGATTTCAAGCCAACATCAACCAGAACGAAGTCGACACGAATATCTTTGACGGTGCCCTTGGTTGCATAGCCTTGCAAGGTCTCTTGCTTGCCATATGAGGTATCGAACAATTCGGCGAAGTTTTCGCCTGAAATTGGGTTAAATAAATCTTTGGATAAATCTTTCATAGAAAATAAACAAAGCTTGCCTGCGTATGATACGCGGTCTTGGCGGGTTATTCTGATTGCTGACGCGCCGCCCCGCGAAAGCCAGGGGATTATAGCCAATAAAATTCAGAAAAGCAAATAAATTTATAGCTATATCCATGATTTGGCTAGTTTTTACGTTGACAGATAATTTGATTATGTTATAGTCCGGTCGCTCCCATATTGAAAGGAAAAAGCGACATGAAAAACGGAATTATCCTCCACGGAATTGAAGAAAATCGAAAGGATTATACTGGTTTATCCGAAAGCCCATCAAACCTTGGTTGGTATCCAATAGTGCAGTGGGAACTGACAAAGCGCGGCATTCTGACACAAACCCCAGAAATGCCGAACCCGTATTTACCTGATATGAATTATGATGAATGGGTCGCCATGATTTCCAGGTGCGAAATCAATGAAGACACTCTTTTAATAGGCCATTCCTGCGGTGCAGGATTTTGGCTTAAATACCTGTCTTTGAATCCACAAATAAAGGTAGGGCAGTTGATATTGGTTGCGCCATGGATAGATATAGAGCGCGAACATCCGACTTTCTTTACAAATTGGGAATTCGATAAAAATCTGCCGTCGCGTTGCGGACAGATTGACTTGTTCGTATCTTCTGATGATATGAATATAGTATTAACGTCCGTTGAAAAAATTAAAGAAGTTTATGGGGATAAAATCAAATATCACGAATTTGATGATAAAGAGCATTTCTCTTGGGGCTGCATAGGCCGCGATTTTCCAGAATTATTGACAGTTATAAAATAAGCTTCCGTAAACTTCGTTGTTGGACAAACTGTAAGCATATGTTATGCTATTTCGATAATAAAGGAACCGGCAGTGATATACAAGTCTTTGCATGACATCGCAGATAATTTCGATACATTTTTCTTTGATGCGTGGGGGGTATTTAATATAGGCGGCAGCCTTTCGCAATCTGCAGTCGCGGTTATGGCTGAATTGGTTAAGGCCGGCAAATCCGTATCTTTGGTATCGAATACCGCGCAACCTGCTGATGATGTTATCAAAAAATATAGCAAGGAAGATCTGATCCAAGGCGTGCATTACGAACAAGTTTTCACCGCGGGCCAGTTATGCAGAGATGTCGCGCAAAAGAGCGAATTGCCGATACCTGGGAAGAAATTTTATATCGCTTGGTATAATGATAATCCCGCTTTCGGACCTTATCAAAGCGCACTCGACGGCCTGGGTTTTCAAAGGGTAGATTCTATTAGTGATGCGGATTTTGTATTTTGCGGCCAGCCGAATTATAATGATTCCCAGTTCCCGGATGAAAAACTGTTGGCGCCGGAGTTAGAAAAAGTTATCGCATCGGGTCTGCCGGTTGTATGTCCAAATCCTGATTTGCATGCATTTTATAAGAGTGAGTTTATTATAACTCCAGGACTGCCATGTAAAATCTGGGAACAACGTGGTTTGAAAGTAATTTACTATGGTAAACCTTATCCGGAGATATATACATCGGCTATGTCTGCGCTGGGCGATTTTGATCCTGAACATACCTTGATGGTGGGTGATACATTGGATACAGATATCTTGGGCGCAACGCGTGCGGGTATTAAAACTTGCCTGACATTAGATAGTGGAATCAGCGCGCAAGGTTTAACCTCCGCCGGCATCAAACTTACCGAAGAAAATATTATTGCCGCCGGGGAAAAAATCGGCGCGCGCATTGATTTCATCATCGAAAAAGTCCCAGTTGGGGATTTATAAAAACGCCCGAAATGGGCGATTCTTATTTAGGCTCTGCTTGTTTAAACAGCTCTTCTGGTTTTACGATTTTTTCTTTTGTCTTTACTTGTTCCAGCATGGCGTCCAGCGATTTTTGCTCGTACAGCATTCCGCGCAGCATCGCCAAAGCATTCGGATTTTTATTATAAAAATCAAACACCACATTGGGATCTGGATAACGGCCAGCTTCGGCCCAAATCGCACGTTGCAAATCCTCATTCGTGACGGCAACCTTGTTCGCCGTACCCCATTCCGCCAGAATAAGTCCCAACTTCACGCGATGCTCGGCTTCTTTACGCTCTTGCTTTTCGTCGAATTTATCGTTTTTTCCAGAGCGTTTGTGCTCATTCTTCGCCATTTCCAATTCTTGCTCTACCAAACATTCCGGCAGGTCAAGTTTCACTTTTTCACCCAGAATGTCTAACAGCTCGTTCCGCATATCACGCTTCGCAGCCTCTGCAAATTGTTCTTCCAGAATTTCACGGATATGGGTCTTCAAGGCTTCGACAGATTCTTGTCCGACTTCTTTCGCTAATTCATCATTCAACTCTTGCAAAACATGGTGGCGGATTTCATGAATCTTGATTTCGAATTTGGCATCTTTCCCGGCCAGCTTTTCGCTGTGATATTCTTTCGGGAATTTAACCTTTATGTCGAACTCTTCGCCAACCTTATGCCCGATCAGTTTTTCTTCAAAGCCAGGAATGAATGAACCGCTGCCCAGAATCAAACGATGCTTTTTCGCTTCGCCGCCTTCGAATGCTTCTTTCCCGATAAATCCTTTGAAGTCGATAACTACGATATCGCCATCAGCGGCTTTATAGTTCTCATCTTGTTTTTCAGCCTGTGCGCGTGACTTACGCAGATTTTCCAAAGACTTTTCAACTTCGGAATCTTCGACCTTTGCAACCTTTTTGGTAACGGTAAATTTATCTAATTCAATTGGTGGCAAGAATGGCAAAATATCGAATTCCAAAGTATATTCCAAATCTTTTCCGGCTTCGAACTTTGCAATGTTTGCACGCGGAGAACCTGCCAAGCGGATTTTTTTATCGGCGACAAATTTTTCCAAGTCAGCATTTATCATCTTGTCGGCGGATTCACCGGTCGCAGATGCGCCGAACTTTTGGCGCAGAATCGACAAAGGAATTTTCCCGGGACGAAATCCCGGCATCTTTGCCTTTTTGCCGTGTTCCAACAGAATTTCATCCGCCGCTGTGGTGATATCCGCTGCGGTCAAAACTCCGTTTAATGAATAATGCAATTCTTTAATTTTTTCTTTTGTAATCATAAGACAACTCCGTACCCGTGGTTTGTGTCCGTGAAAAATCACGGACACATTCACGAATTAACGTTTCGAGAATTGAGTCGAACGACGCGCCTTGTGGAAGCCATAGTGCTTACGTTCCACAACACGGCTGTCGCGCGTCAGGAATCCGGCGGCTTTCAGAGGTTTGCGCAAATCCGGTTCAACCAAGACCAAGGCCTTGGAAATACCGTGCTTTACTGCGCCTGCTTGACCTGATAATCCGCCGCCGCTGCACATAGCAACAACATCATAAGAACCATCACGCTTTGTAACGCCAAATGGTTGGGCAATGATCATCTGTAACACAGGACGGCGGAAATATTCAGCAATCGGTTTGTTGTTTACAGTGATGTTGCCTTTGCCTGGAATCAAATATACGCGTGCAACGGAATCCTTGCGCTTGCCAGTGGCATAAGTGGCTTTATTCAGCTTTGCGCTGGCACCTGCAACAGGGGCTTTCGCCGCTGCCACCTTCGGTGCCGCTTTTGGTGCGGCAGCCTTTGGGGCCGCTGCCTTTGGTGCAGTTGTCTTTTTTTCTGCTACTGCTTTCGGCGCAGCTTCTTTTCTCACTGGGGCCGCTTTTTTCGCAGTCGTAGTAGTTTTTTTAGTAGCTTCTGCCATTATTCGCCCCTTTTATTTTTCGGATTCATGTTTGCAAAGTCGACGACGACTGGGTTTTGCGCGGCATGTTTGTGTTCTGGTCCAGCATAAACGTGCAGTTTTTTCAAACGTTGGTTAGCCAAAGCGACCGAAGTGCGACGTCCCATCATGCGTTTAACGGCATTGAAAACAAACTGTTCAGGTTTTTCAGCGCGCATCTGACCAAAAGTGCGTTCTTTGATGCTGCCGGTCCAACCGGTATGCCAAAAGAATTTTGTTTTGTCAGCTTTTTGACCGGACAAAGCGATTTTTTCAGCATTGATGATGACGACATGATCGCCGCAGTCCATGTTGGGTGTGAAAGTCGGCTTATTCTTTCCGCGCAGAACGGTGGCGACATAAGCGGCCAAACGTCCCAGGGTAACGCCGGTTGCGTCGATTAGAATCCATTTGGACTCCAATTCCTTCGCTTTCAGCGATTTGGTTGATTTAGTGAGTTGCATATTTTTAACCTTTTATTAAAAAGCGAGGCAATTATGCCTTGTAGCCACCAGAAAGTCAAGGAAAATCAGACGGGTATTATAATACCATTATAAGCAAGAATGAATATTATTTATTGACAAATAATAAAGTTGTGTTATATTGGTGTCAAAATAATAGGAGTTTAAGATGTCTTTTGAAAAATTTGAAAAAGAATTTAATAGATTGATCATTGGCAATGCGCGTTCGATGAAGCATTGGTTTGAACAGTTGCTTGAAAAAGCCGCGCTTGCAGAAGAATGTGCAAAAATATATCCGGAAACGAATTATTTGGTTGCTGCGATGCACCAGCCTGGTGATATTCTGAATGTTCCCAGAAACAAGGTCGAAGAATATAAAAAAGCCACGCCGTTAGTCCAAATGCAAAATGTGTCGAAATATATTTTCCGAGTTACCCACCAGCTTTTTGATAAAATTGAGATTACTCCTACAGAAGCAGAGAAAGCGATTGCATTGACGATCTCGACGGTGGGGAAAGCGATAGGTATGGATGAAAAAACTGCCAAAAACATTTTCAAAGAGGCATGTGCCGAGTTAGCGATGCATGGACCATTATTGCTTGATTGCGACCGTTGCGAACATGAAGCATTGTGCTTCAAAGCAAAACGAGTTTCATTTGATGGGTGTTTTGTTTTGGAAGATATAGGCAAAGAAACATCGAGCGTTCCAGAAGTAATAGTAGAACCCAGCCGTGATGGCGCTGGCGCAAAGAAGGCATTAGTTAACTTTCCGGATAATCCGAAAGACCACGCCCGCGCAATGGCGGTCATCAATCGGAATATTAAAAATAGATAAGTAAGTTCAAAATTAACCAGCGTAAAGCATACTTTGTGCTGGTTTTTTTATTTCACTTAGCATGAAATAAAATTACGAAGATCGCGGGGAATTTTTTGGTGGTCTTGGTGGGACTCGAAACCGAGCGTAAAAGCACACTGCGAGGAGCGTTATTAGCAACGAGCAGATGTGCGCGTCGTAAGGTTGCAAGGTTTATAGGAACAAAGTTCATGGTGGTCTTGGTGGGACTCGAACCCACACGGTTGCAATAACCAAAGGATTTTAAGTCCTCAGCGTCTACCATTCCGCCACAAGACCAGAAACTGGTGGAGCTGATGAGACTCGAACTCACGACCTCTACGATGCGAACGTAGCGCTCTACCAACTGAGCTACAACCCCTAAAAAATGGTGCGGATAAGAAGACTCGAACTTCCAAGGGTCGCCCCACTAGTACCTGAAACTAGCGCGTCTACCAATTCCGCCATATCCGCAAGCGACAGCAATATTATCCCAAAAAAATCCCCTTTGCAAGAATTAAATACTGATTGACCGGGCTTTGCAAAATTCTGTATAATTTCATCAGGAATGAAAAAAATTTCTCTGATTTTTATCGGATTGACGCTGTTTTGTGCGCATCATGCAGATGCCGCACCGCGTGATGTCACCAGGTCTGCGCGCCCTGCAACGTCGGCAGAGGTTGTCAGCCGCAGCGCAACCACCAATATTTCTACGCGTGGCGCAGCGCCCCAGGTTGCAGCACGCTCTGCAACATCAACACCTGCACGCAGTGCAACGCAAGTCCAAACAACACGTTCCGCAACGCAACAACCTTTGGTAAGGGCGCGCGCTGCAACGGAAACTCAATCAGTCGGCACGCGCACCGGCATGGAGTACGATCAATGCAAGTCCGCTTATTTTGCCTGTATGGACCAATTTTGCGCGATAAAAGATCCAACTTATCAACGTTGTTCTTGCTCGGATAAAATCTATGACATTACTGCGGCGCAAGGCGTAATGAGGGATGCTGGTGCGCAGCTGACGACTTTTACCGAGTCTTTGGATGTAGTCGGGATGAGCGCCGCCCAAGCAGAAGCCATGCGCAAGGCCAGCGAGGGAGAGCTGGCACTGACCGGCGACAAGTCCGCATCCAAGGCTTTGCTGCAAGCGATTATGAATTCAATAAAGGGTGAAAATGCCACGGTTGGCGGCGCGTACGAAGGCCTGAACAGCATCAATATAAAAATGGATGAGTCCGCGGGATTTGGCTTTATGGACAGCGGTCAAGCGATTGCGGCATACAACGGAAAAAATCTTTATACCGCGATTTATGGAAAATGTCGCGAAGCTGTACGCGGTGATTGCAACGATGCGGCCTTGCAGCGCGCGGTTACGGCATATTTGATGGCGGTGGAGCAAGATTGCAACACAGTGCAAAGACAAATAGATGAAAATAAAAAGAAGATGGCTGCTGCTGTGCGCGAAGGCGGCGCTATGCTGAACCTGGCGCGCGTTCAGGATCGCCAAGAACGAAATTCTTCGGACGCGACAGAATGCTTGCGCAATGTTGAGAAAGCGGTGCAGTCTGAAGAAGTTTGCGGTTTGGGATACCGCAAGTGTCTTGATAATGGAAAATTCATAGATGTAACAACAGGCAGACCGTTGGAGGGTGTAGTAGAGTTTTTCAGATTGCAAGAAATGCTGTCATTTACAAGCAATATATCGCTGGGGGAACAAAAACTGGCAAGGAATCCGAACAATCGTACGTTTGTGACTACATTTGAAAAAAAGGTCAGACAGTTTGCTCAACCTTCGCTGGATAAATGTACCGAGATAGCAGATCAAGTCTGGGCGGATTATTTGGATAAAGCGATGCTGGAAATCTATTACTCGCAAAGGGAAAAGGTCGATGAAATCAAAACCGGATGCATGGACTTCGTGTCGGCTTGTTATATGAATGGGTCACATGCGATAACCGCGGCAATGGCTGGATTGATTAACAGCGCGGTAGATTTGACCCCCGGCATGATCGATCTGCAGGATGCAACTTGTCAGAAATATGTGACCGCATGCGATTATATGTTCAGCCGCGGCGAAGGGCAGGGAATAATCGCGCAGTATATTGAAAATAGAAAGAATCAAGACCTGATGGATTCCTGCCGCGCGGTGGTTAAGCAGTGCTTTGATAACTTCGGTGGCGTTGGATATAACAACTTTTATAATCCGATCAGCGGAATCTTTTCGACTGGCAGAGCATTGGATTGGTTTACATTCAAGGATGAAAGCGGGTCTGTTATATCGCCATGCGCAAGGCAGCTAATTGATGTTACTGCCTGCAACTTCAAGACCGATGACAATGCTGATTTTGCGCTTGAAGTATTTGGCGGGTTCGACAAAATGAATGGCACGTATGGGTTGGAAGAAGGAACTACATTTAATCCAAAATCGATGCATAGCCGGGGTGTCGCGACGGAAATTTATAATCAGATAACAAACAGGTTGTCTTCCGAATGTCAGAACTATGGCGGCAGATTTGTTCAAAAAAGATTTTTATCGCCAGATATGTATTCTCAATTCTGCGTGGCGGATTTCTCTACGCCCGGCGGCTTTATCACAATGCTGGCTGTATTGTATGACATAGTTTCTGCGAATGGCGTATTTGAAGAAAATATGTGCCCGATGGATTACGGGAAGAAAATAGACACGACATCTTGGGGGATATGCAGCTGTTGGGAAAATGGGGGGCGGCGTAGTGCTAATGGTACTTCGTTGGGTTGCAGTCCAGAGCGGTATAATACTTATCCAAGTACTCCAGCAATACTGCAGCCAGATCCAAATGCAGTTGCAAGCAATGATCCGGATCTTTGCAATAGTACCAGCTGTCAGCGCAGTGTAGTAAGCCTTCCTCTCGACGATGTAAGTTTCGCAGATTTCAATAATAAAGTATGTCCATTTGGTTTGAAGACTACTGGTACATCTGGAATTACCGGTAGTCAAACATACTGTAATGGTATCAATGATGAAACTTTTGGATATGTTCCAAAAGCTCTGCAATAATCGTATGACTGTATCACCGCATAATATCTATATCCATGTTCCATTCTGCGTAAAGAAATGTAATTATTGCGCGTTTTATTCCAAGGTTTGCGGTGCGCCCGATTGGCTGGATTATAAAAATCAAATCTTATCAGAAATTAATTTTTGGGTCGGGAAGATCGGGCGCGCCGCCGTGCCAACGATCTTTTTCGGCGGCGGCACGCCCAGCTTGATGCCGACAAAAATCTTTGCGGAAATCATGAATGCAATCCGCAGTGCATTCGATGTCGCGCCAGATACAGAAATTACAATCGAAGCAAATCCTGGAACAATCGATACACAGCGTTTGCAAGAATTTATCGCCGCAGGCGTCAATAGAATTTCTATTGGTGTGCAGTCATTAAATGATGAAGAACTAAAATTCTTGGGACGAATTCATAATGCGACAGATGCGCGAAAATTTATTGCGGACGCGCAAAACGCGGGTATTCGCGTCAGCGCAGATTTTATTTATGGACTGCCGGATCAAACTGTGGCGGATGTAAAAAAACTCTGCCAGCAAATAAATGAATTGGGATTGGAACATTGTTCTATGTATGAGTTATCTATCGAATCTGGTACGGCGCTTGCAAAACAAAATCTAAAAATGCCCGACAATGAAACGATGGCGCAGATGTACGAGGCAGTGGGCGAAACATTAAATTTGCAACGATACGAAGTGTCAAACTATGGAACCCCGTGCCAGCATAATGCGAATGTGTGGGATGGTCAGCCTTATCTGGGTCTGGGTGACGGCGCCGCAGGCAGAGTTTTTATAAATAATCAGTGGTATGAGACTAAATACGATTCCATAGGGGTGCTTCGTGAAGCGCCCCTACAAAACCGCGAACGCGCTTTGGAAGTCCTGCTTACTGGGTTGCGCACAACGCAGGGCGTTAAACTGACGCCGGAAATCAAAGAAATCACTAATTGGAATTCTGCGGAATTGACGATTAAAGATAATAGATTAGTCGCGAAAAATTTTTTGCTTTTGGACAATTTGATAGTAAGGTTATTAAAATGAAGAGCAAACTACTCAACATCATTGGAATACTCGCGGTAGTGATTACAGCCGTGACAATTTATTATATAAGAAAGGAACCCAGAAGCATGATTGATATTACAAATATGGATTTGACTATTCGTCCGGGCGACGATTTTTACAGCTATGCGGGCGCGGGATGGCGCCGCAAGAATCCGCTGACTGGCGAGTATGCTCGTTATGGCGTTTTTGACAAGCTACGTCAGGAAAATTCAGAAAAGCTTCATAAAATTGTCCGCGATACCAGCAATAAAAAAATCGCAACGATTTATAAACAAGCCATGGATGCAAATCGTTTGAACAAGGACGGGGTCGCGCCTGTATCAAAAGAATTCGAACTGATAGATATGATTAAAAATGCGGAAGAGTTCTGGGGTGTGCTGGCGGACTTTCATCGTTTTGGCGGCGCTTTTTGGAGCAATGGCGTCGAAGAAGACATAATGGACAGCGATCATTATATTTATTCCATGGGCCAAGGCGGAATCGGCCTGCCGGAACGCGAATATTATTTTGATACTGATGAGCGGTCACAAGAAATTCGCGAAAAGTATAAGAAGTATATGGGCGATGTTTTCGTAATGTTTTCAATCCCAGGCGACCCAAAGGCTGTTTATCAGATCGAAGAAAAACTTGCCAAGGCGCATTATAAAAAAGAAAAGTTGCGTGATCCACATGCGAATTATCACAAAATGACTCGTGCGGAGCTTGTTAAAAAATACGCGGGCCTTAATTGGAAAAATTATTTCGAATTGCGTATGGCGAACCCGAAAAACATCAATGTCGCACAACCCGAAGCGATTGCAGCTGCGCTTGAGATCATCAAAAAAGAGCCATTGGAAAATCTGCGCGCTTATATGAAATGGCGGGTTGCAAATAGCGCGATGGCCGTGTTGGGCGATGCGCAGTACGAACTGCAGTTCGAATTCTACAGCAAAACATTATCGGGAAAAACCGAACGGCGCCCACGCTGGAAAGACGCGGTGTCATTGGCAGAGGGTGTGATGGGCGAGGCCGTGGGACAGGTTTATGTAGAAAAATATTTCCCGCCCGCGGCAAAAGAAAAAATGCTGAACCTGGTTGAAAATCTGCGTCGTGCATATGCCATAAGAATTGAAAACCTTGAATGGATGTCGCCAGAAACAAAGAAGCAGGCATTGGAAAAATTGGGAACTTTCCGCGTGAAAATCGGCTATCCGGATAAATGGCGTGATTATTCAAAGCTGGAAATTTCCGAAAAGGTTTCGCTGTATGAGAATTTGCGAGCGGCAGCAGCTTTTGAAGATGCGTTCTGGATAGAAAAAGCTGATGGTCCTGTTGATAGAGATCATTGGCATATGTATCCGCAAACAGTTAATGCTTATTATAATCCGCCAACGAACGAGATTTGTTTTCCTGCAGGGATTTTGCAGCCCCCGTTTTTTGATTTCAATGCTCCGGATGCCATAAACTATGGCGCGATCGGCAGCGTCATCGGACACGAAATGACACATGGCTTTGATGACCAAGGAAGAAAGTTTGACAAGGATGGTAATCTGAAAGACTGGTGGAAACCATCGGATGCCAAAGCGTTCGAAACGCGTGCGAAAGTCATGGAAGACTTTTTCAATAAAATTGAAGTCGCGCCAGGATTGTATGCGAACGGAAAATTTACATTGGGTGAGAATTTGGCAGACTATGGTGGAATCATGATTTCATTTGATGCATGGAAACTGGCGGGTAGCGGTGCGGCGAAATCCGAATTCACGCCAGAACAAATATTTTTCCTGGGTTATGCGGCATGCGAAAATCAGAACATACGTCCAGAAGAAGTTGTGCGTCTTACCAAAGTCGATCCGCATTCTTTATCCGAGTGGCGTGTTAATGGAATTTTGCCGCATATTGATAAATGGTATGAAGCATTTGATGTAGTGCCAACGGACAAACTTTATATTTCTCCGGAAGAGAGGGTGAAAGTGTGGTAAAAAATCCCGCGAAAGCGGGATTTTAATTAGCCATTTTTTTTCTTAATTCTGCGCTGGGTTTAAATGATGCAACACGACGGGCAGAAATTACTGCGGTCTCGCCGGTCTTTGGATTGCGTCCCATGCGTGCGTTTTTTTCCAAGATTTTGAAAGTCCCCAGATTTGCGATTTTCACTTCTTCCCCGCGAATTAATGATTCCGCGATTTCTGAAAACACAAGATCTACCAGCTTGCCGGCTTCTGCCATGCTTAATCCGGTTGTCGCGCTTAATCTTTTTGAAAAATCTATTCTTGAAACAGTTGCCATTTTTACACCCTTATCATTGCTGCGCCCCAAGTCAAACCCGACCCGAACGCTGGATACATTATTAATTGACCATGCTTTATCTTACCATTATCCATGCCCCATGCAAATGCTAATGCGCCTGATGCGCCGCTGGTATTCGCATGTTGATCCACAGTAATGATAATTTTTTCCAACGGAAAACCCAACCTTTGCGCTCCGCTTTCAATAATGCGCAGGTTTGCCTGGTGTGGGATAATCCAATCGATATTCTCAGCCTGAATGCCAGCATGATCCATGATATAGTTCGCAGCCTCTGGCATTAATTGCACGGCATGCTTGTAAGTTTCCGGACCGTTCATTTCGACAGATTGATGATTGCTTTCATGCAGCATTCCATAACCGTGTCCGTCGGCATCTACGACTGTATCGATGATTCCTGAATAGTTTGACGAAGAATGCTCAAAAATCATTGCGCCTGCGCCATCGCCAAATAAAACAGCGGTACTGCGCTCGCGCCAATCTATATAGCGTGACATTTTTTCCGCACCGATAACCATAATTCTGTTATGCATTCCGGCATTGAAAAAAGCCCGTGCGCAATGCAGCGCATAAACATATCCGGTGCAAGCAGCGCGAACATCAAACGCCGGCGCATTATTAGTCATTCCCAAATCGCGCGATACCATTGCGCCGACAGATGGGAAAGCCATCTCTGCCGAAGTCGTCGCGACAATAATCAGATCAATATCATCGGGCTGTAAATTTGCATTTTCAAGTGCGCGCCGCGCTGCGATCGTCGCCATATCAGAAACTGTTTCGTCTTCACGCGCGAAATGTCGTTGCTTTATTCCGGTACGCGATAAAATCCATTCATCAGTAGTATCCAAAATTTTTTCGAAATCAGCATTAGTCATAATCTTTTCCGGCAAATAAGAACCATAGCCGATTAATCTATTCCCCATCCGTCTTCTCCCTTAATAAACCCTTCACATTTTTCAACTTTTCCGCACTGGCTTTTATCTGGTCGTTAAAGCTGGCATCCGCCAGGTCTGACGCGTATTTTATCGCGTTCGAAAAAGCCAAGGCATCGCTGTTGCCATGAGTCTTTACCGAAAACCCATTTAGTCCCAAAAATATTGCGCCAGCATAAGCACGTGGATCCAGCTTGTTTTTAAGCCGTTTGAAGACATGAATCAATAGGAATGAAACCGCCACCGCAACCCAAGATTTTTTAAAGGTGTCCATTAACACTCGTTTTATCAGCTTTGCCGTACCTTCGACAGTCTTTAAAACAATATTGCCGGTAAATCCGTCTGTTACCACAACCTGAACATTTCCACCGCTGATATCTGTGCCCTCTACAAAACCGATGTATTCATAAGGCAATTCTTCCTTATGCTCGGATAACACTTTGTTCAGCCGTTGTAAAACTTCGTCGCCTTTGGTGTCTTCTTCCCCGATGTTTAGAATGCCAACTTTTGGGCGTGGCATCTTTCCGATTTTTTCGGCATACACGCTTCCCATCAGAGCAAAATCGAATAAGTTCTCCTCGTCGCATATAACATTCGCACCCAGGTCGAGGATTACAACACGTTGATCGCCACCGCCGCTGGGCAGCATGGTTGTGATCGCAGGCCTGGAAATCCCCTCGACAGTTTTCAGCGCCAGTTTTGACAAAGCCATAAGAACGCCCGTATTTCCGGCAGAAACAACCGCGCAGGAATTGCCTTCGCGAACATCTTTTATTGCCATATACATGGATGTGTCGCCGGAATGACGAATAACTTCGACAACCTTGTCGGTAGATTTTATTTTACCTGGCGCGTGAATGATTTCCGAATGGCGGGCTACGCGGGGATATTTCCGAAGCAAGCGGCGAATTCGCGGCTCGTCCCCGAAAACACGGAATAGAACATTATCTCCGCCATATTGAAATAAAAATTGATTCATACCGCCCAAGACAGAGCGCGGGGCTTTATCCCCCCCCATTGCATCGATAGCGATAATTTTTTTTGCGTTTGACATTGGATGAAAAGACGGGTTAGAAAATTATTCTTCCCCATTCTTTTATTTCGTTCCGCACGCTGCGCAAACATGATGTGGGCGTTTTTTTTCGCCACATTTTTTGCAGGTAGAGGCCGGCATAACCGGCAGTGCGTCATGAGCACGCCGTTGTTTGCTGCGAGCTGCGCTGGTTTTTTTCTTTGGAACTGCCATTTTTAAAGTCCTTTTATGTTCAGACGCACATTTTATTAAATTTCAAGCAATTTGCAAGCACCTTTTTCAAAAGTGTTTTTTTAAAGATGCTTTTATGCTATAATTGGAATTATGAGAATGGGCTTTTTCGCCGTTTTACTTGGGATTTTTGCGCCTTTGGCGGTGTTTGCTGCGCGTGAAGGAACGCCGACTTATTACCAAGCTGGGCCAAATACATATGTCGGAACCCAGCGTCAACCTCAAATAGTGGCCCAACGAAGCTATACTTATCAAGTCCCGCGCCAGGAATTACCGCCAGGTATTGGCGGAACAATGACACCGGCTGGCGTTGCAACCGATGAAAAACCGCCATGGGTGTTGTCGGCGGATTATGCCCGAAGATACGCAGATTTTTCTTTCAAAACCGGGGTGAATTCGGTTTTGGAATGGAGCAATATGGTCTATAACGAAATCGGCGTTCGTTTGGATAGTAATTTCACTATGAGAAATTATGACCTGTTCGCTTATGGCGAATATCGCATGGGTACAATGGCCAGCGCTGGATTTTCCATCGACTATGACTTGGAACCATACAATTGGTCAGAACCTGATATAGGAATTTTCACAATTTCAGTCGGAAACCAAACTGGAAAAACAAATAATATTAAATTTGGTTTTGGTGCGAAACATATGTGGGATGTGGCGGGATGGAAGCTGTCGCCGTCAATCGGGTACGAAATTTTCAAACATGATTTAAGAATGTCGGATCATTATTATCCGAACCCTGCGGTATACCTTCCTCTGTTAACACCGGACGGAAACTATGTTTTCGGTGATGCGGCTGGCGCTTTTATCAGCGTGCCACAAGGTCTGGCCAAAGAATATGCTGAAAATGGTTGGTATCAAGTTTGTTTGTCGCCAGAAGATATCAAAGTTGCGGCGGTAAATCCGGATGGATCGCCCAGTGTTAATCTTGATGGTTCGTTAAATACAACAGATTATGATCCGCTGTGGATGTATTTGCCATGGGGTGTCGGACCGGGCGAGTGCGTGATTATTGGCGGGGATGGACCGATAATAGTCCCTGGGGTAACGCATATTTATAATACGACATGGAGCGGGCTTTTCCTGGGACTGGAAGTCGAAAAACAAATGACTTTCAAGGATAAGTTGCGTTTTTATGTTCAGGTCGGAATGCCTCACTATTCATCCGAAGGCATATGGCCGAACAGAACGGACTGGCAGCAAAATCCCAGCTTTATCGACGAAGGCAACACCGGCGCATATTCATATCTTGCGGAAATGGAGTATAATTACAAGCTGTCAGACCGAATGAATCTGTCGTTGAAAGTGGATACGAACTTTTTCCATGTAGGCAATATTGGTGGGAAGTTGTTTGTAGCATCATATACGACTTATTTGATGGATGAATTTGGCCAGTATGTATTTAATGATGTCAGCGGACTACCTTGTGATCCGACAGTCCAGGCGGGATGTTATCCTGTGCTGGAAACGGTAGAGGCGCATACGGTGAACATCCCGGATTCATTGAAGTACGCGAATTGGCAGTCATTCGGTGTTCATTTGGGCGTTAAATATGCGTTTTAAGGCATAAGGCATAGACAGCTTCGTGCGTTGCGCGAAGTTTTTTTTATGCTATAATGCAAATATGAAAAAATTATCTCTTATCTGTTATTTATGCTCTGTGCTTTATTCTGGCGCGACATATGCCGCAGAAGGAAGATTTGATTTCGATCGTTGGAATATGATTCTTAATAAAATTCAAGATCGTGCAGTTGCGGAAAATGTTGATGATCGTACTATTAATGCCGCGATCCAAGATGCCGCATTTATTCCAAAAATCGTATGGCGGGATCAAAATCAGTCAGAATTTAAATTGACTTTGGGGGAGTATCTGGCAAAAACGGTAAATGAAAAGCGTATCGCAAATGGGCATAAGATGCGCGCTAAATACCCGACGTTGCTGAACAAGGTTCATCAGAAATATGGCGTTTCGCCAGAGGTTATCTTGGCGTTCTGGGGACTGGAAAGCAACTATGGTGAAACCAAAGGCAGCAGTAAGTTAACGGATTCTTTTTTAACGCTGATTTATGAAGGTCGGCGCGAACAGTTCTTTACTGACCAGATGATTGCGTTGATGAAAATCTCCAGCAAGAATAGGATTCAGATTGAAGGGGTCAGGGGCAGCTGGGCGGGCGCGATGGGACACTTTCAGTTTATCCCAACTACACTGCAGCAATACGGTGCAGATGGCAACGGCGATGGCAGAATTGATATTATAAATAATATAAGCGATGCTATGTTTTCAGCCGGAAACTATCTGAATAGACTGGGTTGGAATCCGAATGAAAAAATAGTTCGTCGTGTTGAGTTGCCAGAAAATTTCGATGTTAGCTTATGTGATGGAAAAACTAAAAAATCGCTGGCCGAATGGGCTGCGATGGATATAGCGGGCGTGCCGGATGCTAATATGGAAGCAGGCCTGGTGTGTGATGCAGCTAACTTCAGTCCGGCCTTGGCATATCTGACTTATCCGAATTTTTATCGCATAAAGAAATGGAATAATTCGAATTGGTATGCGATCGCGATCGCGGAACTTGCAGAGAAGCTGTAAATTACAATTTAATTGCATGCATATGCTTTATCTGCTATCTTTCCTATCATCAAAGGAGTTTATTTATGGCTATTAAGGTGCGTGACTATGAAGTCCGGTTGACCAGAAACAAGGAAGAAAGAAAACAAGTCCGACAGTTGCGCTATAAAGTTTTTGTTGAAGAAGAAGGTGCCAGCGCGACCGAGGAACAGAAAAATCTGCGCGAAGAATATGATTCATTTGACCTTTATTCAGATTATATGGGGGTGTTTCACAAGGGTAAAATCGTTGGAACTTATCGCATTATCGATCGTGATGCCGCTGAAAAAATGGATGGATTTTATACCGAAACAGAATTTGATTTAAAGAAAATCAAAAAAGTTCGCGGGAATATCGCGGAAATGTCCAGGGCTTGCGTGGATGCGGATTATCGCGAAGAAGGCTTGGTCATACGCATGCTGTGGATGGGCTTGGCAGAGTATATATTAAAGCGAAAAATCGTGGTTCTGTTCGGGGTGGCATCTTGGGTTGGGACAAAACCGGCGGAATCGGCCCAGGCGATTTCTTATCTGTACTATAACCACCTGGCGCCTTTGTCTTTGCGCACCATGGTGGAAAAAGATAAGTTGCCTGACGGGGTAAATCCAAAGCTGACGAAGATGAATATTTTGCCGCGGGATTTCATTGATGAAGCAGTGGCAAAATCGCAAATGCCACCGGTGTTAAAGGGATACTTGCGCCTGGGGGCAACATTTGGCAAGGGAGTTTTCATCGATGCGCCATTTAATACTTATGATGTATTTGTAGTTTTGCAGACCAAGAATATCAGCCGTGCGTATCAAAAATATATAACTGGCTCTGAAACGGCATTCGCTCATTTGGAGGTGAAAGAGGGCGCAATGAAGAAGTTCGGCAAAGCGATGTTATTGCCGTTCACTGGGTCATTTGCCTTGTTCAAAGCGGCGGCGCATTTTTTCCTGCGTGATGATGCCGACGATGCAGAGCTGGTTGAAGAAGAAAAACAAACGGATGAATAAAGATGAAAAAGATATTTAATATTTTATTTGCACCTGTGCGGTTTCTGCTTTTCGTGCTGTGGATTTTGCCGAACGCGATATTTGTATTGTTTGTACCAACGGGTTCGCGGCTGGGCCTTTGGGCTTTGCGTTTCTTTATGAACGGGGTGATGCTGATTGCCGGAATACGTATAAAGGTGCATGGTCAGTTATCAAAAAAGCGTCCATTATTAGTGGTCGGCAATCATATTTCAGTATTTGAAATGGTAACATTCCCGGTTGCATTCGGCGGCAGTTTCTTTGGAAAGAAAGAAATAGAAAGTTATCCTTTGGTTGGCTGGATGTGCAAAAAGTTCGGCGTGATTTTCATTGATCGCCGCCCCAGTCATGCGCTGGAAGGCATAGAAAAGTTACGCAAGGAAATGGCCAAGGCAGATTATCCGATGTTTTTGTTTCCAGAAGGCACTACAACCAGCGGCACTTATGTTCTGCCATTTAAAAGTACCTTGTTTAATTTTATGGAAAATGGCGAAGATGTGACGGTTCAGCCGGTTGTTCAGTTCTATCGTTATCGCGATGGCAGCATGATACCGGATCAAATAATGGCGGATGATTATGCATTCTTTGATAATTGCAAAATGACCCAGCCGCCGTATTGCAAGGTAGAGCGCAACTTGATAGGACAAATATTTCATGTCTTTTCGATTGGCGGATTTATGGTAGAAGTGTTTATCTTGCCGCCACCGCCATTGGCGGGTAAAGACAGAAAAGAAATCGCGACAGAGTTGCATAAAATTATTAATGATGAATTTAAAAAATTAAAATGATTGCGTTCGGGATTCGAATGCAATCCCGACAAAAGGTTATAAAAATGTTTACCGTATCAGATAAAACTGCATTATCTTTATTGAAGTGGAGCGAGTTTTTTATCTATTTTATGATAATCACCCCAATTATTGTTTTGCTTTATCAAGAAAAAGGAATAACCACCGGGGATTTCTTCCTTATCCAGGGAATATTCTTAATCGCCACATTTCTATTTGAAATCCCCAGCGGATATATGTCAGATGTATTCAGTCGCAAGAAAGTACTTTTACTTGGCAGCATAATGTGGTTTCTTGCCATGGTTGGGCTATTTTTTGCATATGGATTTTGGGAAATTATGCTGGCAGAAGCGGGGCTTGGCCTGGCCGGAGCATTGTTTTCAGGAACCAAGGAAGCATATGCATATGACTTGCTGAAACGCATGAAGCGTGAAAAACAATTCCTGAAAGAAAATGGCAGCATCAGCACATACGGACAATCCGCAGGATTCATCGCAGCAGTCATAGGTGGATCGCTTTATGCAGTGATTGGGAATTGGGTTGTTGCAATAGAAGCCATGGTGGCGTTCTTTGGCGTCTTGTGCATTTTGGCGTTGCCTGAATTGCAAGAAGTCAGGCGCAAAGTATTCCCGGAAACAAGCCCTTGGAAGGATGTAATGGGTATAGTAAAGATGTCAGTAAAGCATCCAGAGATAAAATGGCTTATGCTGTTTCCCGCGATATTTGGGTCATTTACTTTAATCATGATGTGGATATTACAGCCGACGATGGAAGCGGTTGGAGTGTCTGTCGCCTTGTTTGGAATCTTTGTCGGGATTAATCAGTTTTCGCGAATATTATTTGCGAAATACGCACATAAAGTTTATGAATCATTTGGCGTAAGAAAAACTCTGTATGCATGCATTGCTGCAGTTGTTATCGCTATTGCCGCTGTGTTTGGTGCGCTGTTTGCGGGCGCCGAACATATGTGGATAGTATATGTTATGTGTGTCATAATCGCGATTGTTCCGGCCTGTCAGAAAATGAGCTCGTTAATATTCAACACTTTGATTCATCATAGAATTAAATCGTCAGAGCGTGGCACAGTCTTATCAGTTAGTTCAATGTACGCTACATTTATCAGCGGCGGCATGATGATATTGATGAAGCCTTTGATGGATGGATTTGGAATTGGATGGACGATGGCTGTAACACTTGTAATGTTGGTTGCAATATTGTATCCTCTGAAAAAGGTTCTTGCGATAAAGGAAATATAAAATGTCAAAAACAGCAATTACGCCAACAAGGGCTGAAAATTTCAGCGAGTGGTATCAGAATGTCATAGTTGCCGCTGACTTGGCGGAAACTTCACCTTCTGCGGGCAGCATGACTGTAAAGCCGTACGGTTGGGCGATATGGGAACTTATGCGGGATGAATTGGATAAACGGATAAAAGCCGAAAAAGTTCAAAACGTGCAATTTCCTACCCTTATCCCGTTGGAGTATTTTAACAAGGAAGCCGAACATGTAGAAGGCTTTGCAAAAGAATGCGCAGTGGTTACCCATCACAGATTAAAAATGGTTGATGGGAAACTGCAACCAGATCCGGATTCAAAGTTAACCGACCCGTATATATTGCGCCCGACATCGGAAACGATTATTGGCGAAGCTATGTCGCGCTGGGTGCAGTCTTATCGTGATCTTCCTTTGCTGTTAAATCAGTGGACAAGCGTATTTCGGTGGGAAATGCGCCCGCGTATATTTTTGCGCACACGGGAGTTTTTCTGGCAGGAAGGGCATAATGTCTTTGCAACTGCCGAAGAAGCATCCGCCGATGCGAAAAAAATGCATGATGTTTATACAAAGTATATGCGCGATGTCTTGGCGATTGATTCTATTGTTGGGGAAAAGACACCGGAAGAAAGATTTGCCGGTGCAGATCATACTTACACGCGTGAGCAAATAGCGCAGGACGGAAAAGCGCTGCAGGTCGGAACTTCTCATGATTTGGGTCAGCATTTTTCTAAATCGTTTGATATAAAGTTCTTGGGGCCGGATAGAAAGCTACAATATGCTTATACTACCAGTTGGGGAACATCCAGCCGAATGATGGGTTCGGTCATTATGATACATGGTGATGATGATGGGTTGGTATTGCCCCCCAGCATTGCGCCTTATCAGGTTGTGATAATTCCAATCTTGCCGGAACAGAATGAGTACGCTCGTAAAATTGAAAAACAATTTAAAGACGCTGGAATCCGTGTCTGGCTTGATGACAGCGATATGCGCAGTAGCGATAAAATGTGGAAATGGATAAAGCGTGGCGTGCCAATCCGTGTCGAAATAGGCGAAAAAGAAGTCACGGATAACACGATAACATTAACTCGTCGTGATATTGGAAAGGCAAGCAAAACGACGGTACCAGTCAAAACAGCTCATTCTTTGATTCAAGAGCTTTTGGGTAAAATGCAGTCTGATATGCTGGTTGCTAACACTGCGTTTAACAAAACCATGATAACAGAGGTCAAGGATTTGGCTGAATTATCAAAAAATCTGGAAAAAGGAAAAATTGGATTTTTCCGATTGCCGTACAAGGAGACCCTTGCGCCGGAATTTGAGGGATTAATGGAAAAATATAAAATCTCTCGCCGTTGCTTGGATGAAAAAGATCCCAGTTTCGTATTTGTTGCAAAATCGTATTAAAGCAGGGGGCGCTTCTTGCGCCCTTTTTATCACGTCGTCAGCGCTATTTCCTATTTACATTATTGGCAAAAAATGATAGAATTCTGTAATAAGGAAGGGAATTCGAATGAAGAAAATCTTGCCCGTATTGTTCGGACTGCTGTGCATGCCCGCGTTTGCAGAGGTTGCACCGGTCTATTACGAGTCTGAAACGGATGTGGTCGAAAGCCCGTTCTATGACGAAAACCCCGAAGAAGTTTCTGCACCCGCAACTGCGCCGATTTTAAGGCAACCCGCGCTTAATGCGCGTACCCCGGTGACGGCGCGTTCCGCTACGCGTGCTGTTCCGGCGGCGGGCGCGCAAACTGCGCCACGCGCAGCGGCGACCAGCCGCGCGGTTGCTTCACGCAATGCGGCGACCAGTATTCGTTCTATGTCTTTGACAGGTCCCGAAAAAACGCTCGCTACGCGGTCTAGTGGCACGAATAATGTAAATACAGCGCGTGCCGGAATTGTGCAGTCAGATACTGTGACAGCACCTTTGTATAATGCGCGTGTCGGCGTTCGTGGCAGTGCCATAGGGCAGCTTTCCGCAACACGTATGGCGGGAACGCCGCTGTTTGGAAGTTCTCCTGCTACGCCGGTTGATACGGGCGTAAGCATGGAAGAAATTGCACAGCTGGAAGATTTCTGCAAAGCGCAGTTTTTTGCTTGTATGGATAATTTCTGCGATGTTCTGGATGATAACCAGGGCCGGTGCAGTTGTTCCGCCAATATTGCTAATTACAAAAAGAGCGAAGATGCGTTAAAGCAGGCGACCGAAGACTTGCAAGATGTCGCCATGAAAATTCAATACCTGGGTCTTACCAAGGACGAAGTGAATTCTCTGTTCACTCAAACCGAAGCAGAACAGGAAATGCAAAGAACCCAGGATACCAGCCAGCTTAAAAATGATTTGGATAAAATTAAAAAACTGGTTCTGGATGTAAAAGGCGGCAGCAGCACGGGTTTTGAAAACGGGTTCTTGGATTTCGCCAGCTTGGATTTGAATTTCGGAAGCGGGTTTGATTTGAGTTCGTTGTTCGGAATGGGCAGCAGCACTATATCGAACCAGCGCGGGGCAGAATTGTTTAAAACAGCATCGACCCGTTGCAAAGCGTCTGTTTTGGATACTTGCAAAAAACAAGGCGTGGATACGGCCTTGATAACAAATTCTTATGACTTGGAAATCGACAGACAGTGCATAGAGTATGAGCGCGCATTGGATGATTCAAATACCCAAATGAGACGGACAGTGCGCAATGCGACGGCAGTGCTGCAAAAGGCGCGCTTGGTCGTGGCGCAAAACCGGAATTCTTATGATATGCGCGGATGCGTCAGCGCGTTGGATGCATGTATGCAGAATGATTCTGTTTGCGGAAATGATTACGAATTGTGCTTGGATCCGACCGGCAAGTTTATTGTTAATGGCGAAGTTATCCCTGGCAGCGATTTCACCGCCCCGGGCTTTACCTCCATGTGGGGCGTATGGGGTAACTCTGGTTCGCTTTCCGAATTTATCAGTTCGAATATAACTAACTTTAATTCCAACAGCGCCAATATGGTCAGCTTCTTGGTATCAAAGATTGGCAGAAATGAAAATGGCAGAGATTACGGAATGTGTATGTCCGTGTTGAACAGATGCCAGGCTTATACTTACAGCACCGGGGCCAACAAACGTTATGACCCGCAAAATCAGGTTGTTAAAGAATACCTGACCCAAGCGTTAACCCAGATAAAAGCGCGGCAAGATAATATTATTGCGGAATACAGGGCAGGTTGTAAGTCCGATGTCCAGTCATGTCTGATAACAAATGGCGCGATAATCGGCAGCAGTGGAACCGATATCGGATATGTTTCAAATGCTGTATATAACGCGTGCTTGTCGGTGATTAAAAGTTGTGCCACTACTTTAGGAATCGGTAAAGAATCGCTTGTCGTTGATATCGCGTGTTATACCGCAGGAGAAGGCAGCGCTGAACCTCCATATAATGCATGGAGTGTCCCAGGAACAGCTTCGACAGCATTTGGTTGTAATTGCCCGATACGTTCTACATGGAGCATGGCTACGAAAACCTGTAATTGTCCGAAAAACTCTACATGGAGCTATGAAACCGGCGAATGTGAGTGTGCCGTAGGATATGAATGGGGGGGAACCAATCCAGCAACAGTAGGTGGAAAGATTTGTTGCCCCAGTGCAACGCCATTCTGGGATACTGTCAGTGGTGCTTGTATTCCATAAAAAATCCGCCAATCGGCGGATTTTTTTATTGTTGTTATTTATTTATGCTTTTTCCAACGCAACGATTCCTGGCAGTTTGCGGCCTTCTATAAATTCCAAGAATGCGCCGCCACCAGTGGATACATAAGTCATATCATCCTTTGTTCCGGTGGCCTCCAACGCCGCAACAGTGTCGCCGCCACCGACGATTGATTCCAGCTCGCCAGCCTTGGTTCTGTTTGCTATATAGCGGGCCAGGGCGAATGTGCCGATGCTCCATGTTGGCTGCCATTCGGCCATTCCGACCGTGCCGTTCCAGACAATCGTTTTAGCGTTCGCAATCGCACGCTCGTATTCAATAATTGATGCTGGTCCTTCGTCCATAATGACGTCATTCGGCCTTATGTCGCCCATCATTTTATCTACCCTGGGCACATCTTTTTCCCATGCGGGGCCGACGCCTTTTTCAAGAGGAAGAATGATTTTATCGCCATAATCCCGCATAATTTCCAAAATTTGTTCTTTGACGGCGGCATCATCCCAAGATTTTTCCAAATTCCCTTCGTCCATAACTATGTTCGTCATGCCCATAGCGATGCGAATGCTGGTTCCGATTCCACCTGCGCAAATAATCTTGTCGCAGAGTTTTCCAAAGGCCTTGATGACGCCGATTTTAGATTTGATCTTTGCACTGGATACCAACCCCAATAACGGTCGATTTGGATTTCCCATAACGCGCGAAAGATGTTCGATTTCCGAAGCCAGCAATTCCCCCGCGTAAGAAGGCAGAATTTTCGTAATGCCGACAACGGAAGCATGCGCGCGATGTGACACAGCAAATGCATCATTTATGAAAATATCAAATCCAGCCGCCAGCTTTGCCGCAAATTCCGGATTGTCTTCTTCTTCGCCCGCATGAAAGCGCACGTTCTCTAGCAAAACAATTTCACCATCCTTCATACCGGGCAAAAAACTTTTATCCAAACAGTCGGGAATCAATGGAATTTTCATATATTCCGCAATCGGTTTCAGCGAGTAATTCGGGTCGATTTTTCCATCCGGCCGCCCCAAATGGGCACAAATTGCAATACGTGCGCCCGCCGCCACTAACCGCCGAATGGTCGGCATGCTTTGCTCTATACGAAATGCGTCAGTAATTTTTCCATCGACGATTTGAACATTAAAATCATCGCGCAGCAAAATATATTTTCCGCGGACATCACCAATTTCATCAATAGTATGTATTTGCATCTTCCTTCCTTTTTATACGCATCCCTGTTTTTTAATTTTCTAAAAATAATATTTCCTTACCGCGTGCTTTCGCATAATCAATTTCGTCTTTTGTACTGCTGCCGATGTATCCATTTTTATTCACTACGAAGATAGCATCCGACATATCTATTTTCTTTTTATGTTCGGTATCCAATTGTTTGTGTTGCTCGGGAGTGTACGCATCCTTATCGTCAGCGGTTGGATAGATAATTGATAAGACACAGTTACCTTCTAACGCTAGCTTTTCTGACCAATATCTAATATCAGATTCAAACTTTAATGAACCACACATGGTTATGACTTTCATAATAAATCCTTTACTGGCTTGTAACTCTTCCTGTAATGTTGATTTATACCAAATTCTTTGATTGCCTGCAAGTGCGCTGCGGTCGGATATCCCGCATTCTTATCCCATCCGTATTGTGGGAATTGCGCGGCCAACTCATGCATAATTTTATCACGAGTTTCTTTTGCGATAATGCTGGCGGCGGCGATAGATAAGGACTTTGAATCACCCTTTACAACCGCGCGACCAATAATAGTATTTCCCGACATTTGCGATATATAATCAAATTGTGCCAGTGAAGATATATTACCCTTGCGCAATGGCGCGCTTATCAAATTGTCCGGCATTCTGTTTCCATCGACCAAACAAAAGTCAGGCTTTTTCGATAAATCCGCAATTGCGCGCTTCATTGCTAACATAGATGCATGCAAAATATTTAACTCATCAATCTCTACCGGACTGCATTGCCCAATGCCAACGAGGCAATTTTCCATAATCCAGTCATACGCCAGCGATCGCTGCGCATGGGTCATCTGTTTTGAATCATTGATCTGTGGATATTGCGCATCAGATTTAAATATAACCGCTGCAGCAACCACGGGTCCGCACAGGGGACCGCGTCCAGCTTCATCAACGCCGGCGATTATCAATTCCCGATCATGCGTAACTAGTGGAGATAAATAAAAATTATCTATGATTTCATTTTCAATATCGAATGTCGGAAAAGACTTCATAGCTTCATATTGTTCTGCGTGCGATTTGGTTCCGCACGAATTCATCTTCGCTGGAATATAGCGGCCACTTGCCGTTCGCCAGGTCTTCAAGGCTGGTCAATGGCTGCTTCAACCTTGCGCGATACAGCCACAAATTTGAAATCACCCTTTTGATATAATTTCTTGTTTCGACATTTGGAAAACTTTCGATATAAAGCAGCGGATCGCTCGTTTCAAAATTCTTTTCGAATTTTGCCATTGCTCCGTTTCCAGAGTTATAAGACGCCAGCATTTTTATAATGTTATTTTCGACATTCGGCAGCCCCAGCAAGTCCACAATATATTGCTGACCCAGGAACATGTTGTGTTCAGGCTTTGAAATATTTAAGTCCGACATAGATACATCATTGCGTTTTGCAACTTGTTTGGCGGTTTTGGGCATTAATTGCATTACCCCTTTTGCGCCTTTGTTGGATTCAGCTGTGGCCTTGAATCCAGATTCCTGGCGAGTAATTGCAAATAGCAGAGCGCGGTCGATGCTCCATCCGCCCATCGGTTCCCAGTCGGGCAAAGGGTACTGGGCAGAGAAAATTACATTATTATCAATTTCCATAATACCGCGATCACGCACTAATCCTGCGGCCTGCATGGATACGCGCGGTAGTTCTTCACTGGAAGCCACGGAATAAACAGCATGCAGCAACTTATCAGATGCATTATGAGTCAGCAGCAAGCGCAGGTATTTTTCTGCCGCGACTTTATCCCCGATTTGCAGCAGCGCCAGCGCGGTTTTTCCATATCCGGTATTTGAAAGTTCTTCGATGTCTTCATCCGAATATTCCTTGTCAAAGAACTTGTACTTTGGCGTTTGCCCCAGCATAGCCGCGCTTAACGCGCCGTAAAACATCTGTGGTTTTTCTGCCGCTGTCTTCCAGTGTTTTTTTGCAATATCTCGGCTGCCTGACATCTCTGCTGCGCGTCCCGCCCAGAACGCAGCTTCTATCTTTCGTGCATCATTGATATGTTGCAATTCGGTCAAGCTTTCAAAGTGCGCCAAAGAATCAGAAAATTCTCCATCCTTGAACGCCATCAACCCCATGGTCCACAGGCCGTATTCTGATAACTGTTCTGCCGATTGTTCCCCGAATTTTTTGGCCCAATCGAATTCCCCGTTGGTGTAGTAAACGAAAGCCAAACGTCCCGCCAGCCGTCCCCAATCCGCGTTCGATACGGATTTCTTAAATCCTTTTTCTTCCAGAATTAGCCGCGCGTTCTTTGTATTTCCATGTGTCAGGGAGTTCTTGAATTTTTTAATTTTTACGCCTGCATCACCACCATAATTTTTCGTGGTCCAAGTTTCGGATTTCGCAGCCGTGTCCCCTGTGCCGATCGCAAGCGTAGGCAACTTTGGCGCACGAGCAGAAGTTTTTTTTATTTGCGCCAGCTTATGCATTCTGTCGGCGCCGGGTTGGTCGTAATAGCTCTTCATCCATTCGACAATTTCCACGCCGCGTGATTTGTAAGTCTTGGAAGTATATCTTTGGAATAAAACTTCCTGCATTAAAATCTTGTCTTCGATAGTCGCATCCAATTTTTTCGCCGCATCGATTTTTTCAGCCGTTTGCAGCTGGAAAATTTCCGTATAAACCGCAACATCGGATTCGCTTAAAATCTGCGGCAAACTTGACGCGCGCGCAGCGCAAAGGAACAAGGAAAAAGGAATAAGGAATAGTAATTTTTTCATCAGAACAACGAATTTTTGTATTTTTTTGGCAGCTCGCAAACTTTCGCGCCTTCTTCTGCTTCGGGTACTTGATTGATGATTTTCTTAAAGTCCGCGAGCTTTGAAAATTTGCGATAAACGCTTGCAAACCGCACGAATGCGATTGGATCCAGGTGTAACAGAGATTCTGACACCATCTGTCCGATTGTTTCACTGGAAATTATATCGTCGGTATTTTCAGCTTCTAACCTGCGATGTATGCTGGTTATGAATTTATCGACCCTGTCATCGCTAATATCGCGCTTGCGACAGGCGATTTTTACGGATCTTGCCAGCTTTTCGCGGTCAAAAGGCTGTAATATTCCATTGCTTTTCCGCACCATTAGATCGCGCAGCTGCACGCGTTCAAGTGTTGTGAATTTTGCCCCGCAATCATTACAGACACGGCGACGACGAATAGTAGCGTCTTCTTCATTAGGACGGGAATCCTTGACCTGGGATTCTGAACTGTTGCAATAAGGGCATCTCATAACCAAAAAACCTAGCAAAAAAACAATAAAGTGTCAACCACGGTAATTTCTTTTAATTTCTGGATATCTTTCCATAATAGCGGCCAAAAATTTATTGTTTCTATCATCGACCGCATTATCAGCCCACAGCGCGCAATCTTGAGTGTTTTCCTGCTCTTCCAAATGTTTTATAGGATTCGAAACGATGGCGATTTTCGTGCCGTTCAAAACCGCCATGGCCCAGAACCATACGTCGTCTGCGGTCGGCGCAAGATCCATGAATAATTCTTCTTTTAAAACGTCTTTATACAGCGCATGCGGAGGGTATAAAATCCCGCCGCAGCCGGTTGCGAAATTTTTAAAGCTGGGACGCCCGAACAAAACCCTACGCCGCCAATGATTTTGAATTTTCCGCCATTTTCTATAAGGCTTGTCCGGCCTCATCCGATAAACATGATGCCCGATAACAGCATTGGGATATTTCTTATGCGCAGTCATAAGGCGTGCCAGCCAGTCTGCGGGATACAGAACATCGTCATCAGCGGTTATGATAATATCGTCCGGGAAATCTATCAATGCTGGGGTTAATTTTTTATGAGCGCGGGTATCCTTGGGAACCCACCTGACTTCGAATTTCTTTTCCTTTGCCATCAGATCGGTTGTTGAAGCCGGCAGCTTTTTCCCGGGAAATTGACTTTCTGCCAGATATAGAACAACTAAATCCGGCGCAGGAACCTGTGTCAACAAGGTTTGCACCATAGCTGGGACTGCGTCCATCCGGGGCGGATATGAAGTAAATGAAATTATTATTCTCATACTCCCAGGGAAATTGAAAAAAATAAAAAAATCAAGTGATTTATTTTCATAAATCTAATCACTAACCGCTAACCATTAACCCCTGTTTTATGATAAAATGCGAGGTGAGAGAATGTCTGAACCGGATTTTGCACGGCGACTGTGTTACGCAGATGAAAAAGCTGCCTGATGGTTGTGTCGATGCAGTATTTGCCGATCCCCCGTTTAACCTGCAACTTGGGCGTAAAACACTCTATAGGCCCGAAGACCAAACCGCAGCGCGGGCGGTCCGCGACGATTGGGATTCTTTCGAATCATTGGCGGAATATGATGATTTCACTCGTGGGTGGCTGACAGAAGTTCGCAGAGTTCTTAAACCAACCGGATCATTATGGGTGATCGGCAGCTATCATAACATATTCCGTGTAGGCGTTATGATGCAAGACTTGGGGTTCTGGATTCTGAATGATATAATCTGGGTGAAAACCAATCCTATGCCGAATTTCCGCGGAACCAGATTTACAAATGCCCATGAAACTTTGGTCTGGGCGACACCGGAAAAAACCGGCAAATATACCTTTAATTACGATACTATGAAAAAGTTCAATGGTGGCAAGCAAATGCGGTCTGATTGGGCAATGGATATCTGCTTGGGGGCGGAAAGGTTGAAAGATGATGACGGGAAGAGCCTGCATACTACGCAAAAGCCATCAGATATGCTGCGAAGAATAATCCTGGCATCGACACGCGCGGGCGATGTAATACTTGATCCATTCTTTGGCAGCGGCACTACGGGCGCGGTTGCAAAGGAACTGGGGCGGAATTGGATAGGGATAGAGCAGGAAGGAAAATATATAGCCCCTGCACAAAGTCGTATCTCGGCGGTTGTGCCGATTGATCTGTCTGAAATAGAAGTGCCGGCGAAACGCGAAGAAGTCAAAGTTTCATTTATGGAATTGTTGGATGGCGGACTGTTGTATGCGGGACAAACCCTGGTGGGGCCGCGCGGCGACAGGGTTATGATTACCAAGGACGGCCAACTGTCGCATGCTTTGTATGGCAAAGGTTCTATACATGTTATGGCGGCAAGGATACAGCGCGCGGTCAGCTTTAACGGTTGGGATTATTGGTCGGCAGAAAAACGGGATGGAACACTGGTATCGATAGATGCCTTGCGCAAACTCGTCCGCGAAGCAAAGCAGGGTATGAAGAAAGCGGCATAATCCCCCATAGAAGAGGGATTATTTAACCGCGCTATTTATTTTTTATTTTGTACATCAATAGTCATGAAAAGATTCTTATAATTTTCAAGTTCCAAATAAAAATCTTTCTTTTGATATCTGGTTGGATTTAATGGATTCAGTTCATAGCTGACGCTGTAGAAATTTGCGAAAGAAAGTTCGATCTCTATCTTCTCGATAAAAGCCTTGGGATCCTTTGGGGTATATACCGGCTTTGCATCGGGATAAAATAATTTGTGTTCAGTCACTCTGCTGTTGTCTTTATTAGCGAACCAAGCATGTAATATCTGGTTATTTTCTTTAAGGACATAGTTAAGGCCAAATACATCTTTCAATACGATTTGATTGCCGATTTTCAAAGATTTTGATTTGTTATCATTCCGAATTTCTACAACTGTTACTGATTTTGGTTTTTCAGGTGGCAGAATCAGCGTAACGGGCGTATCAAGCTTAACTATCTGTTTTTCTTCTATGGCGGTTGTCTGTGACAGTGGTTTGATTGCAGCGGTCGTGTCTTTCTCTTTCTTTGTCCGCGTTCTTTGCTTTTTTGGTTCTTGGCTTTTCAGGAATGCAATTCTATCTAATATGTCTTGTAGAGATTCTTTTTTACCGGGCTTCCAATTACGTCTTTTATTTAACGCTTGCGGCAAAGTCGTCTCTTCAAGAGGGATATCTCTTTTGGATCTCTTTTGAATTTTCTCAATCTTTGGGGCAGGCGTATCCTCGATAATTTCTACTATCTTGACCGGCTTGGCCTTTGGAGTGATCTCTTTGACGGTTTCAATTTTCTTTCCGTTGACAAGAAGATTTGCTACCTCCTTAGCCAACAATGTAGCGAACATCTTATTAGAGTTTATTAAATTGTTAAGAGCTTCGAAATCTTTGATTTCTTCTGTTTCGGTCTTGGCAAGAATGGTTGGCTCGACCTCCATTTCGGTTTTAATAGGAATAATCGGTTGGGATTCAGTCACAGGGACCTCTTCTTTTTCATTCTCTGATTCTTCCTCGATAACTTCCAGTGTATTTTTTTCTATTATTTCGGTCTTATTAAAGAATCTTTGTTCTATCGCTTCGTCTGCGCACCATGGCTGTCTTGATTCAGATGCGATATTGTCGAAATAGTCTTTGGCAGGTATAGGAGTTACAGTTCCATCTTTCGGATCATATTTCCTGATTGTTTCGGACATAACTTTACCCGAGGCATTCAAAGGCATTGCATAAAAAATACGGTTTTCCGAATCAAAATCTATGAACGCTGCCCCTTGTTCGAACGGTATTTCTGTGGTATTGAAATCTACGAGCTTTAATCTCTTACTGTTTCGTGTGCTACGTAAAATAGCGACAGGGGTTTCTTTGAATTTGGCGATGATCTCGATCGGTTCCAAAGCTCCTTGTATGATGCTTTTGATTGGTTTTCTGCTATCCATATTCATCAGTGATACGGAGTATGAAACATCTCTGGATTTGAGATGTGTAGTTTCCCGAAATCGAAAAGGAAATTCCTTGGTCGCCTTTGGCTTCAGGGTTCTTTTGGAACAGCGCTTGTCATCATTCTTTGGGTTGCGTGTCTTGTCAGCATTAATAAGATCGCGGCCTGCCATATTTTCAATCCTTTGAGTTTATCTCTCTCCTGGCGGGCGCATTATTACATAATCACATTTATTGTCAACATAAATCACATGATAGATTCATTAAAAAACCTCTTGCAATCATTCCTAGAACTTTGCTACTCTCAATACCGTTCAAACATAAAGGAGAAAAAATGACTTGGGCAATCCTGGCGCTGATTATTGCAGTCGCTCTTTACTTGTTCGGCGGAATGCTGATCAAACATGATATGAAAAAACCGGCAACGATTGGCGTGATGATCGCGAAAAAATCGATAAAATTGCTATCGATTGTTTTGTTGATAATCGGCGTTGCGCGTTTGTGGACTCCGTATTATCTGACGGATGTAAATCCTGGCATCGTTATGGAAATGGTGAAAGGTGCACAGAATGCGGAACAAGGCAAATCTAGCAAGGAAGTTAAAAAATATGTTAAAAAGCATATGGCAGAAATGGTCGCGAATGCTCCGATCCTGGGCGATGTGAATGCAAAGAAAACAATATTCTTGTTCACTGATTATTCTTGCCCGTATTGCGCGCGCGTTCATAAAGAGTTGTTAACCGTCTTGGGAAACAACAAAGACGTTCGCGTTGTCATCAAAAACTTCTCGATCCATGGCGTCTTGTCAGATGGTGCCGCGCGTGCAGTGATTGCTGCGAAAATCCAAGACAATACCAAAGCTGCGGAATTGGATAAGCTGTTGATTGAAAAGCCATATTGGCCGGATGATCTGAAAGGCCAGTCCCAAGAAGCGCTGGAAAAAGCGATCTTGAAGAATATCCTGACGGCGGCAAAGAAAGTTGGCTTGGATGCCGATAAACTGGAAGCCGATATGAAAAGCGAAACCGTCAACAATGAATTGGCACAGGTTGGCGAATTGGCGCAACAGTTTGGAATCCAAGGTACTCCGTTCTTGATCATACAAGATCAGGCGTTCCCGGGCGCAGTCCCTGCGGCGCAGATACAGCAAGCGCTGAAATAAAAAAAATCCGCCTTCGGGCGGATTTTTATTACCTTTTCGATTTTCTTTCTTTTATACAATATTGGATAAGTCCGGCTATCACAAATATCAGCAATGCTGATTCCAGGGTTATGCCCATAAAGCTTTTTACAACAACATTATAAGTTATCCAGAATATTCCAACGAAAATCCCAAGGAATCTGTAAATGAATTGATTTTTCTGCCAGATTGAAATCGTAAATGTCATAGTTGCGAAATACGCGAACAAAGTCATGAATCCGGTTTGCGTGAATGCCATCACGGTTGTGAATAAAGAAATCCATAACGCCAGCCACCACCAGTCGGACTTTGTGATTTTCATCTTGTCAGCAGGACTGCGGCGCGAATTTATAATGTCGCTGACTATATCCCGGCAAATCGCGATAATGCACATGCCAACCGCAACCCATCCGCCCAGCAAGGCAAATCCTATGCCCATAGAAGTGTTGCTGGTTATGACTGTCAAAAGCAGCCTGCGTCTTTGAGTTATAAAATAAGTAGAAGCCAGCAATAAGTATGCGATACTGACAAAGACTTGAGAAGTTATGTATTGTGTGCTTAACCAGTCGCCCATTATTGCCTTCCTTTTTAAATTGGAGGCATTCTAACATAATGTTAACTTTTGTCAATCAGGACAAATAAAATAATAGGTATTTAATTTATGGTTGTCCTGGGTTGCAAGATGGGTTAAAATCGGAACCCAGGAAGGTAAGAATGAAAAAGTTATTAATAATTGGTGAAAGTGAATCAAAAATAAAGCTGGCGGACGTAGAAAAATTCGATGTCGGTGAAATTCGTAATCTGACTATGGAAGAATTTAATAACGCGGATGAGTTCGATGATTCGATTATTATGAAAGGCTTGGCTGAAACCAGCGACTTTATGCGCCGCGTTTTACAAATTAATAAGAATTATGGTGGCGGATTTATATCCCAGTGCGGTGTTTTTCAACGCGCCGGCGAGCGTCCGTTTATCGTAACCGACAGCGCATTAAATATCGCGCCAAATCTGCGCGACAAGGAAGGAATTACAAAGAATGCTATATTCCTGGCGCGGCGTACGGGTATCAGCAAGAATCCGGTTGTGAATTTTTTAACGCCTTCATCGCGCATAGTTTCGAATATAAAATCTTCCGTGGATGCATGCTATCTGGAAAATTATGTTCATGAAAATTTCCCTGGTATCCGCGCAATGCATAATGCGCTTGATGTGTGCTTTACTGATTCGGCAAAGGATAAGAATATCGAAAATGCAGAACGCCCGGATATCTTGATAATGGATAATATCGATCAGGGAAATTCGCTTTATAAAGCATTGACTATCTTCGGTGGTTTTTCAGTAGCGGGGTTTGTGGTTGGAAATGAAAAGATGCCGCCGGTTATTCTTACATCTCGTTCTGATTCCATGGAAAGCAAACTATGGTCTGTGGAATTATCCGCGAAATAAAAAAAAGCGCCCAATCGGGCGTTTTTTAATGGCGCATTTTCTGGCCTTTACCGCGTGGACCGCGTTGCTGCATCATCTTATCAATCATTCGGGCGCGTTCTTCTGGAGACATTTTTTGTAGTTTTTCATTCATCGAAATCATAAAATCCCGATTGAATTTGCATTGAATATCGTTTAATTTTTCCAACTGCGCTTCGATTTCTGCATTCGGCGCACCTTCCTTCATCAGTACGAACAAGCGAGTACGTTCAGCTGCAATCGCATTACGCTGTTTCGGTCGAATATCATTTAGTTCCGCAATCGGCCGATATCGATGGCTCTGCATCCAGTGTCCAGCGAACATTCCGATCATCAGCGTGTTCAACAGTAATGATACGATTAGAATGATTTTGATATTTTTGGTCATAATACTACCTCCATAAGTTCGACTACATTGTCAATGGTGTATGTTTCGAAGCCCGCGACAAAGCCGATTACAAATACCGCGGCCATCATTGCGATTGCCCAGTTCGGGCGAATTGGCAGGATATTTGCGGCGCGCTCCCACAAGACGCGCAATGAAATCGGCCGACGTTGGGGTACATTTCGCGAAGCCGCCACTACACGGTCGCAAAAATCTGCGGATAATTTTGGAATATTTTCGCGTTCAAGCTGCATATCCGTACTCCTTCATTGAGATTTTTAATTGTTCTTTTGCGCGCATGATTAATACTTTCACCGCGCTGGTCGATTTTTTCATAATCTTTCCAACATCTTCGTATTTAAGGTCTTCTATGCAGCCAAGATTAATCGCGGTCTGTTGGGCGGCGGGCAGTTTCTTGATAGCATTGTTCAACGCGATATATTTTCTCTGCCTGTCTATTATGTCTGCCGCCGAATCACGATCATCTGGAATTTCTGAATCGTCCAGAACAACAATAGGCTTTCGTGCCCGCCGGTCATCAAGGCATAAATTTATAACAACCTTTGCAAACCAAGTCTTGAATCCGGCCGCGCCGTCTGGGTCGAACTTATACGGTCGTTCCCATAATTTCAAAAAAGCGTTTTGCAAAATATCTTCGGCCGTATCGCGATTGTTCGCAAAACGATAAGCAATCGCGAAGAAATATTGCGAATGACGATTTACCAGAATAGAAAACGCGCCGCGATTTCCGTTCTGAATTTCCTGCATCAATGATATATCGTCGAATGATTCCATGTTGGCTCTATTATAAATCAGTGAATGATTAAATCAAGCGCGGCCGTAACCGCGCCATGATTATTTCGCCAGGGCGTAAATTACCCCAGCGCCGACCAGCCCCAAAGTCACCAATGCCACCGTATCGTTGACGCCATGATTATGGTTACAACCACAGCCAGAATTGTATTTATAGTTGTGATGTTGCTGGCAAGGGGCGGCCTGAACAACAACAGTCTTTGCGCGTGGGTTATGCGCAGGACGGGCGAACGAGGGGCCACGTTGAACAACGGCGCCAGGCTTGTTATGCGGTGCAGTCTTGTTAGTGTACACCGCAGCATCGGCGGCGGTCGCCCCCGCAGCGATAATAATGGTAGTCAGAGAGATAGAGAGAAGTTTCTTCATTTTTGCTTTCCTTTTTGGTTGCTCACCCATATATACGTAAGCAAGAACAAAAAGGTTACAAAAAAAGTTAAATGATGGGAAATCTACCGCAAAGCTCTAAACGCCGAATTGATATTATTTAGAAAAGCTTTTCTTTTTCTTTCATCAAACAGCCCCAGGCTGAGCAACAATGTGTAAATATGCGCACCATAAGTAGCGAAACCCTTCATGATTATAAAGGGAAGATGAAAACTTTTCTCCTCTTCTTCATATATCCGCCCAGCACTAGGTACGCAAGTATGGACAGCCGTCACAAATTCGGGATTCTTTTTAAGAATTTTTTTGTCTTTGTAGTCAAACAATTCTATATCAGCATTTTTGAATGTGTATGCTTCCTTTAGCGAACGCCAATATGGACTTGCAATATAAGGAGGCAAAGTTTCCGGCGGCTGTTCGGTTTGCTTTAATACTTCGGACCTTTTGGGTAATTTCTTCAAATCTCTATCTCGCCAACCGTTATTATCGTTCTCATACAGCAAATACCATCCGCTGCCCAGTATAAACAATAAGGAAAACACAATAGCTTGATCGCGCAGTACTCGTCCGCCCAGTGTCCCCATGAAAAATTGTTTCAAGCCGTCTTTCATTTTCAATTACCTTTTTCTTTGAACTATAATTCCAATCAAAGTTATGAGCACTCCAGCGATCGTCATACCACCGCCGAAAAACATTTTATCAGTTGGCCCGAAAAACCTTGGGTCTGAATACATCAGATGCTCGGGCTTACCTTCGGAGATAAGAATCGTGGTCGCTTTTCCATGGGTCATGCCTGTGCCGTCACGATTTTCTATATATCCTTCTACGAATTTATTTATACCCAGTCCCGCAAGCGTCAACCCGCCGACAATAACCACGGCTTTTATCCATTTAAAAGCTGTCTTTCCCGGCCCACAACTATATGGCGAATGGTTTGATATTGAATAATTTTGCTTTATTTTCATACCAATATTATAGAGTAATATATTAATTTGTCAAGTATTTTGTCAAAAAATAATAGGGAGTATGTAAAATATAAATTTGTCATAAATGGTGGGCATAGAGGGACTTGAAACCGAGCGTATAAGCGTCCCGAGAGCGGCGGTGTAAGCCGCGAGCGGTTGACGCGCATTGTGAGGTTACAAGGTTCACATACACTAAATTCGTGGTGGGCATAGAGGGACTTGAACCCCCACGGATTTCTCCACTGGAACCTAAATCCAGCGCGTCTGCCAATTCCGCCATATGCCCGTAAAAAGATGCAATCCGCGCCGCGCGTCTGCCAATTTCGCTTGCCGCTTCGCGTCTGCGCGTATCTTCGTAGTTATTCAATCTTCGCTTTGCTCGATTTCATATACTCGGATTCGCCATATGCCCGGCGAACTTATTTGATCTGAAATACAGCGCGAACCGTTACAGAAAATTCAGCATCAGTTGCAAAGAATCCAGCGCCAGCCACGCTGTCCGCAGCCATTACCCTCATCAACATCGGACGTGGCATTGCTTCATCCGCAGTTCTTCCATATTCAGCAGAAATCATTTCGCCAACGCGCGCACCTTCGCTTTCCGCAATAGTCTCTGCTTTTGCCCGAGCATTCTGAACTGCATCGTTTATGCAGGCCTCTAATGCAGGTTTCAGCTTTTCATTAGAAGCGAACATCCGCAAGTTCTCTGGAAAAACGTTTTCAATCTTTTCGGCTTTTGCCAGAACTTCTTCGATGTCATTGGTATTTTTGCTGGATACATCAATTCCGATTGTGGTCTGAATCCCGATTGTCCTCTGGCTGTTGCCTTCCCATTCTGTCCTTTCAAAAGATTCCCAGCGATTGGTTTGAATTTCCAACCCGTCGAATTGATTCAGCATTGCGGCTGTTATGTTATAAGCGCTTCGTGCCATCGCCATAGATTCCGCACCTGTTGCCCCCATCGTCTGAATACGCAGGGTTATCGCAGTTGTATCCTTTACTGTGCGCCCGATACATTCGCCGACCACGGCAACGGAACGGTTGCGTATCGCGGTTGTCGAAGCAAACCATTGAAACGCAATTACCCCGATTAGAATGAAAAACAAAATCACCCAAGGAATAGTTTTTTTGAAATTCTGTGTGAATACAGCCATGACATGCCTCTTTGTTGCAAACACTTTAATAATAGAAAAATCAAAAGGCAATAATTTTTAGGTCTATACAAGACTAAATTCCAAAACTCGTTCAATGCTGCCCAAATCTTTATAAGAAGCGACAAAACGCCAGCCAGCTCCGGTGAAAATCTTACGCACAGCGTTGCCTTGTCCCGCACCGATTTCGAGGAAAATCTTGCCGCCAGCACGCAGCCAATTTTTTGCATTCTTTGCAATTGCGCGATAAGCATCCAATCCATCCGCCCCGGCAAACAAAGCAATCTTTGGATCATGCAAAGCGCCGGCATCCACACGATTATCACTGGTTGCAATATATGGCGGATTGGAAATAATGATGTCGAAGCCGGAAATTGATGATTTATGATTGGTAAAATCACTTCTGATAATTTTAATTTTATCTTGTAATCCCAAATCTTTCACATTCTTGCGTGCAATGCGACAAGCAGCAAATGATTTATCAATCCCAACTCCTGTCGTCCCTGGCATGTTTTTTACAATGGAACAAATTAAACAACCTGTCCCGGTACCCATATCTAAAATTATTTTTTGCTTTTTATTCTTCAGCACCGCCTCTACCAGCGTCTCGCTGTCCGGTCGCGGGTCCAGTGTGTGCCGTGTCGTGTGAAATTTTAATCCATAAAACCATTTCTCGCCAATGATCTTTGCAACCGGCATGCTGCGTCGCAGTTGTCGCGCCATTAAAAAGACCCTTAATCTGCTGATTTTTTTCTTATTTTGCAGGATAATCCGTGCCGCTTGTGCGCCACCAGCTTTTCTTAATATCTCAAATGCTTGATTCATATCCATAAAAACAGTATAATCCACCCCATGGCAAAAGCAAAAAATATATTTAAAGCTCGTAATCTGACGCGCATAGCTATTATTTTGGTAGGAATATTGATAGTTGTTGCGGCCGCTCTATTTGCAACAAAGCCTGGCCGTCGCATTATTTCCAGCCCGCCGGTGGAAACTCATATCCAAGTAGAAGCGGGCGATACTCTATCCAAGATTTTGTCGGACCATAATATATCTGGCAATGATATAAATACTATCGCGGCGCTATTGAAGAAAGATTGTGGGGTTTCAGGCTTGCGCGCGAATTCGGATGTGTTGGTTTTGCAACAGAAAACTAATGATGCGCCGGTGGAAAAAATAACTTTATCAAGCGGAGCATGGAAACGGATAGAACTGACTTGCACCGATGGACAATGGGGTGCGGAAATCGTTAGCATTGAAAAAGATACCCGCATAGTTCGCCGCGCTGGAAAAATATCATCGGGCGGAACTTTCAGCCAAACGGCAATAGAATCTAATATTCCGATTGGCACAGTCTATGACATTATTAATTACTTGGCGTTTGAAATTGACTTTGAACGTGATATTCAGCCAGGGCAAGAATTCGCAGTGCTGTATGAAGAAAACATGATAGATGGCAAAGTCATAGATGGCGGACGAGTAATTGCGATTTCTTTCGATACTCATCTTGATCGTCGTGGAAAACTGAAAATGTATCGGTATGAGAAAACAGATGGAAAGTTCGGGTATTATGATGAAGAAGGCAAGGGTGCAATTAAATCATTAAAAAGAACCCCGATTGACGGCGCCAGTATATCCAGCAAATTTAATCCAAACAGAAAGCATCCGGTGCTGGGCTTTACCCGCGCGCACAAGGGTGTAGACTTCCGTGCGGCATCGGGAACCAAAATTCCGGCTGCAGGATCGGGTCGGGTCGTAAAGCGCGCCTTTGATAAAGGATATGGTAATTTCGTAAGAATTCGACATGCGAATGGATTCGAAACGGTTTATGCGCACATGTCGAAATTTCAAGCGGGCGTAAATGTAGGCACAACGGTGGCCCAGGGGCAAATTATCGGATATGTGGGCAGCACGGGGTTATCGACGGGGCCGCACTTGCATTATGAAATTATAAAGAACGGGGTACACGTGAATCCGATGACTGTGACATTCCCGCGTATAGATGACTTGACTGCGTTGCAGAAAGAAAGCTTCTTGAAGGTGCGCGAGAAAATTGATGAAGCGATGATTGCGCTGGAAAAAAATCCAAGATTATCAATTCCGATGTAAAAAAACCGCCTTTAGGCGGTTTTTTTAGAATCCGAACACCATTCGTTGTTTGGATTGGCGTTTTTTTTCATTACGTACGGCTTCTTCTTTCAAGCGCTTGCGCTTTGTCGTCGGCTTTTCATAACGCTGACGTTCTTTCATTTCGCGATACAATCCTTCTTTCTGGGACTTGCGCTTTGACACGCGCAGAGCCTGTTCCACATTATTGTCGCGAACCAAAACTTTGACCATAAAAATCACCCCCTTTACAAATTTTTGGTGGAGCTGATCGGACTCGAACCGACGACCCCCTGCTTGCAAAGCAGGTGCTCTACCAACTGAGCTACAGCCCCAAAGCTCCGCCAGTTTACAGCCCCAGACGGCAAAAGTCAAATGCAAAGCACTTGATTTGCATTTTTTTTTCGGCTAAACTCCGCCCATGCTGAAAAAAATCAAATCTTTTATAAAAAACGATGATAAAGATGCCCAGATTAAATGGAATCTTTATGGGCGCGTATGGCGCGAAATCGGCCAGCCCCAGTGGAAATGGCTGGCGGCGGGCGTTCTGTTTACCATTATTGCTGCGGGGGCAGAGGCTTTTTCGATTACCCTGGTAAAGAAAATCATAGACCAGGCGTTTATTGAAAAAAGCGTAGATACCTTATTTTTCATAGGTCTGCAGATTGTCGCTGCATTCGGGTTTAAGGCTATTTTTACTTATTCGAAAACCTTGTCGATGGCCAAGGCAGGCTTGCTGGCTGCGACCGGCCTGCGTCGTCGGATTTACCGACATATGGTTCGCATGCATATCGGGCAGTTTCATACTTCCCGCACGGGCAAGCTGATGAATTATTACAGTGTCCAAGCGGGGGCGGTACTGACCTTGGTTACAGATACGGTTATAAACGCAGTGCATAACGGTGCGACTATATTAATGATGTTGGGGCTGATGATTTATTACGCGCCGCAAATGGTGGCCTTGCTGCTGTTCCTGATACCTGCGATTTTCATACCATTGATAATTATTACCCGGAAGCGGAGGAAGCTGACAAGGCAGTCCTTTGGGATTTCTAATGATTCCACCAGCCATGTGAATCAAACCATACAGGGGATTAAAACGATACAGTCTTTTGGTACGGAAAATACCGAAGGCGAGAAATTTAACACGATTGAAAATGCCGCAATCCGTAATGGGTATAAAACCGTACAATTGAACGGAATACAGTCACCGCTGCTGGAAGTAGTGATTTCTGTGGGACTGTTTATATCTTTGATTTTCGGCGGTCACTTTATTGCGAATGGCACAATTTCGGTCGGTGACTTTACGGCGTTTATCCTGGCGCTGACCGCGGCGTATCAGCCGGCAAAGAAAATCAGCAGCATTAATGGCGGTATTCAAAGCGGTTTGATTGGCGCGGAACAGCTGTTCGATTTCCTGGATGCCCAGCCGGAAATTAAAAATGCGAAAAATGCGACGGAACTGAAGCGCGGCAAGATGGATGTCAAATTGGAAAATGTTCATTTTGCATATAATACCGCGGATGGGGAAGTCTTGCATGGCGTGTCGCTGCATGTAAAGCCTGGGACAGTATGTGCTTTTGTAGGTCCATCGGGCGGTGGCAAAACGACCATATTCAATCTACTGGAAAGATTTTATGACCCGCAAAAAGGTAAAGTCTTGATCAATGGAAAATCGCTGAAAAGCTATACCTTGGAATCGTTAAGAAAAAATATAGCAGAGGTTTCGCAAGATGTGTTCTTATTTAATGGTACAATCGCGGATAATATCAAGTACGCAAATCCAAATGCGACCAAGGCACAGATAGAAGCTGCAGCGCAGGCGGCGAATGCCCATGATTTTATAATGAAACTGCCGCAGAAATATAATACCCAGGTTGGGGAACGTGGTGCATTATTGTCCGGCGGACAGAAACAGAGAATTGCAATCGCGCGCGCGGTATTGAAAGACGCGCCGATATTGCTGCTGGATGAAGCAACCAGTGCGCTGGATACTCACAGTGAAAAGCTGATACAGGCAGCATTGAAAGAATTGATGAGGGGGCGCACGACTTTTGTAATTGCGCATAGATTGAGCACTATTCTTGACGCCGATCAAATCTGTGTAGTGATGGGCGGGAAAATAATAGAGCACGGAACGGATACGCAACTGGTGGCGCTCGGCGGCGAATATAAAAAATTACGCGATATTCAATTCAAAAAAACGAAGTAACTTCAAATGAAAGAACTAATAGAGAATATTGAAAAGCAACAGCTGGCGGATGCCTTGGGCGAGCGTTATTTATCGTATGCGGTCAGCACGATTGTTGCGCGTGCTTTGCCTGATGTGCGTGACGGGTTAAAGCCCGTGCACCGTCGAATACTCTATTCCATGTTGCGACAAAGGTTATCCCCAGCAGCGGCTTTTCGCAAATGTGCGACAGTGGTCGGTGATGTGCTGGGTCATTATCATCCGCATGGCGATACATCCGTCTATGATGCGATGGTGCGTCTTGCGCAAGACTTTTCCGTACGTTATCCGTTGATTGATGGCCAAGGAAATTTTGGAAATATTGACGGTGACCCCCAGGCAGCATATCGTTATACTGAATCAAAAATGACCAATGCCGCGATGTTAATTATGGAAGGCCTTGATGAAAATTCAGTCGACATGATGCCGAACTTTGATGGGACGACGATGGAACCGACCGTGATGCCGGGCGCATTTCCGAACTTGTTGGCGAATGGTTCTATTGGAATTGCCGTTGGTATGGCAACGAATATTCCGACTCATAATGTTGCAGAAATTTGCGATGCATTGAATTTAATGATTGATAAGCCGGAAAGCACAACCGCGCAGATTATGAAGAAAATGATCGGGCCCGATATGCCAACCGGTGGAATTCTGATTGATGATTTTGAAACGATTGTAAAGAATTATGAAACGGGCAGGGGTGCCTTTAGAATCCGTGCGAAATGGGAAACCGAAGAACTTGGCCGCGGGCAGTATCAGATTGTTATAACAGAAATTCCTTATGGTCTTGAAAAGCAGAAATTGGTGGAGCAAATCGCAACGCTTATCGATGCAAAGAAATTGCCATTGGTCGATGATATTGTTGATGAATCCACAACGGATATTCGTATTGTGATTACGCCGAAAAATCGTAATGCGGTTGCTGATATGGTAATGGCGCACTTGTTTGCAACGACGAATTTAGAATCGCGATTCAATATGAATTTCAATGTTATTGATTCTTCTGGCGCACCCAGGGTTATGAAAATTGGTGATGTATTATTAGAATTCTTGGCGCATCAGAAAACTGTTCTGCGGCGGCGAACTAATTGGCGTCTGGATAATATCGCGCGTCGGTTGGAGATCCTGGGTGGATTGCTGGTTGTATATCTGAATCTGGATAGAGTAATTGAAATTATCAGAACTGAAGATGATGCGAAAGCGGTGTTAATGGAAGAATTTTCGCTGACTGAAATTCAAGTCGAAGCGATTTTAAATACAAGACTGCGCAGCCTCCGTAAATTGGAAGAAATGGAAATCCGCAAGGAAGATAAAGCGTTGCGTGCGGAACAAAAACAATTGAAAGAATTGCTGGCATCTGATGAATTGCAAAATGAGCAGTTAAAGGCTTGGTTCGCAGATATTAAAAAACAGTACGATAAAAAAACTGCACTGGGGCGGCGACGCACAATCTGGGCGGCGGCCGGCGAAGAAGTCGCGGTTAATCCGGATGACTTTATTGAAAAAGAACCATTGACGATTATCTTATCGCAGATGGGTTGGATTCGTGCGGCCAAGGGCCATCTGGATATGGGCGCATTGGATATGAAATTCAAAGAAGGCGATGATCTTGCATTTGCGTTTCATGCGCAGAGCACGGATAAAATCAATCTGTTTACGTCAGGAGGAAAGATGTTCACGATTGCGGCGAATGGCTTGCCGGGTGCGCGTGGCTTTGGTGAAAGCGTGCGAATGATGGCGGATATTGCGGCGAATGAAACAATCGTTAATGTATTCGTGTTGGATATGAGCGCGAAATATTTATTGGTGGCGCGTCGTGGAACTGGCTTTATTGTGGCCGGCGAAAATTGCCTCGCGCAGACCAAGAACGGAAAACAGGTAATGAACACGGATGCAAAAAATCCGGCGTCGCTGTGCATCGATTGCCCAGCGATGGCGGAAGAATTATTCATCGCAATGGTTGGCAGCAACGATAAGCTTTTGATTTTCCCTGCAAATGAAATTCCAGAGATGGCACGCGGCAAAGGCGTAATCTTGCAAAAGTATAATGCTGAAAGAACTTATGTCATGGACGCAATGTTCTTTACAAAGGGTGAAGGTTTTGGCTGGGTAACCGGCCGCGGCCGCACGGTGTTGGAAGATTGGGCGCCATGGATCGGAAAACGCGCCACACAGGGACATACAGTTCCGGTGGGCTTTCCCCGCAGCGGAAAATTTGGGCGGTGAAGCCACCGCTGGCTTCTGGCCCGCTCTCTGGAATAAGTCATATATTTTGAAGGAAGGTTAAAATTGAAAAAATTCATACCAGAAACTTTTCCATTGGAATGCAGTTTGATAGAAAATCCTAAAACTATCTTTGGATATCTGCGCAAAAATTTTTGGAAGTTTTTTGGTTGGAGTTTTATCATCACCAGCCTGCTTTTTGTAATAAGCCGTTCGGGCTTTAGTATTTTTGCGGCTGTTCAAATGCAAATGCTAACGAATTTATTGGATTCGGCGCATGATAATTTTTGGCATTCGGCATTGATTGTTTTGGGAACTATTCTGATTGTGAATATGATTTTCGAAATAGCATATATCATGCACCACTATACCTGGAAAAAAGTTCGCGCAAAGGCAAGAACTTTGATGACCTTGGATCTTATAAATTACCTGCATTGCCAATCGATAGGATTTATTAATGACAAGATGCTGGGCAAACTGAACCAGCAAGTTAATAATATCGCGACATCTTCTTTGAGTGTTCTTGCGAAAATATTCTGTCATATTGCGACTAATCTTGTGACGTTGGTTGTGGCGTTGGGATTGGTTGCGGGGCTTCATTGGTCTATCGCCGTTATATTGGCATCAGAAATGCTTGTACGACTTGCATGGTTTAGATTCAATTTCAAAAATATAGTTTTGACGCACAAGCGCAATGCCGCAATGGTAAGCCAGATACATGGCGCAACGACAGATACGATTGGCGGCAGCATGAATGTCCGGGCTTTTTCCGGCCGCGAAAAAGAGCTTGGTCTGTTGTCGCGTGTCTTGGCGAAATGGAGAATGCGGTATTCCGCGCATATGTATGCGGAACGTAAATTTTGGGCACCATTGGCTGTGTTGGAAGCGTTGGTATTCAGCACGGTGGTATTCTTGTGCATAATGTATTTTCACAGCGGTGAAATGAATTTGGGCGCTGTTGTATTTATGGTCGGCGCATATGCGTCTATTAATGCCGCCGTGTGGGGATTGATTGATAAAAGCACAGAGCTGTTTGAAAGCGGAACAGAGTTGATGCAAAATTATGCAGAGATGAATGGTAAAATCTCCATAAAGGATAAAAGCAATGCGCCAGCATTGGCTGTATCGCACGGCAAAATCGATTTTGAAAAGGTGAATTTCAAGTACGATAGAAAATCGCCGCTGGTGTTAAAGAACTTTAATTTGTCGGTCAGCGCAGGCGAACATGTCGGAATTGTCGGCGTATCTGGCAGCGGCAAAACGACGATTATAAAATTGTTAATGAGGCTGTATGACACAAACGCAGGCAACATTAAAATCGACGGTCAAAATATTGAAAATGTATCACTGAATTCGCTGCGCAGAAATATTGCGTTTATCCCACAGGATACCGCATTGTTTAATAGAACGATATTTGAAAATCTGCGCTATGCTTGCGACAAAGCGACGATGCAGCAGGTGGCAAAGGCCGCAGAATTCGCGGGCGCGCATGAATTTATTACCCAGCAGTCATGCGGATATGATACAGTTGTCGGGGATCGCGGGGTAAAATTGAGCGGTGGTCAGCGGCAGAGAATTGCGATCGCGCGCGCGTTCTTGCAACAAGCGCCGATTTTACTGGTGGACGAAGCGACCAGCAGCCTTGATAGTAAAACCGAAGAAATTATTCAGAAAAGCATTACGAAAATATCAAAGGGTAAAACGATGCTGGTGATTGCGCATCGCTTGTCGACATTGATGAGAATGGATAGAATCATAGTGCTGGATAAAGGAAAGATAGTAGAGGTGGGAACACACAAACAACTGCTGGATAATCCGCGCGGTAAGTATGCAAGAATGTGGAGAAATCAAAGCGGCGGATTTATGGGTGTAAAATAAAATGGGCATATTTTCTAAAATTTCTTCGTTTTTTACGGGCAAGAAAGAGCTGGATGTCGCAACGGCGGAATCTTTGTCGGATGCCTTGATTGCTGCGGATATCGCGCCAGATTTGGCGGAATCATTGGTATCAAAATTACGCGCACGCGGAACCGTTGACGCGGCGGAGGCAAAGCAGATTCTCTTTGACGCAATGTTACCGATCGCAAATAAACTTTCAGTTCATGATTCTTTGTTTTCTGTTCAGGAAAAACCCGCGGTTTTGTTGGTGATCGGCGTTAACGGCGCGGGAAAAACCACTACGATTGGGAAGCTGGCCAGGCAGTGGACAGACAGTGGCAAGAAAGTTATTGTCGGCGCATGTGATACTTTCCGTGCGGCAGCAGGGGAGCAACTGGGCGAATGGGCGCGTCGCGGCGGGGCAGAACTGGTATGCGGAGTGTCGAATGACACGGCGGCAACGGCTTATGCGGCGGTTCAAAAGGGGATCGAAGATAATGCGGACATAGTGATCTTGGACACTGCGGGACGCCTGCATAATCGCAGCGATTTGATGGACGAACTGTCGAAAATTACACGCGTGATAAAGAAAATCGTCCCGGATGCGCCCCATGAAACCCTGCTGGTTTTGGATGGAATGACGGGACAAAATGCGACCGCGCAAATAGAGCATTTTGATAAATCTGCAAAACTAACTGGGTTAATAATCACTAAAATGGATTCAACATCAAAGGGCGGGTTTTTGATTTCTTACGCGGCAAAGGAAAAATCCCCGTTGCCAATCGCGGTAATCGGATGCGGGGAAAAAATAGGCGATCTGCGCCCATTTGATGTGGTTGAGTATCTGAAAAAATTACTGGATATGTAAAATCGACAAATTAATTACTAATCTACGCTGCCGCATTGCGGCATTTTTGCCATTTTTATATTTCTCATTTTATGTTATAATTCAAGTTGTCAAGACGGGGGGGGGTCGTGATGCGGAAATTTTATTTATTACTTTTTCTATTACCTTGCGTGTCTCCTGCGTATTCAGGCCCGTCCTCTTTCACTACTATGGCTTCGATAAATGCTGATAATAACAGGTTGAGCGCACTGAATACTTGTATCAAAAATAAAGACTTCAATTGTTTGAATGAAAAGATTGATACAGTAAAAGCGGATGAATATGGGTATAGCAAGCTTAACCCACTGTATATCGCAGTGAGTGATTGGCCGGACATAAGAGTGATAAAAAAGTTGGCTGATGCAGGCTATTCCGGCGTAGATTTTCAAGGCAAATATCCGATATATGTAGCGATGGATAATGATAATATGGAAATCTTTGACCTTCTCACAGAAAGAAAATATATGAAGGTTACTAGCCCGTATTCTGTAGCAGTAAGGGCAAAAAGAATAACAGATGCAAAAAAACGCGATAAATATCTGAAAGTAGTATATGACAAATATCCGGAATTATCCAAGATTGCTCCAGAGCTTACGAAACCAAAACAACCAGCAAAATCAAAGCCTGTAGAAACTAAATGCGAAGAAAATGATATGGGGCAACTTATCAATCTGGAAACGCAGGAAGAAGTTGTCGATATAGAAGAATGCGTGGTTGCCCAGGAAGTGGAATTTGATAATGATGATCTTTCCGGTCTGCAGTTCAGGATTGACACATCATCGCAATTGATGGATTCTATCAAATCCCAGTATGCTGGCGAAAAAGCCTCGGCTTGGAAAAACGCCGAAGGAAAATTCAACACCGCGCGCTTGGCTTCCGATTCTATCGCGGGTGCGACCCTTGGTGCTGTTGGCGGAATTGTCAGCGCAGTTGTAACAAAAAAGCATCAAATCAAAAAAGGTTTTGAAGATTTAAATTGTACTTTATCCGGCGAGAAAATTGCGGACTGGGGCGACGAGTTTCAAATATCTGGCCCGAATAAAAAAGAAGACTGCGGTGATGCGCGAAGCAATATTTTCGTCTGGGCGTCCAAAAACAATACTGGAATATCTTATATGGACTTGACCGAAGATATACAGAACCCGGATAATAATGCATGCTGGGTGCGCATAGGAATCGCCAGTGAAGATTCGCGTATAAAAACTTATGATATGCCGGCGCGGTACTTTATGGTGGGCAGCACGGTGACTTGCGGCGGATGGCTGAATGAAAAAAACATAGAAAAGCAAATTCTTGATGCCAAGAAAGGCGCGCGTACCGGAATAACTGTCGCGGGTGCTGTTGGTGGCGCAGCGGTTGGCGTTGGGGCTATGGAGCTGTTCGGTAACAAGGCAATCGGCGGCAAAGTGATGGGCCAAAAGGCGCTGGGCGAAGAAGAATTATTGCGGTCACAGATACTTGCCGGTCCTGGTGGCGAAGTAGAATGGCAGAGATATGAATCCGCAAAGAGGGTTCGCGATGCCGCCTGTGCAGAGCTGAAAGAAGCCGGTGAAACAAGCCCGAAATGCGATTAAAACAAATCCGAAACGTTGCAGATTTTTTTCAGTGCTGAAGTCGATGCAATTTCCAATTTGTTATCTTTTAACCTATAGATGGTCTTTGTCGCCATAGTTGGCGTAACCCAAGTATCTTCCCAATCGCGAGAAATTTTTATAACTTGGAAATCCGGATAAAAGGAGAATCTTAATTTTTGTAGCGAACAATCGGCGCCTTCGACAGTCCTGAAACCTGCGGGGGTGATATCTGTAAATTGTCCATCCAAATTTAATTCTATTTTGTAGTCATAGTGAAAATGAGCAGTACCGTTTTCAAATCTGCTTTTTGTGATCTTATCTTTTATCCCATCGCCATTGATATCAACATTAAAGGTTTCAATGCTGGCCAGACCCGTGCCATCTTCATCTAATTCAAAACGCTGAATATTATCCGGGTTCCCCAATCCGTCATTAAATTCATAGTTTTCGTTGAACTCTTCCGCCTTTTGTACGATTTTTGGTGCCGGGACATTTCCGCTTAATTCCGGCAGATATTTTGCGCCCAGCTTTTCGGTGCCAACTACTTCACTTTTTTTGCCTAACCTTCCAAAGATAACGATCGCCACCCCGACAATTAATACTATCAGTATTATCATAACCCATGGGATTTTTGAACCCGTGTCGAAAGAGCTTCCGCTTATAATTTTTGAATTTTCTAAATCTGACATTATTGCGTCCTCCCTACTGTCCAGCCTTCTCTTTCTTTTTGCACTTTTGCTATGCTTCGCAATTGTGAATCGTTAAGCGATGACATTTGTGTATGCAGTGGTATTCCTGTACGGCTTGACACTGCATTCATATAGCTTCTGGTCGAATTATTATCCGATGGTGGCGCCCAAACGCAAATTGCAGACCCCAGGCTGCCTTTGGGCAAGTCCGGACATTCTTTATGCCAAGCATTTTGATATCGAGATTGTTTTAATCTCGCAACATGCGCGTCCATTCCTGCTTCTTCGTTGGCGAATACAAGAAACCTTCCGTTGCATGCGATGGCGCCCAGATAAAGTCCTTTGCCGCTGCTGCAAGTCATATTCCCAGGATTATTATTCCTCCATGATGCCGAACCTTCGATTTTTGTCCCCAGAACATTTCCATAAGCATCGTAATAAGTAACACTTTTACCATTCGCGCTTATGACCGCGCGTCCGGCGCTGCCTGAAATTTCGCTGGGCAGAGGGGTGGTGCCTGTTGCACCGGTCGCATTGCCATATGATATTATTCCCGTGGATTCTATCGGCATCTCCGGCATATTAATGCCAACTGCGCCCGTAATACCGGTATAGCTTTCGGGACCCATGGTTTCGCCACTGACCGCAGTGTCATAAATATCGAAGTCTTCATAAAGGTCATTTTCATTGCGCATTTTCAAAGTAAGTTTTGAAGTAGCGATAAGCTCATTAACTTTCGCAACAGGCACTTGGATGGTATTGCACCCCAGGGCAAATACATCGCCGCCCCAAATCGCATTCGCGATGGGTCTTGATAGCGCCAGAATTCCGAATATCAGAAAAAGGTTGCGGATGTTCACAGCAACGCTTTTTAAATCATTTTTTGCGCCGCGAATTAAAGATATGCCCCATCCGAACAGCAGTATTCCTGCAAAAGCAGTGATCGCGATCCAAGCGATATTAACAAAACCTTCCAAGCTGCGGACAAAACAAGTGGGGTCTTCCATAAAAATATATACCCCATCAGAAGTCACCCTCTGGAATCCAGAATTTTCAAGCAGGCGAAGAATCTGGTCTATATTATACATGAGAACTGATAACTAAAACTGATAACTAATTATCAGTTTTTTAATTGCTGGCCCTGAAAAAACTTTGGGTTGTCGCTTCATCTTCGTTCGCGGCGATGCCTGCCCAACCGAATAAATCCCCCAGCATCGATGTATCGTCTTTCTTGGCTTTTTTAAATGGCAAAATGTTTTTCAGCTTGCCCATTCTTGTGCCACGTGCCGTGGGCGCCGGTTCGCTTATCCCTTGGGATTCTACGAATTCGGCCGCCAGCTTTGAAAGGGTCGCATCGTCATCCAAATCTGCACGGTCATCACGGTCAGCGGAATGCGTGCTTTCTATGATTTTTTCTTCGGGCAGGGGGGTCAGGTTTTCAAAAATATCTTCTATGGTCTTTGGCGTCTTATCATCATCGATCGGCAAATCTTCGCCCAAAGCAACAGCAATTTCATCAAAAGCATCGACTGGTTCAACCTCTTCAGCAGCAACGATTTCGACCGGTTCTGGCGCAGGTTTCGATTCTTCCGCTTTCCCACCCGACAGAACTGATAAAATAGGAATAACGCGTTCAGGTTCAAGCTCTGATACTGGCTCTTCTTTTATTTCTGGCTTTTCAGCCTTTGGTTTGCGGGTTCTTTTTGGTTTTTCAACTATCTCTTCTTCTACTTTTTCTGTGACAGGCAATTCAGCAAACAAGTCGGCTTTTTGCTCCACACCATCGCTGTCTACCGGAACACCGAATAAAACAGTGTCTTCGCTTAATGCCAATGTCTTGCGTACTTCATCGAAAGCGCGGCGTACATCCGCTACATCAAAGGTTTCCCCGCCAGAAATATAAACTATTTTCGTCTTCACAACAGCCCCCCAAACAAACCATAATTATACCATATTTAATGTTGAACGCATAAAGAAAATGTCTTAATATGACGATATAATGGAAATTAAAGAGAAAATCTTTCAGGAATTGAGGGAATTAGAGGCTGCAGCAGACAAGTTGCGCATAGCAGCCCATGGCGCAAAAAACCAAACTGATTTGGAGGTTGCAATCCTGGAGCGCCAGTTGGCGGACCAGCGTAAAAAGAACCGCCATGCTGGTGAACTGATAGACGAGTCTATAAAGGTTTTAAAGGGGATTGAATGAGCGTTGTTGCAATTCCTATCTTGAACAAGAATTATGCCATGGGATGCGAAGACGGCCAGGAAGCCCGGCTGATAGAAATTGGCAAAATGGTTGATTCCCGGGCGAAAGAAATCCAAGCAAAAATTGGGCCGCTTCCCGAGGGCTCTCTGTTAGCGACATTATGCATAGTCTTGGCGGATGAAATAATGTCAAAATCGGCGGCAAACGCGCAAGACAATTCCGAATTGAGCGAAATTTTAAAAAGAATCCAAGAAATTAAGAAAAAAATTACTATTTAAGCAAATTCTGCGCTTTTGCAGAAAATACTAATCCATTCGCCACCAAAAGATGATCGAACAGTTCTATCCCCACTGCTTTCAGCATATCCCGCAATACTGTCGTCAGACTGATATCTTCAAATGAAAAAGTTGGTGTTTCATTCGGATGATTGTGAGTTAAGACGATGCTGCGTGCATTTATATTCAGCGCATGTTTTACAATTTCTCTCGGATAAATCGCCGCTTGGTCTATTGTGCCGACAGAATGAATTTTTTCTTCGATTAATTGGTTATTTTTATCCAAATATAAAATGTGAAATTCTTCTATGGTTTTTCCCGCAAAAAGCTGTTTGCAGTAATTTTCAAGAATCTCGAACTTGTGAAAAACAGGCGCATCCTTCATCTGAAGAATATATTCGCGCAAAGTAAGCTCATGCAAAGCTTTTAAAAATATGGCGGAATTTTTGCCAATGCCGGGAACCTTCATAAGCTCTTCGACTGGTGCGGCTATCGCATTATGAAATCCTCCAAACTTGTGAAGCATCTCGCGAATGGCCGGCTTTACATCAATTCTGGGAATCGCGTAAGTCATCAAAAGCTCTATCAGTTCTGCATCCACCAGGCGAGTTTCCAAGAATTTATCGCGCAGCCTTTGACGATGACCGATTTTGTAATCTGAAATCAATATTGCTGCTCCGTAAATATTACGGCGCCGTCTTCGGTGATGCCGATGGTATGTTCCCATTGCGCAGACAAGCAACCGTCCACAGTCCGTGCGGTCCAGCCGTCTTCATCAATTTTGCATTTATTGCCGCATTCGCAGATTATCGGTTCGATGGTGAAAACCAAACCCGGCACCATTTTCATACTGTCGAATTTTTTATCATGCCAATGATAAATCTGCGGATCGTCATGCATAACCTTGCCGATGCCATGCCCGACAAAGTCTTCGGAAATGCTGAACCCGTGCGGACGAACGATCGCTTCGATGGTGCGGCCGATTTCGGATAAAGGTACACCAGGGGCGCAAACTGCAATCGCGCTGTTCAAAGCATCCTGGCAAGTTTGAACAAGCTCCTGTGCGCGCTGGGACACATTTCCAATCATGAACATACGCGAAGAATCTGCATGAAAACCCTTATGTTCTGCAGTTAAATCAATATTGATAATGTCGCCATTTTTCAAGATTTCATCATCGCGCGGAATGCCATGAACAATAACATCATTAACAGAAGTGCAAATATGCTTTGGATATCCGTGATAGCCCAGGGATGCGGAGCGCGCATCATTCACGCGCAAGAATTCTGCAACCATCCGGTCAATTTCACCGGTGGAAATGCCTGCACGAATATGCGGAGTTATAAATTCAAAACAGCGCGCGACAATATCCCCCGCGGCAAATAAACGTTTAAAATCTTTCGGGGCATAAACAGACGGCAGCATCAGTTCCCTCGTTTTTTAATTGCCAGCTTTGCAGCACGAACGGACAGCTTTAACGCAAAGTCGCGCAGTAAGATTTCGCCCGGCATGCCAGTGGTGCGTAGCTGGCGTTCCAGTTCATTCAGGCGTACCAAGACCGATACAATTTCTTCTTCATCCCAAATCCTGACGGCAATGTTAAACTTGTCTGCAACCTTCCAGAACAAGCGTGGCATCTGTCCCGCTACAACTGCATCCAGCAACTTTTTGAAATGCGAATCCAGCATACGAACCAGCATGTTCGGTTCTGCATTGTCAAAGAATAAACGATCCAGCGCTTTGCAGGTTTGCGCGATATGTCCCGCAGTCAGCGAAAACATAAAATCGTCGGTATCCGCAGCGCCTGTATCAGGCAGACATTTTTCGACATCTTCCAACCCAACGGTTTTTTTATCATCAACATAAATCGCAATCTTTCTCAAAAAGCTGCGTGTGATGCCTCGGTCTGCGCCCAAGTGCGCGGTCATATAGTTCATAGCATCCGGCGCGATTTGCTGAATTCCTGCGGCAAATAAATCTTTCTGAATCAGTGTCGCCAAAGTTCGTGCATCGTCGGTATAACAGGGCAGTGCGGCAACTTTATCACCACTTTCGAAATAAGCACGCAACCCACCGCCTGCGCGCAAATCGCCCGCAGCAATAACTACGAAAGCACCAAGTCCGGGATGCTCGATCAATTCAGAAATCAGCTTTGCATCAGAATCGCCAGCATTCGCAACCAGAACCATCTTGTTCCCGCCGAACATCGACGCACTGCAAGCCTCGGCGAATAAAGCATCTTGTTTTTCTTTCAGGTCATTGGAATCAACGGCAAATAAGTTGTCTTTTTCAATCTGCAATTTTTCTGCGGCACGATCGCACAGCTCGTCAATTTGACCAGCGTCGGGTCCATAAATTAGCACCGCGCGAACTTGCGACAAACCATTATTAAAATCTGCTTCTTTCCATTTCATATAAATTCTACCCCATCACCGATTGTGCGAACAAAGTTGCCGTCGGAATCGAACAAAGCGCCCGTGTCTTCCGGACAGCAAATTGCCTGCATGCCATTTTTGCAGTATTCTCGCGCACGTTCCACTTCATATTGTGGCCAATGAGGAACGACAAACAACTCCTCTCTCTCTCTCTCTCTCTCTCTCTCTCTCTCTCTCTCTCTCTCTCTCTCTCTCTCTAGCTTTCAGCCAGTGCAATGGTTTCATATGCGGATTGGCTTTCATAAAATCGATTGTTTCTTGATCCATTCCCACTTCACAGCCCATTAACATTGCGCCAGCGGACCCGCCATAAATAATTTTTCCGGCCTTTCGAAACTCTTCAATTTTTTCCACAAAGTTATTTTTATAGATGCCTTCGAACAAGTTATATACTTCTCCCCCCAGAATCCATAAAGCGTCATAATCATTCACATTAACATCGGCGGTTGTACTGCCATTTGCAATATCCATTATTATATCTGGCCGCAAATTTGAAATGGTTTCGTTACGTTTTGCTATGGATATTTCTGGATTAGGCGACGCCATAGGACACAGTAATAAACGTCCGTTCATTGGAATCATATCCAGAAAGAACTTTTCCATATTCGGGCTTCTTCCACCGCCGCCGATAATTATGTTTTCTACTGCCATAATTTATTCCGAAATTGCTGCTGCTGTTCGCATGCTGATTTTATCCGCCAGTAATCTGATAGTATTCTGAACAGCATTGTCCTGCGAAGCTTTTGCCGCGACCAAGTCCCGCACGAAAGTATAAGATTCCACCGCAACCTCGGTCCCACTTACCAAAACTTTACCGCTGTCTCTTTCTTTCACTTCATACTTCGCGGTCATGCGAATTTCTTGCCAAGTAGCGTCACCGGTCCTTTGCAGTCCGCGAAAGGTAGAATCCGGGTTTCTTAAATCGACAGAAAGAATATACCTTGCGCTTTCTTGGTCATTCCCGCCACCGAACCGAGCATTCAAATTATTCCGCAAGTCGATTCCGTTGGTTCCATAAATAGGTGCAACCCAAACATCCGCGGTCTGCGAAGATACGTTATCGGAATACATAGGGCTGAACCCGCAGCCAAGGCACAAAACGAAAGACAAAAGACAAAAAAGTTTTTTCATTGCTTCACCACAAAGTTAATCATTCTTCCCGGGACGAAGATTGTTTTCACGATTTCGCCCGTGATATATTTTTCCGCAACAGCGTGTGCGGCAGTTGAAACTTCATTTTCTGTTGCGGCAACGGGAACCTGGACTTCTCCACGATGTTTCCCATTCACAGATACGGATACGGTCACGGACGACTTCACCAGCTTTGATTCATCTGCGACGGGCCAAGGTTCAAACACCAGCATTTCGCGATGTCCCATCTTTTCCCACATCTCTTCGGTCAGATGCGGCGCGAAAGGATTTAAAACTTGTATTAAAACCTTGTACGCTGTACGCGGCATACCCTCAACGAATTCATTAATGTATTCCATCATCGCAGAGATGGCAGTATTGAATTGCATATTCTCAATACGTGCGGTCATCTTTGCGATTAAGTCGTTAACCAAGAATTCTTGCTCCGCCGTCAAAGCATCACTAGTTAAATTATCTGACAAGCCTTCAACACGTTTCAGGAATCTTTCTATTCCGCGCAGAGTATCTTCTGACCAGTTTACGTTCCCTCCGAATGGTCCCAAAAATAACGTAGTCATGCGTACTGCATCTGTCCCAGCGCGTGGAACGACATCAACAACAGATACCAGATTTCCCAATGACTTCGACATCTTGCGCCCATCCGCACCCATCATCATACCGTTGATGCTGCGTTTTTTAAATGGTTCTACGCCTGGTACCAAGCCCAGATCATATAATGCCTTGTACCAGAATCGCGCATACATCATATGGCGTGATACATGCTCCATCAAGCCGATGTAATGGTCAACCGGCATCCATTTATCCAGTTGTGCGCGGCGGCAAAATTCCTTGTCATTATTAGGATCCAAATAACGCATAAAGTACCAACAAGAACCCGCCCATTGCGGCATAGTATCTGTTTCGCGTTTGCCTGCGCCGCCGCATTTTGGACAAGTAGTATTTACCCAATCAGTCGCGCGCGCTAATGGACCTTCGCCCGTTTCCGTAGGCGTATAATCGGTAAGGTACGGCAATTCTAATGGTAATTGATCTTCGGGTATTGGCACCCATCCGCATTTGTCGCAGTGCACCAACGGTATCGGTTCGCCCCAGTACATCTGACGCGAAAAGCACCAGTCGTGCATTTTGTATTGTTTTGCAGCACGTGCAAAATTGTCACCATGTGCCAAAGCCGCAGCAATCGCATCTTCCTTGTTTAATCCATTCAGAAATTCGCTGTTGATGTGCGGGCCATCCCCATCCTGGGCATGCTCTGAAATATCACCATTATCCAAAACTGGAATGATTTTCAAACCGAATTTTTTCGCAAAGTCATAATCACGCTGGTCATGCGCAGGCACCGCCATGATTGCACCAAGACCATAGTCAGCCAAAACATAATCAGCCGCGAAAATTGGAATTTCTTTGCCGTTAAAAGGATTTCGCGCCATTAATCCACGCAATTGCACACCGGTCTTTTCATGACCAGCATTGGTACGTTCAAATTCATCTTTGGCTTTTGCCGTCGCGATATAAGCGCGCACTTCATCGGCGTTTTCAATTTTACCTTCATCCAGCCATTTCGCAACCAGCTTGTGTTCCGGAGCAATCACACAGAATGTAGCACCAAATATGGTATCCACACGCGTAGTGTAAACGGTCATTGTGTCGGCGCCCACGGCAAAGTCCACTTCTGCGCCATAAGAACGTCCAACCCAATTTTCCATAACCGCTTTCACATTATCCGGGAAATCAACCAAGGCCAAATCATCCACTAATCTGTCAGCATATTTAGTAATAGCGAATGTCCATTGCTCTTTCATCTTCTTTTCGATTTCGCCATGACAGCGCGGACATTTGTCGTCTTCCAATTCTTCATTGGTAAAGGTAGTCAGACAGCTTGGACACCAGTTCATCGGAGAAAAGGCTTTATACAAAAGACCAGCATTATATAATTGCAAAAACAACCACTGAGTCCACTTTACATACCCAATATCAGAAGACGCCAGATATGATTCCGGGTCATACGAAAGTCCGATTAAATCAGAATCCCGTTCGAAAATTTTAAATAGTTCTTTTACGGATTCAGCCGGGGTCTTTCCAATTTTTTTCGCATAATTCTCTGCTGATATACCCATGGAATCAATCCCCATTGGCAACAATACATCAAACCCGCGCATACGCATAAATCGCGCGATTATGTCCATGCTGACAAATGGTATTGTGTGACCCACATGCATTCCGTTGCCGGATGGAAATGGGAATTCAATAAGCGTGTAATACTTTGGCTTACTGCCGTCGTTTTTCGGAACAAAAGCGCGGGCTTCACGCCACTTTTTCTGCCACTTTTCTTCACGAATTTTAATTTTATTATCTGTCATAAGTCTTGCCTTTCCGCGGATTATACAACAAAAACAAATCCGCGCAAGCGCGGATTTGTTCTGTCCAATATAAGTTGATTTTTTGTTCGATTAGAACGCTACGTTGACGCGAACGCCGACTTCAGCCTTTATATCCGTACCATTCTGGGATTTCGGCTGGGCATCGTCAAACGTATATTCGCCGTAAACAGCGACTTGTACACTTTCCGTAACCATGCGAGCAACCGCCACGGTCAAGATATATTCGTCGATAGCATCCTGCAGCCCGCCGATAAAGTTATCAGCAATGCCTGCGGTTATAGCAGCAGTCGTGCCCGGCGCCGTCAAACCGTCGATAGTCGCCGCGTTAGAATTGGTTAAATCCACGCTGGTAATCACATTTTCTGCACGATGCTTGTATGTGAAACCGCCCCCTAATGACCAATCGCTATTAAACTCGTAAAACGCTTTCAATCCGGCCGAGTATTCCCAAGTCGATTTAGTGTAAACGCTGAACGAATCCGGCAAACCGCTCATATAAGTTGGGATCAAAGGCACCAATGGTCCAGGAAGGCTGCCGGCAAGCATCGCGTTAACCACGCCTTTTGCGCTGGAGGAAATTCCAATTTCATTATTGTTATTTCCAATTGTGCGCAAAACTTCTGCGAATGCGGCAGCTGTGAAATTATCCCAAGTTTTACCAACCTGAGTTCCCAAGTATGCGCCCCAGCGCCCGTTGGAATAATTGTCATAGTTGAACGACAAAGGATATGTCCCACCCAAAGTGTTCGGCGACATCACCAGTTCGGCGCTCATCTTCGATATGCCGCCCAGTTGCGCGTCTGCATAGATATCCCAGACCCAGCCATCGGTAAAGCTGCCGTCAAACGCGCGCGCGTTCAGGCCCAGTCGTCCATTATGCATACCCTTGCGGTCAATATCACCGTCATAGGTATATCCGAATTGTCCACGCACTGTCAGCCAGTCGGTTATACCGACGCCAATATCCAAATTGCCGCGCCAGATTGGAAATTCGACTGCACCGACATGGTCTTTGGCCTGCATGGCCAGATTGTCGTTGGCTTTCTTATACATTATGCCAGCGCCCAGTTTTGTATACACTTCGCCTGCGCCCGGCAGATAAAGCGGATTTTCCATATTAACAGCCATCGCAGGTGTTGCAAATACAGCAGCAGCGGCGGCCAGTTTAAGTGTTTTTCTCATCATTACTCCTTTTGGTTTTGATGACCAATCGCCCGTTATCGGCAACAATTGGATTTCCCGCCGCCCGTTATCGGCAACAGCAGATGTCATCTTTCCACCGCCCATGATTGGCAACAGCAGATGTCACGAAGATGGCAATTCGAATCGTTGCAGAGAATAGGAGAGAAGTCAAAGGAAAATCGAAACCCTTGACAGAATTACTTTGTGCATTATATGTAGATGGGAAGCAAAAAGAGCATCCCGTATAGCCAAAGGAGCGCGCTATGAAGAAACAAAATGCGCAAAATAAACATCTGCTTTTTATGCTGATAAAGCTGGTGAAACAAGACCCGGATGCGATGGAACATTTCAGGGGCTGGCCAGAAGACCAAAATCCACTTGAGTTTTTTACAAGGCTGGTTGAAAAAGAATCTATACAGAAAGCAAAGCCTGCAGAGAAATCTACTATTCCCCCTGAAATAGAAAAAAAATTAAATAATGCTTTCAGCGATCTGTTCTTTGGATTGGCTTGGCGTTATTGGATGCAACCAGGAACTTCATTAGCAAGCGCATGGATGCAGTCGCTAAACATGTTGAATCAGATATTCGCGCAAAGGGAAAAGCAGCAGAAAAATAATCCCGGTATCGAATATTTACAGAAACATCTGGAAAAGAAAAAATTGGAAACGCAGCAATTTATAGCAAAACATCCGCATACGCAACATCCTATGAATGTGCCGCAGGATCAAATTGCAGAATATAAAAAGATTGGCGATAACAGCTATAACAGCGGCATGAAAGGATTGAACGAAGCATTAAAGTCGCTGAAAACATCTGATAAAGCGGCACAGTTGCCATCGAATATTGTCGACCTATGGCAAAAAGCCCAACAGCAAGCCATATGGCGCAATGGTCAGCAGAAAATCTATGCGAAAGCGGCATAAAAAATCGTGGCGATTGCCACGATTTTTTATTTGATTATGGATTTCAGTTTTTTAGAAACATCTTTTATCGCGATGCGTTCTTGCTCCATCGTGTCGCGATGACGCAATGTTACCATACCGTCTTCCAAAGTTTGATGGTCAACAGTAATGCAGACCGGCGTGCCAATCTCATCATGCCGGCGGTAATTTTTTCCAATGTTTCCAGAATTTTCCATTTCTATACGGCCAAGTCCCAACTTGCGCAAGTCCGCTACAATTTCGTTCGCGCGGTTCAGTAACTCTGGCACATTGCGCGCCAGCGGAATAACCGCGGCCTTTACCGGCGCCAAGCGTGGCTTCAATTTTAAAACAGTACGAGTCTTTCCGTCGCCCAGATCTTCTTCGGTATAAGCATTCAGCATAACTGCGAACATGCACCGATTTACCCCCATCGCGGTTTCGATCACATACGGGATAAAGCTTTCACCCGTCTGCGGATCGCTGTACGACAGTTTCATCGTCGATTCATTATTCTCTGGTACTGTCGATTTTATATCGAATTCTTTTTGGGATTTAGTATGTGAACCCAGATCGAAATCGGCGCGGTTGTGAATTCCTTCGACTTCGTCGAATCCGTCCGGAAATTCGTATTCTATGTCTTCGGCCGCCTTGGCATAGTGCGCCAGTTTTTCATGTGGCTGGAAACGCAGCTTTTTCGCCGGGATTCCCAATTCATTTATCCACCATGCCATGCGCGTGGCTTTCCATTCTTCGTATTGTTTTTCATCATCGCCCGGCTTAACAAAATATTGCAGTTCTGCTTGCTCGAATTCCCGCATACGAAAAACAAATCCGCGTGGAGAAATCTCATTCCGGAAAGCCTTGCCATTTTGGACGATTCCAAAAGGCAGCTTATGAGGCACTGAATCCAGAACATTTTTGAAATTAGTAAACGTGGTCGTCGCAGTTTCCGGCCGCAAGTATGCGTTGATTTCGCCATCCATGGTCGCACCTATGGAAAGTCCCATCATTACCTGATAAACGCGGGGTTCCGTCAAATCTTTGGATCCGCAGACATCGCATTTTGTCTGGTCGGCCATCTTGTCCTGGCGCATGCGAAGCTTGCACTTTTTGCATTCCACCATCATGTCGCCGAAAGTTCCCTCGTGCCCGCTGTATTTCCACATCAATCGGTTTGAAATCTGCGCAGCATCCAAACCTTCGACATCGTCGCGTTCATACACCATCGCGCGCCACCACGCATCGCGGATATTCTTCATCAGCTCTACCCCATAAGGGCCGTAATCGTAAGTTCCCGCCATTCCGCCATAAATTTCAGAACCTGTAAAGATGAACCCGCGGCGCTTGCATAATGCGACAATATCATTGATGGTTACCATTTAAATAATCCTTTATCATTTAGATTTTACAGAATTTACGCAGAAAATCAATAAAAGAAATTATTCCCAAAGGCTTGATGATTTGGTATAATATGTAGATGTCACATATGTTTAGAAAAGTTAGTTTTTTTATAGTGCTCTGTGCGCTTGGTGCAAACGCCCAGGCGGGGAATCCGTTTTTTGGCGAGTATAAAAATCAAATTATGTTAACAATCGGGCAGGGATTTGATTCCGGGGAACTTATCGCGTTCAAGCATCTCAACCATCCGGCGCCGTATTACATGATGAACTTGCAGTATTCACAGCCGACGACTTTTTTCAGACTACCTGCGCGGCAATCTATAAATGCCGTGAAGACATTGGGGTTTGGAAGAAGTAATTACGGTGGCGGGTGTCGATATTATGCGTGTAACTGGCGGGACTATGAGGCCGAGATTTTTATGCTATCCCAGGATGTGGCGCTGTATAATACAGAGCGCTGGTATTTTGGCACAGGCATGGGATTGGCTGTGCAGGGCAGACAGAATGAACGCGAAAATACAAAATTCTTGATAGGTTTTCGTTTGTTCGCGGGATATAAAATGACCGAGAATTGGAATCTTGAACTGGTCATGCAGCATTTTTCTAATGGCGACACAGGCACAGAAAATAATAGTTATGATTTCTGGGGACTTGGCGTCGCGTATAATTTTTAATCTCCGCGCTGGTTGAAGAAATTGTTCCCATAGATTTGCCAATTGCATTTATGTAAAAATGCAAAATGTTCAGAAAAATCGGCAGTTTTTTAGTTTTTTGCCTTGTTTGTTTCAGCGCGCAGGCAAGCAATGTGATGCATGGTGACCAAAAGAATTCGCTGCGTTTAGAAGCTACTTACGATATTACAGATCGGTTTTCCAAAACTGTTTTCAATTTTCAGTTCAGCTATACCCAGCCGAATACATTTTTCAGACTAGAAGGCCGCCGTGCTATTCATCTTTTATATATTTCGGGAACTACGAAGTTATTAGAACCGGTGGCAGAATTGAGGTTTTATGGCGTAAGCGAAAATAAAAACATTTCTCAATTCGGTGTTGGTATTACCCAAGAAGTCGCATTTTGGAAGGCTGGCGGATTTTATGTTGGTGGTGGAATTGGGCCTTATGTCAAAGAACATAAGAATGATTTTGTAAATGCTCGGTTTATGTTCGGAGTCCGCGGATTCGCAGGTTATTCTTTTGGAGATTTCAATATAGAGCTTTTATTCTTGCATTTTTCAGATGGACATTTATCAGAGCTAAATTGTGGAATGAATACTTTTGGACTAGGGGTGTCATATAATTTTTAAAATGGAGAAAAGAGAGATGAGAAAATTATTTGTATTTTTATTGTTTGTGTTTATTGCCGTGCCCGCAGTTGCCAGTAAGTCAGAAAAAAGAGATAATCCATTCTTTGGAAACTATAAGAATCAATTAGGGCTTTATATAGGCCACAGTGTCGGACCGGGACCTATTCTCAGGGTATTGCCAAACCAAAACTGGCAGTCTGAACCATTTGAACAAATTGCATTTCAATATAGTCAACCGTTCGAGTTCTTTCGTCTTCCTGCGCGACAAAATGTTCATGCGACGCTTTTCTGGAGACACGGAGATGTTGATGTTCGAACACTGCCTGCTGCAGGATTAAGCTGGGATGTTGCTTTGTTGCAGCTTTGTGGTTTTTATTTTGGTGCGGGTTTGGGTGGATTTATAAAGCCAGATTATGCCAGGGATCGCCAAGATTCATTGTTTATGTTCGGGTCAAAACTGTTTTTTGGATACAGGATTTCACAGCGCTGGTCCGCAGAAATTTATACTCATCATTTTGATAATGGGGGTTTAACTTCGATTAATGGCGGCTATAACTTTGTTGGTGGCGCCGTACTGGTTAACTTCTAAAGAAAAAGCTGGGAAGCCCCAGCTTTTTTATTCCTCCACAATCGCTTCAACGGGGCAAGATCGGACGCACATCCCGCATCCTGCGCAAATACTTTGGTCTATCTTATATTTCCCGCCGGCCGCGATGATTGCACCCATCGGGCATCCTCCCACGCAAGCCCCACAGGACTGACATTTATTTGAATCAATTTTAAAAGTCACGATTATCTCCTATTCAGTAAGCTCAAGATATATTGGAACATTGCGATAAAGCTGATGTAAAGGTGCAGCGCACCCAAAACCGCCAGCTGATTCTTTTGTGTTTCATCGCCCATGGCCGCATATGCTTTCTTTTGGAATTGCATATCGTATGCGGTGAATAATGCGAAAACCAAAACGCCAATCGCACAAACGATTGTTGCAAAGGTTCCTCCCAGCGGCCAAATCATTGACGCCAGTCCAATCAGGATAAGGCCGATCATTCCGATAAACAGGAAAACCCCCAAGAAAGATAAATCCCTTGCGGTCTTGTATCCGAACAAAGCCATGCATCCGAACATCACCGATGCCAGAACAAAGGCTTGCAGAATCGATGCTGGGTTAACAGCCAGCGCGCCCCAAATCAACGGAGTCATCACGAACCCCATCAGTACGGAATAAACAGCCAGCAGCAGTCCGCCTGTTGCGGGCGACATGTGAAAAGCGCGCGCCTGCGCAAAGATCGACAGACCCAGACCGCCGAACAAAACTATGTAATACAGCGCGGAAAATCCGCCTTGATTTACGAACAGTGTAATTCCGCCAGCATATATGGTCAGATATGATGCGACCGCAGTTAACATAACTGCGCCAAACATCAGCGAAAACACCCTTTGAAGATACAACCCCAGGCCGTTATCGGCAGATCGTTGCATGGGGACAGCTTTCTTTATTGCCATGATTTTCTCCTTTAATTTGCCCGAATAATATAATACAATGCGGCTATAAATTCAAGGCAAATAATCAAAGGATGATATAATGGTAAGTATTCGCGATAGAGAACAAATGGAAAAACTTTTAATAGTTGGCGCAAAGGAAGGATATGGTTTTGATGTCAAAGAAAGACACGAATTTGAAAAGAGAAAATTAGAGATATATAAAAACGAACTGAATCTGCTTGATGCAAAACTGACATCCAATGGATCTAACAAAGAATTAGTACAACGAAGAAATCATGTTAATAAAATTGTGACTGCCGTAACAGCCAGATTGCCGATATACAAGGCAAGAATAGATATGAAAAATGGAACTGCGGAAAAATATAAAAAGTCAGTCGCCATTGCTGCGCATAAAGCTGTCAGCACAGTAAAATCAGGGCGTGGGATAACCCAAAAGAAAAAGATAAAATGATAATTATAAATCCTATTTCTCCGGTGGCGTTCAGTATCGCGGGCTTTGCAGTGCGCTGGTATGCGCTGGCGTATATCGCGGCATTTGTGCTGGGCGCATGGATTTTCAGAAAACTTTCACAACGCGGCGGGAATAAAATCCTTTCTTCAAAGAAGGCTTTTGATGATTTATTCACTGCAATGATATTGGGTGTTATAATCGGCGGCCGGCTGGGTTATGTGCTGTTTTATAACCTGCCGTTTTTTATCGCGCATCCATTGGAGGTAATTGCTATCTGGAATGGCGGAATGTCATTCCATGGCGGTTTGTTGGGTGTCATTATCGCGGCATTCCTGGTCGCAAGAAAACAAAAGATAACAACTTTTTCTATATTGGACTTGCTGACAGTGGTCGCACCGATCGGTCTGTTTTTTGGCCGCATTGCGAATTTTATAAATATGGAAGTTATGGGACGCGAAACAACACAGCCATTCGGAGTAGTGTTCGCAGGCACGGGTGATACAGTCCCAAGACATGCTAGTCCGTTATATGAAGCAACATTGGAAGGATTACTTCTTTTTATAATAATGTTCTGCTTGTGGAAATTCACAAAGCTACGCGAAAAGACGGGTGCATTAAGCGGAATTTTTGCGATGCTTTACGCGTGCTTTAGAATATTTGCGGAACAGTTCCGCGCGCCGGACGCACAGCTGGGGTTCCTGACCAGCTGGGGCTTAACAATGGGACAGTTGTTAAGTGCATTGATGTTTATCGCGGGTGGCATTATCTTTACAATTGCAATGCGGAAAAAATAGTTTTTTATAGGATTGACAAGTTTTTATTTTACATACTAAAAATTGAAATTATGGCAATCGAGAAATAAGCGCTTGCCTGGACAAATGCTTTTGTAATATAATTTTCCTATCAGAGAATAATCCTATTCAAAAAGGATGGGGAATGAGAAGAATTTCCATGCTTGCACTTGCGGTGTCGTTGGCGCCATTCGCAAGCTCTGTTGCGGCAGCTACCGTGAAGATTCCTGCATCCACTACTGCTGGTGTTGCGCGCAATGCCAGTGCGCCACGTACAAATACCATCAGCAAATATCTTGGTTCTACGGCGTACGCAATAAAACCTGGGGCCACTGTAAAGGTTCCGAGTCCCAGCGGCATCGGGGGTGGCGGCGGTGATTATGTCGATCTTTCTAATTATGTGACCTTTGGCGATTTCAACAATTTTCAAGATCTTATCTATAGTATAATAGATGGCATAAGCGGCGGTAGCGGCCCACAGGGCACCACCGGGCCACAAGGTTCGCAAGGTGCAACTGGCATTGGCACAACAGGTCCGCAAGGCGTGCAAGGTCCGATTGGTCCCCAGGGATCAGCCGGCGGCGGTGCCACAGGAACATTGAATACTACGATTGTTACATCGCTGATCCCCAATCCTTCCGAGTCATTTGATGGAACCGTGCAATTGCACAAGGTTTCGAAAACCGGTGATTATGATGATTTGGCGAACAAACCGTTTATTCCTGATGCGTATGTTTTGCCTCTGGCCCAAGTGACAGTCCGTGGTGGTGCAAAACTTGGCTCTGACGTTACGATTAACGGAACTCCTGAACTGGGGGTCGCAATTGCGGATCCGGACAGAATGTATCCGGTGCAGCTTGATGGCAGCGAGCGTATGTTTGTAAATGTTCCATGGAACGGCGGTGGTTCAACGGGTCCAGCGGGCTCACAGGGTGCGACCGGTGCGCCAGGTCCAGCTGGTGCGACAGGCCCGATTGGCCCAACGGGCCCAACAGGCCCGCAAGGTTCCGCAGGACAATCAGCGTATGAGCTTGATGGCGGGGATCCCACATGGACCAATATAACCAATTGGTTTGGTTCATTTAAAATAGGTGCCCAAGGCCCACAGGGCAAATCTGCATATGATCTGGCGGTAGAAGAAGGATTCGAAGGAACCTTTGAAGAGTGGCTTGAATCATTGATAGGGGAACCCGGCACACCGGGTGAGCCAGGTCCGCAAGGCGCGCCGGGTATGGATGGCGCAAGGGGTCCGGCGGGTGCAGCAGGGGCACAGGGCGCAACCGGCGCGGCAGGAACACCGGGTACACCGGGTTCAGATGGTGCGAGGGGCCCAGCAGGCCCAGCAGGTTCAGAAGGTCCACAAGGTGCAGCCGGGGCCCAAGGTGCGACTGGTGCAGATGGCGTAAGGGGCCCGATAGGCCCACAAGGTGATTCTGGCCCGCAGGGCGCAGATGGGGAAGGCATTGGAATACCCGGTCCCGAAGGCCCACAAGGGGTAAAGGGTGACCAAGGCACAGCCGGTACACAGGGCACCACGGGCACCCAAGGTACGGCCGGTGTGCAAGGTAATCAAGGTACGAATGGCACGCAAGGCGACCAAGGGGGCGCTGGTCCGCAGGGTGTCACTGGTGCCCAAGGTGCAGACGGAACACAAGGCGCGCAAGGTGCGGATGGGGCTGGCATCGGAATACCCGGACCACAAGGTGATTCTGGCCCGCAAGGTGTCCAAGGCGCAGATGGAACACAAGGTCCGCAAGGTGCGGACGGTGCAAATGGTGCAAAAGGCGATCAGGGGGATATCGGCGCATGTGAAATATGCGAAGGTGTCCAAGGGCCTCCCGGACCCCCGGGAACAGGCGGGACAGGGGATCCTTGCGATGGCATGAATTTTCAAATGCATATGAACGAAGATGGAACGATTCAGTATAAGATGGAACCGTGCGATGAAGAATGGAAGAATCTGAATCTCACAAAAGATGACTTGAAAGGCGATAAAGGTAATGACGGCGAACCTGGCACATGCGAAACATGCGAAGGCGGTCCTTATGTTGATATAGAAACGTTCAATAATCTTTTGAATGAGTTCACAACTCTTCAATCCGAGTTCACAAGTCTTTCAGAGTTTGTTACTAATCTGGCTTTGAATGGCGTGGAAGGTCCGCAAGGCCCCGCCGGCCCACAAGGTTCAGCAGGAGCGAATGGTTCCACCGGTGCAACAGGCCCAATGGGACCGACGGGACCTTCTGGCCCCCCGGGAACATGTCCTTGTGATGGTGAAACCGTTGATCTTGGAGAAAAGGAAAAAGACTGGGATGCAGGTTTTGATAAAGGGCATTTTGAAAACGCCTGGGCTTCAACTTGGCAGAATGGCTATAGATTCACTTTGTCAGGATATCTCTCTTCTGAATTGTTGACTATACTATTTGAATCTGGTGATCGCACATTAGGAAAAATAGACTTTGAAGCGGAAGGGCTGGAGAAACCATCAGAAGAGGTGAGATGCAACGTAGTAAGCAGTCCATCAGGTTGTGCGATTGTAAAGATGAAGACAGATGGCGAAGTCTATATTGACCAGCTATATCAACCGCCACCGTGTTCGATATCACAAGTTGATTGTAAAATCCCAAAATAAAGCTGAAAGCAAACCGCCGCATCTGCGGCGGTTTTTATTATCTCGTAAGACTTGCAAATAAATTTCATTTATATATAATATTCTGCACGGATGGGTGGCAGAGCGGTTGAATGCAACGGTCTTGAATCCGAGTATATGAAATCGAGCGAAGCGAAGATTGAATAATTACGAGGATACGCGCAGACGTAAAGCGGCGAGCGAAAACCGTCGGTTGAAAGACCGTTGGTTAATATTTTTGGATGGGTGGCAGAGCGGTTGAATGCAACGGTCTTGAAAACCGTCGTGGGGGCAACTCCACCGGGGGTTCGAATCCCTCCCCATCCGCCATCGATTTTCACCGGGCAAAGCGAGGGCCAGATGAGCATAATAACCAAGTTGAAATCACTTTTAACAAAACCCGAATCAAAACTGAAGTATATCAAAAACGATCAGGATTTTTCCCACCTGAACGATCGTGAAATTTTCAAGGCGATGTATGACGAAGTCGGAACGATCAAAGCGAACAAATCCGTGGTATGGCGCGAAGAATGGATGAGTCAATTTGATCCCCGACCCGGATCCGCAATTCTTGAGTTGGGTGCGCATAACGGGCCTAACTTGATCTATTATGCAAGGCTGGGGCACATGATCGATGGGGTCGAAATATCCGACACGCTTATAGAAACTTTTGAAAAACACGCCAAGCTTGAACCGTCAGATGTTCAAAAACGAATGAGAATATTCAAAGGATGGATAGAAGATTTCAAGCCGCAGAAAAAATACGACTATGTCTTGGTCACCGAAGTGTTAGAGCATGTGTCAGACCCCTTGCTAATCCTTAAAAAAGCCGCGCAATGCATCGGTAAAGACGGACTGATTTACATATCCAGCCCCACCAAACATTGGGGGAATAACACCCACGTGCGGGGTGTCCCGATGAAAGATTTGAAAAAGTGGCTTGGCGAATCTGGGCTGAAGGCTGAAAAAATATTCGAAGAAAACGAACGGGTTTTCTGCTATGCCAGCAAGCAATAGAACATATGTATCACTCTACGGTATATTATAGGATAATATAATGTTAAGCAAACAATATCTAAACAAAATCGTGACTGTAAAAATGGATCGGCCGCTTGGAACAAAGCACCCAAAACATGACTGGGTTTATGAAACTAACTATGGGTTTATTCCGAATACGATTTCCGGTGACGGAGAGGAATTAGATGCTTATGTTTTGGGTATCGATAAACCATTGGATGAATTTACTGGTCGCTGTATCGCGGTTATTCACAGAACAGATGATAACGATGACAAGTTGATAGTTGTCCCAGATGGTTTGGATTTAGATGATGAAATTATAGAATCTGAAACTGCATACCAAGAAAAATGGTTCAAACATATTATTTTGAGATAAAATTATGGCAACGGTTCATTTTATGCACGGTTTTATTGGATCTGGAAAAACCACAATCGCAAAGCGGTTGGCGCGTGAATTGCCAGCTGTGCGTTTGAACAATGATGATTGGATTGTACTTCTTTACGGTCGTGGTCCGCATGGAGATAAACATCTTGATTACGTTCAGCGTATAGATAAAGTTCAATGGGACCTGGCGCGCGAAATTGTTCGCGCCGGCGGCGATGTTATTTTTGATTGTGGTACGTGGTCAAAATCTGGTCGCAAAGAATCCGTCGCACGCGCTTTGGAATTCGCGGACAAGGTTATTTTTCATAATATTAAATGCGATATTGATGTTGCACGGGCGCGATGTGTGCGGCGCACAGAATCCGGTGGCAATGAATTGTTTATATGCGCGGATGCGTTTGACGCACTGCTTTCTAAATTCGAACCTATATCTGATGACGAAGGATTCAAAGTTATTACTTACGACAATAATTCAGAATCTGAAAGCGGGGATATAGAAATCAAAGAATGGCGATATGCTGCATATATTCTGCCGGTACGCGAAATCAACGGCAAAAAACAAGTTGCTTTTATCAGGTATAAAAGCGGCTGGCACGGTGCGATTGGCGGACGACAGGACGGGGATGAAACCCCGCGTGAAGCATTGTGCAGAGAGATTCTTGAGGAGCTGGGCGAAAGCGCAAAATTTATAACCGACAATGCGATCGAAGTTCCGGAAAAAATGCATGCCGAAATTCGGGATGTCTCATTCCGCCGCGCAAAAAATGAAGAGCATACATTTTTTATCACAAAAATTCCGGCGACAACTGAATTTGTCTTTTGCGAAAAAGATAATCCAGGATTCAAAATCGTATGGCTGGATGTCGATGCTTTGATAGACGAAAAAATTGTAATTTTCAAAACCGCTCGCGATTACAACGCTCGTGTGCTGATTCCGATTATAGAAGATTTATAATAGCTATGCTTTATATCTGAATAATTGGCTGGGGCGATGTCCGCCGCCAGTACGCATCTTGCCAGTCGCAATTACTTTGTTCGCTATTATTCTGCGAAACGCAGCTGCCAGTAATTTTTTTCCCAAGATTGCTTCATAAACCTGTTGCAGTTCACCAAGAGTAAATTCATGTGGCATCATGTTGAATACAATATCCGTGTATTCGATTTTATTGCGCAGACGATTAATCCCATAATTTATTATTTCCGCATGGTCGAATGCCAAATCTTTTTCTGTAATGCGTATATTGTCGTTGGTCAAAGCCAGTTTATCTCCATCCATTTTTATATCAAAGAAGTCTGCATTGCGATGTCCTGCATATTTCAATTGGCTTTTATCCACCAGCGCCATAAAAGCAACTGATATAATGCGCATGCGCGGATCGCGCCGTGGATCATCGAAAGTATAAAGCTGTTCGATATAAATATTCCGCAATCCGGTTTCATTCAATAATACGCGCTTTGCCGCATCTTCAGCTGTCTCGCGAATCCCCATAAATCCGCCCGGCAAATTCCATTTGTCTTTAAATGGGAACTTGTCGCGATGCACCAGCAGAACGCTGAACTTCTTTTTTTCCGTGCGGCGCCAGTTTTCACCTTCTTCGCTGGATACGGAAAATATCAGAATATCGCTGGTGACGGATGGTCGATCGAATTCGCCTGGATTATAATCTTTCAGGAATTCTGCTTCGGTTTTATAGTCTGGCATATCACTTCCTTTTTTATCAGATTGATAATATCAGACTAGGCATCCGCTTTCAACTGTTTTAAATAGTCTTCTATTGTTACAGTCCCCAGCCGCTTCATCGTTTTCTTTTCGGCGATTGTGTGGAATTTTCCGGGTTCGAATTCATACTGCTTGATATTCTCTGCTTCGAATAAAGTGATGAAATATCCGCAAGGCTCAAGTTGCTTCATATCATCCGCGTTAAACCAAAACAACAAGTCTTCTATGTTGCACACGACGGAAATGAACCCTGAATGGTCTCTGGAAAAAGGCATAGGAAATGCTGGTGCGTGATAGAATGAAAAGCCAGGCAGGCCATTGTTCTTTTGCTGGCCATCTTTGTCGTACCAGATGCCTTCGCCGATGCCGTCCATGGTGCACACGCGGCATACTATTTTCTTGGTCATGGTAAACTCCTTTTATCTGGTGCGGATTTTCAGGATTGGTGGCATCTGGACCCGCTTGAACGCAGCGCCCGCATAGCGCTTTTTTATGGATTCCGGAACTTTGGAATCCGCGCCTTGTTCTATGGAGGAAAGCATCGGGTCAAGGATGCAATAGTCCGGCATGCTGTCTGTGTCTTTTTGTCCATGCGCCAGTTCCGCAGATGCAGGCCTCGTGATAATTCCGCGCGGTATTTGCGGATATAATTCCGCCATTTCATAAACTTGGGTTTTGTATAGGTCGCCCAGTGGCGCCAGCGCGCCGCAAGTATCGCCGTACAAAGTGCAATATCCCATCGCGATTTCGGATTTGTTGCCGCATGCCAAAACCATCCGATTGAAATCGTTGGAATAGGTCATGCAAATCAGTCCACGAATACGCGATTGCAAATTTTCCAGTGTCACCTTATTTTGCGGAGTGAAAGACAAAGTTGCTTCTGCCATGTCGACCAAAGGCTGGATGTCGATGGTTTTATGTGGATTGCCGACATTCTTTGCAAGTTCGTTTGCCAAATCGATGGACAGTTGCGATGTGTACTTGGTCTTCATCATCATGGTGTGAACATGCTTTGGCCCCAGCGCTTCGGCGGCCAGCATCAGCACCAGCGCAGAATCCATGCCCCCGGACAAGCCGAACGTTACATCGGTAAATCCAGCGTTTTTGCAAAAGTTGCGCAGGTCAGAAACTAAATTTTCTTTTATAAGTTTGATATCTTTCTTCATTTTATTTTCCTTTGTTTTCTTTGGTGAATTGTGTGCTGGTTATCAAGCGCAGCTGACCGGATTTCAAATAGTCCACATAGGTTTCATTGGCGACGGCATCCATTTCTTTGAACAAGCCTTTGCATAAATCCGTCAGCACAGTTACGGAATAGCCCCGTTTCAGAAATCCATCCATCGCATAAGCAACGCATATGTCGGACGCGACACCGAATAGAACCATTTCCCATTCGGCGGGATTCCATTTCAAGGGCACATTCGCATTTCCGGTACCATCGATATTCGCGCTGGCGTGCCACATTGAATTGTCTTTTTTGCCCAACCAGGAAACTTTGTTCGCCGGCATTTTTATCAGCCACTTGTGACCCTGGGTTCCGACTTCGCAATGTATTGGAAACTTTTTTGCTTCATCCGAATATTTGCATTCGGTGTATTCGGGCTCTATGTGATCGTCGCGAGTGGCAAGTATGTGGTCGAACTTATTCGCATGTTCGCGAACAAAAACGTTCGCAGGTTTTACTATCTGCGGGCAATTAAGGCTCAGCTTGCCTTTCGGCATAACAAAGTCATATTGCATGTCTATGATCGTTAAAAGTTTTTTCATGTTTTGCTCCTTTGGTTAAAAACAGTTTTGGTTAAAAAATTTTCTGGTTTTGTTCGATTAGTTTTTGCTGATACTGATAAAGGCTCTGTTCGATGCCTGCGACGTATTCACGCGGATTTCGCAACTGTCTGTGTGCTTCGTCCAATCGATCCAGATTTTCTTTGCGGGATTTGCTGATTTCCGAAACGGTGCGCTTCATGGCTTTTTTATCTACCGTGCCGTTTTTGACCACATAAACAGCGGGCTTGTAAAACCGTTGTCCGACATCGAAAACTTTTACTTTTCCGTTTTGGGGATTTATTGAATACAACGGCTGTTTTAAAACGCCCGAAGATTCGAATATGTTGTTCACGGACATGATTACATCGCCGTTAAATTTTCCATCCATGTCCAACATGCGGATAGTTTCCGTCGCGCCGGGAATAGTTGTTTTGATTGGATCTTCGGAAAATTTGATTTTGTCTTTGCCCGCAGATTTTTTAATTTTATAAACACCGCCCAATGCAGGCTGATCCGCCGATGTAACCATGTTTGTTCCAACGCCGTAAATATCTATCTGCGCGCCTTCAGCATTAAGTGATTGAATGACATGCTCGTCCAAATCATTGCTGGCCACGATCCTCGAATCATGCATGCCGGCATCATCAAACATCTTGCGCGCTTGCTTTGACAGGTATGCCAAGTCACCGCTGTCCAAACGAATATTTATTGCTTTCATGCCCAGGGCTTTGGCGGCCTTGATTGCGTTCTTTACACCGGTAATGGTATCGTATGTATCCACCAACAAAGTTGGATTGTTCGGATTATGTTTCAGCCATGTATAAAATGCTTCGTATTCACTGTCGAAAGACATTACGTATGCATGCGGGTGAGTGCCTGATAAAGGAACATCGAATTCTAATCCTGCATCAACATTCGATGTGAAGTCCGCGCCGCCGATAATCGCACTGCGGGTGACGTTCAAGCCGTACAGTTCTTGCATGCGGCGCAGGCCGAATTCAGATACAACTTTGTCGCCTGCCGCATATTTCACGCGAGAGGTTTTGGTAGCAATCAAAGATGAAGAATTCATCGCGTTCAGGATCGCCGTTTCAACCATCAAGACTTGCCATTTCGGGCCGATGACTTGATAGGTTGGCTCGTTCGGGAATGCCAGTTCCCCTTCAGGCAATGCCTTTACACTGATCATGCAAGGCGCATTTTTGATGTATCCCAAAAATTCGGATGAAAATTTTGGAGTGCCATCGGCATACTTCATTTTTACCAGCTTCGCGATTTGACGATCCGAATAACCGGGTTTGTTCAGCCATTGCAGAATTGGTCCCAAACCTGCCGAAATCGTGTATCCGCCATTGAATGGGTTTTTGCGAATAAAGGCTTCGAACGTATCGGGCGTTTCGTGCATGTTTTCTTTGAACAAAGTTTGTGCAGTTGTCAGGTGATAAAAGTCGCACCAGAAGTTTTTCGTTTTCATTTTGTTTTCCTTTTTTTTGTTAATGTTAAATTGTTAAAAACATAATTTCGTAAAAAAATATGTTATCTGGCCTTGGTTTTTGCTGTGGTTATTTTGCAAAAACTTTGTATGTCTTCGGCTGAAGGTTTTTTGATTAGCAAGCTTTTCAAGCATCCTTCCCGAAAGCCATCCGACATCAAAATTTCGTTCATGAATTTTTCAGGGGATACGCGAACCAGCTCTATTTGTTCACCGTCGTCCAGTTTAGGTTCTTTCACCTTTTTGCAGTTGCGCGCGATGTAAAAGTAATCCGACCATATAACGCGGTTCGAATGCCGAACGCCGCCCAAAAGTTCCCAGTCATCGCTGGCCATTCCGGATTCTTCAAGCATTTCGCGCGCTGCGGCATGCTGCGGGGTTTCACCCGGGTTCATCATCCCGCCCAACAGGCAGTATCTTGGCTTTTCGCCTTTTCTTTGGATCTGACGTGTCAGAACGATCTGGCCGTCTTGTTCCGCCAGAACCAATGCGGCATCTTGGCGAACACAAGTCTCATAAATCGCGGCTTTGCCATTTGGTAAAACCACTGGATATTCCCAGATATCGTAATTATCCGTTCTGGCGGCGATGCGCGCGCTGATTGGGATTTCATGGGGTTTGGAAAGAGTCATTTTATTCTCCTGGGTTATAAGGTTGTGATTTAACGGGCTAACCATCGACAAGTCGCCTGTTTCGCGGATTTTGCTCGCACTGATAGGGATAATGTCGCGTGGGATTTCTACTGTGTTTACGCCAATTGCTTGAAATAGTTCTTTGTCTTGGTCATCGCCGCAGTAATAAGCGTCTGGTGTAAGACCCAGGTTGGCGATGACATAATTCGCCCATCTTTTATAGTCATACAGGTCCGCTATTGGTTTTATGCACAGGCGAGACTCGGACGGAAACACATTTTCAACCATCTGGCGACGCTGGGCATATGTAAAAGGATTGCGGTCAGTACCGGATTCCTGGGCGCTGCCAATCAGCAGATAAACATTTTCGGACTCATCCAGCATCTGGCGAATGATGGATTCATGCCCCATATGAAATGGCTGTGCCCTCATAATTGTTAAAGATGTCTTGTATTTCTTCATTTTTCTGTCCCTTGCGAATCGGTTGTGTTATTTACAGAGTGATTATAACAATATATTTATATTAATGTCAAGATGTTTTTATCAAAATGTTATAAATATAGGAATAGGGCAGGATTTTGATGTTTTTATATTAAAAAAATCCGCATAAATGCGGATTTAAAGGAAGTTTTTACTTTATTCTGTTTCTTTTGCCATTACACATACAATATGTCGGAATAAAATTATCATCTGCAAAATAATATATTTGTTTCCTGCCCTCATAGATATCAGGGGCTTCAAATTCTTCGCCGTTTTTCTCGAACACAAGGATGTCACCATCCATTTCAGATTTTTGAGACTTTATTAAATTGATATCGACTTTGGTCATTTCATGGTTATTTTGACATGCCAGGGCCCTGAATTCTTCCAGTGGTTCCTGTAATCTGATCTTGTTCACCTTCATAAGTTCTTCGAATATCCCCAGGGTCTTTCTATTTGTTATGACAACATAGTCAGAAGATGGCGCATTAACTTTAAAACGTAATCCGTAAAGCCCGGGATCATTGAGAACTGTTGTTTTATTCTTTAATCTATTTATGAATTCAGCGAAAAACTCTTTCGGTTTCGAGATGTTGTACTGATTCTTTTCATTGCGGAGAATTTTATTCATATCCCACGCGAATGCTTCGTCAATATAATACCCTCCATGACATGTGTAACCAGCAACTTTCGGATTTACCGAAAAAGCATCCGACGAAGTTTCAATGCGATATTCTGTCGGGGAAGGGCCATTACGCAGTATGTTTTGAATAATCTTGTTTAGTTCAAGAAAATAACTTATCCCAGCATTCCCTGAAATATCTCCCATCGCGATATTATGATATAGCTGATTCATGATTTTGTCTTTTTTTGCGTGCCAGCCTTGTTCTGGCATAGTTATTTTGTTCTTATTTTATCACTATTGTACCGTTTGTCAATATATTTGTCAATAATATGAGAATACAAACCTGGGGATATATTTTTATAAGTTAGTTATATTTGATAATAAAAGGAGAGAGAAAATGAGGTATCAAAAGATTTTAGCCGTCATCGGATTTATCTTGGCGTCCACGCCGGCCCTTGCCGCGAATAGGATAGAGGTTAACTATGGCGAAATTCAAACGATTACCAGCGGCGCGACGGGCTTGAAATATTTCGGACCGAATGGCGGCGGTGTCATCGCGAATTATTCAGGAACGGTAATTATAGAAGACAATCTTAAGTTTTCTTTAAACCAGGCCGATGCCGGAGGCGCTATTTATAGCGTTCCTGACAGTACCGTTGGCCATCCGCCGGCGACATTGACTGTTGGAAACGGTGTTCTATTTTTACAAAACACCGCAGTAGCCGATGCCGGTGGCGCGATTTATGTTTCGGGAAATGCGGCCCCATCTATATTAGCCATCTTGAATAATGTTTCATTTATAGGGAATACAGCTCCCTTGGGATGGGGTGGCGCGTTGTACCTGCAAGACGTAACGACCAATATCGGCGATGGTGCTATATTCGATAGTAATATGTCTGGCATACACGGCGGCGCGATCTTCAATTGGAATTTCGCGTCTACCACAGGCGCAGCAACGATTGGAAATAATGCTTCGTTCACAAATAATTCTGCTAAAACCAACGGTGGCGCAATTGCCAATTACGTCAGTGATATTACGATTGGCAGCGGCGCGACATTTTCTGGAAATACCGCAGGCGGCCAAGGCGGCGCGATTTATAATACAGGAACGATAACCTTTGATGGTAATGTTACATTTGCAAATAACACAGCTGCGGGAGTTTTGAATGATATCTACAGCCTGGGGGATGTAAGCTTTACGGGTAGCGGAACAGTAACCCTGGATGGGGGTGTTATCGGTGGCACAGGCAGCTCTATCACATTTGATCCGAATACGACATTGATTGCAAAGCTGCAGATGACACCGACAATTATGGCGGATACTATTACAATAGGCAGCGGCAGCACATTAAGCAATCTGGTTATTGGAACCGGCGTCAGCGGCAATAATCTGGAACTATGGGATATAGCAAATGCCACGGGCTCGTTTGCTTATACTGGGATTAATGCATTGTATAATATTACGCAGAACGCGGATGATACATTTAATGTGTCGCAAAAAACCGCTGACCAAATAGCAGCAAACACCGGCGCAAATTCTAATCAGGTCTCGGCGCTGATGGGTCTTATAAGTGGCCCTTCCAGCAACAGTCAGTTTAATACGATTGCGAATAATATTACTGATTTGATGCAGTCTGGAAATCCGGCAGAAGTTGCGGAAGCTTTGGCGGCGGCAGAAGCGTTTGCTCCGACATCCGCGCCATCGGCGCAAGCAATCGCGACACAGAATTCATTGCAAGTTTTGGATGCGATCGGAACCCGACTTTCCGGCGGTATTCCGACGGCCAGCGGACAATCTTCTGGTGATCTGCGATTAAGACGAGAAGCGATCTGGGTCCAAGGTTTAATTAATGGTTCAAGATTGCGCGGGAATAACGGATTCTCTTCTGACTCGCGCGGGGCAGCAGCCGGGGCGGAAGCGCTTGTATCAGAATCCGTAAAGCTGGGTGTTGGTTATGCTTATACTAACACGCATGTGACCCCAACTATAAGCGAAAGCAAAATCAATTCGCATACTGCTTTGCTGTATGGCGAATATAAACCAACAGCTTGGTTCGTGAATGGTGCCGCCAGTTATACTTGGAGTAACTATGACGACGAAAAACATATCCTGGGGTCGACGGTAACCAGTGAACATACTATCAATACATTCGCAGCCCAAGGTATTACTGGATACGAGCTTTCCGATCATGATGTAATGTTAACACCCCAAGCAGGCTTGCGATATTTGAATGTATCACAAGAATCATTTACGGATTCTACGGGTTCATCTACCCACAGCGGCAATTTTAATTACTTAACCGGTATTGCGGGTGTAAAACTGGCTTACGAGTACAAAAGACAATCGCATGAATACGGCGGCGCATCGAAATGCAGTCTGCGGCCAGAAATTTATGCTGGTGCAATATATGATATTATAACGGACGATGTATCTGCATATATGACGATGGCGAATGGCGCTGTTATTAATGTGCGCGGCAGCGCGTTGGAACGCTTTGGCATGGAAGCCGGCGCTGGCTTAACGATGGCAATAGACAGGGTTGATTTAACGGTCAGCTATATCGGCCGATTCCGCAGCAACTATACCGATAACACCGGCTTGGTAACACTGAAGTACAGATTCTGATGTTGGGGAGAGGAAAACAAAGGGCGCAAATTGCGCTCCTTTGTTTATTTTTAGTATCGGCATGCGCGCAGAAAATTTTGCCGCCGGATTCTTTTATGCAACACGATATACATACAGATACGTTTACTTTGCGCATTTATCAGAAATTAACAAACTCAACAGCTGTTATAAAAATTTATATCGAAGGCGACGGAAATGCCTTTGATGGCTGGGGTCATCCAACATCCGACCCGACGCCGCGTGATGATTTTATGCAAAGGCTTGCGTTCGAAGATCCTTCTCCTAATGTTGTATATATCGCGCGTCCTTGTCAGTATATAAAAGATCCGATCTGCACAGAAACCGATTGGACAACCGCCAGGTTTTCGAAAAAAGCAGTAGATGCATCGGCAGAGGTTATAAAGCAAATTGTTGACCGCCGTCCTATGATTTTAATCGGTTTTTCGGGCGGCGCGCAAATTGCGGGACTGGTCGCAGTATTGCATCTTGAAATAAATGTGAAAAAATTAATAACGATTGCTGGGAATCTAAATCATCCGGAATGGACGAGAATGAAAAATCTTCCGCCATTAAACCAGTCATTAGATTTGAATTTATATAAAGAGGAATATAATAAATTTCCACAAATACATTATGTCGGTACAGAAGATAGTGTGATACCGATAATATTAACGGCAGAGTTTATAAATAATCCGGAACGAATTATAATTATCCCGAATGCCAAACATGGAAAAGGCTTTGAGAGTATTAATCATTTAATTTGGGAAGAAAATTAAATTCTCTTTTCCAAATAATTTTTAAGAACGGCCAGATGGCTTGTATCTGGGTTTTTGGATGCAGTTAAAAAAGTTACATTGCCTTTGGAAAGAAGCTTTTTAATTTCGCCGATAAAATTTTTCGTTTCCGGGTTTTCATTCAGCTCGTCAGCATAAGCCGCTTTTAACCAGCTGAAATCAGCGCCTTCATGATGTATAGAATATCGCAGGGCGGACGATGGAGTTATATCTTTTGCCCACTGATAAAGATGTGCGCGTTCCTTGGAAACCCCGCGCGGCCAAAGCCGATCGACGAGTATCCTATACCCGTCTTCTTTTGACGGGACATCATAAATTCTTTTTATATTCAGCATAATAATGATTTTATCTTATTGCGCTATCTTTTGAAACAGGAAGATATTCAAAGTGCGTGCGTTATCGAATGAGTGTATAATTCGTTCATGAAAAAAATTTTCGCAGCAATATTTATGGGGGCGTTTATCATGACGGGACATGCGGCACAGGCATTACAGCTTTACAGCAACACAATACAAAACAATACATTCATGTCGTCAGAACAAGCAAACAACAGATGCGGCGGCGATAATATCTCCCCGGATTTGCGATGGACCAATGCGCCACAGGGAACAAAAAGTTTTGCATTAATTGTTCATGATCCGGACTCGATGAATGAGTATGGATTTTATCATTGGATTGTTACAAATATCGCAGCAACTGTAACAGGAATTGCAAAAGGCGCAAGGTTCCCCGCGCCGGCCAGAGAGCAGGTTACTAATTTCGGGATGCCGGGATATAACGGGCCTTGTCCGCCGGTCGGGCATGGCGCGCATCATTATTATTTTACACTGTATGCGTTGAATGTTGCCAGTTTGGATCTGGCGCCCGGCTTGGCGCCGCATCAAATCGAAGCCGTGGTCAGGGCAAATTCAATCGGCCAAGCAACGATTACTGGATTATATCAAAGAAATTGATTATAATCGGCATATGAAATACTACAGCCTAATTCAAACTCCGTTCGGAACAGCAGTTTTATCAGAAGAAGATGGTGCGATTGTCGAATTGTCTTTTGATGCCCATGGGTGTTGTGGGATGCAAAAAGAAACTCCTCTCTTGCGCATGGCTGCAAAACAATTATCAGAATATTTTTCTGGTCGGCGTCAGATATTTGATCTGCCGCTGAATCCAATCGGTACAAAATTTCAGCGCGATGTATGGAATGCATTGTTGGAAATACCGTTTGGGGAAACGAAAAGCTATGCGCAAGTGGCGGCTGCCACAGGACGTGATAAGGCCGCACGCCCCGTCGGCGGGGCAGTGGGCAAGAATCCAATCCCAATAATAATTCCATGTCACAGGGTGCTGGCCGCAAACAACAAAATTGGCGGATTTTCGCTGGGTTTGGATATGAAAAGAAAGCTGTTGAAGATAGAAAGCATTTTGGTTGACAATTAAGAACTTTATTACTATGTTGCGGGCGTAGGCGGGCAAGAACAATAATTTTGCATGTCGAGGACGCCCTATGAATAAAAATTCGCAATTTATCCAACCAGGTCTTTACGAAGAGTTAGATAAAAAAAATCTAAAGTTTCTTCAGGCAAATCTTTTAGATGCATTTGATGGCCAAGAAATTGCTGAAATTCAAAAAGAAATTGATAAGCTGACCGTGGAAAAAAATGATTTTGAACAAGAACACAAATGGTTGGATGTAAGTGATTTGGAAGACCGTGCCAGAGAGCCCTTGTGCAGGCGAGATATTTCGTTTGTCAGTGAAAAAATAGCTGCACGGCAGGCTGCGCAAGCAGTAATAAAACAACGCGATAACAGGTTCTACTTCTTAACGGTAAGAAAAATAGATACTAAATAAAAAATCCCGCTTTTGCGGGATCTTTTATTTCTCATTCGGGATAATTACAACTTCGTTATATTGCGACAGGAATCTTTTGCCCGTCGCGCAATAGAATTTCGTAAGGGAATCTTTATAAGCCGTTACTTCCGCGACATGACGATTTTCAACTTCATCCTTGGCGCCCTGGAAAGAAGAGAAAGCCCCCAATCCTGCACCTATACCGGCACCAGTTGCTGTCGCGCCCGTCCGTGCTTTGTTATTAAGATCAATGATGCCGCCGTCAGTTGCATCCTGGGTTAAAGCGTTGAAATCTCTTGCTGTAAAGGTCGTGCCATCCCTTCCAACCGCCTGTTTCCCTATGGTTCCATCAGCATAGCGGAATCTAATATCCACATTCTTTGGACCACCAGCACGCCATGTCTTGAAATCTGCATAGGTTTTGTATTTTCTGGCATCCCAGTCCACGATAACCGCGGGTTCTGAACTTGTCATTTCTTCCGCAGAATCCAGTTTATAAAATCCTTCGCCGCCGTCACATCCCACAGTCGCGTCTTCCATTTTGCCGTCTATCAGACAAAAGGAGCCTTTACCCATCATCTCGCGATTAATATCTTCTATCTTGGAATCCTGGTTCCATTGGCCAATTCTCCAGTATGGAATCTGTGAAACACCGCATTGTTCATAAATTGTTTTGCCATCTTTTGTTGATTCCGTGCATTTTACCATGCTGCCCAGATTTCCCCAGAAAGCAGGACCCGTGATCGGTGCAACCTTTGACACAATTCCATAAAGGCAATCATATCCTTCGCATTTTTTTATCAGCAGAACAGCTTCCCCGATACCGGACATGTTACCGATTAATCCGCCACCTATGGCATTGACCGTTGCGCCCATGACAACATCGCCGCCGATTTTGCCCGTTTGGGTGCTGACCGCAGTCGCACCGCCCAAAGCCACCGCGCCGATCGCGGTCTTTTTCATTTTGTCGCCGCTTGTCCCGATCATGCCGCCTTTTCCAGGATCATTTTGACCCAAGAAGTTACCGCCAATTCCACCAATAAGCGCAGCCGCCGCAATCTTTAATCCGGCGCCTTGTTTTTGTTCCTGGTTCATTGCCTGTTTTACTTCCGCCAATGTGGGCTCGCGATCCGCAGGGAAAATAACTTTGCCGGCTTCTATGGTAAGACCATCCGCAGGAAACGCGTCAATATTACAGTCTATGGAACCACCCGCCGCAACACGTGCACGCGCCAGAATAATATCTTCTGTACCTTCAATTTTACGCAGCTCTACCTCTGCAACACAACCAGAGCTTGTTTTTAAACCAGCATTGGCTCTATCCCAAGCAAAAGACCCATTTGGAAAAATATTAGCGCAAGAATCCAAATTTGCCATGGAAACGCCATTGTAAAATTGTCCGCTGGCAATAGCGCGCGCCATGTCCATGTTCGCCACGCGCACAGGCAGCCCCAGCTCTGTCGAGTTCTGCGCTGTTTCCAACATTTCTTGCATTTCTGCTTGTTGTTGCACAACAATTTCGCTTCCTTGCGGGGCAGCATAAGTACCCCCGCGACCGGTCCCGGAATTTCCAATGCGCAATGCAGCACCGGCGTTACCGACGCAAAACACAACACAGAGCACATACAAAGATACTGATGTTTTTTTCATACTCTGCTCTAGAACTGAATTCTCATTCTTACGCCCAAGTCCAGCGTTCCCAGGTTTCCGCTTTCATACCAGTTTGTATAATGAAACACGCTGTCGTAAGCCCCGGGTTCTTCCGAACCAGGCGTACCAATTGGCGCCATCCCAGTCGACAGCCATTCAGTTTGGGAAACTACGATGCTTCCCGAAGACTGCACTTTGCCGAGTCCTGTCCAACGCACAAAAAAGTCCAGCTTTATTCCGCCTTCTAATTCCGTAGACAGACCGCCTTCCAACATATATGCCAGCTGTTCAGTTGTTCCGCCAGCATGATATGCATAGATATCTGATATAGCGGTCAAGGTTCCCGCCGGGTATGTAATACCGTCTTCTATCCCATATTCGCCGTAAAATTCCGGGTCATAAACCAAATAGTCCGAAATAGTATTTGTCGCAATACCCAAACCTACTCCGACATAAGGGCGCAAAGCACCACCCGCCATATATCCTGTATAAGAATCCAGGTTATAGTAAAGATTCAACATGGTCGCAGTACTGGAAATCGCGCCGCCGGTCGCAATTGCCGGGGTATATCCGCCCACGCCGTCACCTGTCATAACATGGTCAGGATAAGAAAAACCGCTGTATCTGGAATAAGAGAAGTCAACGCGAATATCGCTGTTTATCGCGGCACCGACCGACAGCTGCAATGGAAGTATGGTATCTTTTTTATAGTTTGCTGTGGCAAAGGCACCCGGTGCAAAGTACGCATCTTTTTCATTCTGATAATTGGCGCGCATTCCGCCATTCAGCGACATGGTGTATCCAACGGAAAGTCCGATGTACAGCCCACTGTCTGCCAAGCGATCATAATCCGAGGGCTGATAATACTGGCGTCCTGCGGCTGCGGCGCTGCTTCCAACGCGTGGCACTGCGCCTGTAACGCGATTCGGATTTGCAGCAGTAGACAGGGTTCCATTCCCGGTCACCGGCACATATTGTGGCTGCATTGGCTGTACATATTGCGGTTGCATTGGCTGTTGGTTATACACAGGATAGACAGCAAAAGCACTTGACCCTGCGGCCAGTCCCGCAAAAACGGCAAAAATAGCAATTTTTTTCATGGGCTTTTAAAACTCCCTCTTCAAAGATTATATCATAAATAGGGTGAAAATAAAAAGACGAAATGCATATAAGAAAATGGGAATAATTCTCCACTTGCACGCGCATATATACATGCACTAATATCAAGACATGAACATTTTTATAATGATTTTGGTTTTTGTTCTGATGGCGGGGTACTATCTGATGGATTCGCCCAGCCAACGCTTGAAGAATGATAGCATAAGTTCCGCGATCGAAGTAACCGAAGTAAAATCCGTCTTGGCATGCATGGCGCGCGCGCATGCGGCGGCCATAGACTTGGACGCTGCGGGTGGCGCCGAGGCTTCGGAAGAATTGGGTTCGGACATGCCATGCATGGAAAAATACAATGTTGAAAGTCGAAAATTGTGCGCGGATGAAAGGCGCGAAGTCTCGGCCTGCACCCCCGACCGAGCGGGCAAAACCATAGGAAACTTTATTGTTACGACGGGTGATATGGTCGGCGCAAAACATTCTAATCTGATATTGAAAATTCTGTCGCAAGAATATGAAGCCGCGCCGAATTTTGGCTTAATAGTAAAAACGGACGGGTCTTTTTCAATACTTTCCGGCAACGGCCACAGGCGCGTTATTCCAGACAGTATTGTAAAAGCGGCAGAATTGGAAGAAGGGCAGCTGGTATATATTACGCAATATTCAGCATCAGCGGAAGTTAATCTGGGTATGCCGGTAGAGACAGCTGAAAAAGTATTTTGTGCTCCTTGGGAACAAAAGATATTTCGCTTTAACAAATGGGAATGCATGCCGCAAAATTTTCCGGAAATTTGCACGGGCGATACGATATGGCGATATGAAACCCAAAGCTGTGAAATTGACCCGGCCCGTCGTCCATTATGCGGCAGCGGTCAAACGGCGGTTGATGTAGACGGCACTTGGTATTGTTTAGAGCCAACAATGGAACGCACTTGTCCGCCGGGCTCAACGCCCCAATTGGATTATACGGCTTTGGAATGGACATGCGTTGCAGAAGTTGCCACGACCGGCACGACAAAATGCAAGAATGCACAAATTGCTAAAACTCGCGCAATGGGCGGAACTTTGCTGAAGCCGGGAAATCTGTGTAATAATTGTGAAAGGATGATAACGGATCCAGATACTTGCGAAATAGTTTGCATACCGGACGAAACGAAATTGAGCAGCCATGTATGTTATCCTAATCCGGGCGAATGCAAAGGAACAGGACGCGCATTTTATTTTGGCTTTCCGATGGATATGGAATACATAGCCGCGGTTGTGGAGCATATCCCCAGCCTTGATGAAGTTGAAATTCCAATGGACAGCACGCATTCTCAAAATAGAAAATTCAATTGTCTTGATTGCGGCATGGGCGGCAGAATTGATACGGACCGTTCGTTGCCGCCGTTCGTGGCTGTGTGCGAGTAAAGGAAAAATAAATGTTTATGTATAAATCTCTAATAACACTTCTGTATCCGTTGATAAGATTATATCTGGGGATAAGGCGCCGCCGGGGCAAGGAAGATGCCCATCCCGACAGATTTGCGGAAAGGCTGGGGCGCCCCAGCCTTGCACGTCCACAGGGATTTCTGATATGGCTGCATGGCGCAAGCGTCGGGGAAATAAATTCCATGCGCGGTCTTATTGGCAGGATTCATAAAGAATATCCAAAGGCTAGTATATTACTGACCAGCGGCACAGTTACATCGGCGAAAGTCGCAAAGAATTTTGATGCGCTCCATCAGTATGTGCCGATTGATGTGCCATTCGCGGTGCGGCGCTTTATGCGGCATTGGCATCCGGACTTGGCGGTGCGTGTGGATTCTGATTTGTGGCCGATACAGCTGGATGCTTTGCATCGCGCGGGTGTTCCAAATTTCTTAATCAATGGGGCAATGTCGGAAAAGTCTTTCACGCGCAACAAGAGAAATAAAGCATTCGCGCATGGAATGCTAAAGTCTTTTACAAAAATTATGGCAAAATCAAAAACAGATGCGGCGCGATTAACTGCGCTGGGTGCAGAAAATGTATCGGTGATTGATAACCTGAAATATACAACCCCGCCGCCGCAGGATAAATCGGAAGATCGTAAAAAGTTACAAGCGATAATAGGCAGCCGTCCGGTGTGGCACGCGGCTGTATTGGGCGAAACCGAAGGTCCAATAGTGTTTGCCGCACATCGCGAATTAAAGAAAAAAGTTCCAAATATTTTATTGCTGATTACACCGCGACATCCCAGTGCGAGGGGGGAGTTAGCGAAAAGGTCGGGCAATTTAAAACTAACTTTTCGTTCAGATGGTGCAGAGCCTTCGGGCGATGTATATGTCGCAGATACGATCGGCGAAATGGGTTTATTCTATAGATGTTCGAATGTGACATTTATGGGACGTTCCTTGTTGCCGGATTGTCGCGGATCAAACCCAATAGAAGCAATGAAGTTGGGCAATGTGGTTGTTACGGGAAAATATACATCGACATTTGATGAAGTGTATGATGAAATGGAAAATGATGGAGCGCTGGAACGTGTCGCAGACAGCGCGCAGCTTGCGGATGCGATTGAAAAATTATTAACCGATAAGAAATATCACGCGCAGCAACATCAAGCGGTTGAAAGATTTATAGAGAAAAAAGAAAATACTCTTACGATTGTTATGAAGGAATTGAAGCCATTCATTACTAAAACTTAATCGCGAATTTTTTGCGCAGCTTTTGTCGCCGTTCTCGCGAAGTAACGAATGCCAGCATCAGGTTAATAAGCCATTTTGGTAAAATACGATGATTCTGGGCGTAAATTTCCAAGAAAGTTTTCATCTCTGCATCGCCGGCGGCCGCATCATCCTTATGCTTAAAATTATTGTCGTTGAAAAACCTGCGCAGGTTTTCATTGATGCCGATTATGCATGCCGGACAAATATTTTTCTCCTTTGAAAAAGGATCGATAGATGCGTCGACATACTGGGCATTGAAATTTTTCAACTTGTCGATAAGTATCTGCATTGGTATCGGCACATTATACCTATGTATGCAAATCAAATTAATTCCATCGCGCGCGAACAATGAAAGGTGCAGGGCGGTTCCTTCTATCCCGGCAATATCGGTCGCATTTTTTATCATTGCGATTTGTTCGACTATCGGAAATTCCTGTGGGTGAATAATAGTGTAACCGTTATCTTGGAAAATTTTTTCTATGCGGGATTCGCCAATGACAGGATTATGAATCAGCTTTGTCCGCGATAAATAAATCTTCTTTGGAAGTGTTTCATCCGATTCCACGGCTTGCGCAATCTTGGCAAAAGTATCGCTGTATTTCCGATTGTAAATCTTTTTCATATAATTGAAAGAAGAATCCGGAACCAGTAAGTTTCTGAAAGCTGTCGGCCGTTGCACCACCAACAATTTTTTAATACCCAAAAGCGAAAATAATTCTGCCGCAGAAGCTTTTGTCGCGGACTTGTCCATTGGCAGCCGCGAAGACAGCGGACCATCGCTGACAATGGCAAAGGTATAATTAGCATACTTTTCTTCTAACACAGGCCAAGCGCGCGACAGGCTGTCCGCCAGAAAGTGCCCGATGAAAGGTTCCGCATAACCCAGGAAGATAACATCTTCGTCTATGTATTCAGCGCCTTTTGGTGACTTGCGCCAAATTTTTACGTTCTTGATTTTCTGGGGGGATAATTTTATGTCCCGCTTACTAATGGAAACTGCAGCATGCGGCAGCACACTAATGCCCAAATCCGCATCCATATCAGACTTCGAATCAAAGTATTTCAAAAAATTGCGCCGTGATGCGGAAAGATATTTGGTATTCATTTCCAGCAAATTCTATAGACGTTGCGCGGATTAGCAAATAGGAATGAATACTTTATTTAATATACGCAAAACATTTGTCGAAAGAATTTAATAACAATTGTGTCATGTTGTATGTATGTAGTATAATGCGCACAGGAATGCAAAGGAGAAATAAAATGAGAAAAATATTTATTATGGCATTTTTATTGACGCTGCCTGTTATGGCGAATGCCGAAGCCGTCCCCGATGGAAAATTTAGCGGCGGTAAGATCGGCAGTTTTATGGAACAACTCACTGATGAACAAAAAGCCTGCCTGGCAGAACAAGATTGTCCGAAGTCCGGAATGAAAATGAAAAAATCCGGCGAAGAATTAAAGTCGGGGCAATTGCCGGATAAAAGAGAATTAACAGAGGAAGAAAAGGCTGCCCGCGAAGCCAGCCGCGAATGCATGAAAAAAGCATTTGAAACTTGCGGTATCCAAATGCCAGAGCGTATGAAAGATGATAAAACTCAACGCCCAGAACGCGGTGTTTCGGAAAGAGGCATTTCGGAAAGAAAGTAAAATTCACAGCGTATTTTATACCCCGCAATTTGCGGGGTTTTAATTTGAAGAAAATAACAAAGTAGTTGGTGGATGATAGAGGACTCGAACCTCCGACCTCTTCGATGTGAACGAAGCGCTCTAACCAACTGAGCTAATCATCCATGTGGGGCTCATTATATTTATTTCTGGGTAAATTTCAACAAAAAATCACATGCCTCCGCCGCCCCATGACGCGGGAATTTGGTTATAATCGGAAAGCCCGGTGGCGCCGGTATAGGCACCAGTAACAAGTGCTGGGGCGATTTGATAAAGAAACTGACCGCTCGATTTCGCGGATGGTCCAGAAAGAGAAGTGCAACCAGAAAACATATTTTCAAACGCGCTATCTGGCCAAATGATATTATTGCCGCTGCTAGCCCGTTGCACGGCCAGCGTCAAAGTTGCACTCATATTAATAAGTCCATAACCCGTTTCTTGATTATATCCGCCCCCCAGTGTCGTTGCTCCGTCCCGAATAACATCATATACTTGGGCGGGCGTCGCACTGGGCCAAACCGCAAAGACCAGCGATGCCAAGCCCGCAGCTTGGGGCGATGCGAATGATGTGCCGGCCATATTCAACCAACCGCCCGCGGCTGTTGTTGTGTAATAACTGCTGATGGCCACTACGTCCATGCCGGGTCCGTAATTGGAAGATGAATAACGTGTTGTGCCGTTGCCTGTGCTGCCGACAGCGATAACGTTGGGATATCGCGCAGGCCAATCGATGCTGTTTTTTCCATCGTTACCGGTCGCCGCGAAAATAGCGACGCCTTTGTTATAAGCATAATCTATGGAGTTTTTCAATGTCACACTGTCTGATGTAGTCCCCAAAGAAAGATTCATGACCTTTGCGTTATTGTCTGATGCCCATATAACGCCTTTTGCAACATTGGCGACCGTTATTGTGCCATTGGCATCGTCAATTTTGACCGGCAGAATTTGTGCGTTCCAGTTTATGCCCGCGCCGCCGATTCCATTGTTCCCAATCATGCCCGCAGTGCCGGCAACACCGGTGCCATGTCCCACCTTGTCGTTATTTGGTGAAAGACCAGAAACGGCCGCATAGCCCGGTAACAGCAGAGGCAAGTCGGTATGGCCGCTCGCGACGCCACTGTCGACTATGGCGATAATGGGACTGCCAACACCGGTGGTGATATCCCAGCCCGCCGGTGCGTTAATGATGTTCAGTGCTGCTGATTGTGATTTCCATTGCGGATCATTTGGAATGATGTTGAAGTGCATAATAAAGTTCGGTTCGGCGTATACGACATGCTTGTTATGTTCCAACAGTTTTGCGATGGCTTTTGGATTTTTGACCTTTAATATTTTTACTCCAATTTGCGGGATGCTGCCGACCTCTGTTGCATCGGACAATTCTGGCACTTGGCCTTTGCCAACATTCTGTACAAACTTTACCAAAATTTCTGTCGGCTCTTGATTGCCCAACGCAAGGCCTTTGCCTTGGTTCGTATCGGGATCGGCGACTGCAATACCAATGGTCGCAAAAAACAAAAACGCTAATAAGAATAATTTTTTATAAAACATTATACCCTTCTTATTGAGCGATCAGACCATCGAACAGACCGTCGCCTATGCTATCGATACTTGTGCATCCCATGAATGTTTCAGCAAACATGTTTGTTACCGGCAAGCCGACAATTCCAGCAAACAAATCGCTGGGAACTTCGCCGGCCATATTGATGCAATCCTTGAATGTTCTGTAAAACCGCGGGCTGCCGGTATCGGATGTATTCAGTATCGGGAATATCGCGCCCAGGTCGCCATCAATGCCGACAATTTTATTTTTGTTTATCGAGTTATAAAAACTTATCGCCGCGGTCGTCGTATTGTTGCTATACCCGGTCGCGCCGCCGCCGATTGTCACCGTATAATTTCCACCGGCTGCATACACATGCGAATATGTCGTCAATGCTGTGCCAGCTTTGTTAACTGTATCCATGTTGCCGTCGCCCCAGTGAATTGCATAATTGCCGGGCGCTGATATTTGAAAGTTGAAAGTATCGCTGGGATTTATCCCGTCCAGCATCACTCGAAAACCTGATGGTATGCCGCCGCAAGAAGATTGCAGCTTGCCTTGCTCTGCCAATGAATACAACGTGCCGTTATGCACCAGTTTGAATACTCCGGGCAATGTGCTGGATAAATTGCCGTAATAAATACCGCCGACTGAATCCTTTATCATCAAGCTGGGCGTTGTGGTTTTTGTCGAACGCAAGAATGCCGACACGCCATTGCTGGTATTCCAAGTTCTGTAATTAACGCAAGATGTTGCGCCGGTCAAGATATTGCCCGTCTGTCCCGCCGGGCATGCGATGCAGTTGCCATTGTTTTCATATGTCCCTGTGTCGCATGGATTGCATATTCCCCCATCCAAATGACACCCCGGTTCACAGCTGCTTGCTGCATGTGCATCACTAATGAAAATTATAGGAATCAGAAAAAGGAAAAAATATTTGCAAATATTTTTCATATTATTGCACCCAGACATAAACGCGACCCGCGGGTGGCGTACCTGCCGGCGCCCCGGGCAAATCTGGGACAGTATCGAACCGATCGTCATCGCCGCCGGCAATAGTACCGGACGTTGTGCCGATTGCAGGGGTATAGCCTTGGAACCCTTGATGTCCTTGTGCTCCGGTATTACCAGTATTGCCTTGGAATCCCTGCAGGCCTTGGTCGCCGTTATAGCCTTGCGGGCCTATCGTGCCGGTATAACCTTGGTTGCCTTGTGCGCCGATATCCCCCTGATCGCCTTTTATACCTTGGACGCCGGCATCACCTTGGACACCTTGTAAGCCTTGCGAGCCCATACCATCCGCGCCTTGTGCGCCTTGGGTTCCTTGCGATCCCTGTTGGCCTGTCGCACCCTGCACCCCGGTATGGCCCTGATCGCCTTTCGCGCCAACCCCCAATTCTCCTTGGTAACCTTGGTTCCCCTGTGCGCCTGGTCCACCCTGATGACCTTGTGGTCCGGCAATTCCAATGCCTTCGCCAGATTCACCTTTCTGACCCTGATATCCTTGGTCACCTTTTGCGCCAACTCCCGGTTCGCCTTGATAACCTTGGGCTCCGTCCGCACCATTATGTCCCTGTGGACCCATTGCACCGGTATAGCCTTGCGGACCAGTTGTGCCCGTTACGCCTTGTGCTCCGTTTGCACCCTGAAAACCTTGTGTCCCAGTTACACCTTGTGTACCTTGCTCTCCTTGGGACCCAGGAATCCCTATTCCTTCTCCGGTCGGACCTTGCGCGCCAGTTGCGCCTTGTGCGCCTGTATCCCCTTGATCACCTTTTATACCTGGGGTACCATTGTCACCTTGAAATCCTCGCGCGCCCTGCGTGCCGGTATTGCCTTGATCCCCCTTTGATCCTTGCGGACCAATATCACCTTGTGCGCCAAAACCGCCTTCGCTTGCGCCCTGTGGTCCCTGCAGACCAGTTGCGCCTTGTGAGCCTTGCGGACCCTGGGCACCTGTCGCGCCTTGTGCACCGGTATCTCCGTCGCCTATGCCATCTATTATGTTATAGATAACATCTTGAAAGTTATTGAATTCGCTTATGGTTATATAATTAGACAGGTCTACATAACCACCGCCACCAGGAATGTTTGTGCCGGAACCTAGTTTAAAGGAAGGCATTCGCGACAGAGCCAAGGAGGTTTGTGTTGAAGCGCGCGGCTGACTGGCGGCACTGCGCGCAATAGGGGCGCTAATAGTAGATGCAGGAATTTTTTTGGGGACAGCAGCAATGGAATTAGAAAACGACACCAAAGATGCCGCTATTGCGATTATGGAAACTTTAAACTTTGCTGTCATGGGAAAATTATACTATAAAAGCGAATTCTTAATCAATAACTTGTTTTTTCTATTAAATTGACCGGCTGATGAATTTGCTGCCTGCGATGACAAATCGCCAGGGCAACTTTGCGTCATCGCCAGCGTAATCCACCCCTATGCGCGCGCCAGCCGCGATTTTCGGCGCTACGCCAACCCGTGATTCTATCCAGATTTTGTCGCCATTGATTAAATCCAAACCATTATGTTTTGTCGTAATGCCCAGCGCCTCGGTCAATTTCGCCGGACCATTGCATAGGTTTCGTACATCGGCAATCCCGCGTCGTGCTTGCATAATATCAATTCCAACGGTTGGTTCCAGCGCGCGAATCAATATAGCATTTGGACAATTCTTATCACCGATTACAACATTAAACATGTTATGCATTCCATAAACGAAATAAACATAAGCATGCCCACCCATCCCGAACATCGCTGCATTGCGCGGGGTCTTCTTATTTGGAAAGGCATGACAGGCGCGATCGCAATCGCCTTTATAAAGCTCTAACTCAACAATACGTCCTGCGCATAATTTTCCATCGATGCGCGAATATAAAGTCGCGCCCAATAACACGTTCTTCGAAATATCAAACGGTTCACGCAAATAGTCAGAAAGAGGAATTATTGTCGCCATTGTTATTAAAGAGTTTCGGTCCAACTAGAAGCCACCGGCGGCTTCGCCGGTTATTTGGCAATGATGAAAATTTTAGCTTTGTTTGCGACGTTGATAACTGCATCACGGTCTATGACAAAGCAGGTTTTTGCATTAACGATAATTCCGCGAAGTCCTGCTGCCGCAACATCGCGCACAGTGTCAACACCAATTGCTGGAATGTCGATGCGCAAGTCTTGCTTTGGCTTTGTCATTTTTGCGAATACGCCGCTTCCTTTGCGACCTTTGCGAATTTTGATAACGCGTTTCAACATTTCCGCGGTACCTTCGGCCGCCTCGATCGCCAGAACTTGTCTATCTACGACAACGCTCATCCCAATATCTTCAGCACCGATCAAACGTGACACGTGAATCGCGCGCTCTATAACGCTCGGGTCATCCTTGCTTGGTTTTACGCGAGTCTGAATACCTGGGGCAAAGACGAGGTCAGGGCATAATTCTTGCGCACCAATAATTTTATATCCCTTGGATTCGATGCCGGCAATAAGTGCGGACGCCATCGAGTCATATCCTTTTTGATGCTTTAAAACTTTTGCCAGAACACTGATAGACCATAAGTCTGGTCGAATGTCGGATAAGTTAGGATGTCCGATTGCGCCAACGAAGGTCAATAAAGTGATGCCGCGCTTTTTGCATTCTTTGGCCGCTGTACCGGCGCCGCCCAGACGAATAACCAAGTCAGGTTTTAATGCCGGATCATAAAACCCACGCAGGCCGATAACAAAAACTTCCCAGCCATTCGCACGTAATGAATCACGAACCAAAAAGGGCAGGCGATGGGCGCCACAAAACAAAGCAATTTTTTTCATGCTTTTATGATAAGGGATTTTATGATAAAATTCAACTATGAAGAAATTTATTCCGCTTGTTTTTTGTTTTGCCTTGATTGTCGCGGTTGGCGGGTGCGCAACCCGATATGGCGATGATGCACTTCTTCGCGAGGTACAAAGCGGGCTTTACTGATATCAGAGATAAAGAAAAAAGTCCCGCTTTCGCGGGACTTTTCCGAATGTGCCCAAAAGGAAGGAAGGAAAGGAGAAAAATGGGACATTCTGAACTGGTTCGGACGCAAGGGTTAGAGGAGAGAGAATGTAGGAGGGAGTCTAATCCCCTGCGCCCTATAAAGAGAGCGAACCCCCTTTACGTCTACTAATATAATACAAAAACACCATTTGTCAAGCATGAATTAACAAAAAAGTTTTGGCAATAAATTATGGCGAAAAATCAAGCAAAAAAGCCTCATTCTGTCCCAAAAATGGACTTTTTACTGCTGTTTGATAGTCTGTTGGTTTGTAATTTTGGCTGTTTCTTGTTTGTTATATTTATATTCTTCCCACATTTCGTGGCCTTTTCCCAGCGCCACAATAGACAGGGCTACGGTCCCCAGCAAAGTAATGACAAGAATAACACCACCAACGATCACTATCCTGACAATTTTCTTATTTTTTTCTTTCATGGTCTCAATCCTTTGATATAAAACGGCAAACCAGGCATTTCTGCCAAATTTACTGGTTTCTGTTGTTTTTAAGGATTGGTTTGCTGGAAAGCATGTACCCAGCATACATTCAGGCGTTTTTACACCCCGACTTACACTATTGCAGTCTGCCCCCGTGGGGGAACCAAGTGGCTATGTATATACATTATAGGAATATTAGAAATAATTGCAAGGGGAAAAAGGTCATCATATTTTATCTGGTTTTTTTCAACCTTTCTGCCTTTATCATACCAACACCGGATTCATGTTGATCTGTTACTTTGACATTAAAACCGTTTTGCTTCAGGATTTTCACCAGCGGTTTATAATGACCATCATGGTATTCCATAATTATGTTGTTTACACGCCCCAATAATTTTGCCTTTGCAAGGTCTGGGATAATTTCTCGTTCTGCCCCTTCGCAGTCTATCTTCATCATGATTTTGCGTTTTTTATCTTTCGTTAAAATCGGACGCAAAACATCGCTGGCGCGACGCAACTTGATTTTTTCTATAACCTTGGCATCGTCGTCTTTTATCTGCTTTTCTTTTATGGACGACTGTGCGCCCGGAAGCTTTGGATTATATGGTAAAGACAAGGTTTCATCATGATCGGATAATCCGAAATCGAAAAGTTTTATTTTCTTTGCTAATTTCGGATTAAGACGCATATTTTTTCGCGCTTGGGACATTGTTGGTTTAAATGGTTCAAATGCATAAATTTCTTTTACCGCCATACGACGAGCAAAATAAAGCGCCGATATTCCGATATTCAGCCCTATGTCAATTACCATCCAATCTTCGCGACCTGTATCAAAATTGTATTCGCGGCGTTGCAGAACGCCCTTCGCCGTCCACAGGGTGTTGTCAGCGGTACCGACTATATGAAGTCCGTTGCCTTCTATATGTATTCCGTCTGACTTTCGAACAAGCGAATATTCCGCCCAGTTGAACCATCTTTTGTATCGAAGCAATAAGTCTTTTTTTACAGACCGGGGCGTCCAAGAAAAAATTTTCTTACCAAATACGCTGAATTGGCGATGTCCGTCCCATGTATCTTCTATGCCGAAGCGTTCATAAAATGGCTTTCCGGCCGGGTCATGCACATAATCGATCGTGTACCATCCATCATTATGCTTGCGGCGGATAATCGCGACATCTTTTGTCTTTATCTTGTTTTTCCATAATACATATGTGAATGACAGCTGATCGCGACGGGAATGATTTTTTATCATATCCCACCATTGCTCGTCAATTTTTATAATCGTCGGGTTAAGATGCCGGCGAAACATTATTCTTGTTACCGCAAGGCCGTATTTTTCCGGCATTTTCTTTGACAGAACGAACTGATGCGCTTCATCTATTTTTTCTATGGAATCCTTGCCGAAATCTATGCACGCGTCAAATTCTTGATATGCGCAATCACGGCTGAGATGTTCGGCAAGTAAAATAGGACTGCGCGATTTTTTATAAGCTTTTTTATAAGCATTGAAGACTTGCGGCCCCAGAACATCTATGCCGCCGTCTATCCACATAGATTGCTCGTAATCTGGAAAAAGAATATGCGGATGAGTTTTATGCCAGCGCGAATTGCGAACATTGTCCATCTTATCAAACGCCAGCGGACGAATTTCCCAAGGACCGGATTTTCCGCGTGATAAAAGCTTTTCGTTGTCAGTAAAACAAACATAATCGCAATCAGGATTGATATATTTGTGCTTGATCAAATTATCATAACCGCCAGATATGCAGGTATACACGACGAGTTTTTTCATGTTTATCCAAACCTTAAAATATTGACAGTTAGGATTATAACATATGCCGAAATATGTTCCAGTGAAAAACGACTTAAGTATTGACAAATAATGCAATAATACTAATATATTCCCCATGAATTATATAGAGATCAACAAAAAGGCGTATGACATCCTGGCGCCGTTTTATGAGGAGCAGCAACGGCAAGCCGATGCTGCGGACCATGGCGGCCTTTTCAAACTGGTCCCTAAATTGCTTAAGAATGGAAGAATGCTGGGATTTCATGAAATAGACGCCTCTAATTATCGAAAAGAAATTCTTTTTACCGATTTGATTGCAGGGCAGCCAAAAAATCCAAAAATGCTGGATATTGGCGTCGCGATTGGTTATGTAATGCGATACTTTGCAGACATGGGGTATAAAACGACAGGGGTGGATTTATCCTCCAGAATGTGCGAAGTGGCCGGTAAAATAAGCCCAGAATCCGAAATTTTCCCTGGCAACATATTTGATAGAGATTTTCCGGCGGAGCAATTTGATGTAATAACCATGATGTCACTGCTCTGCCAGCTGCCGATAGAGGATGCGCGGGAACTTCTGGAAAGGGTCAAAACTTGGCTTAAACCGACGGGATGTATTTATGTTTCTACTTCAGTGGAAAAGAATAAAAAATCGGGAATATTCTCAAAGAAAACCCTTGGATTTTCAAAATTAAAAGACCAAAAGATACAAAGGTTTCGCACAAATTATACACTAGAGGCATTTATTGATTTGATAGAATCCAGCGGATTTGAAATATTAATGCCATTTTTAATAAAAGATAAAAGCAAAACAAACAGAGTATTCCAAGGCTATATCTGCCGAGTCAAATCTTGAAATTAAAAAACGACCCAAATGGGTCGTTTAGTTTCTGGTGGCCTTGGTCGGAATCGAACCGACACTCCTTTCAGAACTTGATTTTGAGTCAAGCGCGTCTACCAGTTCCGCCACAAGGCCAGATGGTTTATTTCTTTGCGGCTGTCTTTTTTACCAAACGCGCGCTGCGCAAAGGCTTGTGCGCTGGCTTTTTCGCCGGCTTCGCAACTGGTTTATTGCCCAGCTTTTTATCGATCGCCTTTTTAACCGCTGCCATATCTTCGGACAAGCGGGAAATCGGCTTTGCCATGACATATGCGTCCAATCCGCCGTGCTTTATCAAGGTGCGCAAGCCTGCGGTAGAGATACGCAGCGAAAATTCGCGTCCCAGAATCTCGCTCTTGAACTTCAATTTTTGTAAATTCGGCAGAAATGTGCGTTTTGTATGACGCATTGAGTGCGAAACATTCATTCCGACTTGTGTTTTCTTTCCTGTGACTTGGCACATTCTTGGCATGGTATAATCCTTTATTGACTGCGGGATAAATTACATTAAGCCGCCTTGAAAGTCAAGCAAAAATAACTATATTTTGCGCATAAAGGAGTTCGATGTGAATCCAGATGATATGAAAGAAACACCTGAACAGGCGATAAAAAAATACACAACTGACTTTACCGCTCTGGCGGCAAATGGAAAGCTGGACCCTGTTATAGGACGTGACGAAGAAATTCGTCGGTCGATTCAGGTATTATCACGCCGCACAAAAAATAATCCTGTTTTAATTGGAAATCCTGGCGTCGGGAAAACGGCAATCGTCGAAGGTTTGGCCAACCGCATCATTGCGGGCGACGTTCCGGAAAATCTGCTGCGTAAAAAATTACTGTCGCTGGATATAGGCGCGCTTATGGCGGGCGCTATGTTTCGCGGACAATTCGAAGACCGCTTAAAGGCGGTACTGAAAGCCGTCAAGGATTCCGATGGGCAGATTATTTTGTTTATTGATGAACTTCATACAATGGTCGGCGCTGGTAAAGGCGAAGGTTCCATGGATGCCGGAAATCTGATGAAACCCATGCTTGCGCGCGGGGAATTGCATGCGATGGGCGCAACGACACTGGACGAGTATCGCCAGTATATCGAAAAAGACCCAGCGCTGGCGCGACGCTTCCAGCCTGTGTTTGTGGATGAGCCGGGTGTCGCGGATTCAATCTCTATCCTGCGCGGATTAAAGGAAAAATACGAAGGCCATCACGGAGTGCGCGTCAGCGACGCCGCGATTGTTGCGGCGGTGCGCCTGTCAGACCGCTATATCACGGATAGATTTCTGCCGGATAAGGCGATTGATTTAATGGACGAAGCCGCGGCGCGCGTTCGCATCGAAATCGCCAGCAAGCCAGAAAAGCTGGATGAAATCGACCGTCGATTGATGCAGCTGAAAATCGAACAGCAAGCATTGAAAAAAGAAAAAGACGAAGATTCTAAAAAACGCTTGAAAGAATTGGAAAAACAAATCGCGGACGTATCGGCTGAATCCGAAAAGATGACCGCGGACTGGAAGGCAGAGCAAAAGAAAATGCGCGGACTGTCGGATGCTATGGCGGTGCTGGATAGTGCAAAGGCAGAGGTTGCCGTCGCGATGCGTGCGGGTGATTTTGAAAAAGCCAGCGCGCTGCAGTATGGAAAAATTCCGGAATTAGAAAAAATCATCGCGGAATTCGAGACTGCAAAAGAATATAAGACAGTATTGCCGGAACATATTGCCGCGGTAGTCAGCCGCTGGACTGGCGTCCCGGCAGAAAAATTAACAGGCGACGAACAATCGAAATTACTAAATCTGGAAGACGAATTGAAAAAACGTGTCGTGGGACAAGATAATGCGGTCGGCGCAGTTGCGCGTGCAGTGCGCCGTTCACGTGCAGGATTATCAGACCCGCATCGTCCATCAGGCAGCTTTATGTTCCTGGGACCGACAGGAGTGGGTAAGACGGAACTTGCCAAAGCCTTGGCGGAACAATTATTCGACGATGATACGGCAATGACAAGAATTGATATGAGCGAATATATGGAATCGCACAGCGTATCGCGCCTTATCGGCAGTCCCCCGGGATATGTCGGTTATGAACAAGGTGGGGCGTTAACGGAATCGGTCCGTCGCCGCCCTTATCAAGTCTTGCTGTTTGATGAAATCGAAAAAGCCCATCCAGATGTATTCAATATCTTTCTGCAGATATTAGATGATGGAAGACTGACAGATGGACAGGGCAGGACGGTTAACTTTACGAATACAATTATAATCATGACCAGTAACTTGCGGGACGATGCATCGGTGCGCAAACACTTCCGCCCAGAGTTTATAAATCGTATCGATGAAATAGTTTGGTTTGATGCGCTGGGTAAAAATGTAATGCCGGGCATCGTAAAAATCCAATTGCGGAATCTGGAACACCGTTTAAGCGAGCGTCGCATTACATTGCATGTTTCCGATAAAGCAATCGCATGGCTGGGCGAAAATGGATATGACCCGATGTTTGGCGCAAGGCCATTGAAACGCTTGATTATGTCAGCGGTCGAAGATCCGATTGCGGATAAAATACTTGCGGGCACAATCCTTGACGGCACCACAGTCGATGTAGATGTGAAAGGGAAAGAGTTAATAGTAAATTAAAAATCCGGCTTTCGCCGGATTTTTATTGTTGCATGAATCCTTTATTCAGTAAGTATTCTCTGAATGTTGGAACTGAATAACTTTTGTTTAGTTTCACTTGCTCGAACCCGCCGACATTACAGAACGTGCTGGCGCCTTCGGCGAACCAATATCCTAATCCGCCAGCTGCGCCCGCCAAACCGCCAATCAGTGCGCCGCGTGCAGTTGCGGTCTGATACCAAGGACGATCCTTGCCAAGGTCTTTATTTATGCGATCACCTAACCCTTCATGAATACCGCCGATACCAACGGCATTGACTTGAATCGAATCCAACACTCCAAACAAAGCTTCTAATTCGGCATTCAAATTACCATGTGCTCTTAATGCCAAAAGGGCGCCATAAGCTTCCATCAAAATGTTTTTAGTAGAATCATCCGCCACAGATGCCGCGCTGCCCAGATATTCTTCGCCAGGTAACAAGCTGTTAATGCCTTGCCAATTGCAAGTACCGTTTGGAACGTTTCCGAAATTATCGCTGTCATTTTTACTTCTTACGACGATCCAGTTTAATATGTCATAATTATTTACCCCAGAGTCTACCGAGCTAGCGGAAAATTCAAACTTATTCAAAGCGGTTACCAGGTCGGATTTAAATTTTGAATTTTGCGCTTGTGTTGCCATCATAATATAACGCGTCAGAAAGTTCATACGCCAAAGATCCATCTGTATTGTCGCGTCATTATCAAGTTCAGCGGAACCTTGACTGTCACGGAACAGGCAAGTAGCAGAAGATATTTCCCCCGACATTAAATTCCCATTATTTTCAGGATAAAAATAATATTCTTCCAGTTTTGGATTTTGATGCTTGTTATTCGGCAAGTATGGATTGCTGAAATTCGAAGCCCTGACAAAGCTGACTTTGCTGCAATCTGCAGTTTTATCTGTCGATGCATGTATATTCTGAAACTGGCAGAATTTTACGCTGTTGTCATGTACATCGGATGTGCAGTCAGATCCCACCGTTACCTTTATCCGTCCCCATTTTCTGAAACCATCGACATCGAGGCGTACCAAGTCATGGAATATGCGTGCAGTGCAGTTATTGATCAAATTAATCGCTTGCTGAATCTTGTTGTCCAAGTTTCGATTGCCCGACAGCGCGGCCCTTAATTCCGCGGCTTGCGCCGGCAGATCATAAGGTCTGCCATCAAACATTATCTTTGCGGCGCCAGCTTGACCGCCTTTATAAGCGGCTTCATTTTCATTGGCCAATGTTGCCAAGTGCGCTGCTTTCGCATTTTGATTCTTATCGATTATCGCGCCAACGCCCGCGCCAATTCCTGCGCCGCCCGCAGCCATCAAGGGTGCAACCCATTGGCTGGTTCGCCGCATCACGGTAATCTGGTCAAATAAATTGGCATCACATCGTAGTGCGGTGCCCATTTCTACCAACCCGCAAACATCTTCGCCGCCTTTTTTAATAACCCCAGACCAGTTATGTGCGCAAACCGGAATCTGACATTTCATCTTGGTTTCATCAAAAACACCGGAATGTCCATCAGCTTTGATGCCTTCGCAAGCATTGCGTGCAACGCAAATATCAACGCCCAGCATAGGAATAACTTCACCGCAAGGGTTTTCTGGCTTTATTGGCGGCGGCGGTGGCGGCGGCGGGGTAGGCTTTTCACAGTTCGGGCAATTATTTACATCCAGTCCAGGCATGCGCGCTTCATCTTGCGCTTTCTGCATCAGCACGCCGGTGACAGACCCGGGCCTTGCGCGCCCGCTGCCCACGGCACTGACAGCAACGGAATCCATCAAGACCAAGGCTGAAATAACAAAAAAACTTGTTAAAACTCTCATCTCCGCCCCTATTTATTGTAATATTATACCATTTTGCGAATACGATTGCACGGATTTTTTATTTATGATAAAATAAAAATAATGAGGAAATTTTTTATTCTCTTTTTCTCTTCTTCCCTTTTTCTCTACGCGGGCGGTGCCAGCGCTGATGAATGGCTGCCTAATTTTGAAGACATACCGAAGATGGAAAAAACTTATGTCGTGGAAGACGATGGATTTGTGTATTCCCAGCCGGATGGAAAAATAGCGCAAACCACGGTGGCCAGTGATGAGGTTACTCGTCGCCAGTTCCAACGTTTTTATCGTGATGCTTTGGATGAATTGGGATGGAAGAAGATTAAAGATGACAGCAACCTGCAAATATTCACACGTGGCGGGGAAGAATTGAAGATAGAAATAATAACGACTGAACCATTAAGCGCAAAGTTTACAGTCGCGCCGAAATAAGAATTACTTTTCTATTTTTTTATTTAAAAGATCCCCCGCTTTAAGATATTCCGGGGAATTTTTTTGCAGTTTTTCACGCGCGGATTTCGCATAGCGTTTCATCTGTTTTTCGTTTTTCATCAGGTTATAGTATTCGGCGCGCGCCCAGTCACTACGTCCATCCTTGTCGCCAAAAGCCTTTGCCAAAACCCAATAAGAAAGCGGAATTGGTTCGGACAGAATTGCGCGTTTGCTTAATTCTATTGCGCGTTCGTTATCACCGGGCTTTTTGCGCTCACTTAAAACCAATGCCAATGCAGTTTCTATCTGCGGAGCATTTGTGCCTTTTGCTTTTAATTCATCAAGTGTTTTTTCATATGCCTTTACGCTGTCATCATAATGTCCGAATTGATATTCGATATCGCCCAACAATTCATAAAAGAAAGGATTGTCGGGGTGCCGTGAAATCAGGGTCTGTGCGCCAGTCTTCGCCATCTGCAAATTTCCGCTGCGCATGAATCTGATGGAATGAGCATAAACCGCCGGGTCCCCAGTATCTTTGGAAGGATACTTGGTTTCAACTTGTGTTTCTTTCTGCAAATACCCGATCAGCTTCGCACGGATCAGTTCATAACTTTCTCCGTTTGTCTTTTGTCCTTTTTTACTTTCCTTTATCTTTTCCCTTACATTCTTCAGTCTTTCTGCTGTAAGTGGATGGTTTGCGTTATTCGGATTAATACGGGCTTCCGCGGCGCCGGTGATTTCTTGCATCTGTTCCAGTACCTCGATTAGTCCATTCGAGTCAAGCTTTGCTTTCACCAGCAAATTTATGGCGGCATCGTCAGCCAGGCGTTCTTCATCACGGGAAAATGACAGCATGGATTGTTTCGCGACGCTTTGGCTGCCCGCCAACAATCCGGCGCCGGCCATAGGATTCGCAACCATCAGTCCAACGCCCAGCACTTGCATTATCAAACTGCGCGTCATTTCAGCCTTCATGCGCGCGGACATCTGCGCCATGTGCCCGCCGATCATATGACCCATTTCGTGCGCGACGACGGCTTGCAAAGCGTTCGCTGATTTAATGCGTATCAGTAAGCCTGTATAAACAAAAATATCTTCGCCATTGGATACGAAAGCATTGAAGTCATCATCGCCGATGATATGCAAGCGCACGCGCCCGTCGGCAATGCCGGCCGCGCGAGTAATGGGAGTAATAAGTTCCATCAATACGGATTCAGTCTCTGTGTCGCGAATTTCTGTGGCTGCCTGCGCAGATACGCCCGCACAGAATAGAAGAGTAATAGAGTAAAAGAGTAAAAGAAATTTTTTCACGAAACAATTATCCGAAATTTACCGCAATTAGGCAATGGGAAATTATATTCAAAATAAAACGCGGCAATTGCCGCGTTTTTTCTCTCCATATATTACCCGACAATTTTTTGCCAGATGGTCTTTTTTGGTGCCGGCTTTGGCGCAGACTTGCGACGTCTGCGCTTTGGCGCGTTTACCGTGGTCTTTTTTGCCTCTTGATGCTCCGCATTCTTTTTCTTTACATCAGTGCTTGGCGAATGAGCGTTCAAAATATCGTCTGTCTTATTAGCCTCTGGCGCAACGCGATGTATTGAGTACTGATCGATATTCATCAAACTGTCGTCGCCGACTATCACAATTTCAGTATCGAATTCTTGTTCCATCGCCGCCAGTTCTGAACGCTTGTTATTCAACAGGTAAATAGCAACATCAGACGGCACCGTCATGATGATCTTTTGCGCGGATTTTGCCAACAGTTTTTCCTGCAAGTGACGGAATAAAATCACCGCCGCAGTTTGAATCGAAGGCACTACTCCGGCACCCAGGCAGTGCGGACATTGAATATAGCTGGATTCGATAAATGAAGAACGCATCCGTTGGCGTGACAACATCAAAACCCCAAAGTTATTGATTTTTGCAACTTGGGTGCGTGCGCGGTCGCGTTTCATCACTTCGCGCATTTTGGTTTCCAGCTTGCGATTGTTCTTTTCGTCTTCCATATCGATGAAGTCGATCGCAATTATGCCGGCCAAGTCACGCAAGCGCAGCTGCAGGGCGATTTCTTCCGCGGCTTCTAAATTGGTAGAAAGGGCGGTTGCTTCGATATCTTTTTCCTTGATCGCGCGGCTGGAGTTAACGTCGATTGTGACCATTGCCTCGGTCGAATTGATAACTAAACTGCCGCCGGATTTCAGCTGAACATATGGGCCATGCAAGCCTTCCAATTGCTGCTCCACACCTGCTTTTACGAACAGTGGCACACCCCCATCCGAATACAGCGCCAGCTGCTTTTTCGGTGTGCGGCCATACATCTGCTTGAAATAGTTGGTCGCTGCTTCGAATGCGTCTTCGCCCTGAATCACCAGAATATCTTCTGGTTCAGACAAAAAGTCGCGAACCACGCGACGCAGCAAGGAATCTTCAGTATGAATAATCGCCGGGGCGACGGATTCAAGCGTTGTTTTCCGAATATCGTTCCACAGATTAACCAGATAATCATAGTCTTTCGCGATATCTTCGCCAGATGTGCCAAATGCCGCCGTACGTAATACAACGGTCATTCCCTTTGGTATCTTCAAGCTATGCAGGATGTCACGCAAGCGCGCGCGTTCCGGTCGGTCGCTGATTTTCTTGGAAATGCCATAGCTGTTCCGCTTGCGGCTGTTCGGCATAAGAACGGCAAAGCGCCCCGCCAAAGACAGGTAAGTCGTCATGGACGCGCCTTTTTGCCCGCGCTCTTCCTTGACTCCTTGGATCAGCAGAATCTGCTTTGGCTTTATGACGTCCTGGATCTTGAATTCTCTGGCCCGTTTTTGAAATTCCTTGTTATCCTCGCCAGAATCATTGTCGTCGTATTCGGCGACTTCGTCATTTTCATTTGGATCTTCATCGTCGTCGACAATGGCGGCATGTGCCAGCTCTAACAGTTTCTTTTTTTGTTCTGGGGTAACCTGGTAATAGTCCGGATGAATTTCAGAAAAAGGCAGAAATCCGTTCTTACCTGTACCGTAATCCACGAAAGCCGCCTGCAATGACGGTTCTACGCGAATAACCTTTGCCAGATAAATATTGCCTTTGATTTGGGGTTTAGTTGTTGTTTCTACATCAAAATCCGAAACCCTGTTGTTCGCGGATTCTATGACCACAACCCGGGTTTCCTCCGGGTGGACCGCATCCACATAGATTCTCTTGCTCATTGTTAAATCCTTTGTGTTTTGCGAACAAAAACATAGTATTGACCCGTCCCCATGAGCCTATGGCTATGCCAAGGGACTGCGCTGTGATGATTGGCAGTGCGAAAATCAATAGAAAAAGAGCCAGCACGCTGAACACTGTTTCGCCTATTTTTTGTTGCGTAGAGAAGCCTATCATTGAAATATGCAATAGGCAAGAAATTTATTTTTTCTTTCCCAGCTTCGGAATTTTCGGGTGGGGAATTTTATGCGCCAGCGCGGATGCTTCCGCCAGCCAGCGCTTCATCCTGGCACGCAGATAATTTTCGTAAATCAAGAATAATCCCCCAGCGCCTATCAGCGGCAGCACGTAGTAAATTATGCGGTATGCCAACAAAGCCCCAAAAATACTGGCCTTGTCTACATCCCCCGGCAGCGCCAGCATAAACACACTTTCAAATACGCCAATACCGCCTGGAACCTGGCTGAATACCCCTGCGACTTGGGCAATCACAAAAAGCCCAATGAAAATGCCAAACGGAATATCTACAAAATGAATCAGACAGAAGTACAACACTAACCCGGCAAATACGCTGTCCAGTATTCCTACCAGCACTTGGAGGAATGCAGCCCCAGTGGTTGGAATCTGAAAGTGCAAATCGCCTATCTTTATGGTTTTATTCCTGAACAGCTGGGTCATCACAAAGTAAGCCCCCAGTGACGCGACGCAGAAAATAAACAGCCCGTGCAAGCCTATGCTGGCGCCAACGGATTCTGCGAACAGCGAATGCGGAACCATGAAATAACCCAGAATCACAATCGCGGTACAACCCAAGAAATAAGTAAATCCGTTATAAGTCAAAATCTTTACAATATCGCCTGCGCGTATTCGCCAACGCGTGTAAAGCCTGTATCTGATCGCGCCGCCAGAAACAACCGCATGGCCTGCATTATTGCTGATGGCAAAGCCGATTACGCCCGCCAGCATCCATTTCCACCATGAAACCATCTTGCCTATATATCGCAGCGCCAGATAGTCATAGAAAGACAAAGTGATATATCCTGCGATCGCAGCCAACAATGCCCAAACCAAATTGATAAACGGAATATTCCATAATGCGCGGGCTATTTCATAAAGGGAATGATGGCGCAGCTGCCAGTACAGCATTCCTGCGGCAATCATAAAAAACAAAATCCCTGACCAAGAAACAAATTTTTTGAACAGTCGTTTTGTTTTGGCTGACATGGTTATCCTTTTTTAGCAGGACAGAGAATAGTCAAATCGCATCAAAAAAGCAAACCTAAAAAAATCCCGCCGTTTGGCGGGATTTTTACATTTGAAGGGTAGGGGATTCATTATTGTATCGATGTACTCTTTTTAAATTGTTCAATTCTCTTTGCAGATCTCGAACCCTGTATGCATGTACAAAAGACTTAATAACATATGCAATTGTATTATGTCCGACAAAATGTTTTGTTTTAGATAAAACAGGTTTCAAAACCGTTGAAAGATTTTCAGGTTTGCGTTTCATTTAAATATCCCTTTACATTCCGTCATATACGCGAACGCCAAAATGATAACGATGTAATTCTTCCGGCATTTTCTTTTCAAGATATGAATAAGTATTCGCGAGACCCATTTCGAGTTGGTTGCATTGGGCTTCCATGGCATAAACAGCCTTTTTGGAAATTTGGAAGTCTGTGTCGCCCAGCATGTCTTTAAACGCCTGAACCTTGCTTTTATCTCCAGCTAATTTTTTAGAATGACCTTGAATAGTTTTTACCAGTCTCGTGATCGGGTATGAAGTTATCGTTTTTACCATTTTATATCCCTTTTATTTCTTGGCCCCGCTATCTTTACAATTAAAATACTATTTGTCAATAAAATTATAAGTTGCGAAAATTATTTCGTGTGGCTATCATTTTCGCGAACAAAAGGAATCATTATGCAAAGACCTTCGCTGCGTAAACCAGACCAAATGCGTCCGGTATCAATAGAAACAAATGTGAATAAATGGGCAGAAGGAAGCTGCCTTATTAAAATCGGCGGAACACAAGTGCTGTGCACTGCGTCGGTGGATATGCAACAACCCTTGTGGAAGCGCCAGCAGAATAAAACAGGTGGATGGATTACGGCGGAATATAATATGCTGCCGCGTTCTGTTGAAACTAGAAAAGGACGTGAACAGTTAATGCGCGATCATCGCGGTGCGGAAATTATGCGTTTAATAGGACGCTCTTTCCGGTCGGTCTGCGATATGGAAAAATTGGGCAAACATACGATTACAATAGATTGTGATGTTATACAGGCAGATGGCGGAACGCGCTGCGCATCTATTACCGGCGGGTTTATAGCATTACAATTGGCGGTGCGCTGGTTGTTGAAGAACGAGCGTATTCGTGAAAATCCTATTTCGGATTTTGTGGCAGCGGTAAGCGCTGGCATTCGCAATGGGGATTTGATTTTGGATTTGGATTTTGAAGAAGACTGCTGTGCAGAATTGGACGCGAATTTTGTAATGTCGGGCAGTGGAAAATTTATAGAAGTGCAGGCAACAGGCGAAGAACATCCTTTTGAAGCAGAGAAAATGATAGAGCTGATGAAGCTTGCGTCAACTGGATGCGCAAAGCTTATTGACCTGCAGAAACAAGTTCTGGAAGATTGACGAATAGTTTTTATATTATATCCTAAAAATTAATTGAAAAATAAACGCTTGCGTGGACAAAAGCTTTTGTAATATACTTTTCCAATCAGAGAATAAATTCCGCGGAAAGGAAGGGATATGTTACGAGTTTCCATGCTTGCTCTTACGGTGTCATTGGTATCGTTTACCGATTCTATGGCGGCGGCTACTGTAAAAATCCCTGCATCTACTACTACCAGTGCTTCTATTGCGCGTAGCGCTGCGAACCAGCCTCGTATGACTAATACCATCAGCAAGTATCTTCAGTCTACAGCATATACGCTGAAGCCTGGGTCTATTGTAAAAGTTCCTGGTGGCGGCGGCGGTGGTGGTTCAATTGACCTTTCTAATTATGTTACTTACAGCGAGTTCAATAATTTTCAAGATGTTATCTATAACATAATAGATGGCATCGGCGACGGCGAAGCCGGCCCGCAGGGTGCCCATGGCCCGCAAGGATTTCAAGGAGCCCAAGGTATCCAAGGTTCCACAGGAACCGGAACAACAGGTCCCCAAGGTGCGACCGGTGCTACTGGTCCTCAAGGCCCGCAAGGCGGGGGTGAAGGCGGATCTGGCGTCCAGGGTCCAGATGGCGCCCAAGGTCCAGTTGGTGCACAGGGTGTGATCGGTCCGCAAGGTTCTGCTGGTACCCAAGGCGCTATCGGTACGATTGGCGGTCAAGGGTTTGACGGTAATCAAGGTGCTTCTGGCTCGCAAGGCGCGGCTGGTTCGCAAGGAACCACAGGTTCCCAAGGTGCGACTGGCGCCCAAGGTCCAGATGGTGCTGGTCCCGAAGGTAATCAAGGTCCTGATGGCGCACAAGGTGCTGCTGGTCCGCAAGGTTCTGCCGGTGCACAGGGTGCAACTGGCGCACAAGGTCCAGATGGTGCAGGTCCCGATGGCAATCAAGGCCCAGATGGCGCACAAGGTGCGGCTGGTGCTCCAGGCGCTGATGGTAATCCCGGAGATAAAGGCGCCCAAGGCGACAAGGGTCCCCAAGGAGATCCAGGTGAAAGAGGTCCAGATGGAGAACCGGGTTTAGAAGGGTTACCAGGCATGCCTGGTACGGATGGTGCCCATGGTGATAAAGGTCCGCAGGGTGACAAGGGTCCCCTGGGTGATCCAGGTGAAAAAGGTCCACAGGGTGATATTGGTCCGACGGGCGAAATCGGTGATACAGGTCCGCAAGGTGTCAAAGGTGACCAAGGTGAACCAGGTGAACGAGGAACCGATGGTTCAGACGGTACCAATGGTGCCCAAGGTGTGACAGGCGCACAAGGCGCCACAGGTCCGCAAGGTGCAAATGGTATTGATGGTACAGATGGCGCCCAAGGAGCAGCTGGTGCGCAGGGTTCTGCTGGTGCACAAGGCGCCACGGGTTCCCAAGGTGCAACAGGGGCCCAAGGCGCAGATGGTATTGATGGAATAAATGGCGCCCAGGGCGCAACAGGAGCACAAGGTACAACTGGTGCACAGGGGTCTACTGGTGCAACAGGCGGCGCCGGCCCGCAAGGTATACCTGGTGAGGATGGAGTTGGTATAGGAATACCTGGTCCACAAGGTACCGCTGGCGCACAAGGATCGACAGGTTCGCAAGGAGCGGCTGGTGCCCAAGGAAATCAAGGCACTGCAGGTATAGATGGTTCACAGGGTGCAACTGGCATAGGTGTACAGGGAGCCACAGGTTCTCAAGGGAATCAGGGCGCAACTGGTTCGCAAGGCAATCAAGGTACGGCCGGCACAAATGGCCAACAAGGTAACCAGGGTATAGCTGGTACGAACGGTCAGCAAGGCAACCAAGGTACAATTGGCGCAACCGGATCACAAGGCAATCAAGGCTTAACTGGCGGAACTGGTTTACAGGGTAATCAAGGTACCGCTGGTACTAATGGCCAACAAGGTAACCAAGGTATAGCCGGCGCGGCTGGATCGCAAGGTAATCAGGGTTTAACTGGTACAGGCGCGCAAGGGCCCCAAGGGAACCAAGGCAATCAAGGTACGGCTGGCACGAACGGCCAGCAAGGCAACCAAGGCTTTACTGGTGTAGGTTCGCAAGGTCCGCAAGGAAATCAAGGAGTAACCGGATCACAAGGTAATCAAGGCTTAACTGGTACAGGTGCGCAAGGGCCACAAGGTAATCAGGGTAACCAAGGTTTGACTGGTATAGGCTCGCAGGGTCCACAAGGTAACCAAGGTACAGCTGGTGCGACTGGATCTCAAGGTAATCAAGGAAATCAAGGCTTTACTGGTGTAGGTTCACAAGGACCACAAGGAAACCAGGGAGCAACCGGTTCTCAAGGTAATCAGGGCTTAACTGGTACAGGTGCCCAAGGCCCACAAGGAAATCAGGGTAACCAAGGTTTAACTGGTACAGGCTCGCAAGGCCCGCAAGGCAATCAAGGGGCTGCAGGCACAAATGGCGCACAAGGCCCAGTAGGTCCGAAAGGTGATACTGGTCCTGTCGGTCCTGCGGGGCCTCCCGGTGGCGGTGCTGACGGCGAAGGATGCCCCTGTGAATTTGATATTACACAAGAAGAAGATGATATGTGTATTCGGATTACATTTACGACGGGACCTCCGATGAGACAGCAAACTATCAGTATACCGAAACCGGGTGCTCCGCCGGGTACTCGTTGTTAATAAAAAATAAATGTCTAATAAAAATCGCCGCGTTTGCGGCGATTTTTTAATGTTGTTTCGCAAAACTATAAGCCATCTTTAGATGGTTTGGATTATATGTTCCATCCATGATTGCGATCGTGTCTTCGACCAAAACTAATTCTTCGTTGGTCGGAATCATAAAGACTTTGATACGGCTATCAGGCGCAGAAATTTCAGTTTCGCCTGCACCCATGAATGTAAGGGTTTTCTTGTTCAGTTCCTTGTCCAGTTTAATTCCCAGGTGTTCTAATCCTTCGCAGGTTTTTTCACGCAGGATATAATCATTTTCTCCGCCGCCAGCAGTAAAGACTATTGCATCCAGTTGTTCTCCGATCGCTGCTATATATTGGCCGATAAACTTCTTTGCGCGTGATGCTTCCATATCGACGGCCAATCGGCAGTTGTCGTTTTCTCCCATATGATCTTCTACATCACGACGGTCGGAATAGCATTCTGTAACACCCAGAATTCCAGATAGTTTGTTCAAAGAATCCAGAATTGATTTGTCGGACAGCCCCAGTTTTTCCTTTACATAAAACGGCACCGATGGATCCAGATCACCACAGCGCGTACCCATCATAAGGCCCGCCAGCGGCGTCATGCCCAGCGATGTATCGATGCTGATTCCATGCTTTATTGCGCAAGCGGAAGAGCCCGAACCCATATGCATGGAAATAATATTGCATTTCGATGCAGGCTTGCCCAGCAGCGCTGCTGCGCGCTTTGATACATACAAGTGCGAAGTTCCATGGAATCCATACTTACGCACTTTCAGTTCGCGATACCATGCGCCCGGCACCGCATAGCGGTAATTATAATCCGGCATAGTCTGATGAAACGCGGTGTCGAAAACGGCTACTTGTTTTGCATTTGGCAATATTGTCTTTGCCGCGACGATGCCGGTTAAGTTAGCCGGATTATGTAATGGTGCCAAGTCAGAAAAATCGTTGATAGCTTTTATTACTTCATCTGTTGCTTCGACACTGCATGCGAATTTATCACTGCCATGAACGACGCGATGGCCGACCCCAATGATCGATTCCAGCGAAATGCCGTTTTCTTTTAATAGTTCGATAACGGCGGTAAGCGCTTCGGAATGATTGTTCAGCTGAATATCTTTTTGGCCTTTGTTGGACTTGGACTTAAATCTGATAAAAGAACCGAATTCGTTAATTTTTTCGGCATTTCCGCCGAATACGGGCATGTGTGTATCTGTATCAAATACTTGGAATTTTAGGGTCGAAGAACCGCAGTTCAAAGCTAATATATACATAAACTATCCTTTTGTTTAGGGCAAAAGAATAACAAATGTTTTTTAGGATTTCAATACCAAACTCGAAATTTTATTTTCCAATTGGCATTGGTGATATTTGTCGTTACGCCAGTTGTTTTATGGGATACCCAAAAATTCTCTGTCCCGATACCTAGTCGAATATGCAGACCGTTAGAGTCCAAAAACAAGTTGGGGCTTGGGTTTGCGCGATTCCCTATGCCGAATCCGCGAACAATGTCCCCGACAGCCCAGCCAGCCTCTGGCGTCTGGCAAACCAAAACACATTCGGCAATTGCAGAGGATATGTCAGTGTCCAGGGTAACTTCATCAAACGCGTAGTCATAAAAACTGGTGTTGGCAACAGTGCAAAGCGTGCTTTCCAGAAAGCGGGCGGGGCGCAGATTATGCGCTGCGAATAAACCATTCCAAAATCCAACGGGCACAGTTTCGATGTCGAAGTTTGTGCCTTCTCCTGATGGCGCGCCGTTTGTGTTTTCCATATCTGCGCGTGCAAGCAGAAATCCGCCGAGTGTTTCGCCGTCATGAATGCGCAAAGTCTTGGTGTCTGTATCCATGGAAATTTCCCCGGCGAGGCCGGTGAAATTATCATTTTGCGCAGCAGTGCCACGCCGAATTTGTAAAATCCGTGTCATAAGTCTTCCTTTTGTTATAATTTTTATAAAAAAAATCCCGTAAAAACGGGGAGTAAAAACCAGAAGGCCGCGGCGCCTTCGCCGCCCGCCAAAGGCAGCCAGTCATGGAAATAATTGTACCATAAATCATACAAAAAATCAAGCTAGTAAAAAATCGCGCTTTCTGATAAAATTAGTTAATTATGTTAGGTAATAATTAAAAGTGGCAGATAAATTAGATATCATTATCAACCAAGCTCGCAAATTTGCGCTTGCTCGCGCTATGGTTTCTAGCGTTCTTTCGGATGCTGAAATTTCGGATTGGGCGGAAAAGTATGCTTCCAATGATGAAGAAAAGGAAAGAATACAAAGTGCTATAAGTGAGGAATTTAATAAGCGCAGTACAGAAAGGGTTACCCCAATTGATGCTGAACGCACCGCCAAAGGGGTAAAGGCAGACACTTTTGAAAACTCTCTGAAAAAATGGTTTAAGCAGTATCATATTTCCAAAATGAGCGCAGACCAGCGTGCAAGATGGTATGATTTGCGTGGTAAGCGGTTTGAAATTGCTCCGAACGGGAACAAAATTTTCCTTGATGACAAACGCAGCGCAGCGCAGAAAGGTTGGGGTGATCCAAAGACGGGTGAACTACTGGATACAGTTCCGGATTTGACGCTGGAACTTGATGACCCCGGCTGGGATGAGTTTTATAGAGTTGTTCAGAATACACTTCGATCTATGGATGACGATCGGACGGAGCTGTCACGCGCAGACCCAGAAAATGGCACTGCGACTTTGGATAAGTATTTTGGTAAAAAAGGATTAAAACCTTTTTCCAAACCACAGCTGGACCCTTCGAAAGATGCAGGTGCGATAAGTACTATTGCAAATATAAAACGAGAACTAGATGCGAAAGGTATCATATACGACTATTTAGAAAATCTACCCGATTATAACAAGATTTTCACCAAAGAATATCCTATAACGCAATTTGCCAAAGATCTATCTGACAAAGATTTTATGGGCAATTCTAAATGCAGAGAACATTTGCGTCTGGTTGCAATTCGTTTGCAAGACTATGTTGAAAATTCTGTTGCGACGATTGACGATAGTTCTTTGGAAGACAAACGAGATCGAATAAGACGAATAAAACAACTTGGCGACTTAACAAAACTATCTGCCAGGATGAATCCTGAAAACGATGAAGTTACTCCAGATCAGATGCAAATGTTCAAGCAGCCGGAGTTTTATCAGGAGCTGCTGAAAGATTTCTATGACAAAGAAGATAAAGAAAATAAATCCGCATTCTTTAAGCAATTTGAAAAATATAATGGCAATAAGCTGACTGGTTATATGAGTTATGCGCTGGAAAAAAGCAACTATTCTTCCGGTGACAACCAGTTAGTCCCCAAATATGAAGAAAAGCGGAATGTAGTTCAGACAGTTCAGAAAAAATGGGATGATTGGCGCGAGCAGCACATAGAGAAACTTTGGAAAAAGCAGCATTCTCATATTTACAGTGCACCCAATGCCCAAGGAATAGTAGCTGCGATCTGCAAGGCCAAAATTTCCCCCACTGATGGTATTCTGAAAGTTTTGGAAAAGAAGGATGAACTTCGCCCAAAAATTCAAGCGAAATCTACTGCATCATTAAAAGGTTTCGATTTCTTGATGGCCAGCCTGACAGAAATGAAAAATTCTGGTGAGATGGATAAGGCTTTGGAAGGCGCATTGCGTAATGGAGCCAAGTGTCAGGCCATTGCCATGGAAATCATCAAACGGGGCGTAAAACATCGCGAAGTTGAAAAGGCAAAGGTCGCGTTGGAAGTTCTGGCTGTGATGCGTTATGACACTTTTTCATCTGCACATTATAACGAGATTTTCAAGGATAAGTTTGACCCCCTCAAAGATGCAAGTTTTATGAAACATGAAGGGGTGAAACAGGTAGTCGGTGCTGCAACCACCGGATTAAATCTTTTAATGAAAGGCGGATACAAACTGGCCATTGCTGGACGAAATAAATATCAATTCCGTCGCGGAAAAGTCAAATTAGATAATAAGCGGCTTACCGACGGAATTTCGGATGCAAAGCGCGATAGTAAAAATCGTATTATGGGTGGTCGCAGATATCCTGAAAAAGTTTCCCCGGAAGGTTTTAATTACTGGGATGAAACAAAAGAGAGATTGAATAGAGCTAATGAGGATTTGAGAATCGCCGAGGATGCTGCAAGACCCATGCAGGGCTTGGATGCATTAGAAGATATTATAACTAGTTGCGAAGCAAGACTTGCAAGATATTATAAATTATCAGAAGTAAGAAGAGAATTAGATGAATTAATAGAAGCTGAAAGACACATTGAAGAACAAAAGGAAGTATTAGAAGTCAAAGCAGAGGCTGAAGGAGAATTAACAGAAAGGGAAGAAGCGCAATATTTGCGTCTTGAACAGCAATTAAAGCCATTAGCTAAAAGAAAACAATTACTTGAAAATGAAATTGGTGATTATAAAGATCTCCGGAATGACGAACAAGCCAGGAGACTTGAAGAGTATGTAGAGAAAAGAAAAGTTGATTATGCCAATGAAGAAGCAAGATTGGAAGGGCTGCAAATAACCAAAGAAAAACAATATACTGTTCGTCGTAATTTGCTTATTGCGCAGAACGAGAAACAATACGCGGAAGCAGCGCATAATATCAGAAATACCAAAAAAGAAAAAGATGAGGCCAAAGCCACAGATAGCAAACCAGCGAAGCGTGAAGCTGATGAGATGACCAAATTTGATGAATTGGTTTTCTTCTGGAATTATGTGAATGGATATACTGGCGCGAAGGTCAATGACCATAACATATTCCGCAGCTCTAAAACAATTCGTGAAGAAGCCGACCCGACGAATAATTTTGATAAGCGCTGGATGAAGACTTCGGGTTATCTGGCAACGCATGATTATGATAGAGCGGCATAACAGCGTAAAAACACACCCGCAATTGCGGGTTTTATTTTGGGTTGTTTTTCCCAGGATTTATGGTCTATACTGCTGCGTTGGGTCATGGTGACCCAATGTAAATAAAAGAGCAGAATGCATGATAAAAAACATTTATGAAATGCTGCACAAGGTATGTATCGAAAATAGTGCAAGCACTTTCTTTGTCCGCCAGGGTCAAACCTATGCGGATTTGTTGTGTAATGTAAAAAAGCGCGCGGTTCTATTGGCGCAGAACTTTAAAATCAAAAAAGGCGATACTGTCGCGATTCTATCCGGAAACACACCCGAATTCATCAGTTCTTATTTTGCGATAACTTCACAGGGCGCAAAGGCTTTGATGCTGGATACAGGATTATCAAGGGCCGAGCATTTGAATATGATGAAGCATACGAATTGCAAGCTGGCATTGGCGCAAAAGTCTTATTTTGTCGAAGGTGGTCCAGAAATGTTCGATATCGAAACATTGGACACCACCGATGAAAGAGATTTTGTCGCGGCGGATGTTGATCGTGAAGACTTGGCTATGTTGTCTTTTACATCAGGGTCTACGGGCAATCCAAAGGTTGTGGGGCTGACGCACAGCAACCTTATATCACTGGAAACAGCAATTAGACGTTACGAGCCGGCATTGGGTAATGGCGCCACAATCTATGGTTTTCTACCCTTGTATCATATATACGGTGTGACTGTGAATATCATTGCTCCGCTGGCCGTGAAAGGCAAGGTATTGTTGCAGCCCATCTTGAATCCGAAAGAATTCTTAAAAGACTTTGCCCAGTATCGTCCAGAGGTTATCCCAGGCGTTCCTCGCATCTGGGAAGTCTTTTACAAAAATATAATCGACGGTGCCAAGGAAAAGAGAAAGTATACGATGATGAGAATTATCATCAGTACCAGGCGATTCTGGCGCACCATAGGCATGGGATTCCTTGTAAAAAAAGTAACGAATCCAATCCATGAAATCTTCGGTGGTAATACCAAAGTTCTGCTGTCTGCCGGTGCTACATTAAAACCAAAAGTCCGTAAGTTCTTTGAAAGCTTGGGTTTTGCGGTTGGCGATGGATATGGTTTAACTGAAACGACGGGTGCGGTTCATTTTAATTTTAAATTCAAAATGGCGAACGGCAAAATGCATTACGCGGCGCCCTTGGAAGGTAACCAGGTTAAAATCCATAATCCGGACAAGGATGGAGTCGGCGAAATCTGGGCACGCGGAAACGTAGTGATGAATGGCTATATAAATAATCCAAAGGCAAATGCGGAAGTGTTTAAGGACGGCTGGTTCAAAACAGGCGATCTTGGCAGATTCGAAGGCAAACACCGTTATCTGGTTATAAAGGGCCGTAAAAAGCAGATTGTTATCCTGGATAGTGGTAAAAATGTGTATCCGGATGAGTTGGAAGACCTTTACCTGCAGAACGATGAGATACTTGCGGCGGCAGTAATGGAACGTCAAATCAGAGGTAAAACTGTTGTATACGGCGTGTTTCAGGTAAAACCCGGAACGACAGTTGATAAGATTGCCTTGTTGTTGAAGGTGTCCAATCTGACAATAGCGCCTTATAAATGGGTGACCCATTTTGCGATAACGGAAGATGAATTGCCTCAAACAAGTACAAGGAAAATCAAACACTTTGAAATCGCAGCGATGCTTGATCGTGGAGAGTTTCCAAACAGGTCGGAATGAAAAATTGAAACACTAAATCAAAGGCATGAAAAATGGCAAATCTACATTTTCATTATGGAACGATGGGGGTATCCAAATCGGCAAGTCTTATTACGGATGCGCATAACTTTCGGCAAAATGCGATTGGGGTTGAATGCATAAAGCCTGTTGTCAAAGGAGTTCCCAATGACAACAAGATTATATCTCGATTGGGAATTGAAATACCCGCTTTGTCATTGGTCAGCTTCGAAGGCTATTCTCCGCAGTCGGATACCAGGGTAATATTAGTTAACGAAGTGCATTTTTTCGCACCATCAGATATTGATCATTTGGTGTATATTGCAGATAATTTCGAGATTTTGGTAATGTGTTATGGCCTTATGGCGGACAGCAACGGCCGGTTGTTCCCGGGCGCCCAGCGTCTTGTCGAAGTTGCCGCAAAGTTGAGACCTATGGAATCCACTTGTCAGATAAAGGGCTGTATGCGCAAGGCGGATCACCATCTGCGGTATGATGAGAATGGAGAAGTTGTGATCGATGGACCACAGTTATCCTTGGGTAACGATCACTATAAATCTGTCTGTCGTCGGCACTTTAGTCGATACTACAAAAAAGCCTAAATAAAAAATCCGCGCATCGCGCGGATTTTTACTCATCTTTACCCATGAACCACATTACGATGCATGCGACCGCAGCAAGGCCGATCAAGATATCAACGATGCGCAGCATTGTTACATTTTGAAAAATAGCCGCCAGAACATCATAGTTGAATGCACCTATGAATCCCCAGTTCAAGGCCCCTATTAAAACCAATGGTTTTATCACATAGTTTTTCCACATTTTCATTTTTGCTCCTTTTTGATTCCGCAATGCAATTATACTATTTCTGGCATAATTTACGAATAGGGCTATATTCTTATTTATTTCCATGCTGCTGGAATGCTGCCCCAATCAGTAAGTTTGTTCGCGCCGGTGTAACAGTTTCCGACTTGGCCAGTTAACGCTGATGGCCATTCCTGGTATAAAGGTTTTCTGATGCCGTTGCTGCCTTTGGTTGTTGCTGATGGCCCAGTAAGATTAGCACATCCATCAAATGTGCTTGTGAATGCATAGCTTGCCATTGCTCCTGATATGCCATCGAATAATCCATCGCCAATGCTGGTTAAACCGCTGCATCCAGAAAATGTAAGCCCAAACATCCAGCTTATTGGCGCGCCCTTGATTCCTGCAAACAAGCTGCCTGGTATTTCTCCTTTCAAACCAGTACAGCCCTGAAATGTAGCATAGAACATACCATTCGCTGGTGCGCCTTTTACACTGGCAAACAAATCGGCTGGTATCTTGGTAAGACCAGTGCAGTTTTGGAATGTGCCATAAAACATAAAAGTCAGCGGAGGGCCATTAAGACCGGCAAACAGGTTGTCCGGTATTTTAGTAAGACCACTGCAACCATAGAATGTTTGATAAAACTGTGGACTGCCGATTGTGCTGCCAACGGGGTTGCCCAATATCGGAAATATCGCACCCAGATCGCCGGTGATAGCGACTATTTTACTCCTGCTGAAAGAATTTTCAAAAGATATCGCTGGCGCCATAATGCCAGAGCTATGTCCCGTCGCCTGGCCAGTTAAAGTTACGATGTAGTCCTTGGTTCCACCACCAGAAAAAGTATATGTATGCGAATAAGTAGTTTTTGTGGTATTCGCTTTGTTTATTTGTTGTATTGCTGTACCATCACCCCAATCTACTTGGAAATTTCCCTGTGAAGAAATTTCGAAACTAAAAGTGTTATTTGTAAACATACCCTGCAAGGTCACTTGAAAACCGCGATCAGGAATACCGCATTCACTGGCCAGTTTCCCGGCGGGTTCCACGACAGAGTAAGCTGTGCTGTTATGAATTATCTTGAATTTGCCAGTAAGAATAGATGACAGATCAGCGTAGTATTTATCCCCACTATTTGTTTCTATGCACAAGTTGGGCGTAGTATTTTTATTTGCTCTTAATATTACTGACGCGTTGGTGCTGCTTTTCAAATTTATGTAATTGACGCAGTATGTAGAACCAACAGTAATATTTCCAGTCTTTCCATTGGGGCAGCTGATGCATGTATCGCCATTTTCGGAATATGTTCCTGTTAAGCATGGTTCACAATCTATTCCGTTATCAAAACATCCAGGATTGCATGCGCTGATAGCGGGCGTAATTGAACAAAACAAGAAAAATAAAAAGAATTTGAAGAATGTGCATTTGCTAGTTTTGTTCTTTTTCGACATATTTTTCTCTCCCTTAATTTTTGATTTAAAAATGCAAGTGACCGGCCATCACGTAATAAAGTTCTATTACCATCACAGATATCGCTACTTTTTCAGCTGAAAACATATTGTCCCTCCAGGTTAAAAAAAAGACCACCTGGAAAAGATAGTCTCGCATTTATTACAAATGATAATAAATACATTTTATCGCTTTATTCTATGCAATGGGCCTCTAAACCCGATCTAAATTTGAGTGATTATACACAATATTATATGCTAAATCAAGGATTTTATTAAAAATTAGCAATTAATAACACATAAAAAAGTAAAATGGCCCTGTGGAGCCATTTTACTTTTTGCTATGCCGCACAGGGGCCGCATAGCAACAAAAAGTGGTGGAGTTGCAGGGACTCGAACCCTGGACCTAATGATTAAAAGTCACTTGCTCTACCATCTGAGCTACAACTCCGTGGCTCGGGCAGCTGGACTCGAACCAGCGACATACGGATTAACAGTCCGTTGTTCTACCGACTGAACTATGCCCGAACAGCTCGCCAAGTTTATAGCATATTTTTAAGGTTTTCAAGCATTTTTTTATGGGGAGTAAAGACTAGAAGCCAGCGGCGGCTTCGCCGCTTTTTTTAATTTTCTTGCGCGCGGGGTGACGGGGTGCTAAAATTGCCGGGTCCAATAAAACAAGAGAGGAAAAAATTATGAAGCTTTTGGAAGGCAAAAGAATTCTTGTAAACGGTGTCGCTAATGAAATGTCTATGGCTTGGGCGGTTGCGAAAAAGGCCGCAGAAATGGGCGCCGAAATCGCCATGCCATTCGGCAGCGAGCGTATGGAAAAACGCGTCCGTCCGCTGGCTGAATCCATCGGCGCAAAGTTTATTATGCCATGCAATGTTCAAGATGATGCGCAAGTTGACGCCTTGTTTGATGCGATTAAAAAAGATTGGGGCGGTTTGGATGGCATGCTGCATGCCATTGCGTTTTCTGACAGAGATGAGTTGCAAGGACGATATGCGGATACCACGCGCGCGAACTTTAAAAATACAATGGATGTATCAGTTTTTTCATTGGTTGACCTGACTCGCAGGGTCAGCGAATTGATGAAAAATGGTGGTTCTATTGTAACCCTTACATATTTGGGCGGGGAAAAGTCTATCCCGAATTATAATGTGATGGGGGTGGCGAAAAGCGCGCTGGACAGCAGCGTGCGTTATCTGGCGGCAGACCTGGGTAAAGATGGAATTCGTGTTAATGCCATCAGTGCGGGCCCGATCAGAACCCTTGCCAGCAGCGGCGTCGGTGGGTTTGCATCTATCCTGGAATTGAATGCGAAAATGACTCCGCTTCGTCGGAATATGACCTTGGATGATGTCAGTGGCGCGGCAGTTTATTTATTCAGCGATTTATCCAGCGCGGTTACGGGTGAGGTGCATCATGTGGATTGCGGATATTCCAGCACTGGCATGATCCCGAATGACCTGAAAGATGTTCTGCTAAAAGGCCTGGACGCAGAATAAAAGATTAAATCCCCCTTGCAAAAACAAGGGGGATTTTTTATAGTCAAAGCATGCCAAAGAAGCTGGATTTATTTGCAAAGACCGAACATGATGCGTTGATAAAAAACATCAAGGCATGGGATGTCGCGTATCATACGAATGATGCGCCGTTGGTGGATGATGCGACCTATGACGCGGCAAAACGTCGGGCAGAAGAATTGGAAGAAGAATATCCCGAATTGGCCGCCGGCAGGAACAGCGTGGCAAAAACTGTTGGCGCGCCGGTATCAAAAGATTTCAAAAGCTTTCCTCATTCTGTTCCAATGATTTCCATCAGTGACGTCTTTAATGAACAAGATGTCAAAGATTGGCTGGGACGCATCAAGGGCGACGAGCACGAATTTTTTATAGAACCGAAAATCGACGGGCTGGGGTATTCCGCTCGCTATGAAGACGGCGTTCTGGTTCGCGCGCTTACCCGCGGCAATGGGGTCATGGGTGAAGACATCACAGAAAATATAAAAACAATTGCTGATGTGCCGCAAAAGCTTTATTCGCATAATGTTCCGCATATTCTAGAGGTCCGCGGCGAGGTCTATTTATCGCGCGCAGATTTCCTTGCTTTGAATGAAGAAGCAGAAAAAAAAGGCACGAAACCTTTTGCTAATCCGCGTAATGCGGCGGCGGGTTCTTTGCGTCAACTAAATCCGAAAATCACGGCACAGCGGCGCCTGCGCGCATGGGCATATACGTATGGCGAAGTATCCGAACGGATATGGAAAACGCAAAGCGAATTTCTTGATTGCTTGGAAGAATGGGGTTTCAAGACAACCCGTCATTGGTGCAAAATTGCGCATGGCTTGGAAGATATTCAAACATATTATAATCATATAGAACATATTCGCAGCACGATTCCGTTCGATATCGACGGCTTGGTCATAAAAATAAATGACATCGCAACGCAGCAGAGGATGGGCGCTACTTCGAATTCTCCGCGTTGGGAAATTGCGTATAAATTTCCGGCGCAACGCGGAATTACTCATCTTAAAGATATAGTAATCCAGGTTGGTCGTACGGGCGTTTTAACCCCGGTGGCAAAACTGGAACCGATTAATATCGGCGGTGTGGTTGTGCAGAATGCTACATTGCATAATGCTGACGAAATAGAGCGCAAAGGCTTTCGTATTGGCGATAAAGTAGTTATACAACGCGCGGGTGATGTGATTCCGCAAGTAGTGGAATCTTTGGAACATCTGCCGAACAGCCATCCATATCACTTTCCGACAAAGTGTCCAGTATGCGGTGCAGATGTAGTGCAAGAACCAAATAAAGTCGCGCGTCGCTGCGTAAATACTCTGTCATGTCCGGCGATGATAGAAGGTGAATTGATACATTTTGTTTCACGTAAAGGCTTTGACATCGAAGGCCTGGGTGAAAAAAATATTGAAAAATTTGTGAACCTGGGGTGGCTGAAATCGCCCGCGGATATATGGACCCTTATTCCGAAACATGGCGATGAATTGCGCCGGATGGAAGGTTACGGTGAAAAATCTGTGTCGAATATGGATGCGGCGATAAAGTCACGTTCGAATATAGACTTGCATCGTTTGTTGTTTGCAATTGGAATTCCAGAGGTTGGTGAAGCAACGGCAAAAATCTTGGCGCGCGAATTCGGCAGCATAGAAAAATTGCGTGATGCGGACGCCACTCGACTGACTGAAATCGAAGGCATCGGCGAAATCATGGCGAATGAGATTACGAAATTCTTTTCGGATCATCATACTGTAAAAGCATTGGATGAATTGCTGTCGCATCTGACAATAATTAATCCGAAACATATGCCATCTGTCAAATCGCCGCTGAATGGCAAGAAAGTTGTTCTTACCGGCACCCTATCGAAATATACCCGTGATGAAGCGCGTGATATTTTGGAAAGCCTGGGGGCAAAGGTACAGGGCAGCGTCAGTGTGAAAACTGATATAGTGATCGCAGGGGCAGAGGCGGGCAGTAAATTAACTGATGCTCAAAAACTCGGCGTTACTGTATGGGATGAAGTGCAATTTGAAAATGCAATAAAATAAGGGCAAGAACTTGCCCTTATTTTTTAGATCAAGAACAAAATCTATTCCACAGTTACTTCTTCGACCACCGGGGTTTCTTCGGAAACTTCTTCTATAACTATGGCTTCTGGAACATCGGCTGTGGTTTCTGCGGCCGGTTCAACAATTTCTATTACTTCGACATCAGCAACTTCAGTCGGAGCAGCTTCTTCGGCAACCGCCACAAATGGCAGCATCGCGAAAATTCCAATCAATGCAAATTTTTTCATTCTTACCCTCCTTTTGGTGATAGGTGTATTATAAATAAATTTGTGGTATAATTCAAGCATGAAAGGGACAAAAGAAGCAGAAGAAAAGAAGCCTATGCCTTGGGTATTGCGCGCCACAGCAATCGCATTAACTGGCGCGTTGGCCGTGATTGCGGCAATCGCGACATATATTCTGTTCGTGTTTTTGCAGATGCCTCCGTTGGATTCTATGCTGCGTGAAACGCGTGCGCCAGCAATTACTTTCATTGATACGGATGGATATGAAATCCGCAGCTATAATAAAATCATGGGTACGCCGGTAAGCGCCGAAACTTTACCCCCGCATGTATGGCAAGCAATTATTGCGATCGAAGACAAGCGCTTTTTCGAACATGGCGCGATTGATGTCCGCGGAATCTCACGCGCAATGCTGGCGAATTTCAAAGCGGGACATATCGCATCAGGTGGTTCGTCACTAACTCAACAAGCGGCAAAAAATATATTCCTTTCTCCAAAGCGAACGGTATCGCGCAAGGTTCAAGAAGTCATACTCTCTTATTGGTTGGAAAATAAGTTTACCAAGAATCAAATTTTGGATTTGTACATGAACAGAATTTCGTTGGTGCGTGGGATGCGCGGAATCGACGCGGCTGCGCGCGACCTGTTTCAAAAAACAGCGAATGAATTAACTCTGGCGGAATCTGCGCAGATTGCCGCGATGCTGAAAGCGCCAACCGCATACAGCCCTGTGAAAAACCCGGAAAGAAATATCGCGCGTGCCAAGATTATATTAAAAGAAATGGTGCGGCAAAAGTTTATAACTTTGGATGAAGCACGCACGGCGGCAACCCAGCTTTATGCGTTAACCCCGCCGCCTGATACTAATGTATTTAGGTATTGGACGGACTATATCGCGGACGAAGTTGCATCGCGTCTTGGTGATGAGATCGACAGCGATTTGCTGGTTTATACAACGCTGGACAGCGGTCTGCAAGAACGCGCTGCCGCAGTATTGCGTCGTCATGTTGCCGATGCTTATGACAAGAATGTGGGGCAGGGCGCGCTGGTCGCAATGTCGCATGATGGCGCTTTGCGCGCAATGGTCGGCGGAACGGATTATCAAGACAGCCAGTTTAATCGCGCAATTGCCCTGCGCCAACCAGGCAGCGCATTCAAGCCAGTGGTATATCTGGTCGCATTGGAACATGGCATGATGCCGGGCGATATAGTGAATGACAGTCGTTTTGTGATTGGAAATTATAAACCGAAAAATTATAACGAGAAATATTATGGCGATATTACTCTGGCAACCGCATTTGCGAAAAGCGTGAATTCAGTGCCATTAAAGCTGACGGAAAAATTCGGTATCAGTGAAGTCTTGAAAATGGCGCGGCGCCTGGGCGTTGGCGCAAATTTGAAACGCGAATATTCCACGGTGTTGGGGGCATGCGAAATGTCTCTGCTGGATTTGACGACTATGAATGCGGTGATATGGAATGAAGGATATTCTTTAAAACCATACGCGATTGAAAAAATTGTAACGCCGAAAGGAAAGGTATTGTACGAACGTAATTCTACAGAGCCGGAACCTTTGCTGCATCTGGAAACTGTAACGAATATGCAGATATTGCTGGGTGATGTGCTGAAGATGGGCGGCACTGGAACGCGCGCGAAGGCGCCGGGTGTTTTGGGCGGAAAGACAGGGACCAGCAATGATAATAGGGACGCTTGGTTTGTCGGCGCTACGGATGATGATGTGTCAGTGGCAGAGATGGTAGTTGGCGTATGGGTCGGTAATGACGATAATTCGCCAATGGATTCTAAAATTACCGGCGGCACGGTCCCCGCAGAAATTTTTAGAGATGTTGTAAAATAGCTCCATGATATAAATAAAACTATCGTCAACCCCCATTTTCATAAAAAAGTGCTGGATTTTTAAGAAAGCGTCGCTAGAATGTATGCTCGTTAAATGTCAAGTTTTTTGGCAAGACATAGCATCATGAGCGATAAAAACGTACAATCTTCGCAGTTCCCTAAAACCCTGTTGGGGTTTTATTCCAAATTTGCATGGCGCCCGTTTGCAAAGCTGCTTTCGGTCTTTGTCCTTTTTGCATTGCTCTATGATTTTTCGTTAAGGGTTTTACGCCCAATGTATTTGCAGTGGTTTTTGCAGCTTTTTGAAAATTATATCCCAGGCAGTATGTCTTTTATTGAGTTCGCATTGCCAACCATATTGATTATAGGGATTCTTTTTATAGCGGCGGAAATAATAGGCAGCCTCGAAGGTTTTATCTTGGCCACAATCAGTCCAAAGATGCAACAAAAATTATCGGAAGATTTGTTTGTTTATACTACTCGGCAGTCGCTGAATTTTTATGTATCCAATATGTCCGGCCGCATATTGTCGTATATATCAAGAATTTCAGACGGAGCATTTCAAGTTTTTAAAGATGTCGCATGGATAACCATAATAATTTTGGTTTCATGTATCAGCATGATACTGATGGCGCGACTGAATGAAAACACAATATGGCTTTTTTCCGGCTTGTTTGTATTTTGGGTATCGTGGGCTGTATTATGGCGAAAGCGAATAAAAGTAACATCAGAGAACAGGGCAGAAGAAAATTCTAATTTATCCGGACATCTTACTGATTCCATAACTAATATTTTTATTGTGAAAATGTTTTCTATGATGTTGGCCGAAATTCGTGGTTTGGCGATGCATAGGAAAAAATATGTAAAGGCCGATATTAAATCCAGTTTTACTCAAATTCTTTTTTCCGGCTCTCAATATTATATGTTGGGTGGGGGGTATGCGATACTGTTGCTCATCTGTGTGTTTGGTTATCAGGACGGGAAACTTTCAGTGTCGGAAATAGTATTTATTATCAGCGCATACGATTGGATTATCGGAAGCTTTATGAGTATTTTCGACCACAGGTTGCCACGCCTTATACAAGTATATGCCGATGCAAATCGGGCATATAAAGAATTTGTGAAACCGATTGATGTTTTGGATGTTCCCAATGCACCGGATTTGCATGTGTCGCATGGTAAAATCGAAATCCGCAGTGTCAGCTTTAAATATAATCGCAAACTGATTTTGGATAATATGACTTTGACTATAAAGCCCGGCGAAAAAGTCGGTCTGGTCGGAACCAGCGGCGCAGGAAAGACTACGCTGGTGAATCTATTGATGCGGTTTTATGATCCTGCCAAGGGCGAAATTTTTATAGACGGGCAGAATATTTGCAAAGTAAAACAAGACAGTCTGCGTGAAAGTATCGCATTCATTCCGCAAGAACCGACCATGTTCAACCGCACCCTGAAAGAAAATATCGGATATGGCCGCGCGGATGCGACTGATACGGAAATCAAACGCGCTGCAAAGCGGGCATCTGCCGATGGCTTTATTATGGAATCGCCAAAGAAGTATGATTCCCTTGTCGGAGATCGTGGAATTAAATTGAGCGGCGGACAAAGACAGCGTATTGCTATTGCTCGCGCTTTCTTGAAAGACGCGCCAATATTAATCCTGGACGAAGCAACGGCGGCATTGGATTCTGAAACCGAAGCGACGATACAAAAATCATTCGAAGAATTGTCTCATGGTCGCACGACTATCGCTATCGCGCATCGCCTGTCAACCTTGCGTAATATGGACAGGATAGTTGTTATTGATAAAGGCCATATTGTTGAAAATGGAACTCATACACAGCTGCTGCGCAAAAAGGGGATATATGCGCGCCTTTGGAAAATGCAATCCGGTGGATTTATTCAGGAATAAGGGGCATTTGCTCCTTTTCTTTTTCCCTTTTTCTATTGTGCGCAATGTGATATAATTTTAAGCATGAAAACTACAAAAATTGCTCTTGGTTTATTACTGATATCACTTGCACCGGCGGCACATGCGAATTGGGAATATAGTGCGCCGAGCGGATATTTTGGCGACGATGGCGGTCGGTTAACCATCGCTGTGCGCGGCGGTATGGCGTTTGGCACAGGCAGTATCAAGAATGATTTGGGTTTTGTACTTTTTGAAGTCGACCCAGGTGACCCATCCCTCGGATATATAAATATAGGCGATATGCCTGTGGCAAAAAGCTTCAGCAGCTTTACTTGGGCGGGCGGCGTCGGTATCGGTTGGGCGGTGGCCGGAAGCCCACAGTGGCGGCTGGAAGCGAATTGGGATCATATCGGTCAATCGGATTATAATGCTGCGCCTATGTTCAGGGGTGACGTAAGGTCGTCTGTCGGAGATTTGTACGAAGCGGAATTTTCCGGGGTTCAATCTACGGTGACTACGGAATTATTTTCTGCAATGGCATATTATGATTTTTTTGACGGGTTGCAAAAGCCTATAAAGGAGTTCATCCCATACATAGGCTTTGGAATGGGTTACGCGCATTCGGAAACAGTGTTGAACCTGACGGACATCCAAGGGGAGCTGTTGAATCAGTCTTTATTGGCGGATTTCGAGGATGGTCTTGGCGGCTTTTATACATCCACAACGACTACTAATAATGTGGCGTTGTCTGGCGCATTAGGTTTTTCTTATGGCTTGGCCGAAAATGTGTTTCTTGATTTGGGACTTCGATTGCTTTGGGTTCCGAAAATACAGTGGGCTTTGAATAACGAGCTTGCGAACAGTCCAGCCGGGGAAAAGTCCAAAGATGTATTCAGCGTGCATAATGCCTTTTACGGCATGGCAATGGCAGGGATAAGATTCGAGTTTTAAAAACCGGCTTTCGCCGGTTTTTTTTATTTCTTCCAAAAACCCCATCCGGATTTTTTCTCGCCGTCGTCACGACGTGGGCGGCGTTCACCGTGTCCACGATCAGAGCGGTCTCTGCGATCTCCGCGGTCACCGAAAGACGAGCGACGTTCCTGGAATTTTTTGGCGCTTTCTTCATTCCGTTTGATAAGTTTCAAGGAAGTGACAGAAAGTTTTCCATTACGAACTTCATCTTCGAATTCAACAACGTCATTTTCATTCAGGAATCTGATGTCAGCATCGCGCAGAGCGGATGAATGAACAAATACGTCTTCCTTGTTTCCGGATTCATTAGCAGTATCCGGAGAAATGAATCCGAAACACTTTTTACCGTTATACCATTTTACTTTACCTTGGCGCATAATCTAACCTTTTTTTATGCTTGTTGCGGTGCGGTGAAACCACACCTGTGGCAATTGTGCACCATGAAAGCTCCCAAAGCAAGAGAAATAAAATCATAATGGTATTGACAAAAGTTGCTATGGAGCTATCTCAACCTTATAAAATGCTTGAACTTTGGCAATGTTTATGTATAATATGATGCGCATCGCCGGATTAGCTCAGTTGGTAGAGCGCCCGATTTGTAATCGGAAGGTCGTTGGTTCAAATCCGACATCCGGCACCAGTTATGTTTCGAATAAAAATCCGCCCGTTGGGCGGATTTTTACTATTTCATTCCATAATGTTCATAGTGATGATGCTCTGACTCGTGGCAACGACATTTGTCATGCAGCCACTTATCCCATTCCATAACATCCTCGGGGCTCCATTTGGTATATTCGAAGCGAGGAATCCAGCGGAATTTTATCTTTTGCCATTGCTTGGTCAAGCATTCCTGCATTTTTATACCTTCTTCACATTCCATCCCGCAAGCCTGGATAAATTCGAAATTCAGCTTTTTCAGTTTGTCCAAATCCACTTCCAATTTTGGTAGCAATGTCGTAAGGTGATCTTTCAAGTTGGATGATGTGTATCCGCCTTTCAGTTGTGGCTTTTTAACAATAAATCCAAAGTCCTGCGCCAAACAGTCTATGCCCAAACCTTTAAAGAAAAATATTTTTGCATGATGTCGGTGCAAACGTTTTATACCATTCATGTTGATTTTGTGCGCTGCGATCATAGCTTCTTCATGAAGAAGGGCTTGGTTGTCAGCAACGTCTTTAAAGCCTTGAAGTATTTTATTCAAGTCCATTTCTCACTCCTTTTGTTTGTGTTGCGAGTCCAGCGAACTATATGAGAGCCCAGATGTTATTACAAGGCGAGCTTATTCCTATTTTAATTGTAAAAACCCCTGTAAAAACAGGGAGTAAAAACCGAAAGCCGGCAGCAATACGCTATTATTATTCGAGGATTTTTAGCAGCTCTGCAGCCGCAGCAGCAGTTGCTGATTTTTTCGAAGTCCCGCGGCCAGTTGCGCTATGTCCCAATGCAGACACGCGAACATTAAACACAGGACTGTGTGATTTTCCGTCTGCTTCAATAAATTCATATTCAGGTAATGCGCCGCTGCTGTTTTTCTGAACGAATTCTTGCAGGGCTGTCTTGGCATCTTTTGGTGGTGTTATATCTTTCGCCGCAATATCACGCCAAATTCGCGCAACTTCTGCATTCGCGGCATCAAACCCGCTATCCAGATAAATCGCGCCGAGCACGGATTCCATGGCATTTGCCGCGATGTGATTTATCTTGCCACCAGTCATATGTCCATGGCGAATCTTTTTATCAAATCCGAATTCTTTTGCGACCGTTGCAAGCGTCTCTGTCGAAACCAAAACCGCATGGCGACGCGCCAGTTCTCCTTCGGTCTCTGTTGGAAACATTTCATAAAGTAAAGCGGCAACAGATAAACCAAGCACTCGATCGCCGATGAATTCAAGACGTTCGTTATTATTGACGGCATCAGCACCCGATTGCGTCATCGCCAGATTAAATAAAGATTCGTCTTTGAATTTGTATTTCAATTTTTTCATTTAATACCCAGCCCGAATCTATCCCATCTCATTTTATCTAACCAGTTCCAAACCAGCGGCATCATGGAATAGTAATTATGTGAATACCAAATAAACCATACTTTGCCCATCAAATTATCACGCGGTACCATGCCAATTTCTGCGCGGCTGTCCGCAGACCAGTCGCGGTCATCGCCCATCATAAAGAAATGTCCCGCAGGTACGGTATACAATGGAGTATTATCATAATGCTCGTTATCGCTGCGTTCTATGATTTCATGGCGAACACCGTTTGGCAAAATCTCGGTCCATTGAGTTAATTCATCGATTCCGCCATTGCTGCAAATAGGCGACACCATGCATTCATATTCAGTCATATATTGAATCGTATAATTGAAATCGGCAGGCGCGTTATCAACAAACAGCCTGTTGCCTTTTATCGCGATGTTGCCCTTGTAAAAACCAACGCTGCGGATTTCTTTGGGTAAGTTAGCAATGATATAGCGGCGCGGATTTTCGCGTTCTACTTGTTTGCCGTTGATATACAGGCGTCCCCCAATCATCTGAATGGTATCACCCGGTTCGCCGATAAGTCTTTTTACATAATCCAGAGACTCATTCACAGGATTTCTGAAAACGATTACATCGCCAACCTTTGGCTCGGATGCCAGAAAGCGGCCGTCCCACACACGCCAAGAGCCAAATGGAAACGAGTATCTGGAATATCCATAAGACCATTTTTTGATGAATAAGTGATCGCCGACATGCAACGAAGGAATCATGCTGCCGGATGGAATATTAAATGGCTCCAGCAAAAAGCTGCGGAAAACTATGGCGATAAGTCCTGCCCAAAATAAAGTATTGACCCATTCGCGCAAAGTATTATTAGATTTTTTTGCCATTATAATTCCTCTTGTTTGCGCGCATTTTAGCCCTTGAATTAAATCCGCGCAAGCTTTATTATCATGACCATGATTTCATTAAATTCCTTGATCTTCAACGGACTGGCAGTAACAAAAATAGAAGTCCAAATTCAACTTTCATCCGGAATGTCAAAGCCCGAATTTAATATCATCGGACTGGCGGATCGCGCGGTAAAAGAATCGGCGGAGCGGATTCGCAATGTCCTGATGGCGTTGAATTTATCCTTGCCGCCAAAGCGTTTGACTGTGAACCTGTCGCCTGCGGATGTAGAAAAATCGGGCAGCCATTTCGATTTGCCGATACTATGCGGAATTTTATGCGCGATGGGAATTCTGCCCGAAGAAGAATTGTCGAAGTATGTAATATTGGGCGAAGTCGGACTTAGTGGAACAATTGCGAAAACTAATGGCGTCTTGCCGGCCAGCGTCTGGGCTAATAAAAATAATCTGGGAATTATATGTCCGGCAGAAAACGGGACAGAAGCAAGATGGGCGGGGCATACAAATATACTCGCGCCGGCGCATATCTTGGAATTAATCAATCATTTTCGCGGAACGCAAATTATACCGACGCCGGCGGCAGCTACGCCGAACGAAGCCTTGGTGAAGTGCGGAGATTTGTCAGAAGTTCACGGACAAGCGGCCGCAAAAAGGGCGCTGGAAATCGCGGCAGCAGGCGGACATGCAATGCTGATGGTTGGACCGCCGGGTTCTGGCAAAACGATGCTAGCATCGCGCCTTGCTGGAATTTTACCGGAAATGACACCTGGTGAAATTCTGGAAGCCTCTATGATTTATTCCGTTGCAGGGCAATTAAATGCACAAAGCTTGGTATCAACTCGCCCATTCCGCAGCGTACATCATACCGCCAGCGCGGTTGCGCTCGCAGGTGGCGGCGCAGATGCAAAGCCAGGTGAAATTTCACTGGCGCACAGTGGAATATTGTTTCTTGATGAGTTGCCGGAGTTTCAACGCAGCACCTTGGAAATTCTGCGTCAGCCGATGGAAACCGGAAAAATTATGATCTCTCGTGCAAAACGAACAACTACTTATCCCGCGCGTTTTCAGTTAATCGCAGCAATGAATCCTTGCCCTTGCGGACACCTCGGCAATGCGGCCCTGGCATGCAGCAAAGCGCCGCGTTGCGCGGAAGCGTACCAGAATAAAATCAGCGGACCACTGTTGGACAGAATCGATTTGCATGTCGATGTAGATGCAGTGAACCCTTGGGAAATGTCAACGGACGCAACTCCGCGTGAAACATCTGCAACTGTGCGCAGTCGCGTCATTGCGGCGCGCGAAAAACAGCTGACAAGACAGGGAAAAATGAATGCCCATCTGGATGGAAAAGAACTGGATGCAGCCGTAGCACTAACTAATGAATTAACTGAATTTTTAAATAACGCGGCCGAGAAAATGGGAATGTCGGCACGTGGATATCAAAGAATAAAACGTATTGCGCGTACAATCGCTGACCTGCGTGGTTCTGATACGGTTGAAATGCAAGACCTGGCAGAAGCCATCTCATACAGACCAATAAAACGCGGTAAGTACGGAGTTTAAAATATCCCGCAACTGCGGGATTTTTTAATGATAATATATCTTGCCCATGTGATATGGTATCTTGTAGTTTTCTTGATCTGCGGACATATCAAATACGGTTCCGGTTTTTTTATGTACAAGATATGTATGGGCGATATATCTGGCGCCTGGTTTGTTTGTATTGCCTGATATATTGCCACGGGAATCAATGCTATAAGTAACTCGATACACTTCGAATTTTATGCTGGGGATATGTTCATCGACGTACATTTTCACATGTTGAGATATTGCGCCGCATAAATTATCAGAGAATTGTTTTTTTGCAAATGCTGTATTCAGATCTTTAATCTGTTTTGCGGTAAATTTTTGTTGTTTAAATACGTTTGCGCGATAACCTGGTTCTGAAAACTTTTTTCGGATCAAAACTACGGCCAGTGCGAATTCCAGTTTATTTGGTTCAATTTTTAATGCTAATAATCGTAACCGCTCGGTTGCCGCATTATATTTTGGTGCGCTGGGGACGGACATTTCTTGGGCAGTTGTTCCCATTTTTTTATAAAACGTTTCAGCGTTAGTATAATCAGTCTTGATTTCGGCTGATATTGTATGAATTATCGACGATAAGCATCTTGTAAAAATATTATCTTTTTTATCTATCATTAGTATTACATGATAGACTACATTATTAGTTTGTCAATACTTATATTAGTGTTTTATAAAAAGTGTAAAAAAATAAAATCCCGCAATCGCGGGATTTTTTATTCTTCACTTTCGCCTTCGCATTCGGCGTCATTATTTTCGACAGCGTTGCGTTTTTCTTTCCAGAAAGTTCTCAACTCTTCTTTAGTGATGCAGCCGTCGCCGTTAAGATCGGCCTGGGCCATTTTTTCTGCTTTCAAAGGACATTTGATTTTTGACATGTCCAGGCAGCCTTCTACGAACATATTCTTCATCATCATCATGCGTTTGCCATGAAAGCCTTTTTGGCATCCAAAGTGGCATACCGCAAAGCCCGCCGCGAATACGATCAACAGCACGATCAATTTTTTAAAGAAATGTCCGCCATGGCATTTGCAGCCCGGGCCGCATTTGCAAGGCATTTCAGCACTTGGCATGGCCTTGGCCACAGGTTTCGCTACGACTTTCTTTGTTGTTTTTTTAATTGCCATAATCCTTCCTTTTGGTTTGACGCTTTGCATTATAGATAGGAAAATAGAAAGAGTAAAGGGGAAAAATGTCAAATCCGTTCGGCATATTCTTCTACAAGCTTTGAGAACATTTCTTGGCGCAGTCTGTTCCAGCTTTTCATATTGCCTTTTTCGGTCAGATATGGAACTCGTGCGATGCTGCGTAAACAAAAGTCTTCAAACCCGATTGTCTTATCCGGATAAAAATGTAGTACAAGTTCGTAACAATAGTTATTTACCGATTTATATATTATATCCTTCATAGATTCGGCATCAATCAGGGTTTTTGGATCGTAAAAATCATGTCGTGCGCCCATTATTTTCTGTCCGTGGCATTTGAAGTTAAATCGACTTCCGGTTTGATTGAAATCTGAACAATTCATTTCTGGATCTTGCAAGATTTCTTTTTCGAACCAATCCATAGTTAATGTTATTAAGCCAAAGATCAAATTATTCTGAAGCTTTTTGCTTTTGGAAATGATCTTGATCATCTGTTTGAACCATTCGGCGGACTCTGCTGGGTGAAGGAGATTATCCACTGATGTGCAAAGGGCCAGCACTGGAATTTCCGGATATGCTTGCTTGAATTTTTGGTTAAAAAGTTTTTTACGCTTGGCGGGTTCAGTGGTTATATCAAGTTCATGCGCCAGTTTTTCCATGTATTGCTGTATCTCGCCTTCATAATTATATGTAATGACTTTTGGAACTTTTAAAGACGACAGCATTTTGAGCATCTCGGCGGATTTGTGCTTATCTTGGATCCAAGCCATATTAGTATTTAATTGTGGGGAAGTTCCCATGTTTATGACTGATTGAAGAATATTGCCAAGTTTTCGAGCGCCGATGATGGAAGCCTCACCGCCAGAGATACGTATCTTATCTTGGAAATTTGGTACTTTTTTAAAAGCGCGAATTATTTTTTTAATATCTGAAATATGTATCTGATCATCAGGACAATCCGGGGAAGCATTCATATAGCAGCTTTTGCATGAAAGGTTGCAGCGGTTGGTTATGTAGAATTCTAGCTCTATGTCGTATTCATGTCGAAACAACATATTGTAAGTAAGCCCAGCAAATTCGATAATTTTTTTCTTTGAATCTTCAGTCATCATACGCCACATTTATCACGTGGCATATTAATACAATTACTATATTTGTCAAGTAATTAGAAATAAAGCTAAAGGTTGGTCGCGGCATTAATAAAAAATCCCGCTTTCGCGGGATTTTTATTTGATGCAATGCTATTAATTCAACGCATCTTTCAACGCTTTGCCAGCTTTGAACTTCGGCTGGATTGACGCTGGGATTTTGATCGCTGCGCCAGTCTGTGGGTTGCGGCCGGTGGTCGCTTTGCGTTTTGCGGTTGTAAAGGTGCCGAAGCCGACCAAGCGGACTTCGCCCTTCTTCTTCAAAACTTTGGTGACGGTGTTGATAAATGCGTCCAAGAATTCGCCGGTCATCGCTTTGGTTGCGCCGGTTTCGTTTGCAATTGCTTCAATCAATTCCATTTTGTTCATGGTTTTCTCCTTATGAAGGGTTGGTTATTCCTACCTTGCTTCTGCTTGGTATGCTCGAATCGTAAGAAATCTGCGGAAATGAGTCAAGGGCTTTTTTTTAAGGAGCACGGGAAACTGCGCTTGCACGAACTGGACGGGATGCTGGATCATTAGATTCGCATAACACCCATTCGCCGGTTGCGCCTTTCAGCTGAACCCGTCGAAATTGGTTCGGGGAATGCATCAAGACAGTAATAATAATAGTTATCCAAAATAGAACTTTTGCCAGAAATACAATGCTTTGCCAGCTTTTTTCTTCAAATTTGTCTTTTAATAAATTCTGATACAGCGCCCATCCGGCCATTGCTATCCATATCATGAAGACAAAGAAGAAAACAACCATCAGCGCAGTACGGATATAGGACAATTGGCGGGCGATCTCATCAAAAGTAAAATTAGCAGCCGGACAAACGAAAAGCGCATTGTTTGCCAACGAATCGGGCAGATTATGTATGGGTGCGTTTGGAAAAATAGACAGCCCGAAAGAAGACGCGACAATAATCGCGATAACGGCAAGCACTGAAAATACCATTCCTGGCTTCATAGCCTTAATTATAGCATAAAAATTGATAATTGATAATTGATTATTAATGATGTATTATCGCGGGACAAAAAGGAAAATCGAATGAACTTCAATGATGTACGTGCTCTTTTTTTGAAATACTTTGAAAATCATGGGCATAAAATTGTGCCCAGCGCCTCGCTTGTCCCAGATGATCCGACATTGATGTTCACAGTCGCAGGCATGGTGCCTTTTAAAAAGGTTTTGCAAGGCCTGGAACCTGCGCCGGCCCTGCGTGTCGCAGACAGTCAGAAATGCTTGCGCGCGGGCGGAAAACATAATGACCTGGAAGATGTCGGATATGACGGCTGGCATCATACTTTTTTCGAAATGCTGGGCAATTGGTCTTTTGGGGATTATTTCAAAGAAGGCGCAATAGAAATGTCTTGGGATTTATTAACCCGCGAATTGGGAATAGACCCTGCGCGTTTGGTTATTACTACCCATGCATCGGATGACGAAGCGACCGAACTTTGGAAAAAAATCGCGGGCAAGGAAGCAATTCGCTTGGGGGATAAATCGAATTGGTGGAGCGCGGCCGACTCTGGCCCTTGCGGTCCTAATTCCGAGATTTTTTATGATTACGGCGCAGATGTGTCAGGCGGGCTGCCGGGCAGCGCGGATGAAGACGGCGGGCGCTATGTTGAAATTTGGAATAACGTGTTTATGCAATATGACCGTGATGCAAATGGAAAACTCTCATCACTGCCGAAAAAGAATGTAGATACAGGCGCAGGATTAGAGCGCTGGGCGGCAATGTTGCAAGGTGTGCGTGATAATTATGATACGGATTTGTTCGTTGCATTAAAGTCGGCAGTCAGCGATGTTACTGGCGTGCGCGAAACCGCAGAAAATAAGCCGTCGTTTAAAATTATAACCGACCATTTGCGTGCAGTGGGCTTTGCGATTTCAGATGGGATTATTCCATCAAATACAGAACGAGGCTATGTGATTCGCCGAATCCTGCGTCGGGCGATGAGACATGGGCAAGTCCTGGGGCATAATGGCGCTTTGCTATCGCGTCTTTATCCTGCGTTGGTAGAGCAGATGGGTGATGCCTATCCAGAATTGATTATGCAGCGTGATTTGGTTATCAAAACAATAGAGCGCGAAGAAAATGCATTTGCGGATATGCTGACCAACGGATTGAAACTGTTGGAAAAAGAAATGCTGAATATAAACGGCAAAGTATTGCCGGGCGAGGCTGCGTTCAAACTTTACGATACTTATGGCTTTCCGCTGGATTTGACACAGACTATTTTGAAAGAACGTGGAATCGATGTAGATATTCCAGGCTTTGAAAAAGCAATGGCAGAGCAGAAAGAGCGTTCCCGTTCCAGCCAAACTTTCAAAGGCGGCCTTGCAGACAACAGCGAGGAGACGACAAAGCTGCACACTGCGGCGCACTTGCTGCAAGGCGCATTGCGTAAAGTCCTTGGTGACACGGTGTTTCAAAAAGGCAGCAATATAACTGCGGAAAGACTGCGTTTTGATTTCTCATTCGACCGTCGTGTAGAGCCCGCGGAGCTTGCCGAAGTAGAACGTATTGTTAATGAAGCCATTGCTGCCGCCGTGCCAGTCACATGCGAAGAAATGTCGCCGGCGGATGCTCATGCCGCAGGCGCATTGGGCGTGTTCGACAGCAAGTATGGCGATCTGGTAAAAGTTTATTCAATAAATGGATATTCCAAAGAAATCTGCGGCGGCCCGCATGCGAGTAATACTGCCGACCTTGGCACATTCAAAATTCAAAAAGAAGAATCAATCGCCGCTGGCATCCGCCGGATAAAGGCTGTCATTGGCAAATAATAAATGGGGCAGGGGGAGAAAATCAAACCAAAAAAGATTGGTCATGATTACGAAAGATATGAGCCGATTAGAAGAAGCTGCGAATAAATTTTGGGCGGTGCTTCTTTTGATTTCTTCACCGCAAAACAATGAAAGATTTAAACCTATAAAATTATCCAGGAAACTGTTGATTCGCCACATAAAATTACAATATCTGGGTATTTATTGTTATAACGTCGGTGATAATTTTCATAAAGAAAGCATCAGTTCCGCCACGGCGACTCTATTGGACTTGGGGTTTGAATATGAGACAATTGTAAGAATGGTAGAAAATAATTCTACTCTTATGGCAAAAATAAAAAAATACAATGAATCGCACCCAGCTTCGCCGCATACTCTCCTGGGTTTTGTGGAAGGAAAATTTATGAAAAACTGGAATCCAACGTTGATTGAAAAAATTAACGTAGTAAAGTCGTTATAAATTTCTGGTTGTAAATCCATTTGTTATAGTGTATTATTGTGTGCAGGGCGAATAAAGCCCGCCGCCCGATGACGGGCAAATACCCCCGCAGATCTCGGCAGATTCACTGTGAATAAAGCATCAGGCTTTATTGATAATGGATTTGCCCTGGGCGGGAAAATTCAAAAAGGAAAAAAAATGATAAAACTTAAAAAACAAAAAAATGAAGAAAATAGAATAGGAAATCTTCTTTTCTTACATAACGGCGACGATTATATGGACATGGACGATGATAAAGATATCGCGATAGCCGCTGCAAAAACCGCAAAGAAAAAAGAGCCGAAAAAACAAACGTCAAAAGACGACGACATTATTTACTTTTTCGCAATGGGCGGGCTGGAACATGTCGGCCAAAATATGTACGTGTATAAATACAAAGGCAAGTATCTGATTGTCGATTGCGGAATGGGCTTCTTGGATGAAGACATTGGTGGCGAAGATGTAAAGTATTCTGATACTGCTTATCTAGAAAAGCGTAAAAAAGACGTCGTCGGAATTGTGATTACTCATGGACACGAAGACCATATAGGCGCGTTGAAATACATCTGGCCTAAATTTAAGTGTCCGATTTATTGCACTCGGTTCGTTGCAGAAATAATGAGGCGGACGTTTGATGGGTTAGAGGTCAGTTACAAAAAAACCGATATCGTGACATTCGATCATAATGGCGCAAACTTTAATGTCGGCCCGTTCGGAATTGAAACTTTCCATGTCAGCCACAGCGTGCCAGAAGCCCAGATGATTATAATCAATACTCCTGCAGGCAAAATTCTGCATACAGGCGATTGGACTTTTAATGATGGGATTCCGATTGAAGAGCCAACGGATTATGCCAGATTGCGCGAAATCGGCAGCGATCCGAATTTATTGGCATGCGTTAATGATTCTACAGAAATCACTCGCCAGCCGGTTCAAACGACAGAGCTAGAGGTGCAAGAGACTCTGACGGAAATTATGCGCAAAGCGCCGGGCAGGGTTTTGGTTACGGGGTATTCGCGCAGCATGGCGCGTATGAATGGATTTACAAAAGCCGCGCAAGCCGCCGGTCGTGTGCCGTGTATAAAGGAACGCAGTAATCCAAGGCCAGTTCCATTCGTAGGCTTGCCAGAGTTCCGAGAAATCGGAATCGAAATGGGATATGTACCGAAAGATATCTTGTTGCATCGCGATATAAAGGATATGCCGGCTGAAAAACAAGCGATATTCCTGACGGGTTCGCAAGGTGAAAAATATGCAATGCTTACGCGCCTTTGCCGCGGACATGTAAAGGAGCTGAAATTGATGCCGACCGATACGGTGGTATTCAGTGCTATTATAATCCCGGGCCGCGAATCACAAGTCTCATTCTTGTATAACAAGCTGGCGAAAATGGGCATTACGACCAAAACTATCTTCGATACGCCAAAGCTGCATGCAAATGGACACGCGGGCAGGCCGGAGTATGAAAAGTTCTATGACATGGTTCATCCGCAAGTGATTATTCCAATGCACGGCGAATACGTGACTGAAATGCTGAATGCAAAGATGGCGATGGAACGTGGCGGGGCAAAGCACATGATGCTGATCCATAACGGCGATATAGTTGCATTGAGTAAGGGCGAAGAACCAGCAGTTGTAGAAAGTTTCAAGGCGAGTTTTATTGTGATGGAGGGCGAGACAGAGCGCATGGGACACGATGATCCGGTCTTGAAGAACCGCAGAAAATTGTCGACCGAAGGCGCAGTATTTGTGACTTTGCCGGTGGACAAGCGCGGATTTTTAAAGGATTCCCCAGAAGTATCCAGCGCAGGAGTGTTCGAACATGATGAAAAAGGCCTGATAAAGCGCCAAGTCCAAATCGAAATCACTAACGCAATAAAAGATATGGGCAAGGCAGAGCGCAAAAGTCAAGATAATCTGCGCAATACCGTGCAAATGGCGGTGAAAAAGGTAATCCGTCCATTACTGGGCGACCGAAAAAGCCCAGCGGTACAGGTACATTTTGTGTTTAAATAAAAAATCCGCTTCGGCGGATTTTTATTAATATTCCCAATAAAAAACTTGACAATGGTTAAAATTGTACTATTTTGTGTGCATATAACCAAAGGTATTCCTTATGAAAAAATTAATCTGTTCTGTATTGTTCGCGGTTACCGCATCAGCGGCATGCGCATCTGATGGGGCTTGGAATTATTCTTCCCCAGATTATCAAGCAAATCGTATGAATTACGTAAATTATTATACTGGAAATTATGCGGTTCGTAATGAAGCCAGATATGCCGCCCCAGCGCGTAACTGTGCCCAGAATTGCGGTGCGCCGGTTCGGGTTAAAACCCACACTGAAATCGTCGATCATTACCAAGTGTACCAGCCGGTTATTGTTTATCAACCAGCGGGAACTTATTCCGAACGCCGCGTAGTGCAGGCGGATCCGTGCAACCATTAATTAAACAAAGGAAACAAAAATGAGAAAAATTATCATACCAGTATTGCTTGTTTCGGCTTTGGCTGTGTCCGCATGTTCTTCCAGGAAAGATTATTGCGAGACTTCGTATGATTATGGCTGTGGCGCGGTCATGGTTAAAACTCATACCGAAGTTGTTGATCATTACCAGACATATCGCCCTGTTACGGTTTATCAGCCAGCAGGCACATACAGCGAACGCAGAACCGTATGCAACTATTGCAATTATTAAAAAATGTAGGGGCGAATGAAAATTCGCCCTTTTTGCTTGCAAATTGGTAAATTTCAGTATAAAATCCCCCAGCTGGCGCGCCAGAACTGATTAAGCAATGATGTCTTTTGGTCTCATTCGCGATAAGGATTCTGCATTAATGCTGGCGATTTAATGACGAAGCGTCCGTTTTCTGGTACCTAAACAAACTAGAAGCCAGCGGCGGCTTCGCCGCAAAACCAAAAGGATAAAAAATGGCACGTGATGGCGCAAAGCGCAGCACCAGAAAATTGAAGATTTCCCGCCGCTTGGGCGTGAATCTGTGGGGTCAGGCAAAATCTCCGTTTAATAAAAGAAAGTACAAGCCGGGTCAGCATGGTCCGACCAGCCGTGGCGGAAATAATTCCGATTACGCCAAACAGCACAAAGCAAAACAGATGCTGAAAGGTTACTATGGCAATATCGGCGAAAAGAAATTCCATAAATATTATGACGAAGCTAACAATATGAAGGGCAATGCGTCCGAAAATATGATCGGCTTGTTGGAACGCCGCTTGGATGCGGTCGTGTATCGCGCAAAATTGGCGCCGACGGTGTTTAGTGCACGTCAGCTGGTCAGCCACGGACATATTATGGTTAATGGCAAGCGCGTAAAGATTTCTTCATACCAGGTAAAACCAGGCGATGAAATTACGGTCAGCGAGAAAGCAAAGCAAATGCCGTTGGTGGTTCTGGCGTTGGAATCGGCAGAACGTCCTTTTGCAGATTATGTGAAAGTAGACAGCGCGAACTTCGTTGCAACGTTTGTAAGAATTCCTGCATTCGAAGACGTCCCATATCCGGTCCAAATGCAACCGGAATTAATAGTCGAATTTTATTCCAGATAAAAAATCCGCCAAACGGCGGATTTTTTATTTCAACTTCTTCGTCCACTCATTCTCTGGGAAATTCAGGCGCAGCATTTTGGTGTATCCCTCGGCTTGTTCTGGCATTCCAATTGCTGTATATACTTCGGTTAATCTAAATAAAGCCTCTGGAGTCATAACCGTTTCTTGCGCGCCGCTGACAATTGATTGCAAGCGGCTTATTGCGCTGGTCCAATTTTCTTTCTGCATATCGCGCCGCGCGGAATACATTACTTTGCCCGCGATATAATTTTTCAAAATCAAGATTTTATTGCGCGCGTTTTCCGCATATTCAGAATTCGGGAATCTGTCGACCAGTTGCATAAATACCTGCAAGGCAAATGCCGACATGCCAGGTTCGCGCCGAACGTCGGATACTTGCCGGTAATAACTCATCCCGCGCAGGTACAGCACATAAGGAACATCTTTGTGTCCAGGGTGAAAGCGCATAAAGCGATCGGTCGTCAGCAATGCGCCCGGAAAATCACCTTTTAGATATTGGCTGTACGCCGCCATAATCAGGGCGTCCGAAGCCCAAGGACTGGCCGGAAAATTAGATTCCGCCTTTATAAATTCCGCCGAAGCATTTTCATAATTGCCTTTATTGAATTGGGTATACGCGGCCTCGTAAATTTCTGGCAGAGTGCGTTCGTCTTCAACCGACGACCCGCCGCAAGCGCAAAGCGCAATTACCAATCCCAGAGCTAGTAATTTTCTCATAGCTTTTTCCTCACGGACAAGAGTATAATCCCTTTCGTGAAACTAGGCAAACATATTTTCAAAGTAGGCGGATGGACGGCGGTCAGCCGAGTTTTCGGCTTTGTCCGTGATGTGTTGATTGCCAGGGTGCTGGGTGCGGGGCGGTTGTCCGATATTTTCCTTGCTGCATTCCGGCTGCCGAACTTGTTTCGTGATCTGCTGGGCGAAGGCGCGCTATCTGCGGTATTTATTCCGATGTTTGCGGATAGCAAGAAAAAGTCGCCGAATAACGCGACCATATTTGCTAATAATTTCTTTTCGTGGCTGATGGCGATACTGTTGGTGATTACTGTGATTGGCTTGATCGTAATGCCAATTCTGATATGGATATTAACACCAGGATTTGCGAGCGACCCGGGCAAAATGCAGATGACGGTAATTATCTCGCGCTGGATGTTCCTATACTTGATATTCATCTGCGGATCGGCGTTTATCGGCAGTGTTCTGAATGCTTTTTCCCAGTTCGCACTTGTGGCCAGCATGCCCGTAGTTTTTAACTTGTTTCAAATAGGCGCGTTGTTAATTGCGATGCGTCTGGGCGCCAGCGTTAATATTCTGTATATCTTGTCTGCTGCGGTGGTGCTGTCGGGCATAGTCCAAATGGCGATCCTGTGGGGACGATTGCGCATGCGAAAGTTCGGACTGCGCATTATTCGTCCGAAATGGAATGGTCAGATGAAGACTGCCTTTAAACGTCTGGGCGTTGGAATATTGGGCAGCGGGTTTTACCAGTTGAATATAATCATCGGAACATTGGTGGCGTCTTTTCAGACAGGCGCGGTATCCTGGCTTTACTTTTCCGACCGCATGGTGCAGCTGCCATTTGCGATAATCGGCTTGGCGGCGGGAACAGTGTTACTGACCAGCATATCGAATGCGCTGGCGGAAAAGAATATGACGCGAGTATATGTCCAGCAAAATGCAGTTATACGGCAAACCATGCTGTTTACATTGCCTTGCATGATCGGTTTGATTGCGCTGGCAGAACCGATGATAAGGTTTTTGTTTGAATATGGCGCTTGGACGCATGAAAGCACAATGGCGGTAGCGGCGGCGATTATGATCCAAGCATTGGTCTTGCCGGCAATGACAATGAATCAAATTTATTCCAGAACCCTGTTCGCGGCCCAGGATGTAAGAACACCGGTAAAAGCTTCGGCAATTGCGTTGGGGTCAAGCAGCTTGATTTATGTTGGATTATTCCCATTGATCGGATATCTGGCGGTACCGGTCGGAACAGTAGTTAGTGGATATTTACGTAATTGGCTTCTTCTGCGTGAATGTCGGCGTCGGGATTTATTCAAGATATTACCGGGAACAACAAAAGTTATTGTTGGGTTTGGGGTATTATCGGTTGCGCTGGGGTTTGCGATATGGTTATTGCCTGTTACAAATATCTTTATGCTGGGTGCGGCAATCGGGGCATTCGGGATCTTGTACTTGCCGTTGGCATGGGTTATAAATCGAAAGTTATAATTAATTTGGAATTCTTGATTTTTTATGATAAAATATACGCGTAAGGAAGGAGAGTTTCATGAAAATTTATGTTCCGTTTTTAGTTTTACCGCTCTGTCTGGCGGTTGCGGCTTGTGGTTCGACCGACAAAGACGGTTTTGGAGGGTATGGAGAAATGAGCGAGGAAAGTTTGTCCGGCGGCTACGAAGACACTTCGTATCTGATGGCGGCGGCACCGAAATATCATATTGGTTCGGCTTATAAGATAGAAGAGATGAATTGCTTCCCGATGGAAGACATGAATTATAACCAGACTGGCATTGCGGGAATTATTCCGAATGATCTGAATGGAACAAAGACAACGAATGGCGAAATTTTCAATTCGAACCAGTTGGTCGCGACCAGCAAGGTCTTGCCTTTGCCATCGATCGCCAGGGTTACAAACCTGGAAAATGGAAATTCGGTGGTTTTGCGTGTAAATAACCGTGGCCCGTTTGTGAACTCTAGAATTATGGATGTTTCCAGCGCTGCGGCGAAAAAATTGGGCATGACCGGACAAGCAAAGGTTCAAATACAAATCATGGCGGCAGAAAGCACAGCGGTGAAGAACGCGACATTGGGCTTGTCAGGTGCATCGTCAGAACCGGAATCAACATACCAGCCGGTTGCAACTGGCGGGAATGGGCCATACACTGTCCAGGTGGCGGCATTCTATTCCGAAGACAATGCGAATATGCTGGCACAGAGAATCTCGAATATGGGCAATGTCCGCATAGTTAACGAAGGCGGCATGTTCAAGGTCCGTATCTTGGGTCTGGATGCGCCGGCGGCACGCAGAACGATCGATAACCTGCGTCAAACCGAAGCAATGTCCCCAGGCTTGCTGAAAGATGGCAGATGGGTAAATGCTGACTCTATCTAAAAACGCGGCGAAAGCCGCGTTTTTTATTTCCTTTTTGATTTTCCTATGCTAACCTGAATCTTATGAAAAAAACGCATTCAGGTTTTATAGCAATTATCGGCCCTACTAACGCGGGCAAAAGCACTCTGCTGAATCAAATAATGGGGCAAAAGGTATCAATAGTGTCGCACAAGGTGCAAACCACTCGTACGCGCATCCGTGCTGTTAAAATGGTGAATGATGCGCAGCTTATCTTCGTTGATACCCCCGGAGTATTCAAACCAGCGCGGCGTCTTGATAGAGCAATGGTTGGCGCAGCAATGGATGCGATTGGCGATGCTGATGCAGTATTGTTAATTGTGGATGCAAAGCATGGAATTACAGCTACGATAAAAGAATTAACTGGAAAGCTAGCAAACAGCAAAATGCCCTTTTTCGCGGTAATAAATAAAACTGATGCGGTAAAGAAAGAAACCTTACTGCCGATTGCAGCGGAGTTAACAGAGCTTGCACCATTCCGCGAAATCTTTATGATTTCCGCATTGAAAAATGATGGAATTACGCCTTTGCTGAAATCATTAGCGACGGTAATGCCGGAAAGTCCTTATTTATTTGATCCGCGTGATCAGACGGATGTGCCGGATACATTATATCTTGCGGAATTAACGCGTGAAAAAATTTATAAATATGTGCATCAAGAATTGCCTTATCGTATTCATGTCGTTACTGAAAAAGTTGAAACTGCGCCGGATGGAGTCTTGGAAATATATCAAAAAATCGTCGTTGCGAATGACAATCATAAGAAAATAGTAGTGGGCAAGGGCGGTGCGCAACTGCAGCAAATCGGAACTGCGGCGCGTCATGATATGCAGGATCAGTGGGGTGTGAATGCCCGCCTGCACCTGTTCGTCCGCGTTGAAAAAGATTGGGAAAACAAGCGAGAGAATTATGAAGAGCAGGGCTTGGAATTTAAGAAATAAAATTTTATGAAAGTCTCCGAATTTGATTTTGACCTGCCGAATGAATTAATCGCAACACATCCGTTAGAGCAACGCGATGCCAGTCGCATGCTGATTGTTCCGGGAAATGAAGACAAACATATCGCTGATTTTGTTTTTTATTTGAAACCTGGCGATGTAGTGGTATTTAATAATTCCAAAGTAATCTCTGCAAGATTTGATGCACACAATTCCATCGGCACGACATTCGAAATAACATTACATACCGCATCAGATAATAATTGGTGGGGCTTTGCAAAAAAATTTAATAAGCTAAAAATCGGTGAAATTCTGACACTTGATGATGGTACTAAAATAGAAGTCCTAGATAAAAATGATGATAGTGGAGTGTTGATAAAATTTCATTGCGATAATGTTTTTGGTGTCTTGGACAGGGTCGGCAAAATGCCCTTGCCACCATATATGAAACGTGAAGAAGAACATGAAGACCGTGAACGCTATCAAACAGTATATGCGAATCCTTTGGGCAGCATGGCCGCACCAACCGCGGGCCTGCACTTTACGCCAAAACTTTTGGACGCAATTCGCGCGGCAGGCGCAGAAATTATAAATATAACATTGCACGTGGGCGCAGGAACTTGGATGCCAGTAAAGGGTGACGATACATCGGAACATAAAATGCATAGCGAATGGGGATGTATTACCACAGAACAATCCGAAATTATCAATAACGCAAAACGAGTAATCGCAGTGGGTACAACATCACTACGCCTCCTTGAATCTGCTGCCAACCAGTTCCCCTCTGGAAGAGGGGTGGCGCGTAGCGCCGGGGTGTCGTTTTTTCGTGTCCAACCATTCTGCGGAACGACGGATATTTTTATTACTCCGGGTTATAAATTCAAAGTAGTTGATGTGTTGCTAACGAATTTTCATCTGCCAAAGAGCACTCTGTTTATGTTGGTTAGTGCATTCGCAGGCTTGCCAGAAATGAAATCCGCATACGCACATGCGGTGCTTGAGAAATATAGATTTTTCAGCTATGGTGATTGCTGTTTGTTATTTAGAAAGGATTGAAGTGAAAACTAATAAGGAATATTTTAATCGCCGTCAAGAACACATAGACACTATTATGCGAGAAGATGCTAATAAAGTATCAATAGTAAAAAATAGTGCTATTGGATTGCTGGGAATTGCTATAACCTTTGTCGGTGTTTTTATGGGTAGCAAACTTACGATAATGTTTTTTTGGGTTTTTGGGCTAAGCTTGATATTTGGGATTTTTTCTTTATTGTCTTTATATTATTCTTCTCATTGCGCTGTACGCGATGCAGAGATTCGCTATGATAAACTAGAGCCTACTAATCCTAGTGAAGATACAGAAACATCAAAATATGGTTGGATTGATTGTTTTAATCAAGCAGCTTTGTATTTCCTAATTGCTGGCATAATTTCTTTCGCGCTTTTTATGTATTTCAATATTGAAAATCAGAAGAATATAAGTTATTCTGACAAAGAACAAATTGCAATTAATCTTTATATAGAGGAGTATTAAAAATATGGTAAAAATACTTAAAGAAGGAACCGGGACACCAGCAGTAGCAAGAGTTCGAGTTTGTGATGGAATAGGCACACCGAATGTTCCAAAAACTCTTGAAGGAAAGGGCAAAGGAACACCGCCACTGCCCAAAAAGTAGTAATGTCATTAAAATTCAATCTTATTGCAACAAGTGGCGGTGCTCGACGGGGCAGTGTAGAAACCGCGCACGGGACTTTTCAAACCCCCGCATTTATGGCGGTTGGCACGGCGGCGACTGTAAAAGCCCTTACTATGGATATGGTGCGAGACACTGGTACCGAAGTAATCCTTGGGAATACTTATCATCTGATGCTGCGTCCTGGCGGAGACCTGGTAGAACAAATGGGCGGGCTGCATAAATTCAGCGGCTGGCATGGCCCGATACTTACCGACAGCGGCGGGTTTCAAATAAAATCCTTGGCCGGATGGAGCTGTAGCGAGCAAAAATCAACAGTATCGAAAACCGACGGCGGCTTGGTAAAGCGTACCGAAGAAGGTGTAGAATTTACTTCTCATATTGACGGCGGAAAAAAACATTTCTTAACGCCAGAAAAATCAATTCAGATTCAACATCAGTTGGATAGTAATATAACTATGGCTTTTGACGAATGCTTACCATATCCGGTGGAACATGATGTAGTAAAAACAAATGTAGAACGTGTTTCACGTTGGGCAAAGCGTTCCTATGATGCATTCATTGATCGGCCGGGATATGGTATATTCGGAATCGTCCAAGGCTCTGTTTATAAAGATTTGCGAGATATGTCTGTGCGGGATTTAGTAAAAATTCCTTTTGATGGGTTTGCAATAGGCAGCCTTACGCAAGGTGAGCCGCAAGAAGTATTATTCGATATAATTTCTCATACGACTGCGCAGTTGCCAGTTGATAAGCCACGATATTTAATGGGCGCGGGTACTCCGTTGGATATACTAGGTGCGGTAGAGCGCGGAATAGACATGTTTGACTGCGTGATGCCGACACGCGCAGGCCGCACCGCGCAAGCCTTTACAGAACACGGAACAATCAACCTACGTAATGCCAAGTTCCGCGATGACCAGACTATCCTGGGCGATACAGGGTTAACCTTGGCTTATATTCATCACTTGGTCAAAGCGGATGAGATTCTTGGCGCGATTTTATTAACCCAACATAATTTGAAATTCTATCAAGACTTGATGAAAAACATTCGCCTTGCAATAGAGCGCGGAAATTTTATAGAATTCAAGAATCAATTTATCGAAACCTATACAGGGGGCAAAAATGGCCAAGAAACCAAAAGAAGTTGAAGTCATCGATATGAAAGGCGTTAAGATGGTAAAGCGCAAAGTTTCGTGGATAAGATGGGTTTATGTGGGCTTTGCAGTTTTTACGCTTTTATGGGCCCCGTTCGTCTGGCGTGCACCGCTTTATGTCAAAGACCATTATGGCCAGCAGATAAAAAAATCAATCGTAGTATCGATGTTCTTTGATTTGCAGCGCAATATGCAAGAAGAATATGCAAAGCTGTTGAAAGGCATCGCAAATAAAATAGACCTGAAGAAACCTGTCGGGTATGCAATCGACAAAGTAAAGATGGCGGAAAAGCCGATCGAAAAAGTCGAAGCCGCAACCGCGCAAGCGCAAAAGACAACTGACAAGGCATCAAAACTAACAGGTCTTGTTGGCAGCAAACTGGGCGTAAACACTGGCGCTGCGGATAAAGCAATTGCCAGCGCGGAAGGCGTCGTTACCAAGGTTGATGATACTACGAAAATGGTGAATGAACGTTTGGATAAGGTCAAAACAGAACTTGAACGCGTCGCCCAAATGGAAATCGACAAGGAAATGGATAAGCTTATAAAGGAACAGCTTGATAATTATACTGGCCTGGGGACGACATTGCTGACGAACTATGGAATCAAACATGTGATGCCGTGGAAGCCCAGCACTTGGCCAATAACAAACAAGATTTATAATGACTTGGAAAAATCGTCGCTTTCTGTGGTGCGTTCTTTGACCGCATTGGTTGATCAATATTATGGTCTGGTTATGTGGATGCTTGTCTATGCTGCGTGGATAGCAGGTGCGGTAATCTGGTTTATGGTTCTGGGCAAGATAAAATCGTTAACCAAGCCGTTCGTAGTGTGCCCACGTTGCGGCCATACATTTACGGATAAGAAACGCTTGGGCATGATGGTTGTAAATATGTTGAAGCCGTGGAATTGGTTTATGTAAAAAATCGCGGCGATTGCCGCGATTTTTAATTAGAACGGGAGTTCATTTTATAAAGGGTCTTCAGCCATCTTTTGTTATCTTCATCCAGCAAGTCGCCCAGTATATTAAGGAATTCGTCCGGAGTAACCACACTGCATGCCGCAGAGTTAACGATCTTTGGCAGCATATAAGTTCGATTGCCTTCGGTCAGTTCTGCGCGAAATTCGTTAATTCTGGCTATCCAGAAATGACGCCAACTGTCATTAATTTCATAAGGCACTGTTATCTTGGTTTGAACTTTTTGCTTTTCGATTTTAAACAGCGGCCGCCAGTCATCAGAAAAATAAGCATTCGGGTCATAATGCAGTAATTGCTGGCGCCGGTTTGTATCGGGGTTCGTAGCGTTTGGTACCCGTGTGCAGCGGCTGTTGTCTTTTGTCATTGGATCGCTGTCTACGAATCCGAATTTCATGAGAATATGGTTGCGCAGCCAATCGTATTCTTCCAAGGTCTTGGGTTCGTCCTTGATCGCTATTTTAACATGAATAGATCTGTTGCCGGAATAAACGGCCTGACAAATATACGATATGTTTGCCAAAACTTTTTCCCATTGCCCTTTCAATTCCAAATGATCCCATTCGAACAACATGTATTTCAGTCTGCAGTTCTTTCGGACGCGTCCGGTTTCCGAACGTTTCCCATCCATTGTTACCCAGTTCCCATCGCGGGTTTCACTTATAAATTCGTTAATGCATTCGAATGGGCCGTTGGGATCCCGATTCCATTTTCCGGTAAAACGATGAAATCTTTCGGATGTTGTCCGTGTTGCATATATCCCTTCGAATAATGCTTCGGGATGATCTGAAATTTCTTTTTGAAAAATATCCAGCTGAATGGACTTGTCGAGAGACTCCACTTTTTCCGGTTTTGATTTGTAAGTATAGAATTTTTGAAAGGGATGCTTTCTACAAACAGCCGGCCGTGGAATAAATTGCCCATGTTGTGTCAAAGTTTCGGGAACACTGTTGAAAAGACCCAAATTAACCCCATAAAGACAACGGTTTTCATCCGATATATTTATTTCTGTCCGGTCTATTTTTTGCGCCAGCTCTATGCTGGGGTTTTGTCGATATTGTTCATGAAGTTCCGCCAAAAGCCTTTCATATCCTTTTCTGGCATTTAATACCCATATTTCGGATTCTTCAGGCTTGCCGACAGGATCGCGGAATAGCAATTGGTTTTCATCAAGCTCTGTTCTTTTCTTGTTATTTTTAAAAACTTTTACCGCATCCGAATTGTGTTGTTTAATAAATATAGGTTCGGTGGAAAACTTTCTTTTATTTTTTGCTTCGTCATATCCATAGCGTACAGCAGAAAAGAAATCTTTCGTTAACGCTTCTAGCCATTCCATCTTATTTTCTTCCGGACAGTTTGTTTGCTCTTCTTGATAATATTCGCAAAAAGCCCTGATGGTCCAGCTGATAAAGAAGTCCATATGCGGGGCAAAATTAGGGCCGGGATACAGCGGCATAGTATTGCCAGCCGCATCTATCCATTGAATTTTTCCTTTATTATTTGGTTTTTTGGAAAAACCGAATTCTTCCGACAGCAATGCGGATTCATATTGTATTTTAAATGACCAGAATAATCGTTCATCCATGAACAAGGGTTTAAAAATATAATCCTGTTTAAAATTTTCAAACGCGTGATATAGTCTTAAATGATAGCTTTGTTTTTCATCAGGAATTGTTTCTGGATTAAAAAGTTTCTTGTAAATAAGTTTTAAATTATTATTGGTGCGATCATATGGGGATTTTAAAAGCCCACCGCGAATCCAGTCCCAAACATTTTGCGTTAATTTTTCAAGGTTGTCAGAAGGATGCGCGAAATAAAATCCGGCGAATGCGGCGCGCATTTCTCTATCAAAATTCATTTTATTTTGAATGGCATTCGCATCGAGACCGCTTATAAACAGGGGCGCAGACCAGTCTTCGCGGAATATCATTTGTTCACGCATCAGTTTTCGCGTCAATAAAAGCATGGCATATCGCGACAGGTAAATCTGGTCCGTTTCGGCAATCAAACCACTTACTTGATGCATTTCGGTTCTTAAATGCCCTTCTGGAATATTGCAGTGTTTTATCAAGAAATGCAAAGACTCAACGGTGCTTGATTTTTGGAATTCTGGGGCGATAATTTTTATCACTTCATCAAAAAACCAAACATCTTGACCGTTGGCATAATGAAGGTGGCTCTTTTTTGCAGCTTCAAGTGTTTGATATAGTTCAAAAAAGAAGTTGTCTAAATTGTTTTTATCCGCATAGGCAAAGAAGCGAAAGGGCAGGTTTAAAACAGGTGCGCTATCTGGACACTCGCCAGTCTCTAACAAGTCCGTCACCTGGGGTATCAGCTGGCGTATTTTGTCGAATTTCGAAGATTTTTCCGCAATATTCTGGCTCACTCGCGGATTCTACAATAAAATAAGGTTTTGTCAAGTTAACTGCTTGTTTTTATGTAAGTTGTTCAAAAAATACTTGCAATCAGCATAGAACTATGCGAAAATGCCAGCCTGTGCGAGCGTAGCTCAGTTGGTAGAGCGCAGCCTTGCCAAGGCTGAGGTCGAGGGTTCGAGCCCCTTTGCTCGCACCAAAATTTTGGTGCAAAAAATGAAGTTGTATTCTAAAAAATTCAATTAAATTGCGCCACGCAGATAAATTCAGCGGGCGCGATTTTCGCGCCCTCTATTTTGAAAAGAAAGGAACCGTAATGTCAGAAAATCTCGCAATCTCCACTAACGAATTGGAAGCGCGCGTGCAAAAAGCGGAAAATATCCGTGCGCGTGATGGCGTTGTTTGGAAAGACAGGTTCGAACGCACTGGTACGATCCTTGAAACCCGCGCCTTGGCGGATGGCGCGAAAGTTCGTGTTCCGGGTCGTGTGATGGCGCTTCGCTGGTTGGGAAAGCTGATGTTCGGCCGTATTTATGACATCGATGGGGAAATCCAGTTTTCCATGTCGCAGGAAGAGCTGGGTGAAGAGCAATATAAATTCATGAAAACCAATGTCGATGTGGGTGATTTTATTGGGATAGACGGTGAGTTATATCACACCACTGCCGGCGAATTGACAATCAAAGTTTCCAAATATGAAATCCTGGCCAAAGCGCTGCGTCCTTTGCCAGAGAAGTTTCATGGTTTAACAGATACCGAAACCCGCTATCGCCAGCGGTATCTGGATATAATCGCTAATAAGGAATCGCGCGATGCATTACTGGGACGTTTTCAGATGACACGGCTATGGCGCGAGTTTATGTGGAATCATAATTTTATGGAAATCGAAACCCCCATATTGCAAAATGTAGCCAGCGGCGCGGCGGCAAAACCCTTTACTACGCATCACAATGCATTGGATACCGATTTCCAGCTGCGTATTTCGCCAGAAATTCCGTTGAAAATAGCAATCGGCGCAGGCTTTGATCGCGTGTTCGAAGTCGCCAAAGACTTTCGTAACGAAGGCATGGATGCGATGCACTTGCAAGAATTTACAATGGTCGAATGGTATGCCGCATACTGGGATTTTAATGATAACATCAAGTTTACTTGGGACTTGGTACAGCATCTGATACAGAGCCTACGCGGGACTTTGCAGATTGAATATCAAGGCACAAAGCTTGATTTTTCCTCGTATGATAAGTTAGATTATACGGCGAAAATGAATGAACTGTTTGGCTGTAATATTCTGGACTTTGATGACGCGGAAAAATTACGCAAGCAATTGCTGGATCAGAAAATGTTTTCCCGTGATGATTTAGAACCATATAAGTCAATTCCTGAAATAGTGGATTTCGTATATAAAAAGAAAATCCGTCCGGGCTTGATCCAGCCGACATTCTTGTATAATTATCCGGCATATATGGTGCCTCTGGCGCGTAGAAATGACGATGATGAGCGCCGAATAGACATGTTCCAATTGTTGGCATGCGGCGCGGAAATGTGCAAAGGGTATTCAGAGCTTGTAAATCCGATACAACAGCTGGCGGCATTTGAAGAACAAGCGAAAGATATCGCGGCGGGGGCAGAGGAAGCGTTCAATCCGGATAATGATTTCGTGCGTGCGATGGAACATGGATTTCCGCCAATCTCTGGTGTGGGCGTAGGGGTGGATAGATTGGCGAGCATAATCTTTGACCAGCCAACTCTGCGCGATACAATATTATTCCCGATGATGAAGTAAGAAATCCCGCGAATGCGGGATTTCATTATCTGCTATAAACGAAAGCTTCGGTTGCGCGGGGCAGTGTTTTTTTCAATCGCGAGTATGCAGCGCTAGAGTTTCTTTCCGCTTCATCCGACATCAGTTTGATATTGCAATTGTAGAGAGTTTGTTTCACTGCATCTGCTCCTAACGGGTAATATTTATCATGCTGCTTTTTGACAAACATCTTGTCGGTCGTTGTTTTTTTCAGCTCAAACTCGATATAGTAATCACGGCAGTTTTCATTGACTTTTGCCAAAAGCTCTTTCTGTTGCTCTTCGGGTATATAAACAAATGTCCCAAGAGATAAAAAGATGTCATTCTGCGGCGGCCAGTCAAACGCCTTTTCTTGCGGCAGTCCCAATTTGGCCAGCACATCGCTGCGGATATCTTGAATCAGGCTGTTACTGTCCAATGAATAATTGTTTATGTTATTATTGTTTTGTTTAAGCAAAGGCAACAAAGGCGATAATCCCGCGCCAAAATCCACTACATTCGCATAATTGTTGTCTTTAATTTTATCCGCAGCAAAGTTATGGGCGTTGGCAAATCGCAGCGCATAGTAAAAACTGCGATGAGATATATCTGCAAAATCAATAAAATTCGCAACATATTTCGGGTCGCGGAGAAATAAAATTAAATGCCCGTATAAGTTTGTGTGCTTTTTGTATCCTGATTTTTTTACAGTATCAAGTAAAACGCATGTCCATTCATCAACGAAAGCCAATGATTCGGACGACAGTTCGGGCAAGATATCGCGATGCTTTTCCTGTGCGCCTTTCAGCCCAACTGCGCAACCCAAGGTGCTCCCCGGTAAAGATAAAGATTTCTGTGTCATGCACAGAAATATAGTATATTTATACTATTTGTCAAGTTTTTTATTGGTGAAAAAGAAGACTATCTACATATTTTCTAGTCTGCGAATACGTTCGTCAGTCTTTGGATGTGTGGCAAAGGCTTCGCTGAAAAATTCCTTAGTGGACAGCGGATTAGCAATACACATTGCCGCCATGGATTTACGCTTGTCCAAAATTTCCACGCGGCAGTCCTGGGAAATCTTGCGCAGCGCGGACGCCAAAGCCGCTGGATTGCGGGTGATAAATGCGCCGGTGGCATCTGCCGCAAATTCGCGCTTGCGCGAAATCGCCATGCGCAGCAGCGGAGTAATCAAGAAATTAAAGACCATGAATGCCGCCCAAACCATGAATAAAATTGCGGCAGTGTTGTTCTTGCTGTCACGGCTGTTGCCACCAGATAATGCCATTCGGAAAATTATATCGGCGGCGAAAACAGTAACGCCAACACCTGTAATGACCAACATATCCAGGCGAATATCGCGATTGCCGATATGCGCCATTTCGTGCGCGATAACGCCTTCCAATTCCAGCCTATCGAGTTTATTGATTATCCCGCGGGTCAAGGCAACAGATGCATCCTTTGGCGTGCGCCCAGTCGCAAAAGCATTTAATGAGTCATCTTCGATAATATAAACGCGCGGGGTAGGCAGCCCTGCGGCAAGGGCAACATTTTCGACGCTGCGGAAAATCTGCCGATACTCTTTTTCATCGGAGTGAATTTCTTTTGCGCCCGCGGATGACAACATCATTGAATCACCAAAAGCCCAAGAAATCAGCATCCAAACCAGACAAGCAATAGTTGTTGGAATCGCAACCATCGCGGTTACTTCCAACGCTTGTTCAAATGGCGCGACAATCCAAACAAACAGAAAAACAAGCAAAATGAAAATCAACGGAAACGCCACTACTAACGCAGCGGTCTTCCAGTTATTTTCCCTGATGTGATCATAAACAGTCTTTGTGCCGGCCATGCTTTAGAACTCAATCTTTGGGGCTTTTTTGACCGCGGTTTTTTCTTCCTCATCCAGTTCAAAAAACTTTTCCGGAACGAATTTAAACAGGTTTGCAACAATGTTACTGGGGAATTGCTTTATCTGCACATTCAGGCTCATTACGACAGTATTGTAGAATTGCCGCGCGGCTTGAATTTTTGTTTCGGTGTCGGTCAGCTCTTGCTGCAGTTCCAAAAAGTTTTCATTCGCACGCAGGGCAGGGTAGCTTTCCGCGAGTGCGAAGATGCTTTTCAGCGCACCGGTCAGTTGATTTTCTGCAGCGCCTTTATCTGCAACGCTGCTGGCACTCATCGCGCTGTTGCGTGCGGCGATAACAGATTCAAGCGTACCTTTTTCATGCTTCATCGCGCCCTTGACGGCATTAACCAAATTCGGAATCAGGTCATAACGGCGTTTCAATTGAGTATCGATGGTCGACCAAGCTTCGCGCGCTTGGGTGCGGCGCGCAATCAGTCCATTATAAACCGCAACGACATATAAAATTATTACGGCCAGTATTGCTATTGTTGTCCACATTTTTTGCTCCTTTGTTTTTTATTATTTTATGACTTTCCCGCGCACTATGCGAGCCTTTTCTTTATCCCATTCGCGACGTTTAATTGTTTCGCGTTTGTCGATTTGGCTTTTGCCGAACCCGACGCCCAGCAAGACTTTTACCTTTCCGCGATTATTAAAATAAAGTTTAAGCGGCACAATGGTCGCGCCTTTTTCCGACAACTTTCCAACAAGGCGGCGAATCTGTGCAGAGTGCAATAATAATTGACGTCCGCGACGCTCATCAAAATTTACAATCTTTGCGGCAGTGGGTAAGGCTTGAATTACAACATTTTTCAAGACCAAATTTCCATCACGCACGGATACAAAACCATCGACAATCGAGACCATGCCATATCGAATAGATTTAACCTCTGCGCCAGTGAGTGAAACACCAGCCTCTATCGTGTCTTCGATAGAGTAACTAAACCGCGCTTTGCGGTTTTCAGCAACCTGTCCAGATTTAATTAATTGACGTGTCATACTGTAATTATACCAATAAAACTCGCAAATTCCATAAAAACCTGGCCAATTTTAATATGGAAAAATCACTTGACAAAAATATTAAGTATGTTATATTTTGGGTCCAAAGTTAATTTTCTAAAAGGAAATCATAATGAATAAAAATATGTTAAGAAATATCAAATTGGCTGGCATGATGATACCGCTTATTGCGCTGTCTATTGCTTGCGATGATTCAAAACCCCAGAAAAAACAGCCTGTTAGAAATACGAATAATTATAATCAGGCGAATCAGGCAGAGATTCAAAAGCTGGCGGACCTGTACCAACGCAAGTGGGAGCTGGGAAATTTTATAGACAATTATGGCCACAAGAATTATGTGAAACATCCCGAAGTGGCCCTAAGCTTGGAATACAATAAAAGATATTATGAAGAATTTTCCAATCATATATCGGCGGAAGAACGTGTGATCATAGGGCCGGAAGGATTTCGGTTTGCAAGCACGGATGGATTTTTTGGGAAAGAAATGTATGCGGATTATGGATTTACGCCAGAATTTCTAAACTTTATCATGGCCCAAGAAAAAGCTTTTTACAGGGGGCTGGATCCTATTTTGGGTACTTCGAAGTTCGGAAAAATATCGACAGACTATAGAGAGTTTAATTTTGAAGTTATTAGAAAATTACAGGAATTCGATAGAGAAATCGATATCCTTAAAGGCAACCTTACCGAAGCAGAAATTTCTGCAGCGCTTGGGAAAGGACTTGTTGAGAGAGATGCCAAGGATATTCTGGCAGAAAACGGAATAACTCTGCCATATCTTGAAGCAGATATTCAAGATTTATTCAAGGGTAGAAAAATTGTAGTAAACAGCGGCAGAGGCAATGCCAATCCTGGTTCAGGCAAGACAGGTCCAGCTGGCGATTCTTGGAAAAAGAAAATAGAAGACAGGCTTGATAAGCTGGAAGGCAAAGATACATTAACCTGGGTCTTTGATAAAGCTGGCACGGAGTTTGCAATGGTGCGACATGGACAGGGCAATCCATTTCATGGTAATGCAAAGACAACCAAAGCTTGGCTTTCAAAACATCAGAAACAAATCTAAAAAATCATTTTTGGATACAACCGCTTGGTGCTTTGCCCCAGGCGGTTTTTAATAACCTGTCATAATTTAGAAAACTTGCATTTCCTATAAATATATTCTATGTTTTTTTGGCAAGAGGAATTAAATGAAGTTTAAAGCATTATGGGAATTATCAACTGCCTTTAAGGAAGCGCTGGGGGATCATTTTTCAGGAACGCCCAAATATATGCAGCCTACAAATCCCCAAAAGCCAATTGTACAAGCTAAATTCAACTTATGGGATTATATTTGTGATTTTCTTCGGGGGCGGAAATACGGCGATTAAACCGATAATTTCGGATATAATTTTTTTGTATTTTGTTCCAAAACAACCTCTAATTCCTGTAATGGAATATTCCTGATTTCTGCCAGAACTTTCGCTGTCTCGACAACCATCGCCGGGGTACATTCTTTTCCGCGAAATGGAACCGGCGCGCACCAAGGCGCATCTGTTTCGATCACGATTCTGTCCAACGGAATTTTAGAAAAAACTTCGCGTTCGGCATCCGCATTTTTAAAAGTAATGATTCCAGTGGCAGAAAAATAAAATCCGCGATCCAGTAATTTTTTTGTAAATTCCCATGGCATGCAATGAAAGTGCATCACGCCAGGCGCACCGCCGCCACCCAGTCCCGCGTATTCAGGTGCGCATAAAATTTCCACTGTATCTTCGCGTGCCTTGCGGCTGTGTATCGCAACCGGCAAACCCGCCCGAACCGCGATTCCCAATTGTTTGCGAAAGAGTTCTATCTGTGCGTTGCGTGCAACAGGTTCTCTGTTTGCTTCTGTTTTTGCATCATCATCAGCAAAGGAAACAAATGGGTCTTCATAATGAAAATCTAAACCGATTTCCCCAACCCCAACAACTTTCGGATGCGACAATAAGTGTCCGTAATCCGGCATTGTTTTTCCCGCATATTCTGGATGAATGCCGATTGTTACAAAAACATTCTTGTGCTTTTCTGCCAGTGCAATCGCAGGCGCAAAGTCGTCCGGTTCCGCTGTGGCGCAAACAAGCGCGCCAACGCCAGCCTTTGCCGCATGCATAACTATTGCATCCGGATCTTTGGTATATCTGTCCGTCAAATGGCAGTGAGTGTCTATAAACATTTTTTGATGTCCGTTATAATTTTGAAAATCCCGATTTCTGGTTCCAGATAAACTTCGCGAATATTCGCCAGGTCGCGCGTTGCCGTTGGGTATAAATCCGCCAAGCCGAAATGAGCAATCGCATCCAGCAGAATTCCATGCAATGGCGGTTCTGCCGCGATCTTTTTTGCAATGCGCATGATGTCTGCGGAATTAGCGCGCTGATCTTCCAACAGTTCTAACAAGCTTTCGTAAATATCATCTCCTCCGGTGATTTTTAAATTCGCGATTTTTCCAAAGGATCCATTTGCCAAACGCAAGGTAGCCGAAGATATTTCTTCTCCCGGCAGGAATGTCGCGCATAAATCACGCAGCTCTGAAATGTTCAGTGGAGTCATTTTTTCCACACGGGATCGGGAGCGTATAGTTGGCAATACATTTGCCAATTGATGCGCCACCAGCAAGAATAAAGTATTCGCAGGCGGTTCTTCCAATAACTTTAAAATCGCATTCGATGCTGCAGCATTTAATTCATCTACGCTATCAATCAGAATTACACGCCACCCACCGCTAAACGAAGACAATTGCATCTTTTCAATCATCGCGCGAACGGTGTAAACACTGATAACTTTTCCATCTGTCTTTGGCTTTCCATCCTTGTCGATATTGTGCGCCATATCGATAATAAAAAAATCACCGATGTTACCATAAACTTTCTGTGCAATCTGATAGGCGAGAGTAGCCTTCCCAATACCACGTGCGCCGGCCAGCATCCACACGGGGTGCAGGGGATATTCATTGCGCCGTGCCCAAGCGTCATCAAATGTGCGACGGATTGCGCGATGTCCAACCAATTGTTCGTTATCAATCGGCGCAGGGAAATTATAAGAAGATGTTTTTTTCGGCGCCATTTTATTTCCTCACAAAAATCATCTGTAAATTTTTCATGATGCGTGCAAAGAATTGAACTTTTCCAACGCGTTCCTTTGCAATCAGTGAAGCACGAGCAATGATTTTTCCATCTTGCTGCACTATGATTTCCCCGATTTTTTCGCCTTCTCGAATTGGTGCGGGCAAAGGCTCCTCGTACCGCGCAAGCACGCGCAGTCCGTCCGCCGCGCCGCCTTTTGGCAATGTTACTGCAAATGGTTTTGCGACTGTTGCCACAACCGTTGGCTGACGCCCGTACCATACTGGAATTTCCGCAATCGCATCACCGGGCTTATAGAAAATTTTGTTGTATGTATTTGTAAATCCGTGCAGCAACAGCTTTTTCATTTCCGCCGCCAAAGCCTCGTGATTCTTGGCTTTAAAGCCATTGATAACACCAATCAGGCGCCGTCCGCCTTGGCTTGCACTTGCTACCAAACCATATCCGCCTTCTGCGGTATACCCGGTTTTCAGCCCATCTGCGCCCGGCATTATAAACAGCAGCTTGTTGTAATTCAAGGTTTTCGACCGTCCCCACTCGGCGCACCACTCGCTTTGATATCCATTAAACTCAAAGCGTTTTGTTGCAAACATCGGATACAGATCGGCATGATTGTTCATCATATACTGCGCCAGAATTGCCAGCTCTCGCGAAGTCATTAAATTATCAGGATGGGGCAGGCCGCTGACATTTCCAAATGAAGATTTTTGCATGCCGATTTCATGCGACTTTACATTCATCTTTTGCACCATTGCTGGCTCGCTGCCGGCAATTCGTTCAGCCATTGTAACGCAGGCATCACCAGCACTCATTACAATCAGCCCCAGCATGGCATCGCGCACAGTAATCTTTTGCCCTTTCACCAAGCAGATTTTGCTGGCATCTTTCCAAACAGGGTTTTTATAGTCCGCGGCATCAGGCACAACAATCTTTTCATCCAGCTTTAATTTTCCGGCCTTAATTTCATCAAATACCACCGCCAGAGTCATCAGCTTCAGCATGGATGAAGGCGGCATAAGGGTATCTGCTTCCTTTGCAATAATTTCCGAGCCGGATTGCAGGTCAATTAGGAATGCGCTGCGTGCGGTCGTTGAAAAGGCGTTCGCTGTGAAAGGCAAAAGACAAAATAAGAAAGAGATAAATTTTTTCATGCTTATAGCATAACAACAAAAAACTTGCATTTTCAAGATAAATATAACATAATCCGCACCGCGCGACACCCTTGGAGGTCGCATAACAACAAAGGATGTAAAATGTCAATTAAACTGAAAGCAGGAATTCGGAATGTCGCTGGCAAGGGGGCCGCACGTTCTGTCCGCAATAACAAAAAAGTCCCGGCTGTTGTATACGGGGAAAAGAAAACCCCGATCGCAATAGAGCTGAATGGCAAAGAATGGGTAGAGCTCATCAAGAAACCGGGCTTGCGGACTAAATTATTTGAAATCGAAACCCCAAATGGCATAGAAAACGCGATGTTGATGGATATCCAGTATCATCCGGTGTCCGATGCGCCAATTCATGTGGACTTCAAACGTATCGATGTGGCAAAGCCAGTAAGCGTGGTTGTGCCTATTGAATTGCTGAACTTTGAGACCGCAAAAGGCTTGAAAATGGGCGGAACATTGAACTTTGCTGTGCGTAAGGTTGCAATCGTGGCCAAGGTTAATGATATCCCAGAAAAAATCACAGTTGATCTGGCGGCATTGAATATAGGCGACGTGGTTCATGGTTCTGCTTTGAAATTGCCAGCGGGCGTGGAATTGGGCTTGCGTCAAGCAGACCTGGCATTTGTGATTATCGGCGGTAAAATGGCCGAAGAAGCGGATGCTGCGAAACCAGCCGCCGCCGCGAAAGATGCCAAGGGTGCAAAAGGCGCCAAGGCTCCGGCAAAAGCAGCGGCTCCGGCAAAGGACGCCAAACCAGCTGCGAAACCAGCCGCAAAAAAGAAATAAAAATCCCGGCGTAAGCCGGGTTTTTTATCGCCTCATTCCGCCACCGCCATGGAAGCTCCCACCCCCGTGAAAGCCTCCATCGCCGTGGAACCCACCCATCTCTGGCGGACGGTTCATAATGCCACTGGGGCCAAATCTATCGCGGCCTTCACGAATTTCTCGATGGGCTTCGTCATAATCCCCCCAGTGATTTGCTACATAAGCGCGCCTGTCCATATGATTCATGGTATCCCAACGCCCGCGCATATCAGGATCGCGCCAGCCCCATCGATCACCCGCCCAATAGTAAAAAGCATCGCCGCAGTCTCCATCAAGCGAAAACCTGTTCGCCAGCATGCAATTGCCCAGATCGTCGGTGTCCGCGCAATAGTCGTCTATTTCAGGCCCGCAAGCATCTGCAAAAGGATAAAGGCCGCGATCTACGCCCAGAAACGCGCCTGCCGGAAATGCGAACATTAAACTGCAAATAGTCCATAGTAAAATTCTTTTCATTTTGCTCTCCTTTTTGGGACATTTTATGAAAAGAATTTTTAAAAATCATCAGGAAAAAAATCGCTGTATCTCCATTGACAAATCATTAATTAATATTACCAAACTGTTTGCATATATAAATAACAATTTTTCTCTTCCTAAATATTTAACTATCTGCTATAATTCCCATGTTATAGGAGAGAAATTTGTGCAGAATTTGTGGCAAAAGTTCCGGGAAAACCGGGCTCACAAGGGAGTTTTATGCACGCGGTTTTTAACGCGCAGCGGCGTCGATTGGCGCCTTTGCGCGTTTTTAAAATGAAAAAATAGAGAATAAAAATGAAATACGGCCAAATAATTTTTGCGCTCCCCATAATAGCATTCGTTTTTGTCGATGGTGCGAATGCCGCCGCAAAAAGCAAAGATGTTATATACGGTCTGGACTCTGAAACCCCCGTGTATACTGCGACAGGAAAGCAAGCTGCGGCCCCTGCTTCAAAAAGTAATGATGTTATATATGGTTTGGATTCTAGGACCCAAAGGTACACTGCGGTGGGTGCCGGCCGCGAAAAATTTGATAGCAAGTTTTATATAGGCGCGCGGTTTGATTTCAATCTCGCTTCTTTCCAGAATGAATATAGTGATGCATCCGGCACGAGGGATAAGCTTACCGATTCGTTTTCTTTTGTTCAGCAGCTGGGGTTTGATATAGCCGCTGGGTATCAGTTCGCCCCCAGATGGCGTGCGGAATTGAACTATGTTAATACGGGTAAGTATTCTGACAAGGATACTGGTGGAACTTTTGATCTTTCCAGTCAATTTTTCATGCTGAATGGACTTTATACTATAAATATATGGACGACCACTTCTATATATACTGGTTTTGGTGTTGGAATAGGTATGCTTACAACCAAGTTTGCAGATATATATTTCGCACCGGATGCCGAATTAAGTAAGACCTCCATGGGATTCGCGGGCCAGGCAATGATCGGCATAGAAGAAAAGATAGCGGAACAGTTGTATTTGGGGCTAACATATAAATTGTCTTATATGACCGGTCACAAACAGGAAATAGCGATTGACCCGCTTATGAATGGTGGCGTAGTCGATACATTTATATCTGAAACAAGCGGGATCTTGAATAACACATTCGGGGTAGGGTTAAGGTTAGAGTTTTAATAAAAAATGAATAAAAGCTTTGTAACAAGTTTTATTGCAATAACAATTATTACCGGTTCGGCGCATTCGGCGTCCAGTGTGCGTGCCATTGGTACCAGCGCTGGTGTTCCTGTCGCGGCGCCAACAGCAGCCAGGGCCGGAACCAGACTTTCTACCACAGGCGCGGTGGGGATCAGCGGTGCAAAGCCTTTGGCGGCGGCGCCATCGGTTAAACCTGTCAATCTGGGGAAGTCGGGGGTGTCTGGCGCAAATGCACGATTATCTTCTACTCAATTTTTGGCCGGCAAAGGACAGTCGCTGGGTGGCGGGGTAACGCCGAAAGATTTATCAGATTATGCAACTCTTGCGCAGTTGGACAGTGCAGAATCACGTCTTGACGGGCGCATAGATGTTTTGGAATCGGATACTTATACAAAAAGCCAGATAGATTCAATTATTTCTGCTATTGAATTAACCCCAGGCCCAGAAGGTGCCCAAGGTACGCAAGGCGCAGAGGGCGCGCAAGGATTCCAAGGCGCGCAAGGGCCCCAGGGTGTAACAGGGGAATCTGCGTATGAGCTTGCCGTAAGACAAGGATTTATAGGAACAGAAGAAGAATGGCTTACATCAATTTCATTCCCAACCGCCGATGAAGATGGGCTTTATGTTATAAAAGTGACGAGCGGACAAACAGACCTGAAGCCTGTGGGCATTGTTACGGGCGAATACACCGGAATATAAAAAATAAAGATAAACAAGAGAGACAAGAAAAAAATAAAATGAACAAACTATTGAAAAATCTTTCAAGATTTGCATTGGTTGCCGCGGTTACCACGCCTTTTGCGGCGGCACATGCGATACTGGGAGATGACGAGATAGTTACGTCAAAAGAATATGTTGACAGCGGCCTTGGTAAGAAGGCGAACAAAACCGATGTTACAACTTCTCTGGCGGGCAAACAGAATAATATTACTGGTACGGCAAATCAGGTTGTCATGGCAACCGGAACAGCGGGAGTGGTTGATTATCGTGCGATTACCGGTTCGGTTACATCAGATTCCACTGCACTGGTAACATCAGGCGGGGTTTATTCGGCGCTTGATAGTTTCGTTTCGGGTTCGATAAGCGGTCTTGGACTTGGCCAACTTTCAACCATGAATGTTTCCGATCTGGGTGCTTTGGCGATGAAGGATACAGTTGCGACATCTGACATTGATGATGGCGCAGTTACGACTGGTAAACTGACGTCCGGCATTGTTACATCGCTGGGCAAGGCAGATACCGCATTGCAGACCGGCAATAATGTTTCGTTGCTGACAAATGATGCTGGATATATAACAAGTGCAGCGTTAAGCGGATATGCTACAACAGGTTATGTTGATGGCGCAGTTGCGACAGAGACCGAGCGTGCCATGACGGCCGAAAGCGGGTTGAATACCACGATATCGGGGATTAATACAGAGCTTATAAATACGAATACGTCGCTGTCCAATGTGTCGACTTCGGTCGGCGAAATGGCTACGGCATTGACGGGCCTGAATGAAACCGTTACTGGAATAAACACGCACTTGATGGATAAGTCCGCCCAGGTCGATACGATTAACGAAACCTTGTGGGGATCGGATGACGGATGGCTGCCGAATTCTTATAATTCAAATGGACGCATAGGCGACTTGCTGGATGAAAAACAAGATAAATTGAATTGCACGGAAGGACAGATAATACAGTATGGCTCTGATGGCCCGGTTTGTGCTACGGTATATGTAGGTACATACACGGGTGGTTAAAAGATTAAACAAACAAATAAAACAAAACAAAAAAGAGAAGAAGGAGAAGGAAAATGGTAACCAACATGAAAAAGCTAGCGCTGATAGCCGCCGTAATGGCACCGTTCAGTGCGGCGAGCGCAGCGGCCCCGGTCGTTGCGTCAAAAGACTACGTTGATAGTGGTCTTATCCAAAAACAAAACAGGCTAACGGGCAGTGCGGCCAGTGCGGCGTCTGGCAATGTAGCCGTATGGGGCGCCAATGGTGACACAGCTGGTTATCTGGAAGTCGATACAACAGTTACAGGGGGATCAAATAATTTGGTCACTTCCGGTGCTGTTCAAACAGCAATTGCAAGTGTTGTTGCTGGCTCAATCGGCTCTCTGGGTAAGTTGGCGGAAAAAGACACCGTTACCACCAGCGATATTGATAACAGTGCAGTTACGCTTGCAAAAATCGCGGCAAGTGCATACGATACAGTTGTCACATCCGATTCGAGCAACCTGATCACATCAGGAGCAGTTTATACGGCAATCCAAGCGGCAGCGTTCGATGACAGCGCCCTTGATATCAGGGTTTCTGACCTTGAATCAGGCAAGGCGGATAAAGTCGCAAGCGCTACGGCTGGCCATTTCGCAGGATTGGATTCCGACGGAAACTTGACTGATTCTGGTTTCTCGTCGTCCAGCTTTGATGCGGCAGGCGCGGCAGCGATTGCTCTGTCAGATGCGAAATTGTATGCTGATGGCTTGGCGGCCGATTATGCTACATCGGATCACGTGCATGCTTCAAGCGACCTGACGGATGCGGGTGCTACGGGTATATCTTTGGTGGGCGCAAGCGATGCGGCTGCTGCAAGATCGATAATCGGTGCGACAGGGACAGGAAGTTCTGTCATGACCGCGTCTGATGCAGGTGCTGCGAGAACCGCGATTGGTGCGGCTGCGGCGTCTGATTTCGTTTGCAGCGACGGTCAAATGTTGCTTGCTAACGCATCTGGCGGTTTCGATTGCATCGAAATTGAAACAGGCACTTATTCTGAAATATAAAGAAGAATGAAAGCATAAAATGAATCGCTTTATAAAAATCTTTGCAGTTGTTGCATTGACGGCATCACCGGTGTTATCCGCATATGCGGATGACCCTGTTGTGGCGGCGTCAAAGGCTTATGTCGACAGCGGACTTATTCAAAAAGCATCCACTGCATCGGTGTTGGCGATATGGACGGCGCTGGGCCAGTCTGATGGATTTGCATCACTTGGCTCTGACGGCAAAGTTCCTAAAGCGCAATTACCGAGTGACATTGGCGTTCAAGCGGACTGGGACGCTGTATCTGGCGCCGCGGAAATCTTGAACAAGCCGACACTGGGCACTGCTGCGTTGTCGGCTGCCTCGGACTTCATTGCCGCATCACAAAAAGGTGCGAACAGTGGGGTGGCATCGCTTGGTTCTGATGGTACAGTTCCAAAATCACAGTTACCTTCGGACATTGGTGTTCAAGCGGATTGGAACGCTGTATCCAGCGCCGCGGAAATCTTGAACAAACCAAACTTGGGCACTGCGGCATTGGCGGCTACTTCGGACTTCATTGCCGCATCACAAAAAGGCGCGAATAGTGGGGTTGCATCACTTGGCTCTGACGGAAAAGTTCCTTCTTCTCAACTTCCGGCACAAGCTCAAGCAGATTGGACCCAGGGAAATAGTTCGGCAGTAGATTTTATAAAAAATAAACCATCATTATCAACGGTTGCGACCAGTGGCTCTTACGCGGATTTGTCAAACAAACCGAGTTTTGCAGTGGTTGCAACCACCGGTGATTATGATGATTTGGTCAATCAGCCACAAATTCCAACTTTGACTGGGTATGCAACACAGTCATGGGTTTTGTCGCAAGGCTTTTCAACGGGCGGCGGCGGTGGACCGATCGGGGATGATGTCATCGAAGGACTGCAAACTGCATTGCTTACGCATACTCAAGACATGCTTAATCCGCATCAGACGACCAAAGCGCAAGTCGGACTTGGTAATGTTGTGAATGTGGATCAAACTAATGCGGCGAATATTACCAGCGGCACGGTTGCCTATGCGCGCCTGCCGGTTGGAAATGCAGTTAATACGGTTGCGGCCGGAAATGATCCCCGCTTTGCACAGATTGCGAATAAAGTAGATATTTCTGCCCTGGGAACCGCGGCATATGAAAATATTGCATTCTTTGCAACGGCGGCCCAAGGCTTGCTTGCAGAATCCGCAACCCAGGCTTTCAGCAACAGCGGCAGCGGTAATGTAGTTACCAGTGTTGCGAAAAACCCCAGCACTAATAATGTAACGGTAACATATGGCACTATGGCGACACCGGGTGATATTACTACATTAAGCAACAGACTTGATAGCCTTGAAAATCTAGGAAACTTCCTTGGTTCGACAGCAACCAGGGCTGCCTTGCCGACAACAGTCGCATCGGCACAGAGTCTGTGGGGAATTACAAGAGTCCCATCAGTAGGCGACTATGCTGATATTTTGGTGGACGAAACGCATGACGGCGATAATGACTCGTATCGTATCATAGACGTTACTGGCGGTGTTATTACCTGGAGCAACACTCCGTTCCGTGTATATGCCAGTGATACAACCGGGTTTATGGATAAAGTGCCAGGCGCGACAACCGGCAATATAGGAATGTTTAACAGCAGTGGTCAAATGGTGGATTCAGGCGCAGCGGCAAGCGATCTGCTGACATCGACCCAGAAAACGAATTTAGTTTCACATCTTACTGATACAGGCAATCCTCATTCGGTAACCAAGGCGCAAGTTGGTTTGGGTAACGTTGCAAATGTAGACCAGCAGAATGCAAATAATATTACCAGCGGCACGGTTGCTTATGCTCGCTTGCCGGTTGGGAATGCAGTAAGTACGATTGCGGCCGGGAATGATACGCGGTTTGACACTATTCCGACAACTGCGCCGCAGGGATCTCCGGCGGTAGGAAGAGCACTTATATGGATAGAGTAATTTTTGTCATTGCGGACTTGGTCCGCAATAGGGCCTGTGAAAATGAGAGAATATAACTTTTGGGTTTATATTTTGTTTAATGAGCGGGCAAAAGCGACATACATAGGAATTACAAACGATCTTGAACGCAGAATGTTAGAGCATAAGAATGGTTTAATAAAAGGCTTTACAAAAGAAAAAAATATTCATAAACTGGGATATTTTGAATATTATAAGTATATTGATAAAGCATTATGGAGAGAAAAAAATCTGAAAGACTGGCATCGCGCATGGAAATATAGGTTAATAGAAACAATGAATCCTGATTGGAAGGATTTGGCGGAAGAACTGGATAAAATAGACATTTATAGAATGCCGACGGCGCGGGATTTGATAGATCCAAGGACAGGAGAAAAAGTTTTTTAAGACCCTGTTGCGGACCAAGTCCGCAATGACAAAAATCACTTTGTGATTTTTGAAAAAATTTACAACATGAAAAAACTCCTCGCCATCTTTATTGTACTTTTGATAGCGCCGCTCTCGGCGCATGCCGCGTCTACGACATTTTATAAAATGGGCGGATCGGGAACGATCGAAAATGGGATGCTTGCACATAACGGTGCACCATGTAGTGGTAATGCTTGCAGCAGCACTACTGCCTGCTGCGTTGCCGGTGTTTCTGGAACATCGATCGGAACGGCTAATGTGGCAATTACTCCCTTTAGCGGAAACAGTATGAATGCTTCAAGCGTTTGCTTGCTGGAACGGTATGGCTCTATTTGTCAGTGGGTGCCATTGTATATGCCGGGCACGCGTACTATCCCGATGCCGCCGGGCACACCCAGTGGCGGAACAGCGCCATTATCGGGGGTATCGGCCGTCCCCCAACAATTGGGTATTTGGTGTAATAACGTAGCATACGGGAATGTGGCAATCGGCATGTGCTTTCCGGGCGGGCAGCAAGCAAAAGTCACCGGGCAATTTTCCGGCGGTGTTTATGCAGCGTGGAGCTGTAATGGCGGATTTTATGCGCCGCCGCTGCCATCTAATGCGCTAATCACCGATCATGATTCCTGTGTACCTGTTGAAGCCGGATGGTACAGCCCGTTTCGCGAACTGGACCGATATCCTTGTCCGCTGAACAATTATTGTCCGGGCGCGCTGGTGGGTTGCCCCACATTGACCGCCAATATTGCAAACAGTATGATTCCGAATAAGCCCAATTGCAAAACCGTCAGCAGTGCGACAACTGGCACCGCGGCCGCCCCAAATTTCCAGCCGACTGCATGTCCGGATGTGGAAAATTGCGCCGCTGCGCCGATTGCATGTCCGGCGCCCTGGACAGTTTCCGATGGCTTAAAATCTGCAATTACCGATTGCTATTACAGATATGACGGAGGATGTCCGTTGGAACCAAACGCAGCGACAATGGAAGGGCGCATTTATAATCCGAATTGCAGTGGCGGCGGGTCAGGTTGCCAGGCAATTGAATGCAAAATCGCGACTTGTCTTTCTGGTTACTCTCTTATTGATGGAATGTGTGTTATGGGATGTGATGCCGGAAAGTATTTTGACGGTAATACATGCCAGGATTGTTTGGCTGGAAAGTATTGTCCTGGTGGACATTTCCCAATGGATGACTGTCCAGGTTCTCATCCAAATTCTTTGCCGTTAAATCCATCACAATCGCTTTGCTATGCGAATTGCGCATTGTCACAGAATGCCGCAACAATGTCCGGATATTTCTATTTTGGCATGCCCAGCACTTGTGCGGCGGCTACTTGCGTCAGCGGCTTTCACGTCGAAAATGGCCGATGCATAGTTAACTGTTCGGCTGGACAATATACTCTGGATGGCTTGTCATGCTCGCAGTGTCCTGCTGGTTATTGGTGTCCAGCTAATGATCCAGATAATCCACATCCTTGTAGAGAAGGAAGATTTTGTCCGGCAGGCTCGTCATCAGAAACAGAATGTCCGTTAACCCATCCGAACTCGTTGCCGTTGTCATCAGCCAATACGCAATGCTTTCTTCCGGGTGCGTGCAGTACTTCCACTGTGCCTAATTCTACGGCTGTAATGGGAATGGTGTTTTTTGGGGGGGGGAGCACCTGCGTGGCCACAGCCTGTGTCAGCGGCTATGAATTAATAGCTGGTGCATGCGTGATTGGGACCACCGTTTTGACATTGGACAAGGCCGGCGGAAGTGGAAATATCTTGAACGTAATCGGAACTATATCGGCAACCCTTTTGTGTAATCAAGACCAGTGTACATTGCCGGCGCTGGGGGTTTTATCGCGCGCGTACTCTACTTATGAATACGATACAAGCGGAACTAACTTTCCGAATGGCAGATGGTGCACACAGCCGAATGGCGGCGGTACATGTTATACGGCGGGACAAACGCATACTATCAGCAGCAGCGGAACACTTTACGCGATGTGGAGCTGTATTGGCGGATATTATACCGCAGGCGGTACTACATCATGCTCGCTGGCAGGAAACGGGTATTACAGCCCCCCATATAATCCGAACAGAACAATATGTCCGGCTGGTACCTATTGCCCGAATGCCGCTATGTCTATGCCGCTTGATTGTCCGGTCAGCCATCCTGATTCAGATCCGGGCAACACGTCGCAAATGCTGTGCAGACGGCCTTGTACTTCGGTCCCAGGGATCCTTACGGACGATGGGACTGGGTTTGATTATTTCGGCATAGCGAACACTTGCGTTGCCACCAGCTGTGACAATGACTTTAATCTGGTCAGCGGTATGTGCGTTCCGGATCCTAATGCTTGTCCGGCCGGATATTTTTATGCCAACAGCGCCTGTGTGCTTTGTACACCAGGGCATTATTGCGAAGGTGCAGCAGCGCCAGAGGCAGATTGCCCGAATACGCACCCATGGTCGATTGCTGGAAATCCGTCAGAAGATACTTGCTATGCGACTTGCTCGCTTATTGATGGTGCAACGATGATGTCCGGACGCGATTATTATCAAGAAGAAAGCTCTTGCGTTGCCATGGGATGCGAAAATAACTATATACTGCAAGACGGTGTATGTTATCTATCGCAGTGCCAGGTTGGAATGTTTTTGAATACTTCATTATTGATGCCTTTCTGTGATACATGCGGCGCAGGGCAGTGGTATGATGAAATTGTTAATGGTAATGTTTGCTCTCCGGTGGGCAGCAATTATTACAGCCCAGCGCTCGATTCCCGCAGATATCCATGTCCTGCTAATACCAAGTCTGCTGGCGACGGGTCAAACGCGGCCAGCATTACCCATTGCGCGGCGTATAAGACATTAAAAGTTAATGATGGCACAACTGTTACAAGTGTTATGGTTCGCGCTACGGCATTGCCGCCGACAACGCCTGCGTTGCGTATTTATGATGGAACTAATCTTTATTATGGTAACCTTTCGCTTACACCGGCCCCATCGGGAAAAGAAATTAAAATGAACGATGGCACGAATATTTATTATGTAAAGGATAGTCTGCTGGCGCCATAAAGAAACGCCCAAAGGGGCGTTTAATTTTTTGAAAAGTGGCGGAGTCGCAGGGATTCGCTCGGCTTCGCCTGCGCGTATCCTCCTATTTATTCGAACTGCGCTTCGCTTGTTCTCATATAATCGGATTCGAACCGGTTCTCATCAGCGCCTTCAGTCATTTATTAAAAACGCCCCATGCGGGGCCTTTTAAATAAATGGCGGAGTCGCAGGGATTCGAACCCTGGATACCTTGCGGTATACTTGCTTTCCAAGCAAGCGCACTAGGCCACTATGCGACGACTCCATGACCTGGGGGATTATTCGGCTTCGCCTTCTTCCGGTAATGATTCTTCCAATATATCTTCTTCCTCTTCCGCGGGCATCGGGTTTTCTACGATGGCGTCTTCCAATTCGGCATCCAGCTCTTTCAACAACGGATCTTCGGACTGCGATTCCACCGAAGTTTCAGAATCATCCGCAACAGGAACGGACTTATAAGACTGGACGAATTCATGACGCAGATGGCCGACATCCAGCTTTCCACTGGCGATTTCACGCAGGGCGGTAACCGTGGGTTTGTCATTGCCTGTATGCACCACAGGCTCTGCGCCGCCGTTCAGGTCACGCACGCGTTGGGTGGCAAGCATCCCAAGTTCGTACTTACTATCCATCTTTTCCAAAGTATCGCTGATCGTAGTGCGTGCCATAAGAAAATCCTTTGTTGCAATTTTTTTTAGCCCGAATATAATGCCCTACTATATATGGAAAATCAAGTAAAATTTTTATCAATGGGGTGTCGGCTTAACGCGCTGGAGGCCGAAAAAATCAAGGCTATGCTGATAAATGCAGGGACACAGGACGCGATTATCGTTAATACTTGCGCCGTAACTGGTGAGGCAGAAAGGCAATCCCGTCAGGCTATACGAAAATTAAGTCGTGAAAACCCAGGCATTCCGCTATATATCACGGGCTGTGCCGCAACCCGCGCGCCGAAAGATTATGAAAAAATTCCTGGCGTTGTTGCCGTTGTGGCAAACAAGGATAAGTTTAATATAAATGCTTATATTCCCGATTACAAACATGCCGTCAGCTATCAAAAATCAGTTATCAGTTCTTTATCCAAAGCTTTTGTTCAAATCCAAAACGGATGTAATCACAATTGCGCGTATTGCATAGTCAGCAAGCTGCGCGGGAAAAATGTGTCTTTCCAATATGAAAAAATTTTGGAAGATGTTCGTGCGGCGACCACAGCCGGATTTTACGAAATCGTTTTAACTGGTGTCGATATAGCAGGGTTTCGCATGGACAAGGAAACTTTGCCTGATTTATGCGCGGCGCTTTTGCGCGATGTTCCGAAGCTTGCACGCTTGCGCCTGTCTTCATTAGACCCGGGGGTAAACCTGCGCCCGATTATTGACCTTATGCATAAAAATCCCAGAATGCTGCCGCATATGCATCTTTCTATGCAGTCTGGCAGTGATAAGATATTGGCCGCGATGGGACGCCGTCATAATGCACAAATGGTCAGGGAACTGACAGAATACGCGGATAAAATTACTTTTTCCTGGGATATTATCTGTGGCTTTCCGGGCGAAACGCAAGAATTATTCGAAGAAACTTGCGCTTTGGTGCGTGAATTAAAACCAATACATATACATGTTTTTCCTTTTTCTCCGCGGCCCGGAACGCTTGCCGCGACTATGCCGAACCAAGTCGACAGAGCAGAATCAAAGCGCCGAGTTCGAATAATAAACCAGCTGGCGAAAGAAAACCGGCGCAGGTTTATGCAATCGCAAATCGGGCAAACAAGCCAGGTCTTGATGGAAGAAAATAATACAGGGCGCACACCGGATGATATTCCTGTAAAACTGGGGGGTGCGGCAATTTCGCCGAAAAAAATCCTGGATGTAAAATTAACTGGTTTGGATGAAGAATCCGAGTATATGAAATCAAGCGTAGTGATGATTGAATAACTATGAGGATACGTGCAGACGAAGTCGAGTGAATATATGCTTGCGTAAATTTTCAAAAGTCTATAAAATATAGTAAGGAAATGAGAAAACTAACATTGCTTTCTGCACTGTTCTCTGTGATCTGTGCGCCTTTGGCGTACGGGGCTGCGCCGCAAAATCCGCGGTCTGGCACGCCTGTGCCTGTGCGAGAGGATCGTGCATCGAACGAAACCCAAAACAGGGCGGCGACACAAAGACTGTCATCGCGCAGCGCAGCGCCCCAGGTTTCCGTACGATCCGCAATGCCAACACCAACACAACAGTCGCGCAGTGCAACAGTTTCCGCGCGATCTGCACTTGCCCAGCCAACCTTTTTGCCCAGCCCATCTGTCGCACGCAGCGCAACGGTATCGCGATCTGCGAATCCAGCACGCGCGGCAACTGCGGTCTTTTCGGATTTATCAAAAATGGGCACGGGTTATAATGCATGCCGCGAAGTTTATAATACTTGTATGGATCAATTCTGTGCGGGCGCTAATGATACTTATCGCCGTTGTATATGTTCGGAAAAGTTTCGTGAGTTCGGCGATATGGAAGCAGCACTGGATCGCGCGAAGAGCATGCTGCAAAGCTTTGTTGATAATAACTTGGAAAATGTGACCTTAAGCGCGGCAGAAGTCAGCGCGATGTATTCCGCCACCGCTGGTGAATTGGCGGCAACCAGGGATAAATCTGCGGCGGCAAAGATGCTGGAAGAAATCGGCGACTTGTTGTCTGGTAAAACAAAACCGCAAACACAGCAGCAGAATACTTTAGATTTCAGCAACCTTATGGATTTCGGTTCGGCGATGGATGACGTCTGGGGCGGCGGAGATGGAATATTTGGTGGCGGCAATAAAGATTTGACCAATATGGACGGGAAAAAACTTTATGATGAAGTTAATAGACAGTGCAGCCAGATGGCGGAATCTTCTTGCGAAACTGCGGCGCAATTGCAAATGGCGCGCAGCGCGTATGGTTTGATAATCAGCCAAGATTGCCAAGCGTATTCTAAAAAAATCGATGCACAGAAAGAACAAGTTGCGCAAAAAGTGCGCGAGGCAAATAAGCTGTTGCGCGAAGCGCGCTTGGAAGAATATCGCGATCATAATTCAGCGTCTGTGAATGAGTGCATAACGAAGGTTCGTGCTGATATAATGAATGATGCCGCATGCGGTCAGGATTACAAGCGTTGCTTGGACTTCACTGGTCTGTATATTAATAATGCAACGGGCGAGCCAATCTTTTCCCCGCGCTTGTTCCAGCTGGCGAATCAAATAATATTGGAAAACCCGAACGCACCGGAAAATAAGGCTTTCTTGAATGGTTTGGATGGGTTCAAGAATCGCGCGCGTGCATCGCTCGACAGCTGCCGCGATGATGCTAATGCGGTTTGGGATGCGTTCCGTCGTCAGGCTTTGATTGAAATCGCGCAGGCGCAAGACAGGAAATTGGAAGAGGTAAAAAATTCTTGTATCATGACGATGAAGGAATGTTATGACAATGTAAGCGGCGCAATGAGGGATTTTGACGATACAACGGCGCAGGCAACTGGCGCGTTAAGCGCGCGCGCGGCGTCTGCTATGTGCGCGGACAAAGTTGCGGCTTGTGCGAATTTGTATACTGATCCGACGGCTACTAATTGCGTGCGTGCGGATGCGAAAAATCTTGCGAATACCAAAGGCGCGAATGTTTGCGGATTAAAGGAATTGCTGGCGTTTGTAAGCGTTGTGGATACTGTTAGAATTGGCGAAGGATGCAAGGACGCGTTGCAAAGCTTTATCAGCGATACTTGCGCGCCGGCGTCTACAGATAAAGATCACAAGGCGCCGTATGGATGCCGCTTGACGACCCCAGACAAGTTAAGGGAAGGTATGCGGAATTATGCAAAAATATTCTGCGAGGGTGATGAAAAAGCAGAAACTTTGGATCCCAGCACGGAAAGATCGATTGACAGTATCCTGGAAACCGTGAAAATTGAAATAGGCAGTCAGCTGGAAGAAATATGCACGGAGAATAATGGAATATGGATATTGAACCCCAGAGATTTAGATGGGATGAGGAGCATAGATATAGAACCGACATTTGCGAACAAAGCGTTCGGGGGCCTGGCAAAAATAAAAGACCTGATGGATCCGAACCTTGCGTCTAATACAAGATTGGGGGCGTTAACATCTTCGTCATCCCGCAGTGCATTGGTACGTAGCGCAGTGCGCGCGCGCGAAACCTTAAATACAGCAAGCGTATTCGGAACTGCGACAACATCTGCTGCGCAGACTATATCTGATGCCGTTGCCCAATCATATTCCGTCAGTGCACCGCAAGCTGTATCGTATTCTGTCAGCGCGCCACAGACGCTTTCCGTCAGTGCCGCCCCCCAAACACTTTCTATAAGCTCGCCTCAAACATTGACGCTTCAGCCCGTCAATCAGCAGCCATTGTCAGCTGTCGGGCCGCTAATTACAGTATCAGAAGATGCCAAGATCGGTTGGGGATTGTGCCTTTTGAATGATGCAAGGGTGAAGTGCGACCTGCAAAACGTTGCAACTGGCGGCAAGAATGAACATGTGTCATGGGATGGGAATAGGTGCGTGTTTGGTCCGAACTTCGCCCAGAAACGCTGCGAGATGTTGAGTAATGCGGTATGGAAGCCGGCAGAAAACGAATGCTGGGTAACCCGATAAAAAATATGAATATACAAAGCCTTAAAATCTTGTCGCTTTTGGTTATAGTTACATTTGCTCCGATGACAGCATTTGGTGGCTGTTCGTGGGATAATTGCAGCGGCGGGTTTTCTGGCGGCGATGAAGATGGCAGTTGTGATAAAAAAGATGGGGAAAAAATAGAACTTCTCACTTTTCCCATGGCGAGAAAATGTTGCTTACGGACCGGTGCTAGTAATACAGGTTGTCCCCATAGATGGAAAAAGAAAGTAACTTTATGTGATGGGGGAACCACACCGACCGGTGGTAATTATACAACGACGGGGGCGAGCGGCTGCTGGAATTGGAGTTGCAATAGTGGATTTGAAAAAAGCGGTAGAACCTGCGTAAAAACATGTTCTGCTGGACAATTTGCTTCTGGTGGTTCATGCTCTACGTGTGTTGCTGGGACATATTCTACTGGTGGAACTGCGACAAGCTGTACATCATGTGGTTCTGGCAAAACTTCTCCGGCTGGTTCAACTTCATCTTCTGCTTGTGTAGCCACTACTACTTCATCATCTAGCACGACTACGGCTACTGTAACTGCAACCCCGACTGTAACGGCTGCGCCGTCTACGCCGGCTGTAACTACATTGAAAATTCCGGCATCTGCTTTTACAGATTGTGGGGCGGTATCTTCGTCACAGGTTGACTTTGAATCATGTGTCTTTGCAAAAGGGCGCTCTGAAACCAGCGGCGGAACACCAACATTTACAGCAACGGCAGTTCAGGGGATTCCATCATTTACTTTGTCTGCCCCGGTTGCAGAGGCTGTTACCTTAACATCCCCTATCAAAGGCATGGGCCTGGTTCAAACCAATTAAAATCTGCATCCTGCGGATTTTTTTAGGCCTCGTAAAGGCATGAAAAATTATTGTACATCCCAATCCTTTTATTATAATAGCAAGCAGATAAAAAGAAAAACTATGAAAAACATAGAACTATTATTTGATGCTATACGTTCGCCAACTGATATCGCAAATATGATACAGCTGTCGTTGGCCCTGGATGCCACACTGTATATGACTGGGAATTGTGTTAATTATAAAATTCCGAAAATTTGGGGCAAAGTAGGGTCTTGGGGCATAACAGAAGAACCAAAAATAATTCATGATCAATCGTTTGAAAATTTGGTAAATAAATTGAAACAACAAGGTAAAACTTTGATCGGAACCAGTCCAAATGCAAAGAAGAATTTTTATGATTTGGATTTGCAAAATATAGACCCTGTGTTTGTATTTGGAACAGAAACATCGGGCCTTTGTGCAGCAAAGCAAAAATTGCTGGATGAAATGGTGGTTTTGCCGATGGCCCCGAAAATGAATTTTATGACCTTGTCGGTGTGTGTGCCGCCTATTGCATATGAATGCCACAGAATAATGAGAAAAACTGGTGGGTCGGCAGGGACTCGAACCCCGGACCAAAGCGTTATGAGCGCTCCGCTCTAACCAACTGAGCTACCGACCCAACGGCTGGGATTATACACAAATATTTTCCCCTTTCAAGCAAAAAACTGTTCTTGAATCACGTCCTATTATAGGCTATGTTCCCCTTATGTCCCAGGCATTCGTTCATCTTCGCGTGCATTCTAAATATTCCATCGGCGAAGGAACGCTTTATATTTCCGCAAATGAAAAAAAAGACCCTAATCGCCAGACCATCGTAAAACTCTGCAAAAAATACGAAATGCCCGCGTGTGCGCTGACGGATACTAATTTAATGTCTGGCACGGCCGAAATGTCAGAAGCTCTTTCCAACGCTGGAATTCAGCCGATTGTAGGGTTAGAAGCTTCGCTGAATCATCAAGACGGTGCAGATCCAAAGCAATTGCGTATGGAGTCTTTATCGAGGATTGTATTACTGGCGCAGAATCATAAAGGCTATGTAAACCTGACGGCGTTAAATTCAAAGCAGTATATGCGTGGGGAAAATCAACATTTGGGGCCATATGTCAGCTTGTCAGAACTGGCGGCGCATTCAGATGGCATTATATGCCTTTCCGGTGCGCATACAGGGCCAATCGGACATGCAATCCTAAATAACCAACCAGATTTCGCAAAAGTTCTGGCGGAGCATTTACAAAAGATTTTTGGAGACAGGTTTTATATGGAAATCCAGCGTCACGGATTAGAAGAAGAAATAAAGACCGAGCCAGAATTTTTACGCTTGGCACAAGAACTGGATATCCCAATTGTGGCAACCAATGACGCGTGCTTTGCGGGAGCCGAAAATTATGAGCCTGCGGATGCATTGGGTTGTGTTTTGCAACAGACAAAGATCATTGACCCGGACCGCCCGCGCAAGAATTCCCAGCAATATTTCAAATCGTCAGAAGAAATGTCGGAATTATTTTCCGATTTACCAGAAGCTTCGAAGAATACAGTCGCAATTTCGCAACGTTGTGCTTTTATGGTTGATACACGATCAAAGCCCTTGCTGCCTAAATTTGGTGAAAATTTTGATATAGAGTGTCAGATGTTGCGTGATGATTCTCGCAAAGGGCTGGCGGGGCGCATGGCGGATAATAAAATCACGCAGGACGAACAAAAACAATATTTCGACCAATTAGAATTTGAATTAGAAGTTATTATAAAAATGGGCTTCCCAGGATATTTTCTGATTGTCGCGGATTATATCAATTGGTGCAGGGAAAATGATATTTTGGTCGGTCCTGGACGCGGTTCCGGTGCGGGCTCTGTCGTTGCGTGGGCATTGGGAATTACTAATGTAAATCCGCTGGAATATGGGCTGCTATTTGAAAGATTCTTAAATCCGGATCGAATTTCCATGCCGGACTTTGACGTTGATTTCGAGCCTGATCAGATTCCCAGAATAATGGACTATATCTGCGGAAAATATGGTGCGGACCATATCTGCAGAATTATTACCTTTGGTTCATTACAAGCGCGTGGTGCAATCCGTGACATCGGACGAGTCTATGGAATGCCTTATTCTAAAACTGACAGATTTGCGAAACTTATCCCTGCAGATGCAAAAAAGATTTCTGATGCTATTTCTAAATCGGATGAAATTCAAGAAGTCTTGGAAGGTGACGCTGACCTTAAAAAGGTAATCGATGTATCGATGGAAATCGAGGGTGCATATCGAAATTTGGGCCAGCATGCATGCGGTGTAGTTATCGGCGATCGTCCTACAATCGAAATTGCGCCGGTGTATCGCGATCCGGGCAATGAAATGCCTTCATGCCAGTTCGACGGGCATTACTTGGAGTCCGTGGGTTTGATCAAGTTCGACTTTTTGGGCTTGGAAACTTTGTCTGTTCTGAAATACGCGGTAAAGATGGTTAAGGATAATCATGGCGTGAATATTGATCTGGACTTTATCCCATTGGAAGATGAAAAAACTTTCGAGCTATGGCGCGCCGCAAAAACAATCGGAATATTCCAATACGATGGCAGTGCGCTGCCATGGCTGCGTCAGATGAAACCGACAGTATTTGCAAATATCGTGGCGTTGAACGCATTGAATCGTCCAGGTCCCATGGCTTATATTCCGCAGTATATAGCAAGAATGCACGAAGAGGAGCCCGTGAAATATGTGCATCCCTTGGCGGAAGAAATTTTAAAAGAAACATATGGAATTATTGTTTATCAAGAACAGGTCATGCAGCTCTCAAGAGTCCTTGCGGACTTTACGCGCGGCGAGTCCGATACTTTGCGCAAGGGCATGGGAAAGAAGATTAAAGAAGTCATGGACAAGATGCGCATTAAATTCGTAGATGGTTGCGAGGCGCAAAAAACACTAAATCGCGACCAAGCGGAAGATCTGTATCAGCAGTTTATAAAGTTTGCCGAGTATGCATTTAATAAATCGCACAGCGTTGCCTATGCGATTATCGCGGCGCAGTGCGCGTATATCAAGGCGCATTATCCTGCGGAATTCCTGGCATCCAGTATGTCCAGTAATCTTAATGATTCCGAACAGCTGTCGATATTTATCGATGATGCGCGCAGTAACTTCAATTTGGAAATAGTTCCGCCGGATATAAATAATTCAGAATCTTTGTTTTCTGTCCGTAATGGAAAAATTATATTCGCATTGGCTGCGATAAAAGGCGTGGGAAAATCTGCGACGGATCAGATTATTGCTGAACGGAATGCAAATGGAAAATTCAAGAACATAACGGATTTTGCAAAACGTTGCGCGCCGTTTATTAACAAGCGTGTCTTGGAATCGTTTGCAAAGGTCGGTGTGTTTGACAATTTGCTGCCTAATCGCGCGCAGATATTTATGAACGCGGACTTGATACTGGGGTTTGCGGCAAAATCCAAAGAAGCCAGCAGCACGCTGTCGCTGTTTGAAGATACAAATGTAAATGATGTCTTGGAAAATCGCCTGGAAAAAAATATGACCAAAATCGCGTCATGGAGCTTTGGCGAGCAGCTGGCAAATGAATATTCAGCGCTGGGCTATTATATATCTGCGCACCCCATCGACCAGTATAAGAATCTGATTGCGCGAAATGGTTTAACAACCAGCGTAACCTTGCCAAAGAAACGCGATCGTGAAAATGTAATGATTGCGGCAACGGTGAATTCTTTTAACCGCAGGACTACCAGGGCAGGCAAGCCGATGGTTTCAATCAGCGCAGCGGACAGCTTTGGAAACATAGATGCTGTGTGTTTCAGCGATGTGCCGACCATCGCGGCAACCTTGCAGAATGAAAGCATGATTTTGATAAGGGGCAGGACAGCAGTGCGCGATGACAGCGTTTCGTTGTTTGTAGACAGCGTAATTCCGTTAAATCAGTGGATTGCGGATGTGGCGCGGAAAATTACATTAGATATGTTTAATCAAGAACGCTTGGCGGATATAAAGAAAATTATGGATAGCCTGCCGAATGGAAGCACAAAAATACTTTTGAATGTACACAGCGGCGAAAAAATAACAACCCTGGCATTGCCACGTGCGGTCAGACTTTCCCCAACTACTACGAATGATTTCAATGCGCTTGGCGTAAAAATTACAATTGAATAAAAACGCGTCCCTGTGGACGCGTTTGTTTAGTTCAGTTTTCCACAACAGTGTTTATACTTTAAGCCGGAACCGCAAGGGCAGACAGCATTGCGATTTGTTGCAGCGCTTGCGCCGGATGGGTTTAGTTCGGCATCGCGTGCTTCGTGTTCCTGTTCGGTTGCGGCGATATCTGCGGCGGATAATTCCATTCTGCACAGATATGCCAGAGACATGGATTTAAAGTTGCTCATCATTCCGCGGAATAATTCAAATGCTTCGCGTTTGTATTCATACAGAGGATTTTTCTGGGCATACCCGCGCAACCCGATTCCAGACTGCAGCATATCCATAGCCGCCAAATGTTTGCGCCATGTGTTATCCAGCGCGCTTAACATCATTTGCTTTTGCGCCATTTGCATCAGCTCGTTCCCAAAACGTTGTGCTTGATGGTCATAGCGATTCTGTGCCAGATGCAGCAAGGTTTCATAGGCTTTTTGTTCCGTAATACTTTCATCTGTTTTCCAAGAATCCAAATCGGTAATATCTATGCCGAATGTGCGTTGCATCGAATCATGTATATTGGCAATGTTCCAATCTTCTGGACGAGCTTTTTCAGGAATGTTTACTTCTGCAATATTTTCAACCGTATCTGCCATGATTTCTTTTACGAATTCCGTCAGGTCATCGCTGGTCATCAGTTCATTGCGTTGCTTGTAAATGACATTTCGTTGCTCGTTCATAACATTGTCGTATTTCAGCAGTTCTTTTCTGGCTTCGAAATGCCGGGCTTCCACGCGCTTTTGCGCCTTTTCCAAAGCCTTTGTAATCCAAGGATGCTTTATCGCTTCGCCAGTCTTCAGCCCCAGTGTTGTCAGCATTCCGTCAAGACGTGCTGCACCAAAAATACGCATCAAATCGTCATCCAGCGACAGGAAGAATTTGGAATCACCCGGATCCCCTTGGCGTCCGGAACGTCCGCGCAGCTGGTTGTCGATACGGCGCGATTCATGGCGTTCAGTGCCGATGACATATAGTCCGCCTGCATCAAGAACAGTTTTCTTGTCCGCTTCTATTTTTTCATAAATTTGTTTTTTCTTCTTTTCGAAATCTTTCGCTTCTGGGTCAAGCGCGGCAATTAGCTCTTCCGCGTTTCCTCCCAGCTTGATATCAGTACCGCGTCCCGCCATGTTGGTGGCAATGGTGATTGCGCCGGGCGCGCCGGCTTGTGCCACAATTTTCGCTTCGGATTCGTGATGTTTCGCATTCAAAACCGCGGGTTTTATTTTAAGTCTTTTTTCAACTACTTCTGCCAACTCTTCCGATTTTTCAATAGACACAGTTCCGACCAATACGGGCTGCTTTCGTTCGATACATTCTTTCAGCTGCGCAATAATGGCATCGAATTTTTCTTGCTTGTTGCGATATATTTCGTCGTGATGGTCGGTGCGCGCAACCGGACGATTGGTTGGAACAGATATCACGCGCAAGTTGTAAATTTCTTC